>CANQMW010000009.1 GCA_947625045.1 uncultured Oscillospiraceae bacterium
TTTGCATTGTTTAATTTACAAGGTACACGCGCGCCGCGGGCCTCCCCGCGAGGCGCTTTGCTAATATACCATCCAAACCGCCGTTTGTCAACACCTTTTCGCGGCTTTTTTGAAAATTTTTTCTCCCCCGCCGGCGGGCAAAATGACCCTCTCATAGAGAGGGTCATCAGGCGCAGAATCGATGCTTGCCGATCACGGTGATCAGGGGCCGGGACCATATCCACTTGCTGGTGGCGGTGGCGGGGTTGAAATAGTACAGGGCACCCCCGGAGGGGTCGGACCCGTTCAGAGCGTCCCGGGCCGCCCGATAGGCGCTGTCGGCCACCGGCTTCCAGAACTGGCCGTCCTGGAGGCAGGAGAAGGCCCCCGACTGATAGATGACTCCGGAGATGGAACTTGGGAACGCCGGGCTCTTCACCCTATTCAACACCACCGCGCCCACAGCCACCTGGCCGGTGTAGGGCTCCCCCCTCGCCTCGGCGGAGATGAGCCTCGCCAGCAGGTCCACGTCCCCCGACGTGCTCTGATTGGTAGTACTCACATTGACGCCCAGGGCCGCCAGGGTCTTGGGCCCGCACTTGCCATCCACGGCAAGGCCGTTTTTCCGCTGAAAGTACTTCACGGCCTCCACGGTCTTGGACCCATATACGCCGTCCACCTTCCCGGAATAATAGCCCCAGCGGGACAGCTTGTCCTGTATGGTGGTGACCACGGAGCCGGTGGAGCCCTTCTGGTACGTCACCGCCTGGGCGCTCTGGGCCAGGACAATGAACAAAATGTTGATAGCGAACAGCACCGCCAGGGACAGGCACAGCTTTTTTCTTGCTCGACTCATAACGACAAAACCCCCTCGCAGACTATCACTAGTCTACGAGGGGACTTGTCCGATTATGCCATGTCAAAAAAGTGAAGTTTTGGACTTGGTAGCGATCTCTTCCTCAAGCTTCGCCATGAAGTCGGCAAGCGGCATGGCGCCCTTGTCGGCGTCCCGGGTGCGGACGGCCACGGTGCCCTCAGCGGCCTCCTTGTCGCCCACAACCAGCTTGTAGGGGACCTTCTCCATCTGGGCCTCCCGGATCTTGAAGCCCAGCTTCTCGTTGCGGGTATCCACCTCGGTGCGCACGCCCGCGGCCTCCAGCTTCGCGGCCACTTCCTTGGCGTAGTCCATGCTCCGGTCCGTGATAGGCAGGATCTTCACCTGCACGGGGCTGAGCCAGGTGGGGAACGCGCCGGCAAAGTGCTCGGTGATGACGCCGATGAACCGCTCGATGGAGCCAAAAACCACCCGGTGGATCATGACGGGGCAGTGCTTCTCCCCGTCGGCGCCCACATATTCCAGATCGAACCGGCCGGGCAGCTGGTAGTCCAGCTGGATAGTGCCGCACTGCCAGGTACGGCCCAGAGAGTCCTCAATATGGAAGTCCAGCTTGGGGCCGTAGAAGGCGCCGTCGCCGGGGTTGATCTCATAGGTCTTGCCGATGCTGGTGATAGCGTCGGCCAGGGCCGCGGTGGCGATGTCCCAGTCCTCCACGGAGCCGATATGGTCCTCGGGCATGGTGGAAAGCTCTATGGTATAGGGCAGGCCGAAGAGGGTGTAGACCTCGTCGAAGAGCTGGGCGATGCGGATGACCTCGTCCTTGATTTGGTCCTTGGCCAGCAGGATATGGGCGTCGTCCTGGGTGAAGCAGCGCACGCGGAACATGCCGTGCAGCGCGCCGGAGAGCTCATGCCGGTGCACAAGGCCCAGCTCGCCGTAGCGCAGGGGCAGATCACGGTAGGAATGGGGCTCCAGGTCATAGACCAGGATACTGCCGGGGCAGTTCATGGGCTTGATGGCGAAGTCCTCCTCGTCGATGACCGTGGTATACATGTTGTCCTTGTAGTGGTCCCAGTGGCCGGAGGTCTCCCAGAGGGTGCGCTTCATGATCTGGGGGGTGCTGATCTCCAGGTAGTCCCACTTCTTATGGACCTGGCGCCAGTAGTCTATCAGGGTGTTTTTCAGCACCATGCCCTTGGGCAGGTAGAAGGGGAAACCGGGGGCCTCATCCCGGAAGGCGAACAGGCCCAGCTCCCGGCCCAGCTTCCGGTGGTCCCGCTTCTTGGCCTCCTCGATGCGGGCCAGGTACTCGTCCAGCTCCGCCTTGGAGGGGAAGCAGGTGCCGTAGATGCGCTGGAGCATGGGGCGGCTGGAGTCGCCCCGCCAGTAGGCGCCGTTGACGGTGGTGAGCTTGATGGCGTTGCCCTTGATACGGCCGGTGGAGTCCAGGTGGGGCCCGGCGCACAGGTCCGTGAAGTCCCCCTGCTTATAGAAGCTGATGACCGCGTCCTCGGGCAGGTCCTGGATGAGCTCCACCTTATAGGGCTCGTTCCGCTCCTGCATGAAGGCGATAGCCTCCTCCCGGGGCAGCTCGAAACGCTCCAGTTTTATCTTCTCCTTGCAGATCTTGCGCATCTCCGCCTCCAGGGCCTCCAGGTCCTCGGGGGTGAAGGGCTTTTCGATGTCGATGTCGTAATAGAACCCGTCCTCGATGGCCGGGCCGATGGCCAGCTTGGCCTGGGGGTACAGGCGCTTCACCGCCTGGGCCAGCACATGGCTGGTGGTGTGCCGGTACATCTTTTTGTATTCGGCGTCGCTGAAGTTGAATTCCATAATGTCCTCCTCCGTAAAAACAAAACACCCCTGACATGCGCCAGGGGTGCGTAAAATACACACGGTCCCACCCTAAACTTTCACTCAAAACGCTTCACGGGCGTCACGCGGCGGGGCTTACTCGTCATCCTTTGGGTCCCGCGGCTCGGGGATGGTCAGCGCGTGGGCCGTCTCCCAGGAGAGCTTCCAGCCTCTGACTCTCCCTCTCTGTGGGGCGTTTCCCGGTGCAATTCCCGTCATCGCCTTTGTTCTCATGCAATATAGCACGGTCAAAAACCGTTGTCAAGAGGCGCTTTTAGCCGCTGAACGCCTTTTCTTCGCTCATGGCTTATGGCCGTTACACCATACTATCCTTCTTGGTGTCTTCATCCACCCAGTCCAGGGCATCTTTCGCCATCTGCGTCTTCCGCCCACCGCCGGGCTTATACGGGTCCAGTCCCCCGGAAACAGCCGCCAGGGCGTCATCGCCCAGTGCAGCGTCGTTTAATTCCGGGGTACCCCCCCCCCGCAGGTTTTTCTTCTCTTCCGTCATTTCTGTAATTCCTCCTGTTTTATTCCCCAACAGGGTATGACCCTGGCGGTCGGTCATAGTATCAAGCGCTCCAGGGCGGTTGTCAACCGCTTTGCCGCGAATCGCTGTAATTTGAACCTGATTTTTCGTGCCGCAGGCACACATTATGGAAGGCTCCCTTGTGCAAAGGGAGCTGGCAGCGCGAAGCGCTGACTGAGGGATTGCATTCATCGGAAAGATAACCAGCCTTTCCTCAGCCCAGCATCTTGCTCACTGCCCAGCAGGCGCCGTAGAGCACCGGCTGGTGGACGAGGTAGATGATGAGCGTCCTCTTCCCTGTCCATTCCAGCACCCGGGGTGCGCCCAGGGTGCGCAGGCGGCTGTCCTTTGGCGCGGCCAGCAGCCGTTTCCCGAACCATGCACCCAGAAAGAACATGAAGATGTTGGGGAAAAAGGGCACCCAGTCGTAGGACACGAATCCCCGGGGCCGCAGGCCCAGGGGATAGAGCCACCTGGGCCCCACCGTGACGCCGTAGGCGACGACGCGGGTGACGACGTACAGCGCCGCCCACAGCCAGGGCGCGGCCTTCTGCGGCACCTTATCAATATACTTCCCACAAAAGTGCCACACGATCATGGCGCATGCCAAAAATTCCAGCATGCCATACCGAATAGGCGCGTCCACGAGGAAGCTGGCCGCCACGACGATGGCAGCGGCCCCGGCGGTGATGAGCCCCCGGCGCAGGTTGGAGCGGGTGAACCGGGCGCTGACGCCGCAGAGGAAGATGAAGGAGAGCGCGATGAACCGCTGAGTGAGGTATACCGGCCACCAGCCCGTAGCGTTTTCCGGCAGCCACCCGAACATGACGCAGTCGAAAAAGAGGTGATAGCCGATCATCAGCCAGCAGGCCAGCCCCCGCCAGCCGTCCAGCCAGCGGACGCGCTCAGACATTGAACAGGAAGTGGGTCACGTCTCCGTCCTGCATGACGTACTCCTTGCCCTCGGCCCGGAGAAGACCCTTCTCCCGGGCGGCGGCCTCGCTGCCGCAGGCCTTCAGATCCTCGAAGGCGATGATGTTGGCCCGGATGAAACCCCGCTCGAAGTCGGTGTGGATCTTCCCGGCGGCCTGAGGGGCCTTGGTTCCGCGGGTTATGGTCCAGGCCCGGCACTCATCCGGCCCGCAGGTCAAAAAGCTGATGAGTCCCAGCAGCTCATAGGAACACTTGATGAGCCGCTCCAGGCCGGATTCCCGGATGCCCAGCTCCTCCATGAACATCTCCCGGTCCGCCGGGTCGTCCAGCTCGGCGATGTCCTGCTCGAACCGGGCACATACCGGCAGCACCATGCTCCCCTCGGCGTCGGCGATGGCCTTCACCTGCTGGAAATAGGGGCTCTGCCCGGCGTTTGCGAAGCCGTCCTCGTCCATGTTGGCGGCGTAGATGACGGGCTTGAGACTCAGAAGGTCGGACTGGGCCACCATCTCCGCCTCATCTCCCTCGCAGGGGAAGCTGCGGGCGGACCTGCCCTCGTTGAGCCAGGCGGCCAGCCGCTCCATGAGGTCCGCCTCTTTGGCGTACTTCTTGTCGCCGCTCTTTACGTACTTCTGGGCCTTCTCGAACCGGCGCTGGACCATCTCCAGGTCCGCCATCACCAGCTCCAGGTCCACGGTCTCGATGTCCCCCTTGGGGTCGGTGGAGCACTCGTGGCGGACGATGTTGGCGTCGTCAAAGCAGCGCACCACATGGATGATGGCGTCGGTGCCCCGGATGTTGCCCAAAAACTTGTTACCCAGGCCCTCGCCCTTCGATGCGCCCTTCACCAGGCCCGCGATGTCCACGAACTCGATGGTGGCGGGGGTGAACTTCTTGGGATGATACATCTCCGCAAGATAGTCCAGCCGCTCGTCGGGCACGGCCACCACGCCCACGTTGGGGTCGATGGTGCAGAAGGGGTAGTTGGCCGACTCCGCGCCGGCGTTGGTCAGGGCGTTGAAAAGGGTGCTCTTGCCCACATTGGGCAGTCCCACGATGCCAAGCTTCATAGTTCCTCTCCATTCAGCAGGGCGGGCATATGCCCGCCCTGCGCGTTTTTCTTATTTGCGGATGTCGTCGGTCCAGTACGGGGGCCGGTCATCCGGCTTCTTGCCCTCCCCGGCGGAGCTGTCCTCCCCCGTCGCGGGAGCCTCCTCCACGAGAGTCTCCGCCTTGGGCGCTTCCTGCGCGGGCGCGGGCGGCTCCTGCTGCGGCGCGGGGGCCTGTTCCTGCTTGGGCGGGAGGCAGCCGTGGTCGCAGAAGTAGTCGAAGTCCGCCCCGTCCATGGACTCGTGCTCCAGAAGGTACTCCGCCACGGCGGACAGGGTCTCCTTGTGCTCGGTCAAGAGCTCCTCGCACTTCGTCATGGCCTCGTCGAAGATGTGCTTGACCTCCTCGTCGATGATGCCGGCGGTCTCCTCGGAATAGCTCTTCGTGGTGCCGAAGTCCCGGCCGATGAAGAGGCTGTGGCCGGAGTCGTCGAAGCTGATGGGACCCAGGCGCTCCGACATGCCGTACTGCATGACCATGGCACGGGCGATCTTGCTGGCCTGCTGGATGTCCCCGGAGGCGCCGGTGGAGATGTCGTCCAAAAACAGCTTCTCCGCCACCCGGCCGCCCAGAGCCATGACGATCTGCTCGAACATATCGCTCTTGGCCTGGAAGGATTTGTCCTCGCTGGGGCGCATGAGGGTGAAGCCGCCGGCCTGGCCCCGGGGGATGATGGTGATATAGTGCACCGGGTCCACATGGGGCAGGTACTTGGCGGCGATGGCGTGGCCGGACTCGTGGTAGGCGGTGAGCCGCCGCTCCTTGTCAGTGATGACCCGGCTCTTCTTCTCCGGACCCATAGCCACCTTCAATATGGCCTCGTCGATGTCGTCGTTGATGATGAAGCGCCTGTGCCGCCGCACAGCCAGCAGCGCCGCCTCGTTCAAAAGGTTCTCCAGGTCCGCGCCGGAGAAGCCAGCGGTGCCCCGGGCGATGGAGTTGAGGTTCACGTCGTCCCCCAGGGGCTTGCCCTTGGCATGGACCTTCAATATGGCCTCCCGGCCCTTCACGTCGGGCAGGCCGATATAGACCTGTCGGTCGAAGCGGCCCGGCCGGAGCAGGGCGTTGTCCAGGATGTCGGCCCGGTTAGTGGCCGCCATGACGATGACGCCCTCGTTGTTGGTAAAGCCGTCCATCTCCACGAGCAGCTGGTTCAATGTCTGCTCCCGCTCGTCGTGGCCGCCGCCCAGGCCGGAGCCGCGCTGACGGCCCACGGCGTCGATCTCGTCGATGAAGATGATGGCCGGGGCCACCTTCTTGGCCTGGTCGAACAGGTCACGGACACGGCTGGCGCCCACGCCCACGTACAGCTCCACGAAGTCGGAGCCGGAGATGGACAAAAACTGCACGCCCGCCTCGCCGGCCACGGCCTTGGCCATCAGGGTCTTGCCGGTGCCCGGAGGGCCCACCAACAGCACGCCCTTGGGGATGCGGGCGCCCATGGCGGTATAGGCGGCGGGGTTTTTGAGAAATTCCACCACCTCCTGCAGCTCTTCCTTCTCCTCGTCGCAGCCGGCCACATCGGCGAAGGTCTTTTTCGTCTGGCCCTCCTGGGCCACCTTGGTCCGGGCCTTGGAGAACTTGGCCACGCCCCCGGCGCCGCCGCCGGTGGCCCGGCTCATCATCACGTACCACAGCACGCCGAAGACCACGACCACGATGAGGTAGGGCAAAAACGACAGCCACCACGGGGCCACGAAGCCCTGGTTGTCGTCATATTCCGTGAGGATGCCCGCGTCCTTCTGCTCCTTGATGGTCTTGCCCAGGTCGTTGTAGAACATGTCCACATCCCGGATGGTCCGCGTCAGCTCCCGCTGGCCCTCGTAGGGCTCCCGCAGGTAGAGCGTCAGCTCGTTGCCGCTCATGACGAAGGACTCCACCCGCCGGGCCTCGAACAGGTCGATGACCGTGGAATAGGGCAGCTCCACCGACTTCTGGTTCCCGGTCAGGGAGAAGATGGCCGCCAGCAGGATCACCAGCACCAGGGCGTAAAAGCCGATGTCCCGGGCCCGCTTGTTGGGGCCGCCGGGACGGTTGGGGCCGCCCTGTCCCCCCGGTCCGCCGGGCCCGGGGGAGCGGTTATTATTGTTGTTGTCGCCAGGCATATTGTTCATGTATATACCTCAAGAAGATTAAGAATAGACCTCCGGCTTCAGAAGGCCGATATAGGGAAGATTGCGGTATTTCTCGTTATAATCCAGGCCATAGCCCACCACGAAGGCGTCAGGGATGGTAAAACCGGCATAGTCCGCCTTGATGGGGGCGGTGCGCCGCTCCGGCTTGTCCAGGAGAGTGACGATGCGGATGGAAGCGGGCTTGCGGGCCATCATGTAGTTTTTGAGATAGCTCAGGGTGTTGCCGCTGTCCAGGATATCCTCCACGATGATCACGTCCCGGCCCTCGATGTTCTCGGTCAGGTCCTTGATGATCTTCACCGCGCCGGTAGACGTTGTCCCCGAGCCGTAGCTGGACACCACCATGAAATCGATGGTACAGGGGATGTCGCAGGCCCGGACCAGGTCCGCCATGAAGATGAAGCAGCCCCGCAGCACGCCCACGAACAGGGGGTTCTTCCCCTGATAGTCCGCGCTGATTTGCCGGCCCAGCCGCTGAACGATGCCCTTCAGTTCCTCCTCGGTGGCGATATACCGCTCGATATCTTTGTGCATACCTGTCATCCTCCCTCGCCCGGCGTCGGCCGCAGCTCTATTTCTATAATGTCCCGGTCCCCGGCTTTGGCGCAGGCCCGCTCCGCGGCAGGAAAACCTTCCACCGCCAGGATACCACCCTCATCCCGCAGGATGAGTACGCCGTCCCGTTTCCAAGGCGGTACGCCGGCCTCCCGGAGAAGCTGTTTCAGTCTTTTTGTGCAGCCCCGCCCCGCGGGACGGTAAGCGTCCCCCGGCCGGCGGCCGGTGACAGATATACTACCACATATATTCTCACATTGGAAGTAAAAAATGTTGTACGATTTGTGAACATCCCGTGGCATGACCATGAATTTTCGCGCCCGGATGAGCCTGCCCGCCTCGGGCACGAATACCTCCCCTGGCACGGGCAGAGCCCTCTCCGGGATGGGCGCGGCCTCCTCCGGGCCGAACACCAGCCGCCCGCCGGACGATGCCACACGCAGGCCCGGCACATCCGCCGCGCCGCCCTCGGCCGCCGCTTTCAGCACCGCCTGCACATGGACCAGGGCCATGCCCCGGCCCGTCATGAGCCGCACCGCTCTCGACGCCACCGGCCAAGGCTGGGCCGCCAGGGCCGCGGCGTCCACGGAATTCTCATCGGCGTACTGCTCCAAAAAATGTTCCGCCAGAGACCGCAAATAGGCCTCGTCCTCCCGGATCAGGGCCGCCGTCTGCCCGGCGGCACGCAAAAAGGCCGGGTTTACCGATTCCAGCACGGGCACCGCCCCGTGGCGCACCCGGTTGCGGGCATAGTCGTCTTCGCTATTGGTGGAATCGGTCACATATCCGATATTATGCGCGTTCAGCCAGCTCTCCACCTCGGCCCGGGTCACGTCCAGCATGGGCCGTACGATGCGCCCCCGGCGAGGCGGGATGCCCCCCAGGCCCTTGAGGCCGGAGCCCCTTGCCAGATGCAGCAGCACCGTCTCGGCGTTGTCCCCCGCGGTGTGGGCCGTGGCGATGACCGCCGCGCCCAGCTCATCCGCCGCCCGCTCCAAAAAGGCGTACCGCAGCGTACGGGCCGCGGCCTCCGTGCCCATGCCCTGCTCCACCGCGAAGGCGGCCACGTCCCCCTTTTCGCTGACGAAGGGGATATCACGGGCAGCACAGAAGTCCCGGACAAAGGCCTCGTCCCTGTCCGCCTCTTCTCCCCGCAGACTGTGGTTATAGTGCCCCGCGGCCACGGCATAGCCCAGCTCACGGAGCCTTGCCAGCAGGTACATGGAGTCCGCCCCGCCGGACACAGCACACAGAATAAGGCCGTCCCGGGGCAGAAGTTTAGTATCCATCCTCGTCCCGGTGACGCTCGTCGTTCACATAGGTGGTATACTCGGGGATCCACCGCAGATAAACCACGCCTGTCCGGCCGTGGCGGTTTTTCAAAATGATGGCCTCGGCGGCGTTGGGGTCCTCGCACTCCCGGTCATAGTACCCCTCCCGGTGCAGGCCGATGACCGCGTCCGCGTCCTGCTCGATGGCGCCGGACTCCCGGATATCCGAGAGCATGGGCCGCTTGTCCTTTCTCGCCTCATTGGCGCGGTTCAATTGGCTCATGCAGATGAAGGGCACCCCCAGCTCCTTGGCGGTGATCTTCATCATGCGGCTGATGTCCGCCACGGCCTGGGTACGGCTCTCGTCGGCCCAGGAATTGCCGGAGCCCGCCGACTGCATCAGCTGCAGATAGTCCACCACCACCAGGCCCAGGTTCTCGATCCGGCGGCACTGGGCCGCCAGCTCCGCCACAGTCATGGTGGGGTTGTCGTCCACCCGGATGTCCATGGTGGACAGGGCTCCCGCCGCGTCGTTGAGCCGTTTCCACTCGTCGGCGCTGAGACGGCCCTGGCTGAGCTGGTAGTTGTCGATATGGCTCTCCGCCGAGAGCATGCGCAGCACCAGCTCCTGCCGGCTCATCTCCAGGGAGAAGATGGCCACAGTCTTGCCGGAGCTCTTGGCCGCCGCGGAGGCGATGTTCAGGGCGATGCTGGTCTTGCCCATGCCGGGACGGGAGGCGATGACCACCAGGTTCCCGCCGCTCAGGCCCTGCAAGCATTCATCCAGGTCCGCCAGACCCGTGGTGATGCCGGGCAGCTTACTGCCCCCGGCCGCGGCCTGGGATATCTGGCTCAGGACGTCCATCAGCACCTGGGTCATGGGCATGAGCCCGCCGGAGACGCTCTGCTTCCGGAGGGCATAGATGCGCTTTTCCGCCAGCTCCAGCACGTCCTGGGGCCGGATGACCTCAGGCATGTCCCGGCCCCGTGCGCCGTTCTGGTAGACCAGGTCCCCGATCTCCCCCGCGGTCTCGCCCAGCGCGCGCAGCATGGCCCGGTCCCGGACGATGGCGCAGTACTGCAGCACATTGGCCGCCGTGGGGGTCACGTCCATGACCTCCTTGAGGTATTGGGAGGAGTTGTCCTTCCACACGCCCCGGGCGCGCATCTCGTCCAGCACCGTCAGCGGGTCGATCTTCGCCCCCATGCCGAACATGGCATAGATGGTCTCGAAGATGTCCCGGTTGATGTCGATATAGAATTCCGAAGCTTTGACGCTGGCCACCACGTCGGAGATGCAGGCGGGGTCGATGAGCATCGCGCCCAGGATAGCCCGCTCCGCCTCCGCCGAATAGGGGGCCTGACGTCCCATAAGCTCGTCCATAGCTTGCTCCTAAAGCGGTTATTTCTCCTCGGTGACCATCACGTTGATGGTGCCGGTGATCTCATAGCCAAGCTTGCACTTGACCTGGTATGTGCCGAACTGCTTGATGGGCTCAGCCTGCACGATCTGGTTCTTCTCCACGGCGATGTCGTGCTGGGCAGCCAGGGCCTCGGATATCTCCTTGCTGGTGACGGAGCCAAACAGCTTTCCGCCGGCGCCGGCCTTGGCCTTCAGATGTACTACCACGGCCCCCAGCTTCTCCGCGTATTCCTGGGCCTGGGCCTTCTCCCGGGCCATCTGGGCCTGACGGGCCTTGTCCTTCAGGCGCATGGCGTTCAGGTTGTCCGCCGTGGCCTCCACGGCCAGTCCCCGGGGCAGCAGGTAGTTGCGGCCGTAGCCGTCGGATACTTCCTTCAGCTGGCCCTTCTTCCCCTGACCCTTGATGTCCTGCTGTAAAATGACCTTCATATCTGTCTCCTCCTTTATGATGCAAGGTATTCGTCGATCGCCTGTTTGAGCTTTTCCTCCGCCTCCCGGACGGTGACGCCCGGCATCTGGGCGCCCGCCGCGGACGTATTGCCGCCGCCGCCCAGCTTTTCCAGCACCACCTGCACGTTCATGCTGCCGATGCTCCGGGCGGAGATGTACACGTCGTCCCCCACGGGGTAGAGCACCATGGACGCCTCCACATCGGAGATGTTCAGCATCTCGTCTGCCGCCTGGGCGGCCACCACCCGGTCCACCTCCCGGTCCATGACGGCGAGGCATATGTTGTCCCGGTAGATGCGGGAGCGCTCCAATATGGCGTACCGGCCCACGGTGTGGGCCATGTCGCTCTGGAGCATGCGCTTGACGGCCACAGTGTCGGCCCCCATGCGCCGCAAAAACGCCGCGGCCTCGAAGGTGCGCTCGCCGGTGCGGATGGTGAAGTTCTTGGTGTCCGTCACCATCCCCGCCAATAGGGCATCCGCCTCGAAGCGGCTGATGTCGTTCTGGTCCACCAGCTCCTGCATCAGCTCCGCCACCAGCTCGGAGGCAGAGGAGGCGTAGGGCTCGTGGAAGGTAAGGGCCGCGTTGTCGATATACGTCGCCGCCCGCCGGTGGTGATCGATGATGACGAGGCGGCTGATGGTCTGCAGCAGCGCCTCATCCTCCACCTGCTCGGGGCGGTTTGTGTCCACAACCACAAGAAGGCTGCGGGAGTTGGCCTGGAGCATAGCCTCCTTGGGGGTGACGAAGATGTCCTCGTATTCTTTGTGCTTTTTCAGCTCCGCCATCATGAGGCCGCAGGCGTTGGGGCCATTCCCCAGCACGATGCGGGCCCGTTTCCCATAGGCCCGGGCGATGCAGCAGAGGCCCACCGCCGCGCCCATTGCGTCCATGTCCGCATACCGGTGGCCCATGACGTAGGTAGTGGAGGCGTCCTTGATGAAGGCGCTGAGGGCGTTTGCGACCACGCGGCTCTTCACTTTCGTGCGGGTCTCCACCTCGGTGGCCTTGCCGCCGTAGAACTCAAAGTTCACCCGGTTGCGGACCACCGCCTGGTCGCCGCCCCGGCTGAGAGCCATCTCCACGCTCATGGAGGCGAAGTTGAAGTCCTCCTCCAGGCTCGCCCCGTCCAGGCCCACGCCGATGCTGACGGTGGCATGGATGCCGGAGGTGTTGGCGATGTCGCGGACCGCGTCCAGCACGGCGAATTTCTCCGCGGCGAGCTGGTCGAAGTACCGCCGCTCGCATAGATAGATATACCGGTCCCGGTCGTACCGGCGCAGGAAGCCCTTCTTGTCCTCGGTCCACTGGGCAAATTTATCCTCCACCTGGCCCCGCATCTCGCTGCGGGTCCGCTCGGGGACGTTTTTCATCAGCTCGTCGTAGTTGTCGATCATCAGCAGCATGACCACGGGCCGGGACGCCTCGTATTCCAGGCGGATGTCGTCATAGTCCGTCACGTCCACCCAATAGGTGATACCCATGGTTCCGCTGACACGCTCGCCCTCCTGGCCCCGGACAAGGTTACCGTGGACCTGATAGCGCCGTCCGCCCACCTCCACCAGGCCGGGGCAGCGCACCTTGCCCTCCAAAAGCCACTTGCCCTGATACCCGGGCACCAGGTCGCTGATACCGGTGTTCACCAGAGGCTCCTTTCGCCCGCAGATGGCGAAAAACTGCTGATTGCCCCACACCAGCCGCCCAGAGTCGGCGAAGTAGGCCGCCATGGGCAGAGGGAAGTTCATCATGGCATTGTCCCGGGCCGCCTCGGTGTCATAGGTGACGGACTGGATATACTGCATGAGCTCCTTCTGCTGGCGGCGCTGGAGCGCCACGTGTACGATGAGCAGTACGATGCTGACGGCCCCCTCCACGAGGGCCAGGGTGTACTCCTCGAAGAACACCGCCGTGATCACCGCGAACAGCGCCAGGCACAGTATATAGATCCGGGAGGCATTATCTCCCAGCCGCTGGGTAAATTTATTCATGGCATACTGCTCCAAAATAAATATACATAGAGATTATAACAGAAGTGCCATAATAATACAAACACATTTTTCCCGCGCCTGCGCCCACATATTTTCCCGCCGGCGGCAAACAATACAGCCGAGGTGAAAGGATGAAAGCGGTCATACTCTCCGGCGGGGAGGGCACGCGCCTTAAGTCCATATCCGGCGGCCTTCCCAAGCCCATGATGCCATTGCTGGGCACGCCCTTACTGGAGCACACCGTGGCCCTGCTGCGGGACAGCGGTTTTGATGAGCTTTGCATGACGCTCCGCCACCAGACGGACCTGATCCGGGAGCACTTCCAGGACGGGGAGAAGTTCGGCGTGCATATAGAATACCGGGAGGAGTGCGCTCCTCTGGGCACGGCGGGGGCCGTGCGCAACTGCGGGGACTTTGTGGGAAAGGAAAACTTTCTCGTCATGAGCGGCGACAGCGCCTGCGACTTCGACCTGGCGGGACTGATGCGCGCCCACGCCGGCGGCGTCACCATCGCCCTGGCCTCTCAGGCGGACCCCCTCCCCTACGGTCTGGTGCTCACCGACCGGCGGGGCCAGGTCACCGGGTTTCTGGAAAAGCCCGGCTGGGAGCGGGTGGTCACGGACCAGGTCAGCACCGGGATATATGTACTGAATCCCGAGGTCCTCACCCTTGTCCCGGAGGGGCAGAACTACGACTTTGCCAAGGACCTGTTCCCCCGGCTGCTCAGCATGGGCATACCCATCCGGGGGAAGGTCATGGAGGGCTATTGGTGCGACATCGGCACGCCCCGGTCCTATTATCAGTGTAACCTGGACGCCCTGGACGGGCTTTTCCATCTCCCCGGCACGGGGGGCGCACCCAAGCGGGTGGTGCCCTGCCGGGACCGGGCCCGGCTCATGCGGGCCATGGGCGAGGCGCTGGCGGAATTCGGCGCAGATTTTACCGACGGGCTCACCATCGCCGGGGCCTACGGCAAGGCGCATCTCGCGCCGCTTGCCGACCAGTGCGCCCTGAGCCTGGAGGGCGACCGGGCTGCGGTGCGGCGGCTGGAGGCCCTGGCCCGGAAACTGGAGCGGTCTCTTGAGTAAAAAACCGGCACAGTCAAACGACTGCGCCGGTTTGTTTTGTACTGTACAAAATCGACTTACTTGGAGTTAAAAATACGGAAGATGCTGTCGAAGGGGTCTTCCTCCTCAGGCTGCGTGCTGGCGGGTTTTTTCTCCTCCCCGCCGGCGGCCTTCTCCGCGGTGGAGAAGAGCTTTTCGGCGGCGTCGGCGGCGGGCTGTGCGGCCGCGCGCTCGGCAGTGGTGGCGACCGCCTTGGCGGTGGGGGTGCCCTCGTCAAAGCCGGTGGCGATGACGATGACCCGGATCTCATCCTCCATGGAGTTGTCGAAGGAGGCGCCGAAGATGATGTTGGCGTCGGGATGGGCCGCGGCCTGGACCAGGTTCGCCGCCGTCTCCACATCGTCAAGCCCCATGTCCTCGGAGCCGGTTATGTTGATGAGCACGCCGTGGGCGCCGTTGATGGAAGTCTCCATCAGGGGGCTGGAGATGGCCATCTGGGCGGCGTCCTCCGCCTTGCCCTTGCCGACGGCATGGCCCACGCCCATGTGGGCGAAGCCGGCGCCCCGCATGATGGTGCACACGTCCGCGAAGTCCAGGTTGATGAACCCGGTGTTCTTGATAAGGCCGGAGATGCTGGTGACGGCCTCGTGCAGGACCTCGTCGGCGATCTCAAAGGCGTTGGCGAAGGTGACCTTCTGGTCGGTGGCGTATTTGAGCCGGTCGTTGGGGATGACAAGAAGGCTGTCCACCTTCCCCAGGAGCTGGTCGATGCCCTGCATGGCCTGGTCCATACGCTTCTTGCCCTCAAAGCCGAAGGGCTTGGTGACCACGCCGACGGTGAGCACGCCCGCCTCCCGGGCGATGTCGGCCACCACGGGGCCCGCGCCGGTGCCGGTGCCGCCGCCCATGCCGGCGGTGATGAACACCATATCCGTGCCCTCCAGGGCCTTCGCCACCTCGTTGCGGCTCTCCTCGGCAGCCTTTTCGCCCACGCCGGGGTCGCTGCCGGCGCCCTGACCGTGGGTCAGCTTCTCACCGATCTGTATCTTCTGGTCCGCCGTGGACATGGAAAGCGCCTGCTTGTCCGTGTTGACGGCGATAAACTCCACGCCGCTTGTGCCGGAGCTGACCATTCTGTTGACCACGTTGCCGCCCGCACCGCCGATACCGACGACTTTCAGGGTCACGACATTTTCAGGGCCGGTCTCAACCGAATTCGCTGCCATCTTTCTTTGCCTCCCGTGTATTCTGTCTGGGCGCCGCGCGCCCTGCGCAGGATTCACATAATATTGAATACATTTTATTACGAAAATCTGCCGAGGTCAATAGTTTATTTAAAAATATTATGTCAAACGGAGGAAAATTTTTCATTTTCAGTCCGGGACGAAGTAAACATGCAGTCCGTCGGACAGGTTGAAGGTGCCCGCCTCCTCCGCTCCCATGGTCATCACGGCGCTGAGAAGCATGCGCAGCTTGTAGTCCGTATTGTCGTTGGAGCCCATGCGCACGGTGAACCGGCCCAGATACCGGAAGGTGGGGTTGGCGGGGTTGGAAACGTCCAGGTCTGTCACGTCCGCCGCGATGCCCAGCTCCTCTATGCTGCCGAGAAGGCTCTTGAGGTAGCTGAGCTTCAGCTCGTCGGCGCTCTCCACTGTCATGAAGGCCCCCTCCTCCGGCTCCACGGGGGTCACGTTCGCCACGTGGATGAGCCCTGTGAGCTCCTCCATGGGCGCGGTGCCCAGAAGCTTGCAGTTGCCCGTCAGGATCCAGTACTGCCCCTCCCAGTCCACATAGGCCACGGCGCTGCTCTCCTGGACGGTGATGACGATCTTGTTGGGCAGGCTCCTCTCCACCCGGGCCGACTCAACCAGAGGCAGGCGGGCGTTGATGCGGCTGACGGCGGAGGCCTGGTTGATGAAAAAGAGGTTGTCGCCCTCGTCTATGCCGGAGGCCTCGATGATCTCCTCGGGCATATACGCCACGTTGCCAACCACCTCGATGGCCTGCACCCGGAAGAACACGCCCATGCCGAACACCAGCGCCACGCATATGAGCAGAAACGCCAGGGGCGCGAAAAAGGCGTTCCTCTTCTTTTTCTTCCTTGCTACGCCGTAGCGGTCCCGATTTGCCAAAGCTGTTACCTCGCTAAATTTTCTCGATGTGTGCGCCCAGGGCGGCCAGCGCCCCGTCAAGGCTCTCGTATCCCCGGTCCACATGGCCCGGGTCCTCCACCTCCGTCTCCCCCTCGGCGCCCAGGCCCGCCAGGATCAGCGCGGCCCCGCCCCGCAGGTCCTCTGCCAGCACATGGGCCCCGTGCAGGCGCTGCACGCCCCGCACGACGGCCAAACGCCCCTCCGTGCGGATATCCGCCCCCATGCGCACCATCTGGGACGCGTGGCGGAAGCGGCGGTCGAATATGTTCTCCTCAAACACCGTGCCGCCCCGGGCCGTCAGGGCCGCCGCCATGATAAGCGGCTGGGCGTCGGTGGGAAAGCCGGGATAGGGCCTTGTCACCACCCGCCCCGGCGCCGTGAGGCGGCCGCGGCAGGTCATGAGCACCCGTTTATCGCCTATATCCAGCCGCGCGCCCATGGCGGACAGGGCGTCCGTCACCGCCGCGATGTGGCCGGGCTCCGGGCCCAGAAGCTCCACGCCGCCCCCTGCGCAGGCACAGGCGCACAATATGGTCGCCGCAGCGATGCGGTCCGGCATGACGGACCATCGTACGTGCTTCTTGGGCCGGAAGGCCTCGATGACGATGCGGTCCGTGCCCGCGCCGGACATGACCGCGCCCATGGCCCGCAGGAACCCCTGCAATTCCACTATTTCCGGCTCCCGGGCCGCGCCGTGGATGACGGTGGTCCCCTCCGCCGCGCATGCGGCGATCATGGCGTTCTCCGTAGCCCCCACACTGGGGAAGGGAAGGTCGATATGCGAGCCTATAAGTCTATCCGCCCGGCAGACGATGCCGCCGTCCTCCATCTCCGCCTCGGCTCCCAGGGCCCGCATGACCTGTAAATGCAGGTCCACAGGCCGGGGCCCCAGCTCGCACCCGCCCGGCAGGGCGATACGGGCCCGGCCGGACCGCGCCAGCACCGCGCCCAGGAAGATGACCGACGAGCGCATCTGCCCCGTCAGGTCCCGTCCCAGCTCACAGCCCGCCGCGGGGGCGGCGTCAATGAGGACTCTGTCCCCTTCCTGTGTTACCCGGCAGCCCAATTGCCGCAGGATATGTAAGGATGCGTCCACGTCCCGCAGGGCGGGAACATTGGTAAGCTCCGTCTCCGAATCTGTGAGGATCGCCGCCGCCAACACCGGCAGCACGGCGTTTTTCGAGCCCTGGACGGGGATGCTCCCCTCCAGTTTCTCTCCGCCCTGTATGCGCCAAACGCTCATGTTCCGCCCTCCGGCACAGTATGGATTTCGCGCGATACTGCATACTATGCGCCGGTGCGGCTATGTGTCACTTCTTCGCTTTCCCCTGCTCCGCCAGGCCCAGGACGATGGAGGCAATGCGGTCGGTGGCGTCGTTGACGCCCATCTTCAGGCTGGCAATGTGCATCTTCGCCATGGCGGAGGGGTCTTTGAGGAGTCCAGTCACTGTGTCATAGAGGTCCGAGCCGGTGAACTGGCCCTCCAGGAGCATTTTGGCTGCCCCGGCCTTTTCCAGGACCCGGGCGTTCTTCTCCTGGTGGTGGTTCACTACGTTGGGGCTGGGCACCATCACCGCAGGCTTGCCCAAATAGGTGAGCTCGCTGATGGTGGAGGCGCCGCTGCGGCAGATGATGACGTCCGCCGCCGCCATGACCTTTGGCATGTCGTAGATATACTCCCGCACGTCCGCCCAGGGGCCCGCCAGGCCCTTTTCGTTCAGGGCAGTCGTGACCTTTTCATGATACCGCTTGCCGGTGGAGTAGATGAGGCGGAAATCCCCCTTCATCCGGCCTATGAAATCCTGCATGGCCTCGTTCATGTAGTCGGCCCCCAGGGAGCCGAACACCGCCAGCACCACCGGCTGTTCCGGGTCCAGACCCAGCTCCCGCCGGGCGCGGGCCTTGTCGGTGTTGAGAAAGTCCACCCGCACGGGGGTGCCGGTGACCTCCACCTTCTCCGGGCAGCCGTAAAATTCCTTGCTTTCGGCAAGCCCCACCAATATGCGGTCCACCTTTTTGGCCAGCATCTTCGTGGTCAGGCCCGGCACGGCGTTGGACTCGTGCACCGCCGTGGGGACACCCATGTCGGAGGCCACCTTCAGCACCGGGTAGCACACATACCCGCCGGTGCCCACGGCCACGTCGGGGGCGAAGTCCTTTATGTATCCCCGGGCCCGGCGGAAGGCCCCCGCCAGCCGGCCAACGGTCCTGACATTCTCCACGATCTTGGCGGGCTTGAAGCTCCGCTGGAAGCCGGAGACCCGGACGGTCTTTATCTCGTATCCCTCCCGGGGAACCAGCTCCGTCTCCATGTGTCCCTCGGCGCCGACAAATAATATCTCCGCGTCGGGCATGAGCTCCTGGATGCGTCCCGCCACGCCCAAAGCGGGGTTGATGTGTCCGGCGGTACCGCCGCAGGTGAACAAAAATCTCATTCTATCGTTTCTCCGGAATGTCCCGCGACAGGGACAGGATGATGCCAAGCTCCGCCATCTGCAGCAGCAGCGCCGTGCCTCCGTAGCTGAACAGGGGCAGGGATATGCCCGTGCAGGGGATGGAGTTGGTGCACACCGCCACGTTCAGGAGCACCTGCATGGCCAGGTGCGTGGTGATGCCCGCGCCAACCAGGGAGCTGTACCTATCCCGGGCGTGCATGCTCAGCCAGTAGCCCCGGATGATGAGCATAGCAAACAGGGCCAGGATCAGCGCGGCCCCGATGAAGCCCAGTTCCTCGCAGACCACGGAAAAGATGAAGTCGTTGTGCTCCTCGGGCAGATACAGGAATTTCTGCCGGGAGTTTCCAAGCCCCAGGCCTAAGAGGCCGCCGGAGCCGATGGAATAGAGGCTCTGGACGATCTGATAGCCCGCGTCGGAGGCGTCGGCAAAGGGGTTGAGCCAGGCGCTGAACCTGTCCCGCACGTAGCCGAACATGGCGTAGCCCACGCCCAGCACCGCCGCCGCGGCGGTGCCCCCGCCGATGAACCAATAAAGGGGCAGCCCGCCCAGGAAGAGCATGACCATGCCGATGACGGCGATGATGATGATGGCGGACATGTGCGGCTCAAACACCAGCGCCAGTATGATGACCCCCAGCCAGAAGGCAAAGGGGATGAGGCTCTTGATGCCTTTCAGGCCGTTCTTGCTCCGGCAGATAAGGTCAGCAAAGTACATGATGACGGCGATCTTGGCGATCTCCGAGGGCTGGAAGGTGGTGAAACCAAACACGTTGATCCACCGCCGGGCGTTGTTGGCCTTCTCGCCGATGCCGGGCACCAGCACCGCCGCCAGCATGACCACGCTCAGGATCATCAACAGCTTGGAGAAGCGCTGATAAACGCTCATGGGGAACCGGGAGCAGAGAAACATCACGCCCACGCCGACCATGGCGAACAGGGCCTGGCGGACGAAGTAATAGGTGGCGTTGCCGCCGGTGGTCCCGGAGGGGTCATAGTAGGCCCGGGCAAAGCTGGCAGACAGGACCATGATCACGCCCACCGTCAGAAGGATCAGGCTCAAAAGGGCAAAGGGCAGGTCCACCGAGCCCCGTTCGACATCGGTATCGTCCGTATAGTCGGCCAGGCGGGCGCTCTCATAGCGCACGGCCGTATCCTGTTTGGAGGCCATAGGTCCTCCCTCCTTTCAAAGGTCTTCAGGCATAGCGCCCCACGCTGGCGAAATAGGCCACGATGGAGCAAATGACGCTCACACTAAAGAACAGCGCCACGATCTGCACCTCGGTCCACTTGTGGCCCAGCCATCCGCCCATCTCCAGGTGGTGGTGGAAGGGGGCCATTTTGAACAGGCGCTTTCCGTGGGTCAGCTTGAAATAGGTCACCTGGATGATGTCGGACAACGTCTCCAGGATGAAGATGAGCCCCAGGGGGATGAGGATCAAAGGCATATCCAGGGCGAAGGCCATGCCGCACACGGCGCCCCCCAGGAAGAGACTGCCCGTGTCGCCCATAAAGCACTTGGCCGGGTGGAAGTTGTAGACGAGAAAACCGAACAAGCCCCCTGTGAGCCCGGCGCAGAACACGGCAAGAGACCTATACTGCACGCCCCAGGCAAAGCATATGGCGGTGTAGCACACGAACACCGGCACGGACACGCTGGCGGCCAGGCCGTCGATGCCGTCGGTGATGTTCACGGCGTTCACCGTGCCCACGATGATGAAGGCGGCCAGCACGAAATAGAGCCACTCCGGCAGCCACACCGTCACGCCCCAGAAGGGCACATACAGGCTGGGGGTCAGGTAGTGCTCCAGCCGCAGCCAGTAGAGCAGCACGATGGCCACCGCCAGCTGCAAAAGGAACTTGGCCCGGGCGGAGAGGCCCAGGTTCTGCTTGTGCTTCAGCTTTTCAAAGTCGTCCAGAAACCCGATGGCCCCGTAGAAGAGGGCGAACAGCAGCACGAACACCGCCGGCAGCTCCCCCTCCTTGATGAAGGGCAGCCCCAGGGTGAACAGCACCGCCGTCACCGCGACGATGAAGATGACGCCGCCCATGGTAGGGGTGCCGGCCTTGGACTTGTGCCAGTTGGGGCCCACCTCCCGGATCTCCTGCCCGGCCTTGATCTTCCGAAGCCAGGGCACATAGGCCGACCCGAAGATAGCTGCCACCACGAAGGCCGCCAAAAAGCTGATCACCAGTCTGATCGTCATGTCACTGTTCCCCGTTCCTCAGCAGATGTTCCGCCACGATCTCCCGCTCGTCCATGTGGCGCTTGACCCCGTTGACCTCCTGATAGGTCTCGTGGCCCTTGCCGGCGAGAACGATCACGTCCCCCGGCTGATGGTTGTCTATGGCCCAGCGGATGGCGCTTGGCCGGTCCGCTATCACCTTCATGGCCGTACCGGCGGGGATGCCCGCCAGAATGTCGTCGATGATGGCCTCCGGCACCTCCGTGCGGGGGTTGTCGCTGGTCACCACGCAGAAGTCCGCCGTTTCCGCGGCGATACGCCCCATGATGGGCCGCTTGGTCTTATCCCGGTCGCCGCCGCAGCCAAAGAGGGCCACCAGGCGGCCGTCGGTCACCTCCCGCATGGCCCTGAGGACCTTTTCCAGGGCGTCGGGGGTGTGGGCGTAGTCGATAAGGATGGCGTAGTCCTCCGGTGTGGGGACCACCTCCACCCGGCCCTTCACGCCCTTGGCCCGGCTGATGGAGGCGGCGCAGTCAGAAAGGCTCACCCCCAGCATCCTGCCCGCCGACATGGCGGTGAGGGCGTTCTCCACGGAGAAGGCCCCGGGGATGCCCAGCTTCACAGGCACTTTTTCGTCTCCCTCCACAGCGGTGAAGGTGACGCCCGTGGCGGCGAGGGCGATGTCCTCGGCCATCAGGTCCGCCTTCCCCTTGGCGGAGAAGGTCCGCATGGGGCATTTGGCGTGTTCCAGCATAGTTTTGGACCAGGGGTCCCCGGCATTCACCGCGCCGGCGTCGCTCTGGGCGAAGAGCAGGGCCTTTGCCTGGGCATAGGCCTCCATGGTCCCGTGGAAGTCTAAGTGGTCCTGGGTGAGGTTGGTGAAGAGCCCCGCCTGAAAGCGCACGCCCGCCACCCGGTCCAGCACCAGGGCGTGGGAGGAGACCTCCATCACCGCGTGGGTGCAGCCGGCCTCGGCCATCTTATAGAACAGCTCCTGCAGATCGTAGGACTCTGGCGTGGTCCGCTCTGTGGGCAGCTCCTCATCCCCTATCCAGTTGGAGATGGTCCCCACCAGGCCCACCTTCGCCCCCAGGCAGTCCTCCAGAAGGTGCTTGATGAGGATGGTGGAGGTGGTCTTGCCGTTGGTGCCGGTGACGCCGATCATGGTCATGCGCCGGGAGGGATATCCGAACCAGGCGGCCGAGACCAGGGCCAGGGCCAGCCGGCTGTCCGGCGTCACGGCCCAGGGCCCCTCCCCCTCCGGCGCCTCCTGGCACAGCACGGCCGCCGCGCCTTTGGAAAGCGCCATGGAGATGAACTTATGGCCGTCGCTCTTGAGGCCCTTCACCGCCACGAACAGGTCCCCGGGCCGCACCGCCCGGGAGTCGTAGCGCACGCCGGATATCTCCGTGTCCGGGTCCGCCCGAAGGGCGGTGATATCGATGTCCTTCAACAATTCCCGCAGTTTCATAATTTCCTCACCATATCGTCAGTTTCGAGCTGTCGCTGAGTGTGACCGTGATGATGGTCCCCGGGTCCACCAGGGTGCCGGGCTCGATGCTCTGGTCCACGGTCATGATGATGGGGCTGTTGAGCATGGTCCCCTCGCCCCGGATATAGAGCCCCTGCCAGCCGGCCCGTATCTGGGCGATCTCGTAGCTCAGGCCCAGCAGGTTCGGCACCTCCACCGGCTCCCCGCTGGGAGCGGCGTCGCAGTAGAGCACCACCTCGCTGCCGGCGGCGATCTTGGCGTTGGCATTGGGCATCTGGGCCGTCACGGCGGGGCCGCTGCCCTCTATCCGGACGGAGAAGCCCACGTTCTCCATGGCCGCTTTGGCCTCCTCGGGTGTCTTGCCGATGGCTCTGGGCACCCGCTGGTCCACGATGCCGCTCTCGCCCTCGCCGTACTCCGGCTCCACGCCGAGATAGGGCAGGATGTCGGACAGGATCATGCCCACCTTAGGGGCCGCCATCTGGCCGCCGCCCACGGGGAAGGTGTTCTCTGGGCCGGGGTTTTCCAGCAGCACCAGCACCGCCACCACCGGGTCGTCCGCCGGGGCGAAGCCCAGGAAGGAGGCGATGTATTTCTTCGTGCCGTGGATGGCCTCATAGACCACGTCCTCGGAGGTACCGGTCTTGCCGGCAACCCGGTAGCCCGCCACGTAGGCGTTGGTACCGGTGCCCTCCTGGACGTTGCTGACGACCTGCTCCAGGATCTCGCAGCACGTCTTGCTGGTCTTCTCGCTGATGACCTGGCGTATCACCGTGGGCTCGGTCTGGCTGGCCACGGTGCCGTCGGCGTTCAGCACCTCGCTGACGATGTAGGGCTTCATGAGGTAGCCGCCGTTGGTGACGGCGCTGACCGCGGTGATCAGCTGCATGGGCGTGATGGTGAAGGTCTGGCCGAAGGAGGCCGCCGCCAGCTGGGACAGGTTGTTCTTATCAAAGAACACGTCCTCGTCCCACCAGATGCTCCCTGCCTCGCCGGTCAGGTCCACCCCGGTCTTGTCAAACAGGCCGAAAGCCCGGATGTAGTCATAGAACCGCTCCGCGCCGATGTACTGGCCGATGAGGGTGAAGGCCACGTTGCAGGAGTGCATGACCGCCTCGGCGAGGGTCTGGTCCCCGTGGCCGTAGATGTTGGCGCAGTTCAGGGGGTTGGTACGGCCCAGCACTTCGATGCTGCCGCCGCAGTAGAAGGTGGAGTTCAAATTGACCGCGCCGCTCTCCAGGGCCGAGGCCAGGGTGATGATCTTGAAGACGGAGCCGGGCTCATAGGTCTCGGTGAGGGCCTTGTTGCGCCACATCTCGTCCCGGGCCTCGATGATGAGGTTGTCGTGCTCCTCCTCCGTGAGGCCGGCGGAGTTCTCCTCGATCTGCTGCATGACCTCCTCGGGCAGCTGTGCGTAGTTGTTGGGGTCAAAGTCTCCCAGGGAGGCCATGCCCAGGATGGCACCGGTCTTCACGTCCATGACGATGCCCGCCGCGCCGTCCTGCAGGTCGTAGTCCTCCACGGCGCTCTTGAGGTGCTTCTCCAGGTAATACTGGACGGTGGTATCGATAGTGGTGACGATGCTCTGGCCGTCCTCGGCGTCGTAGTAGTCCTCGAAGTCGGTGAACATCATGTCCGTGCCGAAGCCGTTGGTGGCCCGGACGATGCGCCCGTCCACCCCGGCCAGCTGCTTGTCGTAGTAATATTCCAGGCCCGCCAGGCCGTGGTCGTCAGAGCCGGCGAAGCCAACCACGTGGCAGGCAAGGCTGGAATAGGGATAGTACCGCCGGCTGGCCTCCTCGATCTTCACGCCGGTGAGGGTCTTGTGGTCGGCCTCGTCCTCCACGGGGTTGCCCATGGCGTCCCGGCCCTCGTTTTCTTTGAAGATGCGGACCTGCTCGGTGATGTCGTCCTCCACCTTCCGGGCCAGGGTGGTGTACCAGGATTCGGTGTTCAGGGTCTTCTGGTAGACCTCGTCATAGTCCAGGCCCAGGATGTTGGCCAGGCCCTGGGCGATGTAGGTGGGGTTTTCCCCGTTCATCTTGATCTCGGCGGGGCTTATGAAGATATTGCTGACCGAAGCGCTCATGGCCAGGATGTTCATGTTCCGGTCGTAGATGGCCCCGCGGTGGGCGGTGACGGTGGTCTGGCGCAGCTGCTGCTCCATGGCCGCCGTCTCGTACATATCGTGGTCCAGGATCTGCAGTTTGAACAGCCGTGCGCCCAGTGCGATAAATGCAACTATGCCGCACACTATCATGAGAAACAGTGTGCGGCGAATCATCATGCGGTTGGGCGAAGAGGTTTTCTTGCTCTCCCGGCGTTTTTTGAACATGGTCCGATCTCCTTTGGGTGCGCGTTGGGTATGCTATCGTCTCCTGTCATTACCAGTATAATACACCTGTCAACTTAAATATGCCAATATGCCTTGATAGAAGAGATGATGTCCTTCACGCCCAGGGAGAACAGGTCCGTCTGCTCCTGGGTGACCACGACGGCCTTGTCGGCGGAGGCCACGCCGGACAGATATACGATCTGGCTCTCTTGCGGCTCCTGCATGCCCAGGATGTCCATGGCCTGCTCTTCCACATCCTTCAGATTGAAGATGGTCTCGTATTCCACGGTGAGCTTTGCCCGCTGGGATTCAAGCTCGCTTATCTGCTGTTCCAGGCCCGCGGTGGTGTTGGAGATGTCGGCAAGCCTTATCTGGGCCAGGAGCATCAGGGTGATGAGCACCACGGCGCACACCGCGCCCAGCAGGGAGAACACCGATATGCCCTGACGGTTGCGCTCCACGGCGGCGGCACTGGCCTGGCGCCGGGGTTCTTCCCGGACCCACTCCCGGCGGTCGGTGCGCTGCTTCTTTTGAGGGCGCTCCTCCCGCTCCGGCTCCTGCCACTCTGTCTGCTCCTGCTCCTCGGGATACAGCAGGGGACTGGAGAAGTCATAGGCCAGGGTGCCGTCCACGGCACCGGTGACGAAGTTATAGGTTTTGAAGGTCCTTACATCCTGCATGTTCATACCCTCTCCGCTATTCGCAGCCGGGCGCTTCTGGCCCGGGGATTTGCCGCCAGCTCCTCCATGTCGGGGGCCACCGGCTTTCGTGTCACGCTCTTCAAGGTCTTTACAAAGCCGCAGGTGCACACCGGGAAATCCGGGGGGCATGTGCAGCCGTTTTCACGCTTTCGTATGGCCTCCTTGACCATCCGGTCCTCCAGGGAGTGGAAGCTTATCACAAGAAGCCTTCCGCCCTTCTCCAGTCTGTCCGGGGCCGCCGCCAGCATCCGCTCCAGCTCGCCCATCTCGTCGTTCACCGCGATGCGCACCGCCTGGAAGCACCGCTTGGCCGGATGCTGCTTTTCCCGCAGGGCCGCGGCGGGCATGGTCCTTTTGATGATGTCCACGAACTGGGCCGTGGTCTCGATGGGGGCCTGTTCCCTTGCGGCAGCCACCGCCTCGGCGATGCGCCCGGCGTACCGTTCCTCGCCGTAGCGCCAGAAGATGCTCCTCAGCTCCGCCTCCGACCAGGTGTTCAATATCTCCCGGGCCGTCAGGGGGGAGCGCTCATCCATTCTCATATCCAGCGGCGCGTCCTGCATGTAGGAAAACCCGCGCCCCGCGTCGTCCAGCTGTGGGGAGGACACGCCCAGGTCGAAGAGCATGCCGTTGACCTTCTCTATCCCCAGACCGTCCAGGATGGCGCCGATGTCGCCAAAGTTGCCCTTCACCAGCGTGACCTTGTCCCCGAAGGGTGCCAGCCGCGCCCGGGCATATTCCAGGGCCCGCTCGTCCCGGTCGAGGCCGATAAGCCTTCCCTTTCCAAGCTCCTTCGCTATCGCCTCGGAATGGCCGCCCAGGCCAAGGGTGCCGTCCACATAGGTCCCGGCCGGGTCGATGTCCAGATACCGGATGCACTCCCGGAGCAACACGCTCTTGTGCTCCATCAGAAATCCAGCTCCTCCATGATCCGGGCGATGTTCTCCGGCGAGGTCTCCTCCTCACGCACAGCAAGCCAGGCGTCGCTGTCCCAGAACTCTGCGTGATTGTTGGCGCCCAAAACGCTGACGTTCTTCGTCAGGCCCGCCCATTCCCGCAGGTTGGCCGGCAGAAGGATGCGCCCCTGGGCGTCCAGCTCGCACTTGCACGCCATGGAAAACAGGCTCCGGACACTGCGCTGGTTCCTGTAGCTCATGGCGTTGACTTTATCGCTTAGTATCTTCCACTGCTCCGCGTTGTACGCGTACAGACACTTATCCATGCTGATGGTGACGTAGAACTCCTGTCCGAGCTCCTCGCGAAGGCGCGCCGGGATGAAAAGCCGCCCCTTGGCGTCCAGGGAATGCTGATATTCACCTGTCATCCGGCTCACCTCCCGCGCTTTTTGTGGGAAAGTTAAACACTTTCCCCCACTTCGCCCCACTACGCTCCCTATTATAGGGGGCGCCACGGGAAATTGCAAGGGGGAAAAATGCATTTTTCTATGTTTTTGGGCTGTAAATTTTTTCCAATTGTGCTCCACCGTTTTTCGTCACACAATATCTAGTTTTGGCACGAAAATCATCGCTCATACCCTCTTCGACAGGGTCCATACAATAATATTTATTGCCAAGACATAAAAAGACCCGGCTCCCACATCGCTGTGAGAGCCGGGCCGTTCAAAATGACCGACAGGCGAAAAGTGTATTTTTATTCGTTTTTTAGTCCAGGGTATACCGGCGGTACTCCTCCCCGTCCAGGGTCTTCCACAAAAACGTATCCCCCTCCAGGGTCATGTACCCCCGCTCGCTGCCCCACTGGGGCCGGGACACGGAGCCGGGGTTGAAGTAGAGATAGGTGGGATGGGGCTCCGTGGCGGGCACATGGGTGTGGCCGGTCAGCAGCACGTCTCCCCTCTCCATGGGCTCCGGCAGACGGGTATTATTATATAGGTGGCCGTGGGTGGCGAAGACGCGCCTGTCCCCCACGTACAGCGTCACATAGTCGTCGGCCATGGGAAAGTCCAGCATGAGCATGTCCTGCTCGCTGTCACAGTTGCCCTGCACGCAGGTGATGCGGTCGGATATCCCGTTGAGCATATCCGCCACCGCCCGCTTGTCCCCGTCCCCCAGGCCGTGGTAGAGGATGTCCCCCAGCAGCAGGAGCCGGTCGGCCCCCTCCCGGTCGAATGCCTCCAGGAGCTTTTTGCAGCAGGCTGCATTGCCGTGTATGTCCGACGCGATGAGCCACTTCATATCCGTCGCCTCCTATATATGATACCCCCAGTTTATCCCCCGTTCCGGCCCCTGTCAAGCCGGGCTTTGTTGACAGGTCCCGCCCGCCGGGCTATAATTTTGCCGATAACGAAAGGAGGCGCGCCGGTGAGCGGAGGAAGCCCCACAAGTGGATACCGCCCCTTCACGGCCTCTCAGCGCCGGTACTTAGGGCTGAAACGGGCGTTGGACGTGCTGCTCGCCGCCCTGGCGCTCCTGGTACTGGCCGTTCCCATGGCCCTGATCGCCATTCTGGTGAAGCTCTCCGCCCCGGGCCGGCCGGTGCTGTTCCGCCAGACCCGGGTGGGCCGGAATGAGCAGCCCTTCACCCTGTGGAAATTCCGCAGCATGGACGGCGAGCGCATCACGGCTCTGGGCCGTTTCCTGCGCACCGCGAGCCTGGACGAGCTGCCCCAGCTTTTTCAGGTGCTGGCCGGGTCTATGTCCCTGGTGGGGCCCCGGCCCCTGATACCCGCAGAGACCCACATCAGCGCCCTGCGCCGGGCGGGGGGCGTGTACCGGCTCCGCCCCGGTCTCACGGGCCTGGCCCAAATAAACGGCCGGGACAAACTGGGCGATGAGCAGAAGGCCGCCTATGATAAGCAGTATGCGGAAAGCGTCTCCCTCCGGCTGGATATACGCATCCTTCTCGCCACCGTGGGCAAGGTCCTGCGCCGGGCGGACATCGAGGAAAAGTAAGAAACGCCCCCGGGCCAGTGGTCCGGGGGCATATCATATCCTGTGGGATCGTGAGGCTCACTCCACCTCGACGACAGGGGCCTCGGGGGCGTTGCGGCCGATGGAGGCGATGCCGTTCTTGGCGCTGGTCTTGGCCTTATAGCCCTCGCTGACGGCGATGATCTGGCCGTTGGCGGCTTTCAGGCGGAAGCGGAACTCGCCGCCCTTGTCCTTGTAAAGCTCATACTTAGGGTGGGCCAGGGCCTCAAAGCCGGCCTTGGTCTGGTCCTCCACATGGGCGGCGCAGTTCTTGCGGACGCTCTCCACGCCGGTCTTGGCGCTGTCCACGCTGGTGTAGGTCTCACCGCCGGCGGCGATGATCTGGCCGTTTGTGGCGTACAGGTTGAACACGTACTCCCCGTTTTTCGCCTGCTTGATCTCAAATTTTGCTGCCATCGAATGATCCTTCTTTCTTTTTAATTTTCATGGGGATCGCTTGATGCTGCCAAATACTAGAACTGATTTTAACTCAATTTTGGACAGATTGCAAGAGGTTACCACGCATTCAGTCCTTCGTGCCCAGCCGGGCCATGATCTCCCCGTAGGAGGGCACGCTCTGGATGCCCCCGTGTTTGGTGGTGGAGAGCCCCGCCGTCACGCAGGCGAACCGCACCGCCCCGGCGATCTCCTCATCGGTGAGGGCGGTGATATCCTTGCCCGTCTGTAAGATCTTCCACAGGGCGCTGCCGCCGAAGATGTCCCCCGCGCCGGTGGTGTCCCGCACCTGCAGGCCCTCCAGGCCCGGCACCCGGCCGGACGCCTTTTTGGACCTATACACACACCCCTCCGGCCCGCAGGTGACGAACACCAGCTTGGGAGCGTAGTGCTCCAGGATATAGGCCGCGCCCTCCTCCGGGGCAAGACCAAAGAGGAACCGCACCTCTTCGTCGCTGATCTTCACAAGGTCCGCCTGACCCAAGCCCCAGAGCATCTGTTCCTTCGCCTCCGCCGCGCTGCGCCACAGGGGCATGCGCAGGTTGGGATCGAAGGAGATGAGCTTGCCCCGCTCCTTGGCGTATTCCACGGCCTGATAGGTGCAGCTTCTCGCGGGCTCGTCCGTGAGGGACAGCGTCCCAAAGTGGAACACCTTGGCCTCGTCGATGAGCTTAAGGTCCAGCTCCTCAAAGCGCAGGCAGGTGTCCGCCCCGGGCTTTCTCGCAAAGGAGAACTCCCGGTCCCCGCTCTCGTCCAGGGTGACGAAGGCCAGGGTGGTGAACACGTCCCCGGATGCCACGATACCTTTTGTGCCGATGCCCATCTTCTCCAGCGTGCCGGTGAGAAGACGCCCGAAGGCGTCCGTGCCCACCTTTCCCAGCAGGGCAGTCTTGGCCCCCAGCTTCGTCAGCGCCGCCAGGAAGTTGGCCGGCGCGCCGCCGGGATGGGCCGCCATGGTGGGATAGCCGTCCTCGTCCGCCGACTGATAGGTAAAGTCTATGAGCAGTTCGCCCAGCGCCACAACGTCCGTCATGGGTCTCCCCTCCTTATGTATTTTCCTCCGGTTCCGTCATGAGCCGGACGATGCTGCCGTATATGTCCTCCGCCCCGTCCAGGAACCGCTTTTCCATAGTCCGGGCGGTATCCTCGTCGGGAGCCAGCAGGCGCAGGGAGATGATCTCCCCCACCCCGTCGGACAAGCGCATGCTGACGGTGCGGCCGCCCTTGGGCCCTTCCTCCACCGCCGTCTCGATCATGCTGGCCCGGCGCATGGCCGCCGCCACCGGGGCGCAGAGCCGCTCCGCCTTGGCCCGGACCGTATAGGGGAGACTGGAGGAGACCGCGTCCACGTTCCGCCGGCCCTTCTCCGTGATAGAGAATTTGCCGTTTTTCTCCGAGACGTGCTCCGTACGGATGAGCTCTTCCAGGCAGTCGGTATAGTCGAACCAGGTGAACCCCCCGTCAAAGAGGGCCAGGTCCGACAGCGTCACCGCCGCCACGGGCTTGGGAAGCCTCTCCAGTATGAACAGGAGCAGTATCTTGATATCCAGTTTGTCCCGGATAAAACCCAGGCTGTTGTCCATGGCCGTTCCCTCCCTTTCCTACCTTTTCCTATCTTATATCATAGCACATTCCGCCCTGACCGCACAAGAATATTTCACATTCTGTCGGATGGGGCATAGACTGTACTGAAACAGCCGGGTCCGCCCGGCGGATCAAACAAGGAGGTATCAGCATGGCGGACAGCCAGGATCGCACCGAAGCCGTGTGCATCCATACAAGGAAAATATACGACAGCTGCCGCGACAAAGACTGCGTAGAGGACCTGCGCGTCTACCCCACTGCCAGCTCTCAGCCGTACATAGAGAGCGCTTTCAGTGTACGGCCCACCGGGGCCACGCTCCTGTATACGGACGTGGACGTGGATGAGATCAGCTTCAACCGCGGCTACTATACCGTGGATGTGACTTATTTTTACGAGGTCACCGGCGTGACCTTCCCGGGGGAGAACCCGGTGAACGGTCTTTGCGTTTTCAACAAGCGGGTCATGCTCTTCGGCTCCGAGGGCTCCGCCAAGGTGTTCAGCTCCGACGGGACCTTTGCCGACAGCTATTCCCAGCCCATCGCCGTGGTGGAGTGCGTGGACCCCATCGCCCTGAACATGAAGGTAGTGGATTCCTGCCCCACCGGCCTGATGGCCGACGTCTCGGCCATCCCCCCGGCCATCCTGGCCCACTTCGGGGAGAGCCTGGTACTCACCGACGGCGCCCGCATCCTGCTGGCCACGCTGGGCCAGTTCTCCATCGTGCGCCTGGAGCGGGACAGCCAGCTGGTGGTGCCGGTATACGACTACTGCCTGCCCGACAAGGACTGCGTCTCCGGTTCGGAGGACGATCCCTGCACGCTCTTCAGCAGGATCAGGTTCCCGGTAGAGGAGTTCTTCCCGCCCGACAGCATCGAGGCCGCAGAGGATTACCGGGCCGCCATCCAGAATCTCAACGGCATGCCCTCCCCTGCCGTCAATCCCAACGCAAACAATTGACCTGCCACGCAAAAGTCCCCGGCTCCACAAAGAGCCGGGGACTTGTATTATTCTGTTACATCAAGCTCTTTGGCACGATGTTGTTCTGCGCTTTGAAGATGCTGTTTGCCGGGACGGTGCCCCGGACGGAGGACAGGGGGTAGATATTGCTGTCCCGGCCTACGACGGTGCCGGGGTTCAGGACGCTGCCGCAGCCTACCTCCACCCGGTCGCCCAGCATGGCTCCCACCTTTTTCCGGCCGGTGGCCATGGTCTCCTTCCCATCGTGGATGACCACCAGGGTCTTGTCGCTCTTCACGTTGGAAGTGACGCTGCCCGCGCCCATGTGGGCCTTATAGCCCAGGATGGAGTCGCCCACATAATTATAATGGGGCACTTGGACATTGTCGAAGAGAATGACGTTTTTCAGCTCCGTGGAGTTGCCCACCACGCAGTTTGCCCCCACCAGGGCATTGCCCCGGATGAAGGCGCACTGGCGCACCTCGGTGCCATGGCCGATGATGCAGGGGCCCTTTATGTACGCGGTGGCAAACACGTTAGCGTCCTTGGCGATCCACACATCCTCCGCCGGGTGGTCGTATTCCTCCGCCGGGAGCGTGGCGCCCAGTTCCAGGATGAAGTCCCCGATGCCCGCCAGGGCCTCCCAGGGATATTTCGTCTTCTCCAAAAGCGGCCGCGCCGCGGTGTGGGAGAGGTCAAAAAGCTCCATAGTCCCGATCATTTGCGCACCTCCACAAGATAGCCTTTTTTCTCCATGGCGGCGATGATGCGGTCCACGCTCTGTTCGCACAGCGCCGGCGTGGAAGCCTCTGCCATGACCCGCAGCACCGGCTCGGTGCCGCTCTTGCGCAAGAGCACCCGGCCGTTTCCGGCAAGCTCCGCCTCCACCTTCGCCGCCTCTGCCTGCACGTCGGCGTCCGCCAATGTGGCCTCCTTGTCCGTGACCACCACGTTTTTCAGTACCTGCGGGTACATAGTCACCGGCGCCGCCAGGGCGGACAGGGGCAGGTTCGTGCGGATGAGCACCTGCATGACCATGATGGCGGTGATGAGCCCATCGCCGGAGCGGGCGTACTTGCGGAAGATGATGTGGCCGGACTGCTCCCCGCCGATGAGGTGGCCGTTGGCCTTCATGTTCTCGTATACGTACCTATCGCCCACGGCGGTCTTCTCATAGCCGATGCCCGCCGTGTCCAGGGCCTTGTACAGCCCCAGGTTGGACATGACCGTGGTCACCACGGTGTTGTCGGGCAGCTGGCCGTGCTCCTTCATGTATTTGGCGCAGATGTACATGATCTTGTCGCCGTTGACCACCTCGCCCCGCTCGTCCACGGCCAGGCACCGATCTCCGTCCCCGTCGAAGGCGAAGCCGCAGTCCATCCGGCCCTGACGGACCAGCTCCTGGAGCCGCTCGATGTGGGTGGATCCGCAGTGGTCATTGATGTTGAGGCCGTCGGGCCTGTCGCCGATGACCTTCACCTTGGCCCCCAGGGCCGTGAACACAGCCCGGGCGATCATCCAAGTGCTGCCGTTGGCGCAGTCCAGGGCAATGACCCTGTCCTCGAAGGGGCAGTCGGCGAGACTGGCGAGGTACCCAATATACCGGTTCCGGCCGGAATAGAAGTCCACCGTGCAGCCTATCTTATCCCTTGTGGCGTAGGGCAGCTCCGGTATTTTCCCGTCTATGTACTGCTCTATGGCGTCCTGGAGGACGTCGTCCATTTTCTCCCCCTCGCCGTTCAGGAGCTTGATGCCGTTATCGTAGTAGGGGTTGTGGCTGGCGGAGATCATTACGCCGCAGTCGAAGCCCTCCGAGCGGGTGATATAGGCCACGCAGGGCGTGGTGGTCACGTGCAGCAGATAGGCGTCCGCGCCGGAGGCGGTGATGCCCGCCGCCAGGGCGTTTTCATACATATAGCTTGAGCGGCGGGTGTCCTTGCCGATGACGATGCGGGCCTTGTGCTCCCGGCCATACCACCAGCCCAGATACCGCCCTGTCTGAAAGGCATGGACGGGGTTTAAGTCCACATTGGCCTCGCCCCGGAAGCCGTCCGTTCCGAAGTATTTTCCCATGATGCTCCCTCCCTGCAAAAAGACCGGCGCGCATGTTCCGCCGCCGGCCGCGGCATACTACCGCTATGCTGAAAGTCATTGTATTCAACAGCGCCGTCATATATGCCGCGCTCATTCTTTTTATGCGGGTGATGGGCAAGCGCCAGCTTGGCGAGTTGGAGCCCTCCGAGCTCATCGTCACCGTTCTCATCTCCGAGGCGGCCGCCACGCCTATCACCAGCCCGGAAAAGCCCCTCTGGTACGGCCTTGTACCCGTCGTCGTGCTGTTCACGCTGGAGCTCATCCTGTCCCTTGGCATGGCGAAAAGCGTAAAGATACGCCAGGTCCTGGCCGGCAAGCCCGCCCTTCTCATCGTCCACGGACGCATAGATGAGACCCAGATGCGCCGCAACCGCTTCACCCCGGACGAGCTGGCCGAGGCGCTGCGCAGTCAGGGCGCGCTGGATCTCAATGAGGTGGAATATGCCATTTTGGAGACGGACGGGAAGCTGAACGTAGTGTTCACGCCGGAGAACCGGCCCGTCACCGCCGGGCAGATGGGCCTTTCGCCCCAAGACACGGGCTACCCCCTTATCGTCATCAACGAGGGGCGGGTGCTGTCCAAAAACCTGCACATCCTGGGCAGGGACGAAAAGTGGCTGGAAAAAGAGCTTCGGAAAAACAAGCTCTCCTCCCCAAAAGACGTGTATATCATGACGGTGGACATGGCGGGCGGGGTGTTTTTGTCCCCGCGGAAGGGCCGTTAGGCCTTTTCGTTCGTCTTGTCACCCAGGAGCTTCGTCAATTCCTCCATGAAGGTGTTGATGTCCTTGAACTGGCGGTAGACGCTGGCGAAGCGGACATAGGACACCTCGTCCACGTTTTTCAGCTGCTCCATGACCATATCGCCGATCTCGGCGGTGGAAACCTCCCGCTCCAGGGCGCTCTGCAGCTCGGTCTCGATGCCGTCGGCGATGGACTCGATCTTGTCCAGGGGCACGGTCCGCTTCTCGCAGGCACGGACCATGGAGTTGATGAGCTTCACCTTGTCGAAGGTCTGACGGCTGCCGTCCCGCTTCACCACTACCAGGGGCATGCGCTCCACCTTCTCGTAGGTGGTGAACCGCTTGGCGCACATCAGGCACTCCCGCCGCCGGCGGATGGTGCTGCCCTCGTCTGCCGGACGGGAGTCTATGACCTTGCTCTCGCCGTAGCCGCAATAGGGACACTTCATGTTTCTTTCCTCCGCTTCTCTTTCTTCCCCGGCATGTCCGGAATCGATTTACATAATTATATCACAGCATACACAAGATTGCTACCAAAATATTTGCTTGAACGCAAAAAATCGTTCCTTTTTCCAAATAATTCTTAATTTCCCCCCTGGGCGCTTGTTTTTATTGAAAATCTGTCCGGGATATACTATAATAAGTTGATTTAGTGCCGGTAATTTTTACCGGCGGCTCAGGAAAGGAGCGGCAGGCATGGCTGAGGCTATCGAGGCCCTGCGCCAGTGGGTGGCGGAGAGCGAAAATATCGTCTTTTTCGGCGGCGCCGGTGTATCCACGGAGAGCGGCATCCCCGACTTTCGCAGCGTAGACGGCCTCTACAACCAGAAGTGGGCCTATCCACCGGAGACCATCCTCTCCCATTCCTTTTTCGAGCATGACCCGGCGGAATTTTACCGCTTCTACCGGGAAAAGCTGGTTGTCCACGGGGCGAAGCCCAACGCCGCCCATTTGAAGCTTGCCCAGTGGGAGAGAGAGGGAAAGCTCCGGGCTATCCTGACCCAGAACATCGACGGCCTGCACCAGGCCGCGGGCAGTAAGGAAGTCCTGGAGCTGCACGGCTCCACGCTGCGCTGCTACTGCGCCCGGTGCCGGAAAGCCTATCCTCCCGCCTACATCAACGAGGGCACGGGCATCCCCCGCTGTGACTGCGGCGGCATCGTACGGCCGGACGTGGTGCTCTATGAGGAGCCTCTGGACGAGGACATTTTACAGCGCAGCGTCATGCACATCCGGGCCGCGGATATGCTGATCATCGGCGGCACGAGCCTTGCCGTCTATCCCGCGGCGGGCCTCATCAACTACTACCGGGGCCATCGCCTGGTGCTGGTGAACCGGGGCGCCACGCCCCGGGACGCCGACGCGGACCTGATCGTGCGCGGCAACATCGGCCAGGTGTTCTCCCAGCTATGACCGCCCGGGTCCTGGGCGTCACCTTTGACGGGCTGACCATGGCCCAGGCCGTGGACAGGGCCCTGACCCTGGCGGCAGAAGACAGATGCTCCTATGTCTGCACCCCCAACCCGGAGATCGTCTGGGCCGCCCAAAAGGACGCGGGGCTCCGGGACGCCATCGCGGGGGCGGACATGACCCTGGCCGACGGCGTGGGTGTCGTCTGGGCCGCGGGGCAGCTGGGTACGCCCCTGCCCGAGCGGGTGACCGGGTGTGACCTGATGACCGTGCTGCTTGAGAAATTCTCCGGCCCCGTGTACCTGCTGGGCGGAAAGCCGGTTGTGGCGGAACGGGCGGCGGACGGGATAAAACAGCGCTTCCCCGCCGTCACTGTTGCCGGCACACACGACGGCTACTTCGACGACCCCTCCCCTATTCTGGCAGAGATCACTTCTCTTTCTCCCCGGCTCATATTCGTTGGCATGGGTTCGCCCAGGCAGGAGCTCTTCATGGCCCGTGCGAAGAAAATACTGCCCCGGGGCCTGATGGTCGGCGTGGGCGGGAGCCTGGACGTGCTGGCCGGGGACGTGCCCCGGGCGCCGGAGGCCTGGCGTAGACATAATATAGAATGGCTCTACCGCCTTCTCCGTGAGCCCAGCCGCATAAAACGAGCTCTGAAGCTCCCCCTGTTCGCGGGAGCGGTGCTTATAAAAAAAGCGGGGCTCCGAAGAGCCCCAAAGCCGTGACTTAATCTTTCTATCTTCCCGCGGATCAGCAGCCGCAGCCGTTGTTGCAGCCGCAGTTGTTGCTGCAGTCATTGCCGCAGCCGCAGCCGCAGCCATAGCCGCCGGCCACGGAGAACAGGAGGATCAGGATGATGATGAGCCAGAGCCAGCTGTAAGAGTTGTTGCAGAACATTTTGTATTCCCTTTCTCCGCGCTCATATTTCGTTGCCGCCCCTGCGCGGCGGTGTGCGGCGCGTTTTTCTCCAGCCCATACTATGAACTCCAGCCCTTCGGCGTGACGATAGACAAAGGAGCGTTTTATGCAGGACAAGACTCCCTACGACGAATACGGATACGGCGAGGACGGTTACGAGGAGGACGACGTGACCTTTGACGAGGCCTATACCTCCGAAGAGGCGTCCTCCCGCGCCCCGGCCCGGCGGCGGTCCGCCCCCAAGGGGAAGCGGGCCAGGACGCCCCGGCCCGCCCGGACCGGCAAGGCGAAGGACACCTCGCTTGTCAAGTCCGAGACGAAAAAGCGCCTCAGCCGCAAGGAGAAGAAGGCGGCTCTCGCCCAGGCCAAGAGCGAGGCGGAGATGGTGACGGAGACCCCCGTGGTGGGCCGCCGCCTCCGCTCCGGCCAGATATTGGTCTACGACTCGGAGCTGGACGAGGTGGACTACACCGACCCCCAGGACCTGCCCGAGGTGCGGGACTATCTGCCCATCCGCTTCCGGCGCTATGGCCGGGTGGGTCTCGGCAGCGGCGTGATGTACGCGCTGTTCGTCATCGCCGTGAGCATCATCCTGGCCTGCTTCGCCTGGATGTGCGCGGTGGACGTGCTGGCCCTGAATAAAGAAGAGGCCAGCGGTCTCGTGGAGATCCTGCCCTATGAGGCGGCCCCCGGCCAGCCCACCACCGTCACCCAGAAGAACAGCGACGGCGAAGAGGTGGAGGTGCCCATCAAGGTGGACATCGACCAGGTGGCCACGGAGCTTAAAAACAACGGCATCATCGAGTACAAGTGGCTTTTCAAGATATTTGCCCAGTTCTCCAACGCCAACGTGAAGATCGATCCGGGCCGGTATCAGCTGAAGACCACCTGGGACTACCGGGCCCTGGTGAGCAACATGCAGTTCGGCTCGGACAACCAGGACAAGGTCACCGTCACCTTCCCCGAGGGCTTCTCCACCGACCAGATCTTCACCCTTCTGGAGACCAACAAGGTCTGCTCCAAGGCGGAGCTGTACGACGCGGTGCGGACCTATGACTTCAAGTACAGCTTCCTGGAGGGCCTGCCTCTGGGCGAGGATACCCGGCTGGAGGGGTACCTGTTCCCGGATACCTATGAATTCTACGCCGGCGAGCCCGCTACCATGGCCATCAGCCGCTTCCTGGACAACCTGGAGAATCGTTTGAAGAACGCGGACGCGGAGACCTTTGCGGCCAACCACGGCCTCTCCCTCCACGAGATGCTCACCATGGCCTCTCTTGTGGAGAAGGAAGCCGGCGGCACCGAGGGCGAACGGGAGAACGTAGCCTCGGCCCTCTACAACCGACTGAACGCCGGCTGGAAGCTGCAGCTGGACTCCACTATCAATTATATCAAGGGCACCAGCACCTTCGACCTGACCTACGACGACCTGGAGATCAACAGCCCCTACAATACCTATATGTACGAGGGACTGCCCCCCGGGCCCATCTGCAACCCCGGCATGGCCGCCATCAACGCGGTGCTCCATCCGGCGGACACCAACTACTGGTTCTGGTACTCCGTGGACGGCGTGTCCACCTTCTTCACCAACCAGTCCGACTTTGAGGCCTTTGCCAACAGCCATTAACTTTGCAAAAACATTTTTGATATAAGCACAAGAGGTAAACACATGGAAAAAAAGTACGGCGTGAACGAACTGCGGGAGATGTTCCTGGCCTTCTTTGAGACCAAGGGCCACCTCCGTCTGCCCAGCTTCTCCCTCATCCCCCAGAACGACGCGAGCTTGTTGCTCATCAACTCCGGCATGGCACCCATGAAGCCCTACTTCACCGGGGAGCAGGAGCCGCCCCGCCACCGGGTCTGCACCTGCCAGAAGTGCATCCGCACCGGCGACATCGAGAACATTGGCAAGACCGCCCGCCACGGCACCTACTTTGAGATGCTGGGCAACTTCTCCTTCGGCGATTACTTCAAGAAGGAGGCCATCCCCTGGGCATGGGAATTTCTGACCAGCCCCCAGTGGGTGGGCCTGGACCCGGATAGGCTCTACCCCTCCGTGTTCGCGGGCAACGAGACCACCCCCGCCGACGACGAGGCCTTCGCCATCTGGCGGGACGTGATCGGCATCCCGGAAGAGCGCATCTTCCGGTTCGGCAAGGAGGACAACTTCTGGGAGCACGGCTCCGGCCCCTGCGGCCCCTGCTCCGAGATCTACTATGACCGGGGCCCCAAGTACGGCTGCGGCAAGCCCACCTGCACCGTGGGCTGCGACTGCGACAGGTACATGGAGGTCTGGAACGTGGTCTTCTCCCAGTTCGACAACGACGGCCACGACAACTACACGGAGCTGAAGCAGAAGAACATAGACACCGGCATGGGCCTGGAGCGCCTGGCCGTGGTGTGTCAGGATGTGGACAGCCTCTTCGACGTGGACACGGTGATGAATATCACGAACGAGGTGTCGAAGATCACCGGCGCCACCTATGGCCGCACCCACAAGATGGACGTGTCCCTGCGTGTCATCACCGACCACATCCGAGCGTCCACCATGATGATATGCGACGGCGTGCTGCCCTCCAACGAGGGCCGGGGCTACGTGCTGCGCCGACTTCTCCGCCGGGCGGCCCGCCACGGAAAGCTGCTGGGCGTGAACGAGCCCTTCCTTTACAAGATCGTGGACATGGTGGTCCATGAGAACGAGGGCCACTACCCCGACCTGCGGGAGCGGCAGGCGTACATCACCAAGGTCATCCGGGTGGAGGAGGAGAACTTCGCCCGCACCATCGACGGCGGCATGCGCATCTTTGACGAGATGCTCTCCGGCCACAAGGAGCGGGGCGAGAGCGTCTTCTCCGGCGCCGACGCCTTCAAGCTCTACGACACCTACGGCTTCCCCCTGGACCTGACCATGGACATGGCCGACGAGCAGGGCATGGCCGTGGACGAGGAGGGCTTCCAGAAGCTCATGGAGGAGCAGCGCCAGCGGGCCCGGAAGGCCCGGGAGGCTCTGGGCGACCTGGGCTGGGCCGGCGTGGAGTTCGGCAAGGACGTGCCCGAGACCCAGTTCGTGGGCTATGACCACACCGTCTACGAGGGCGCGAAGGTGGTCGCCCTGGTGGTGGAGAACGAGCAGGCCGACCGGCTCATGACCGGCGTGGAGGGCATCGTTGTCCTGGACAAGACCCCCTTCTACGCGGAGATGGGCGGCCAGGTGGCCGACCACGGTGTCCTCACCTGTGGGGATATGACCTTCACGGTCACGGACGTGCAGAAGAACAAGGGCGGCAAGTACATGCACTACGGCAAGGTGACCGCGGGCTCCGTCCAGCTGGGCGACACCGTCACCGCCGCCATCGACACGGACCGCCGGAAGGCGATCATGCGCGCCCACTCGGCGACCCACCTTCTGGACAAGGCCCTGCGCACCGTGCTGGGCGACCACGTCCATCAGGCCGGCTCCCTGGTGGAGCCAGACCGGCTCCGCTTCGACTTCACCCACTTCTCCGCCATGACCCCCGAAGAGATCGCCCAGGTGGAGGAGATGGTGAACGACGCCGTGCTGGAGGGCTACGCGGTGCACACCGACGTGCTGCCTATTGAAGAAGCCAAGAAGCGGGGCGCCATCGCCCTGTTCAGCGAGAAATACGGCGACACCGTCCGTGTAGTGGACATGGGCGAGGGCTATTCCGTAGAGTTCTGCGGCGGCACCCATCTTGACAACACCGCCAAGGTGGGCGTGTTCCACATCGAGAGCGAGTTCTCCGTGGCCAGCGGCGTGCGGCGCATCGAGGCCGTCACCGGCAAGGCGTCCCTGGCCTTTATGAACAAGGTCCAGGCCCGCATCGCCCATGCCGCCGCGGCATTGAAGGTCCGGCCCAATGAGCTAGAGGCCAAGGCCGAGGCCCTCATGGGCGAGCTGAAGGGCCTCAGCCAGACCGTGGAGAAGCTGAAGGCCCGGGAGGCCGCCGGCGAGACCGACCGGCTCCTGTTCGGCACCCACGAGATGGGCGGCCTGCGGGTGCTCACCGCCACGGTGCCCGGCGCGGACGCAAACCGCCTGCGCCAGATGGGCGATATCCTCCGGGACAAGCAGAGCAACATCGTGGCCGTGCTGGCCGCGGACAACGGCGGGAAGGTCACCTTCCTGGCGGTGTGCGGCCCCGACGCGGTGAAGGCCGGCGTGAAGGCCGGCGACCTGGTCCGGGAGGTCTCCGCTGTCACCGGCGGCAAGGGCGGCGGCAAGCCCGAGTCCGCCATGGGCGGCGGCACCGACGTGCTGAAGACCGACAACGCCCTGGCCATCGTGGACGACTTCGTGGCCAAAAAGCTGGGCCTGTAAACAAAATACCCGCGGCCCCGGCGTATACCGGGGCCGCCTTGTAAAAAGGAGAGACTGCAATGCTTTTCTACTTCCCCAATATGGATGAGACCGTGACCCCCAACTTCAAGGGCGGCGAGAAGGCCCTGGCCTCCAAGGGCGTCATGTTCGACGGCAATAAGATCACCCTGGGCCGCCTGGAGCCCGGCGCCACCATCGGCGTGCACACCCATGAGGACTCCTGCGAGGTCTACTACTACCTCTCCGGGAAGGGCAAGTGCTTCTACGACGGGGCCTGGGAGCCGGTGGAGCCCGGCTGCGCCCACTTCTGCCCCAAGGGCCACAGCCACGGCCTGGCCAACACCGGCGACGAGGATTTGACCTTCTTCGCCGCGGTCATCAAGCAGTGAGGGCCCGGCCATGAGCGTACATCACGATCCTGACTGCCTCTTCTGCAAGATCGTCGAGGGGGCCATCCCCTCCACGAAGGTCTATGAGGACGAGCTGTGCTATGCCTTCCGGGACATCGCCCCCCAGGCGCCCACCCATATCCTGGTGGTGCCAAAGGAGCATATCCCCTCCTGCGCCCAGGTGACGGACGACAATGCCGCCCTGGTGGGCCACATCTTCACCGTTATCGCCAAGATCGCGGCGGACGAAGGTCTCACAAACGGCTACCGGGTCATCTCCAACGTGGGCCCCGACGCGGGCCAGACCGTGCCCCATCTGCACTTCCACATCCTGGGCGGCAAGCGCATGCCCGACCAGATGGTGTAAATATCCATGCGTAAGCTGGCGTGGGCAGCGGCGGGCTTCGCCCTGGCGGCGGGGCTGGCCGAATATGTCCTGCCCACGGGAGGGCTGCCGTATATCGCGGCAGCTCTCGTCCTTTTCTCCTCCGCCGCGCTGCTGTTAAAAAAGAAGCCGGACCGCAGACGGGTGCTCATCTTCGCCCTGGCGGCGGCGTGCGGCCTTCTGGCCTGGTGGGGACGATATACCGTAAAGCTCGCTCCCGCCGAGGCAATGGTGGGGCAGACCGTTCATATTTCCGCCGTTTCCACCGGCTATGTGGAGCGTCACGAGGATTATGAACGGGTCCAGGTCCGCATCTGCGCCGGCGACCTGCCCGGGAAGGCGCTACTCTATTTCTATGAAGGCGAACTGCCCGAGCTCACCCCCGGGGACACCTTTGAGGCGGACGTGAAGCTCACCTCCGCTATTCACCGCCGGGGCGAGCGGTCCCACCTCTACACCTCCCAGGGCCAGGACGTGCTGGGCTACATCCAGCCCGATACTCTCACGGTGACGGGCCGGGCGGAAAACGCGTGGATATATTTCCCCCAGCGGCTGAGCCAAGCCATCAAGGACACGGTGGACCGGCTCTTTCCCGCCGGGAGCGCGCCTTTCATAAAGGGGCTTCTCACCGGCGACACCGACGACCTGGAGGAGGACACGGCCAGCTATACCGCCATGCGCACCGCCGGGGTGCTGCACATCGTGGCGGTCAGCGGCATGCACATGTTCGTGCTGGTAGCCTTTCTGGAACTGCTCTTGGGCAGGAGCCGCCGGACGAACCTCATTGCCCTGCCCATCATATGGCTCTTTGCCCTGACGGCGGGCTGGCGGGCCTCGGTGGTCCGGGCGGCGGTGATGCAGACGCTGTACCTCTTGGCGCCCATCTTCCGCCGGGAGTCCGACGGGCCCACCTGTCTCGGCGCGGCGGCACTTTTATTGCTCATCCCGAACCCCATGGCCGTCGGCGGCGTGGGGCTGCAATTGAGCTTTGCCTGCATGGCGGGGCTCATCTGCCTGCTGCCCGGGATATTGGCCTGGGCAGGGCGGCGCCTGCCCATGGATCGCTGGTACGTGGCCTTCGTGGCGGACAACCTGGCCTGCACCGTCGGGGCGCTGGCCTTCTCCCTTCCCCTGTCCGCCCTGTATTTCGGCCAGGTGCCCCTGCTGTCGCCCCTGGCAAATCTGCTGACCCTGCTCATCGTGGAGATCACCTTTGCCGCGGGGTACGTGGTCTGTGCCGTGGGCGCTCTGTTCCCGGCGGCGGGCCACACGCTGGCCCTGGTCCTTACCCGGCCGGTGAAGTGGTGCATGGCGGTATATAGAGTCCTGTCAGATCTCCCCTTCGCGGGGCTCTGGGCGGGGAGCGTCCCTACAATCGTTTTTCTTGTATTCGTCTACGCCCTCTTTGGGCTGTGGTGGCTTGCCAAGAAGCGGAAGCGGCGCATATCCATAAGCGTGCCCGTGTGCCTCTCCCTGACGGCTCTCTCCCTCACCCTCATGGCGGCCAAGCTCGCCATCCTCCCCGGCCACGGGCGGCTGGCGGTACTGGATGTGGACCAGGGGGAATGCGTGGTCCTGGCGGATGAGGACGCGGCCGTGGTGGACTGCGGCGGCAGCGCTCTCGACAACGCCGGGGACACCGCCGCCAACTACCTCCAGGGCCTGGGCCGGAGCCGGGTGGACATGCTGGTGCTGACCCATCTGCACGCCGACCACGCCAACGGCGCGGAGACGCTGCTATACAGAACGCACGTGGACCGGCTGGTCCTGCCCGCCGGGGCGGATGACGCCGACGACCTGTACCAACGCATCCTGGCCGCCGCCGGCGCCCGGGGCACGGAGGTCATAGAGCTTGCCGAGCCCCAATGCCTGGAATTGGGCGGCATCTCCCTGGACCTGCTGCTGCCCGACGCCGGGGACGAGGAGAACGAGCGGGGCATCGTGGCCCTTGTGCATATGCTGGGCTCCGACGCATTTCTCATGGGCGACGCGGGCCTGGAAGCGGAGCGAGCGCTGATGGCCGCCTGCACCGTGCCGGATGTGGACATCCTGGTGGCGGGCCACCACGGGTCCAGGACTGCCTCGGGGGCCATGTTCCTCCACGGGGCGAAGCCCGAGACCGCTATTATCTCCGTAGGCTACAACAGCTTTGGCCAGCCCGCGGAGGATACCCTGGCGAGACTGAACACATACTGCGATACCCTCCGGCGCACGGACACGGAGGGCACCGTGACCATAAAACTGCGGGAAGGAGGCATCATCGATGGCTAGAGAAAAGCCCACCATGGACTACAGCGCTCTGATACGCTCTCTCCGTCAGGAGGGGCCCCAGCGGGTCTATCTCCTCTACGGGGACGAGGACTACCTGCGGGACAGCTATTTACAGGAGTTGAAAAAGCTGTGTGTGGACGCCGACACCGAGGCCTTCAACTACCACCGGCTGCCCGGCGCCCCCTTCGACGCGGGCGCATTGCGGGAGAGCGTGGAGGCCATGCCCTTCATGGGCGAGCGGACCTTCACCGAGGTCCGGGACCTGGATATAAACCGCCTGAACGCCGCCGACGCCGACGCCCTCAAGGCCATCCTTGCCGACGTGCCCGAGTGGGCCACCCTGGCCTTCGTCCTCTCCCCCGGCTATTCCCCGGACAAGCGGCTGGCCACGGTGAAGGCCGTGAAGAAAGCGGCGGTGGACGTGGAATTCCTCTACCCCGGTGCCAGCGAGCTGCGCTCCTGGGTCATCCGCCGGGCAAAAAGCCTGGACAAGGACCTGGACGGGCCCACCGCGGATTACCTTATCTGGGTCTGCGGGGACAAAATGAACGGCCTCATCCCGGAGATCACCAAGATCGCGGGCTACGCCAAGGGCACCGCCATCACCCGGGCGGATATCGACGCCGTGGCGAAGAAGACGCCGGAGACCACCATCTTCAACCTGACCGACGCCCTGGGCGCCGGTCAGTACGACAAGGCCGCCCGGCTCATGTCGGACCTGCTGGCGGACAGGGACGAACCGCCCCAAAAGCAGATCGGCATGATCAGCGAGCAGTTCCGGCGGCTGTACTTCGCCCGCCTGGCGGCGGACAGCGGCAAGGGCGAGGCGTTCATCACCGCCTGCGTGCCGGAGCTCACCGGCCGCGGCTACCCCCTGCGGCTGCTGCGCCAGGCCGCCCGGAACTTCTCCCAGGACAGACTTGCCCGGGCCGTGAGCTTCTGCGCGGCGTGCGACTATGCCATGAAGGACACGGGCGGTGAGCCGGAAGCCCTCCTGAAGGAGCTTCTGGTGCATCTGGCTTTGGACCGGGCATGAAGAAACTGAAGATAAAAGAGGCCATCGTGGTGGAGGGCCGGTATGACAAGGCGGCGCTTTCCAACATCGCCGACACGGTGATCGTGGATACCGCCGGGTTCGGCGTATTCTTCGACGGCGAGAAGCTGGCCCTGCTGCGCCGTCTCGCTCAGGCCCGGGGCCTCATCGTCCTCACGGACAGCGACGGCGGCGGTTTCCTCATCCGCAGCTTTTTGAAGTCGTCCATCGACCCCGCTCTCGTGAAGCACGCCTACATCCCCGACGTGCCCGGCAAAGAAAAACGCAAAAAAAGCCCCTCCAAGGAGGGACTTCTGGGCGTGGAGGGCATGAGCCCGGAGATTTTGGAGGCCGCCCTGCGCCGGGCGGGGGCCACCATAGACGGCGAGGCGGCGGATACGGGGTGCGTGCCGCCCTTGACCAAGGCAGAGCTGTATGCCATGGGCCTCGCCGGGACGCCGGACAGCGCCATGCGCCGGGCAAAGCTTCAAAAGGTCCTGGACCTGCCCGCGGGCCTCACGGCCAACGCGCTGCTGGACGTGCTGAACGCGCTAGTGACAAGGGAGGAGCTCACCGCCCTTGCTGAGAAGATTCAAAAACAATGAGGCCGATGCCCCCGATGAGCAGCACCCCCGCGGGGGTATCCGCCAAAGCTTTTGCAAGCTGATATGTACTGTGGTTCCTCACCCCCGGCTCCCCGGCGAACAGGCAGAGCACAAAGCCGGCGAAAGCCATGAGGCAGCACAGGGCCAATATGGCCCGCACCGCCCTCAGCCCCGCCGGGGAGATATCTTTGAATGTGCGCAGGAACTTCTTCATGGGCCCATCATAGCCCAATGACTCTTTTGGCGCAAGGAACAGTTCCTGCCAAATGCGCCAATATTGCCCTTTGCCGCCCCAAAAATGGGCCCTGATTTGGACAGAATCGACAAACCGTGCGCAAGGCGCCAAAAATGCAAAGTTTTGTTTGAAAATGGCGGGCAAACAGTATATTATATAGTAAGCAAGATTCGCAAAACTTTTTTTGAGGAGTGATTTTCGCCTATGTTTGAAAATCTGTTCTGGATCGGCTTCGCCGGTGCAGCCGTGGCCCTGCTGTTTGCGTTCATGCAGCGCAACAAGGTCATGCGCGCCAGCGAAGGCAACGAGAAGATGGTGAAGCTGGCCTCCGCCATCCGTGAGGGCGCCAACGCCTATCTGAAGGCCCAGTACACCACTGTGGCCAAGGTGTTCTGCGTCGTGTTCGTGATCCTGGTGATCATCGCCTTCGCCTCCAACGGCCAGATGATCCCCAAGGTGACCCCCATCGCCTATCTGACCGGCGGCATCTGGTCCGTGCTGGCAGGCTTCATTGGCATGAAGATCGCCACCAACGCCAACGCCCGCACCGCCAACGCGGCCAGCCAGAGCCTGAACAAGGGCCTGAACATCGCCTTCTCCGCCGGCTCCGTCATGGGCTTTGTGGTGGTTGGCCTGGGCCTTCTGGACATCACGATCTGGTTCTTTGTGCTGAAGTACGCCATGCACATGACCGAGCCCCATGAGATCGCCAACATCATGGTCATGAACGGCATGGGCGCTTCCTTCGTGGCCCTGTTCGCCCGTGTGGGCGGCGGTATCTACACCAAGGCCGCCGACGTGGGCGCCGACCTGGTTGGTAAGGTCGAGGCCGGCATCCCCGAGGACGACCCCCGCAATCCCGCCACCATCGCCGACAACGTGGGCGATAACGTGGGCGACGTGGCCGGCATGGGCGCGGACCTGTTCGAGAGCTATGTGGGCTCCATCGTGGCCACCTTCGCTCTGGCCGGCACCGCCGGCTACGGCTGGTCTGGCATGTTCCTGCCCCTGGCTCTGGCCGTGGTTGGCATCGCCTGCTCCCTGCTGGGCTCCTTCCTCATCAAGACCAAGGAAGACGCCACCCAGATGAGCCTTCTGAAGAGCCTGCGTACCGGTACTTACACCGCCGCCATTCTCAGCGCTGTGCTGGCCTGCCCCCTGTGCTACTTCGTGCTGGGCGCCGAGGGCCACTGGCTGGGCGTTTACGTGGCCATCCTGGCCGGCCTGATCGGCGGCTGCGCCATCGGCTACTTCACCGAGTACTACACCTCCGACAACTACAAGCCCACCCAGGAGCTGGCTGCCGCGTCTGAGACCGGCTCCGCCACCATCATCATCGGCGGCATCTCCCTGGGCCTGAAGAGCACCATGTCCTCCATCCTGATCGTGGGCGTGGCCGTGCTGCTGAGCTACTTCGCCGCCGGCGGCTCCACCGACATCATGGGCGAGGGCGGCGCCTTCTCCGCGGCCTTCAACCAGGGCCTGTACGGCGTCGGCATCGCCGGCGTGGGCATGCTCTCCACCCTGGGCATCACCCTGGCCACCGACGCTTACGGCCCCGTGGCCGACAACGCCGGCGGCATCGCCGAGATGAGCGGCCTGCCTGAGGAAGTCCGCGAGCGCACCGACGCGCTGGACTCCCTGGGCAACACCACCGCCGCCACCGGCAAGGGCTTCGCCATCGGCTCCGCCTCCCTGACCGCTCTGGCTCTGCTGGTCGACTACGTCAACATGGCCCAGAGCAAGACCGCCGAGGCGCTGAACTTCACCCTCACCAGCCCCACCGTTCTCGTGGGCATGTTCGTGGGCGCCATGCTGACCTTCGTGTTCTCCGCCTTCACCATGAGCGCGGTGCAGAAGGCCGCCCAGTCCATCGTCGTGGAGGTCCGCCGTCAGTTCCGGGAGATCAAGGGCATCATGGAATACAAGGCCGACCCCGACTACTCCCAGTGCGTGAAGCTGTGCACCAAGGGCGCTCTGCATGAGATGGTCGTGCCCGCGCTGCTGGCCGTCATCGTCCCCATCGCCACGGGCCTCATCCTTGGACCCACCGGCGTCGTGGGCCTGCTGGGCGGCGTGTCCGTCACCGGCTTCGCCATGGCCGTGTTCATGTCCAACGCCGGCGGCGCCTGGGACAACGCCAAGAAGTACATCGAGCGGGGCAACCACGGCGGCAAGGGCTCCGAGCAGCACAAGGCGGCTGTCGTGGGCGACACCGTGGGCGATCCCTTCAAGGATACCTCCGGTCCCAGCCTGAACATCCTGATCAAGCTGTGCTCCACCGTCTCCATCATGTTCTGCGGTCTGGTGGCTGCCTTCAACCTGATCAAGTTCCTGTAATATCACGGCACAACATCAAGCCCCGGCTCATCGAGCCGGGGCTTCTTATTTGCGCCTCCCTCTGACGAGGGAGGTGGCCGCCGAAGGCGGTCGGAGGGAGAGAAATATCAAATCATCGCCGCCGAGAAGCTGTGGGTCCGCTCTTCCCCTGGGGCCAGCACCACCCGGTGGGCCTTGTCCAGGAACGCCCCGCTCTCGTCCTCGTATCCCGCGCAGCCCTGCCAGGGCTCGATGCAGAGATAGGGTCCCTTCTTGTGGGGCATGGTCCATATGCCCAGCATGGGGAACTCCCCAAAGGCCACCCGGGTGCCCTTCCCTGTCTTGCGGTTCATAAGCGTCACCGCCTTGGACTTGAGGCCGTCGAAGATGAGCGTGTCCGCCCCGTCAAAGAACTCATGGCGCAGGTCGATGGTATCCTCCCCCCGGAGCCGGGGCGTGTCCAGATACCGCCGGGCCAGCAGGCCGCCCGCCGCCACGGCGATGGAGCCCGCGTCCTCCTTTTCCTCGAACACCAGAGAGTAGTCCTCGAAGGTCTCCCCTTCATAGAGGGGGCAGAGATAGGCGGTGTGGCCGCCGATGCAGTAGGGCATAGACTTAGGTCCCGTGTTTTTCACGGTGAAGGATGTCTTGAAGCCCCTCTCCGTCAGTTCATGGCGCACCCGCAGCCGGAAGGGATAGGGGTACTGAGCCAAAGTGTCGGGGCTCTCGGATATCTCCAGCACCGCGAAGTCTCCGCCCCGCTCAACAAGGGAAAACTCCCGGCCCCGGACGAAGCCATGGCGGGACAGGGGGTAAAAGGTCCCGTCAAATATGGCCCCGCCGCCCTTCAGCGCGCCGATGGCGGGAAAGAGGATGGGATCTCTGCCGGACCATATATCCGGATCCCCCTGCCAGAGATGCTCCCGGCCGGTCTCGTCCTTGAAGGAGATGAGCTCGCCGCCCTTGGTGGTGACAGTGGCGGTGTACTTGCCATTGGTGAGCGCATATTCCATCAGTGCTCCTCCTCCCAGGCCAGCACGCCGGCCTTCAAACGTTTCAGGCCATCCTCCACATAGGCCCGGGGACAGCCCACGTTCAGCCGCAGGAAGTCGGCCGCGCCGTACATCCGCCCGGCGTTCATGAATAGGCCGGTCTTCTCCCGGATATACTCCGCCAGCTTCTCCTTGTCCCCCTTGAGGGCCGAGCAGTCCAGCCAGACAAGATAGGTGCTCTTACTGGGCACCGCCCTCACCTGGGGCAGCTCCTTTTCCAAAAATGCCTCCACCGTCCGGCGGTTCTCGTCGATATAGGCGTTGCACTGGTCCAGCCAGTCGCCGCACTTGGTGAACGCCGCCACCGCCGCGTCCGCGGCGAAGGCATTGGCCTCCGCCACCCCATCGGCGTGCAGGGCCGCTTTGATCTTCTCCCGCAGGGCGGGCTCTGCCACAGCCACCGCCGCGGTCTTCAGCCCCGCCAGGTTGAAGGCCTTGGTCGGGGCGATGAAGCTGACGGATATGTCCCGGCAGGTGTCGGACACCGAGGCAAAGGGCACATAGCCCGCCCCAGGAGCCGTCACGTCGCAGTGGATCTCGTCCGCCGCCACGGTGACGCCGTGCCTGGCGCAGAGCGCGCCGATGCGGGAGAGGTCCTCCTGGCTCCATATGTTCCCCGTGGGGTTGTGGGGGTTGCACAGAAGCATCAGCTTTGCCTTGGGGTCTGATAGCCTCGCCTCCAGATCGGCGAAGTCGATGGAATAGGTATGTCCGTCGTAGACGAGCGGGCTGTCCCACACCACCCGGCCGTTGTCCGTGACGGCGGAGAAGAAGCAGTTGTACACCGGCGACTGGATGACCACCTTGTCCCCCGGGTCGGTGAGGGCGCGGATGACGCTGCTGATGGCCGGCACCACCCCCAGGGCGAACAGCAGCCAGTCCTTTTCCAGGGCCAGCCCGTGGCGGTCCCTCCACCAGCCCACATAGGCGTCGTACCAGGCGTCCGGCAGCACGCTGTAGCCCCATATGCCGTGCTCGGCCCGGGCCTTCACCGCCTCCCATATGGCCGGGGCGGTGGGAAAGTCCGTGTCCGCCACCCACATGGGAAGCTCATTTTCCCCCACGTTCCATTTCATGGCGTCAGTGCCCCGCCTATCGATGATGCTGTCAAAATCGTATGTCATATCCGAATGCTCCTTGGCGTTTTTTCTCAGTATAGCATGTTTTTCTGCCCGCCGCAACGGCTCTTCCGCCCTTGACGGGCCCGGCGCCATGCGCTAATATATTAAATAAGGAGGCGCTTTCCATGGAAAAAGACAACAGCTTTCTCGGCACCGAGCCCGTAGGAAAGCTCCTGTTCAAGCTGGCCGTGCCCACCATCGCGGCCCAGCTCATCAACATGCTCTACAACATCGTGGATCGCATCTACATAGGCCACATGCCGGGGGCCGGCGACCTGGCCCTGACGGGGGTGGGCGTGTGTATGCCCATTCTCATGTTCGTGTCCGCCTTCGCCGCGCTGGTGAGTTCCGGCGGCGCGCCCCGGGCCTCCATCTTCATGGGCCGGGGGGACAACGACGCGGCGGAGAAGACCATGGGCAGCTGCTTTTCTTTACAGCTGGTCGTCTCCCTTGTCATCACGGTGCTGCTGCTGGCCTTCCACCGGCCGCTGCTGCTGGCCTTCGGCGCCAGCGAGAACACCATCGGCTACGCCGCGGCCTACATGCAGATCTACGCCCTGGGCACCGCCTTCGTGCAGCTGACCCTGGGCATGAACGCCTACATCACTGCCCAGGGCTTCGCCAAGATGGGCATGCTCACTGTGCTCATCGGCGCGGTGTGCAACATCGTCCTGGACCCCATCTTCATCTTCCTGCTCCATATGGGTGTCCGGGGCGCGGCCCTGGCCACCGTGATCAGCCAGGGCATATCCTGCGCCTGGGTGGTAAAATTTCTCTCCGGCCCCAGGAGCATCCTGCGGCTCAAGAAGGACACCCTCCCCATCCGCATGGACCTGGCCCTGCCCTGCATCGCCCTGGGCATAGCCCCCTTCGTCATGCAGGGCAGCGAGAGCGTCATCTCCGTGTGCTTCAATTCCTCGCTTCTCAAATACGGCGGGGACGTGGCCGTGGGGGCCATGACCATCCTCACCAGCGTGATGCAATTCGCCATGATGCCCCTGCAGGGCCTGGGCCAGGGGGCCCAGCCCATATCCAGCTACAACTTCGGCGCGAAAAACGTGGCCCGGGTAAAGTCCACCTTCCGGTGGCTGCTGGCGGTGAGTCTTACCTACTCCTGCACCCTGTGGGCCCTCATCATGCTCTTTCCCCGTTTGTTCGCCGGCATCTTCACCCCGGACCCCACCCTTTTGGACTTCGCCGCCAAAGCCCTTCGCATCTACTGCGGAGCCATGGGCCTGTTCGGCATCCAGATCGCCTGCCAGATGACCTTCGTCTCCCTGGGCAAGGCGGGCAGTTCCGCCATCGTGGCCATCATGCGAAAGTTCGTGCTCCTGCTGCCGCTCATATACCTCATGCCCCACCTCATGGCGGACAAGACCATGGCGGTCTATACCGCGGAGCCCGTGGCGGACGTGCTGGCCGTCACCTTCACCGCCATATTGTTCTTCTTCCAGTTCAGAAAGGCCCTCCGGTCCATGGAGGACTGACGCATATAAGGAAATAGCCCCGCTCAGCCGAGCGGGGCGATTTGTATGTGTTCTTATCCCACGTACCCTGTGGCGGTGACGGTGGGCAGACTCACGCCGCTGTAGGAGCCCTGGAAATTCCAGGTGGCGGAGAGGTCTCCCGTAGTGCCCGTGGGCACGTCCAGGCTGGCGGTAAAGAGGCTGGTCACGGCGTAGCTGTCGTCGGCAACATTGATGGCGCTGCCGGAGACCGTAGTGCTGTATCCGCCCAGGGACACCGTCACCGGCTCGCTGATGACCTGCAGACTGTAGGACTGGATGGAGCCGCTGACCGTATAGCGGGTGGTCCCGCCGCCCATATCTACCCCCTGCCAGGAGATGGCCAGGTTCAGGTTCGTGCCCGTGCTGGACACGGCGCTGCCGCTGGACACCACCGTGCCGGGCGCCGCCGTGGCGGGCGGGTCTGTGGGAGGCGCTGTGGGCTGGGGCGTAGCCGTGGGCTCCGGCGTAGCCGTGGGCTCCGGTGTAGCCGTAGGCTCCGGCGTGGCCGTGGCGGGCGGCTGGGTGGGCGGAGCCGTCTCCAGCGGCGGCTGGGTGGCGGGCGGCGCGGTATAGGCAGGCGGGCTGGTATACCCCGCCGGGGCCGTATAGGCCGGGGCCGGGGGCATGGTCTCGGACACAGGCGAGGTGGTCTGGGCCTGGGCCGGCGCGCCGGACAGCGGCGCGGGCACGGGCATATCCTCCCGGCTGCACCGGGCGAAGAGATAGAGCTCCCCGCCCAATATGAGCGCCAGCGCGATGACCAGCGCGACGATCTTTCCTTTTCTCATGGGTGATCCCCTCTTTCTTTCCTCCCCTATTATAATCCCGGACCAGCCGCCGGTCCAGTGCCCCGGGCAAATTTAATATTTTCTCTCGCCCTCTACCATTTTCCCGCCATATCTGGTAAACTGTCATGGAGACAAAAACCAAGGGAAACGGACGGATACATATGAAGCGAACGATTTGCCTGCTGCTGGCCATGCTCATGCTGCTGCTCACGGCCTGCGGCGGCGCGGAGGAGGAAGCGGGCAGGCTCCTGGCCGACGCCCTGACGGAGGCGGCGGACAGCCTGCTGACGTCGGAGAACAGTGAAAAACAGGACGAGGCCGACTGGGCCCCGGCATACGGCGGGTACTACTACGATGTGGAGAACGTGGTGCTGTACCTCACCGCCTACGGCGAGCTGCCCCCCAACTATATCACCAAGGACGAGGCCCGGGACCTGGGCTGGCAGGGCGGGTCCGTGGAGGACTATCTGGACGGAGCCGCCATCGGGGGGGACCGATTCGGCAACTACGAGGGCCAGCTTCCCGAGGCCCGGGGCCGCACCTATACCGAGTGCGACATCGACACGGACGGCTACGGCTCCCGGGGGGCCCGGCGGCTGGTGTTCTCCAGCGACGGGCTTTTCTTCTACACCCGCGACCACTACGAGCACTTCGACCAGGTGTACGTGACGGAAGACTATGAGGTGATATGGTGAAAAGGATAGAGCTGGACGGGCGGGAGCTCCTGACAAAGGAGCAGGCCCACCCCTATTTGAAACAGATGTTGGACCTGCCGGAATACTACGGGAACAACCTGGACGCCCTCCACGACTGCCTGACGGAGCTGTCCGGCGTGACGCTGGTGCTCCATAACGCCGGGGCTATGCGGGAGAGCGGCTATGGCGCGCGCGTCCTCACCGTGCTGGAGGACGCCGCCCGGGAGAACTCCGGCCTGGGGCTGACGTATGCCGGGACCTATACTGTCCGCTTCGCCACAGAGGCGGACGGGGCCGCCCTGCTGGCCGTGTACGCCCAATATATCGATACCTCCATCACCTTTGAGTACACCCTGCCCACGACGGAGGAATTCGCCGGGCGCATCCGGGATATCTCCAAAGTCTATCCCTACCTGGTCCTGGAGCGGGACGGCGTGCCTGTGGGCTATGCCTACGCCCACCGGTCCCGGGAGCGGGAGGCCTACGACTGGGTGGCGGAGCTGAGCATCTACCTGGACAGGTCCGCCGCCGGCCAGGGCCTGGGTCCGCGGCTATACAGCCTGCTCATGGACCTTCTCGCCATGCAGGGGCTCAAGACGGCCATGGGCTGCGTCACTGTGCCCAACGCCGCCAGCGAGGCGATGCATGCCGCCCTGGGCTTTACGCGGGTGGGCCTGTCCCCCTGCGCGGGGTACAAGGCCGGGGCCTGGCGGGACGTATCCTGGTTTGAAAAGGCCCTGGGGCCCTACGACGTGCCCCCCGCGCCCCTGCTGCCCATCGGTGCGGTGGATGCCGGGGCCGTGGCAGAGCGCATGGCCCGGTTCTGACAAAAAACGCCTCACCGGTCAGGTGAGGCGTTCTTGCGTATGTATTCAGACGTCGCTGAACAGGTCCCGGGGATACTCTCCCCTCGCCACCAGCTCCCGGAAGGCGGCCTCCACCACATCCCGGTCGTCGTGATGGGTGATTCCGAACCACCGGTCCTGGCTGGGCAGCACCTGCACATGGGCGAGACCGCTGCGCACCATGCGGCCCACGATGTCCGGCAGCAGGTACTCATCCTTCATGGGGTCAGCCATGGTCTTCTTGAACCGCTCAAAGCCCTCATCCAGCTTGGATACGAAGGCGGGTGTGAGCATCCACATGTTCATGGATACCAGCCCGTCCCCGTCCAGGGGCCGGGGCCCGTCGGGGCCGTTCACCGCCGCGCCCTCCGCCGTCTTCATGATATGGCGGGTCTCCACGATGTCGGTGAGCCGTCCGGTCTCATCCACCGAGCACAGCCCCCGGGTCACCTCGCCGGCGTCGGACAGGGTGTTTTTCAGCACGAACCCCGCCATGCCGAACCGGTAGGGGTCGTTGGGATCACTGGCGGAGAGAAAGTCATAGGCCGCCTTGTAGGCGCTCTTGCCGTAGTAATCGTCGGCGTTGACCACGGCGAAGGGGCCGTCTAAAAGGTCCTTGCAGGCAAGGACCGCCTGGCCGGTGCCCCAGGGCCTGGTCCGCCCCGCGGGGGCGTCCTCCCCCAGCTCCTGAAAGGCGTAGTCCCACTTCACGCCCAGAGCCCGGAACTTCGCCTCCAGACGGTCGCCCACGACTTCCCGGAAGTCCTCATATATATCTCGGCGGATGATGAATATCACCCGGCTGAAGCCGGCCCGGATGGCGTCATGGACAGAGTAGTCCATGATGATCTCCCCCGAGGGGCCCACCCGCGCCAGTTGTTTGATGCCCGCGCCGTAACGGGAGCCGATCCCGGCGGCCAGCACCACGAGCGTGATATCCATACCCTTTTCTCCTTGCCGTCCGCCTCAGGCGGACAGGTCTACAGTAAACATAATTATAATACAACTTCTCCCCACATGCAAGACAGATACTTCCAGATTTATAAATAATTCTTTAATTTGACGGTTTTTTGGAAAAAAGGACTGAACAGGACAAAAGCCGCACGGCGCAGGCCGTGCGGCTTTTCATTGTTATGAGGTCAAAGCTCAGGCGGCGGGCTCCTCCGCGGGCTCCTCAGCCTCGGTCTCGCCGGTGATGGCTACCACAGCGCCGTCATAGGTCTCCTCGATGAACTGGGCGACCTCTTCAGACTGCAGGACCTCCAGCAGAGCCAGGACGGCCTCGTTCTCCTCGTTGCCTTCCTTGACGCACAGGATGTTGGCGTAGGTGATGGCGCCGTCGCCGGAGGCGTCCTCCACGGCCAGGGCGTCGTCGCCGGCGTTCAGGCCGGCCTGCAGGGCGTAGTTGCCGTTGATGACAGCGATGTCAACATCGTCCAGCACGTTGGGCAGCTGCGCGGCCTCCATCTCCTGGAACTCGAACTCATGGGGGTTCTCGGCGATGTCATAGACGGTGGCGTTGGAGGAAGCGTCGATGCCGTCCTCCAGGGTGATGAGGCCCTCCTGCTGGAGCAGGAGCAGGGCACGGGTCTCGTTGGAGCCGTCGTTGGGGATGGCGATGACGGCGCCGTCCTCCAGCTCCTCCAGGGTGGCGGTAGCGCCCGGATAGATACCGAAGGGCTCATAGTGGACCAGGCCCACGCTCACCAGATGGGTGCCGTTCTCCTCGTTGAAGGTATCCATGTAGGGGGTATGCTGGAAATAGTTGGCGTCCAGGTCGCCGGACTCAACAGCCTCATTGGGCTGCACGTAGTCGGTGTACTCCACGATGTCCAGCTCGATGCCCTGCTCGGCCAGGATGTCCTTGGCAAACTCCAGGATCTCCGCGTGGGGGGTGGGGGTGGCGCCGACCTTCAGGGTGACGGTGTCGTCAGCCAGGGCCACAGCGCCCAGGCTCAGGGCCAGCACAAGGGCCAGCACGATGGCGATGATCTTCTTCATTTTAGGATTCTCCTTTTCAAAAATGATTTTTTAGATTTATTTCACCGGATGCGTTTGTCGCTCCGTTTGGTGATGAAGTCGCCGATGCTCTGGAATATCTGCACCAGGACGATCAGCAGGATGACCATGACCCACATGACCAGAGGCTTGGACCGGTAGTAGCCATAGTTGATGGCGATGGCACCGATGCCGCCGCCGCCCAGGATGCCCGCCATGGCCCCGTAGCCGAAGATGGTGATAAGGGCCACGAAGAGGTTTGAAAGCAGCGCGGGCTTCGCCTCGGGGATGAGGACCTTCATGACGATCTGCATGGGACTGGCGCCCATGGCCTGGGCCGCCTCGATCACCCCCTTGTCTACCTCCCGGATGGAGGTCTCCACCAGCCGCGCCACGAAGGGGAACGCGGCGATGGTCAGCGGCACGATGATGGCTTTCGTGCCCACCTTGGTTCCTACGATGAACTTGCTGAGGGGCAGGACCACAACCAGCAGGATCAAAAACGGCACGCTTCTCAGCAGGTTGATGACCACGTTCACCAGCTGCATGAGGGGCCTTGGCAGGGGCCGTATGCCATTTTCATCTCCTGTCACCAGCAGCACCCCCAGGGGCATGCCGATGAGAAAGGCCAGCAACGTGGGCAGGGCGGTCAGCAGGAAGATGGTCTCAAAAATGGCCCTCAGAAGGTCGTTGTGGAGGATGTCCATCAAAAGCTCCATATTTTTTTCACTGAACAAGGTCCGTCACCTCCTCCGCCGTCACGCCGGGTATCTCCCGTAAGTATATCAGCGCTCTCGCCGCCTCCGTCTCGTCCTGGGGCAGGCCCAGCACCATGGTGCCGAAGCTCTTGTCCCCGATGGTGCGGGTGTCGGCGCTGATGATGTTGAGGCATATGCCCTGTTTCGCCGCAAGGGTGGCGATGATGGGTTCGCCGGAGGTGGCGCCGTTGAAGGCCAGCCGCACCAAGCGGTTCGCCGGCAGGACGTGTATTTTCTCCCCGCTGGGCATCACCAGGCGCTTGCCCGCCTCGGTCTTGGGGTCGGTGAAGATCTCGGACACGTCCCCCTGCTCCTGGATGACGCCGTGGTCAAGGATGGCGACACGGTCGCATATCTGCTCCACCACACGCATCTCGTGGGTGATGACCACTACGGTCACCCCCAGTTCCCGGTTGATCTTTTTCAAAAGGTCCAATATGGACTGGGTAGTGGTGGGGTCCAGCGCGCTGGTTGCCTCGTCGCACAGCAGCACTTGGGGGTTGTCGGCCAGCGCCCGGGCGATGGCGATGCGCTGCTTCTGCCCGCCGGAGAGCTGCACCGGGTAGGCATCCGCCTTGTCGGGCAGACCCACGATGTCCAAAAGCTCCTTCGCCCGCTTCTCCCGCCAGTTTTTCTCCCCTCTGAGTCCGTTCAGCTCCAGGGGGAAGCAGATGTTCTCAAGGGCCGTGCGCTGCATGAGAAGGTTGAAGCCCTGGAATATCATGCTCATGCTCCGGCGGGCCTTTCTAAGGTCCTTCTCTTTGAGAGCCGTCAGCTCCTGGCCGTTCACGGTCACGGTGCCGGAGGTGGGCCGTTCCAGGAGGTTTATGCACCGGACCAGGGTGCTCTTGCCCGCGCCGGACAGGCCGATGATGCCGAATATCTCGCCCTTGCGGATGTCCAGGTCAATATCCGTCAGGGCCTCCACCTTCCCGTCACCGGTGCCGAAGGTCTTACAGAGGTGTTCGATGCGGATGATCGTCTCGCTCATATGTACCTCACTCAACAAAAAATGCCGTCCCTGAGTTTCCTCAAGGACGACATACAAACTACGCCGTGGTACCACCTTGGTTCACACAGGCCTCACGGCCCATGCCTTTGAGGGTTCCATCAAACCCCTGCGCTGTGACGGGCGCTCCCGTCGCGGACTACATATCGCCCACGCGGCTCCAAGACCATGTTCGGCGGACTCTCTGCGCCCCTTTCCAGCTGCCGGGGCTCTCTGGCGGCATAACCTTTCCGCTTACTCTTCTTTTCATTGCCTTTTGTGGTATTCAGTTGCTCCCTCTCGGGAGGTTGGCGTTATTATAGCGCCATCTTTTCTCCTTGTCAACAGCCAAAAGGGGCATTTTCCTTCAGTAAATCAAAAAACTTTTTGGTAAAACTGCAAAAATCTGCCGCTCACTGGGCGTCGGTATAGGCCACGGCCTTGTCGAACAGAGCCTCCACATCCCTGCCGGGGGCCTTGGTGCAGAGCGCCACGACCACCGCCGCGAGAAGCCCCGCGATGGTGCCGGGCACGATCTCATACACGCCCGTGCCGGACAGGAACGCCAGCCACAGGATATCCGTGGCCGCGCCCACCACGATGCCCGCCACCGCGCCGGCGAAGTTGAAGCGCTTCCAGAACAGGCTCAGCATGATGGCCGGGCCGAAGGCCGCGCCGAACACGCCCCAGGCGTTGCTGACAAGGCCCATGATGGAGCCGGCCTCGGGGTCGGAGGCCAGGATGAGGGCCACGATGGCGATGGCGATGACCACCAGCCGGCCCGCCCAGAGCATCTCCTTGTCCCCCGCCTTATCCTTGCGGAAGATGGGCTTGTAGACATCGCTGGCAAAAGCGGAGGCCGCGGCCAGCAGCTGACTGTCGGCCGTGCTCATGGACGCGGCCAGCACCGCGGACAGCAGGATGCCGGAGATGACGCCGGGGAAGATGCGCCGGGCCATGGTGATGAACACAAGCTCATTGCTGTTGATGGCCTCGTCATAGCCCAGGAACATGCGTCCGACGACGCCCACAAGCGTGGCGAACAGGACGATGAGGACCGTCCAGGTAATGCCGATGGCGGCGGACTTTTTCAGGTCCTTCTGGCTCTTCAGGCTCATGAACCGGATGATGATGTGGGGCATGCCGAAGTAGCCCAGGCCCCAGCCCAGGCCGGAGACGATGTCCTGCCAGCTGGTGAAGGGGTTCATGTACCCCTCCGGCAGCGTGGACATCGTGCCGGCGTCCAGCATGCCGGCGGCGAAGATGGGTGCTATGAGCAGCGCGCCCAGCATCAGCAGGCCCTGGAAGAAGTCGGTCCAGCACACGGCAGAGAAGCCGCCCAGGAAGGTGTAGCTGATGATGATGAACGCCGCCAGATACATGGCCACCTTCTCGTCCAGGCCAATGACGGTGTTGAAGAGCGTGCCGCAGGCCTTCACGCTGGAGGCGGCGTAGATGGTGTAGGCCACCAGGAAGATGACCGCGCACACGATCTGCAGCGCCTTGGACTTGGAGAGGAACCGGTTGGTCAGGTACTGTGGGATGGTGATGGAGTCGTTGGCCACGATGGAGAACCGGCGCAGGCGTGGCGCCTGGAATATCCAGCTCAGCGTATAGCCGATGGCAAGGCCAATGGGTATCCAGGTCTGGCCCAGGCCCAGGGCATAGATGCTGGTAGGCATGCCCATGAGCACCCACGCGCTCATATCCGACGCGCCGGCGGAGAGGGCCGTGACCCAGGGGCCCATCTGACGGCCGCCCAGGAAATATCCCTTCTCACCGCCGGAGCGGTTCTTCACGAAGAACCATACGCCCACGGCGATCATGAACACCAGATAAGCGATGAAGACTACAACTTCAGAAATGACCATGACGTATCCCTCTGCTCGATAGGTATCCGCCCCCGGACCGTCCGGGGGCGGTGATTAGACGAAAGAATCTATATTACAGCTTCTTGCTGAAATATTCCTTAGTGGACTTGATTATGACGCCGGACAGCAGCAGCAGCGCCACCAGGTTGGGGAAGGCCATCATGCCGTTCAGGGCGTCGGCCAAATCCCACACCACGCCGATCTTCAGGGTGGCGCCGATGGGCAGCAGCACCAGGAAGATGATCTTGTAGATGACGGAGAGCTTGGTCCCCAGCTTGCCGCACAGGTACTCAAAGCACCGGGAGCCGTACAGGGACCAGCTGATGATGGTGGAGAGCGCAAACAGGCTCAGGCCCACGGCCACCACCAGCGCACCCAGCTTGCCGCCCACGACGGAACCCATAGCGGCCTGGATAAGCTGCGCGTCGCCGTCGCCGCCCCAGGTGATGCCCAGGCCGTCGCCCAGCCGGCAGTAGCTGGTCAGCAGGACCAGGCTCGTCATGGTGCAGATGACGATGGTGTCCATGAACACCTCGAAGATACCGTACAGGCCCTGCTTCACAGGCTCGGTCTCGGAGGTGGCCGCGTGGGCCATGGGCGCGGAGCCCATACCGGCCTCGTTGGAGAACACGCCGCGGCCGACACCCTTCTGGATAGTGGTCATGATCATGATGCCGAAGGCGCCGCCCAGGGCCGCGTCCGCGTTGAAGGCGCCCTGGAAGATCATCTTGAAGGTCTCGGGGATGAACTTCACGTTAGCGAAGATGACGATCAGGGAGAAAATGATGTAGATGACGGCCATGATGGGCACCAGCTTCTCGGTAACGGAGCCGATGCGCTTGATGCCGCCGAAGAGCACCAGGCCCACGATGACGGCCACGATGACGCCGAAGATCAGGCTGGTCACGGGGACCTCATTGCCGAACAGGGCGATGGTCTTTGCCGCCGCGTCGCCGCCGAAAGCACCGATGGCGCCGTTGATGGAGGAGGCGATGGAGTTGACCTGGGTCATGTTGCCGATGCCGAAGGCCGCCAGCGCGCCGAACAGGCAGAACAACACGCTCAGCCAGGCCCAGTTGTGGCCCAGGCCGTTCTTTATGTAGTACATGGGGCCGCCGACCCAGTCGCCCTTGTCGTTGCGCTCGCGGTACTTCACCGCCAGCAGCACCTCGGAGTACTTGGTGCACATCCCGAACAGGGCGCACAGCCACATCCAGAACACAGCGCCGGGACCGCCGGCCACGATGGCGCCGGTGACGCCGGCGATGTTGCCGGTGCCCACGGTGGCGGCCAGGGCCGTGGTCACCGCCTGGAACGGGGTGACCTCACCCTTGCCGGCCGCCTGCTTGGAAAACATCTTGCCGATGGTGTTTTTCATGGCGTAGCCGAATCTGCGGAACTGGGGGAAACCCATGCGCAGGCTCAGATAGACGCCGGTGCCGGCCAGGAGGATCAGAAGCACGGGGCCCCATACCCAGCCGTCGACTTTGGTGATGATCTCAGCGATTGACATTGATCTCTCTCCTTATGTTACAATTTAATGCTTTAACGGGTCAAAAACCACAGTTAAACGAAATGACCTGGCCAAATGGTACGCTCACGCAAGCGGACAAATGCCCCCACTCCGGCAGGTCATTTTTTCTGTCCTTTTGCCTGAGAGTTTAAGCGCCTGACGCCTTGCCCCTTCGGCCCCCGCTTCATGAGCGGGCTTCTCCAGAATCCCATCCACCGTCGGTCCCCCTCCGGGTCCTGCGGCTTCACCTGGCAATATGAAATTTGCTTCTAGAGTTTTATATTATTTCTTATAATATAAAGGAAATCGGCCCATTTTTCAAGTATGTGTAATGGACATTTATCGCCCCTCGGGCGGGATATTCTTGTGCAAAATCACGGCTCGTCACCGAGCATTTCCGCCAGTTCCCGGCGTATATCGCCGTTCCCCGGCTCCAGCTCCAGGGCCCGGCGGGCGCAGCTGCGGGCCCACTCCCGCTGCCCCTGGTGCCAACAGGCGGCGGCCAGCAAGCGCCAGGGCAGCGCCCCCCATGCCTCCGGCGAGGTGGTATAGGACATATCCCGTTCCGTGATATCCAGCGCCCGGCGGCAGTACCGCTCGCACTCCGGCCACCGCCCCTCGGCGGCCATGAGCCGGGCAAGCTCCACCAAGGGCTCCCGCTGCCTGGGGGCCTCGAAGCATGCGCGCAGCAGCCACAGCTCCGCCCCCTCCCTGTCCCCCTTTTCCAGAAGACACCGGGCGATGTAGCGCATGGAGGCGGCCCGCTCCGCGTCCCACGTGGCCGTGGGCAGGGCGAGGTGTTCCTTCAGTGTTTCGATGGCCTCGTCCCACCGGCCCCGGAACATATACTCCCGGCCCAGATAGTGCCGGTTCCGGTCGTCCTCAGGCGCCTCCGCCACGCTCAGTTCCAGCAGCCGCAGATAGTCTTCCCTGCTTTTCGCCGGGTCCGGGTGGTGCTCCAGCCGCATCCCCGGCACGGTGCAGTACTTCACCGGCACATCATAGGTCAGCACCTCATGGACCGGATGGGTCCAGCGGCATATCCCCGGCCGGTGGACCTTCTCATAGAGGAATTTCACCCCGTCGGACCCGTCGGGATTGAAGCTCCACACATACTCATACCGGGCCGTAGTGCACCCCGGCTCCCACGCCGCCTCCAATGCCGCCCGCCACCCGGGCAGCAGCACCTCGTCCAGGTCCGTGCAGACCAGGATATCGGCGTCTCCCGGTACCAGCGCCATGGACATGTTCCGGGCCGTATCGAACCGCCAGGGCTCCACCGTGCGTTTTATCACATGAGCCCCCAGCGACGCCAGCAGCGCCGCCGTGCCGTCGCGGCTGCCCGTGTCCAGCACATATACCCCGTCCGCCTCGGCCATGGAGGCCATCCAACGGCGGGCGAACTTCTCCTCATTTTTCGCGATGGCGTAGACATAGATCCGCATACCGCTCCCCTCCCCGCCCATCCTACGCGAAAGCCCCGGCTCAGGTGAGCCGGGGCTTTATTGGTATTTGGTTTTGCTGTCAGCCTCTCCCGCGGCGCTTTCTGCCGATCGTCAGCACCGCCGCGAGGCCCGCCGCGGACAGGGCCAGCAGCGCCGCCCAGGGGGCGATGGCCGTCTCGTCGCCGGTGGCCGGGGCCGTGGCCCCGCCGCTGCCGGTGCCGCCGGTACCGCTGCCGGTGCCCGGGGTGAAGGGCTGGGAGGTGGTGCCTGGCTTATGGGTGGGCTGGGGCGTGCCGAAGGGCTGGCTGGTCTGGCCGGGGCCCGGCGTGCTGCCCGGTGTGGGCGAGGGCCCCGCGCTGGGACTGGGGGACGGGCTCGCGCCGGGGGTAGGCGTGGGGTTCGCCTCGGGCGTGGCCCAGATCCAGGGAGGCAGCACACCGCCGCCTCCACCGCCGGGAGGCTCAGCGGCAGCGTCCCTGTGGTTCGTCACCGTGACGGCCGCCACCGTCGTCGCCCCGATCGTGCCGTTCTGATTGGTATAGGTAGTGGTATAGCCGTCCTGATCCGCCTCAGTCTCTGTGACGGTATAGCCTACGCCTGTGGACAAGCCACGGATCAGTTTGCTCTCGCCATGCTTCAGGGTGAAGGAGGCAACGCCGTTCTCAAACGTGACGCCGTCTCCACGGGGCCCCTGCACGGAACTGTCATTGAGCGTAACGGTGAAGTTGAACGCTCTGTCCTTCTCTCCCGCCGCGCCGTTCACCAGCTTTGTGACGGTGAGGGCGCCGGCGCTGTAGGTGTTGACCACGGTGACGCTCATATTCGAGCTGAGGGTATAGCCGCAGGTCGCAGCGGATTCGCCGTCCTTCTCATAGGTGACGGCATAGCCGTGCTCCCCGGCGTCCGGCTCCGTGATGTTGAAGTACACGCCCTGAGGCAGGTCCTTGATGGTAGCGCTCTCGCCGCTGTACAGGGTCAGTACCCCAATGCCGCCGTTGAACCGGATGCTATCCGGTGCCGCTCCTTCACGGAACGAAGATTTTGCTTCATAGTCCACCTGATAGGACCGATCCTTCGTCACGGAGGTGAACTCCGTGCCAGGCAGTTCGATGCGTATGTCAAACGCTCTGGCGGCGCTGCCGCCGCCATCCACCCGTTTTGCAATGGTCAGATCGGCGGATGCATAGCGATTCTCCACTGTCACGGCCTGGGGCGCGCCGTTCTTTATCACCGTATCCGTGAAGTCGGTCTCTTTGCCGTTCAGCTTATAGACCGTGTGGAAACCGTCCGTATTTGCCGTCGTTTCCCTGACGCTGAACGCGATGCCCATCGGAAGATCACTCAGGGTAAGGGTCTGTCCGCCGCGCAGAGAGAAGCTGATCTCGGCCTGATCAGCGCCGACGGCGGCCGTGGCGCTGACGCCGCTGCTCCGGCAGGCAGCCTCCAGACGCTCAGGTGTGAACTGCTCCTGATGCTCCTCATAGACGTCGCCGGAGAGCGTCAGCACCATGGGGAAGCGGATCGCCGTATTCCCAACGCCATATACCTCTTTTGTGACGGACAGGGCGCCGGTCTTGAAGGTATTGACGAAGGCCGCGCTGGCAGATATATTTTCGCCGATCTCTCCCGCCGCGATGGTCGTCGGCTGGCCGTTCGCCGTTGTGGTGTAGGACTCCTCTATCTCCGTCCAGCCTTCCGTCACTTCGGCCGAAACGCCCGGGGCGGCATAGGCGATCTCCTCCACTTTATAGCCCTTCACAGTATTGAGATCAAGGCTCTTGATGACCGCGGTCTGGCCGTTTTCCAGCGTGAGGGTCGCCTTGCCATCCGTAAATGTCAGTTCTTTGGACTCGCTGCCAATCTGGAGAGTGGCTTTGTCAATGGTCGCAGGACTATTTGTGTCACTGAACAGCGAGACTTCGAATTTGAACTGTTTTTCCTCCGCGCCGCCGCGCCCATTCAGATACGGGTCGCTGACGCGCTTGCTGATGGTGAGCGTGCCGGGATTATGGGCGTTGGTCACGACGACCTCTGCCGGCGCATCTTCCGTATTCTTAGCCTGCAGGATGACGGTCGGCTGCTCGATGGTCGTCGCGTAAGCGTCATTCTCCGTCTCCGCGACCGTATAGGCCACGCCCACCGGCAGCCCGGAGAACTTCTTCGTCTGCTCCATATCCTGAGCGATCGCCGGCAGGTTGGTCATGTTCATCGTATAGTCCGCCGTGCCGTTTGTAAAGGTGAGCTCGCCATACTTCCCGTTCAGCTTCGGCTCCGTCGTGATGGTGAACTCATAGCTGGACTCGTCTTTGAACGTGTTGCCGGTGTCGTGCTTCGGATCGTGGGTTATTTTCTTCGTGATGGCCAGCGTGCCGGTCTCGTAGGTATTGGTGAGCGTGAAGGGCACCTCGATCACATTCCCGCTCTTGGGCTCTCCCGCGACGACGACTGTGTATGGCTTCGTGTCCTCGTACTCCACATGGATGGTCTGATCCGCCGCATAGGTCATACCCGGTTCCCTTACCGCCGGTATCACCTCCGCCACATTGAAGTCGTATTTGCCCACCAGCAGCCGGAACGTATCGGACAGCACCTTATGGCCCTCCATGCCGTAAGACACGGTGAGCTCCGCGGTACCGGGGTTGCTGGGTTCGCTCAGCTCAAAATCAAAGCTGTCGCCGCTTTTCCACTCCCGGTTTTTCAGCTCCTTGGTCACGGAGAACTGTACCAGCGGGTCGATGATAAAGGTGACTTCGCCCGTCACCTCGACGCCGCCGAGGTTCACGGTGATCTCATAGGTATACACGCCCACATCCAGCACCGCCGGCATCGCCAGGGGGATATCCAGGCAGCCGATGTCCGCCGTGCCCTTGCCTGTGTGGTGGCCTTCTTCTGCCGCGAACGCCGTGGGGCCCACGCTTTGGACCTGCGTGCCGTCCTTCGTGACGGTGACCGAATAGGTCGGGTCCAGGGTGTTGAACGCCGCCGGCGTGATATCCTCGCCGCCCACCACATGGAGCTTCACGCCGCCGGGCGCCTGTTCGCTTTCGCTAAAGTACTTCCTCTGGCTGCCGCCGGGCACCCTGGCCCATACCGCGTCCAGGGAGAAGACCGTGTTGGTCTCACCGAAATAGACGGTCCCGCCGGGGGATATGAACGGCCTGCCGGCGTTATTCGGGTTGGCGCCCTCCATGACGTCGTCGCCCTCTACCGGATTCGGCTTGTCATAGTTCTTATTGTACCAGGTGATGAAGGTATAGTGCTCGTCGGCCTGGGTATTGGCGTCGGCAGGTCTGTTTTCGGTGACCACGATCGTCATGCCGGCACTGTTCGGGGCGGCATAGTCATAATTGTATTCACGCCGCTCGTCCACATATTTGAGCGATTTGGAAATGCTCGTCTGTCCGTTGGAGACGAAACCCGCCGGCACGCCGCCGCTGAAGTTGCCCGTATTGATGGTCATGGTATAGCCGAACAGGGCGCCAGCTTCGGACCATATGGCGTACAGGTCTTTCACGCCGGGCATATCCATCGTGAACGTCTGACCGCTCATCAGATGCCGTTGCTCTTTGGACACGTCCAGCGCCTTATACTGCACATCATTTATCGCCGTGGCGGTCGGGCTCGTGGACCAGCCCAGGAAATAGAGGGTCTTGCTGTCCTTTTTGATGTGGCCCGCGTCCAGATTCGTATAATTCCCCGTCCGCGGGGCTATATCCTTCGTGAAGGCCGTCTCCACCTCTTTCAGGCCGAAGACATATTTGCCGCCCACCATGGCGGACGCTTCCTTCTTGTCCGCAAAGGTGATGTCCGAGCCGTCGTTCATGTGGTAAACCAGCGTAGCCTCGCTGGTGATGATGAGGGTGGCGGTGGTGGTGCCGATCGTGACGGCCCTCTGTATCCCGCTATTCATCTGGTCCGCCGGAATATTCACCGTGGAGGTGATGGTATAGGTATAGACGCCCGGCTGCCTGAATTGGGGCAGAGACGTGAACACATCGCCGGCCAGCCCCTGCCCGGCGTCATCCATTGTGACCACTTCCTCCTCTGCCGCCCCGGCGCTCTTTTTGGTGACCGTATATGTATAGGCCACGGCCGTGTTGGAGGCTTCCTGGAACACGTCCATCGATCCGCCGCCGGTGAAGGTGGTCTTGAGGTCGTTTATGTCTATCGCGTGAAGCTGCTCATCGTATTCGTAGGACATGCTCTTCCCGCCGGAGAACGCGCCCCAGATGGCGTCCAGGCTGAAAACGCTGGTCGAATTTTCCGGATAGGAGACCGTATCCAGGGGCATTGCGACCTTGTTGGGCTTGCTCTTATACCGCCAGCCGACGAACGTCTTTCCCTCGACGGACGGCACATCCTTCGTCACCGTAAACTCTGCGGTGCTGCCCTTGCCGTATCCGCCGTTCAGCACCATCAGCTTCTGGGCTTTAGTCTCGCCCGTCAGGCCGTTATCGCCCAGCTGCTGGCCGTCGCTCGTCACCCAGCGCTTGAGCAACGCGGTCCCCTCGCCAGCAAACGTGGCGTCCGGGTCTGTCAGTGTATAGCCGAACAGGCCGGCGTTCGTTACCGGCACCCAAACGGCGTAGAGGTCCGTCTTATCCTTTGTGACGTTGATCTCCGTTCCTTCCTGGTAACCTCTGTATGCTGTTTTGTCGTCGCCGATGCGGGTGATGGGATAATCTATCGCATCATAGGACGTAAAAGGTCTGTTTGGCTCTGTGTTCCAGCCAGCGAAGTATTGCCCATTATACTGGCCCTGGGTGAGTTTTTGGGCAACCTCTGGACTATTTTTGTCAAATCTCGTATGGATTTCATTACTTCCGTCGGGCGCTCCGTCGCCCACGCTCTCCAGCGTGAATTTGGGCAAGTCTTGAGTCGCGGTATAGATGTCTTTCCCCTCTACCGTCTCGCCGTTGCTGTCCACATGGTACACAAGGGTATATGCGCCGGTCCCGCCGCCTCCCCCGGGGATGGTGTTGGAAGAGCCGTCAAATTTAAGTTGATCCTCATATTTTGATGATCCATTACAATACTCAGTCGCCAGCTTGCCGGAGCCATCGTCCGAAAAGATCAGTTTCGGCGTTTCACCGGAAAAAATTTCTGTATTTTGACGCCGAACCTCGTCACTGATTCAGCCTTAGCTGCAGTGAGATGGACCGTGACCTTTCCACCTATAGGGAACGCAGTGACCAACACCTTCTGATTTGACTTAGAAGCAACTGCCCCTCCTGATACCTCTATAGGGTCCTCGATCTTTGGCTGGACTGTAGCAGGATTTCCCTCAGGAGTAGAATAGTTACCTTCGCTTTCAAACTCAAACTGCCAATCGTTATCCGCGGCTGTACCAACATTCTCAGCAATGAGCGTATAGTTGGGCGCGGTCCCGGAAATGGTGATCTTGAGCACTGCCGCCTCCACCGCGATAGGCGCAAGCCCGTCCATCCGGATCTCGTCTGCGGGCGTGTCACCCTCCGGGGCGGCGGTGGTCTCCCCCTCCAGGGCAGGAGCCATCTGCGGGTCGGCGGTGGTCTCCGGCTCGCTGGTATTCATATTCGTATCCATGCCGCTGTCCGTCTCCGGGACGGGGGTCGCCTCCGCGGGCGCCTCGGTGGCCTCCGGCACAGGGGTATCCTCGGCGGGGGCGTCCGTGACCTCCGGCGCGGGCGGCAGGGCCTCCGGCGCGTCCGTGGGCTCTGCCGGCTCTTCCGTTGCCTCCGGCGCCGCCGTCTCCACCGGGAGCTCTGTGGCCTCCGGCGCAGGCGTGCCGTAGCTTTCGTCGAATATCATCGGCTCGTCCACGCCCTGGCCCCGCAGCGTGAAGCCGCCCAGGGACAGGACCATCAGCAGCGTCAGGATGACTGCCGTCAGCCGTGTGCCAAAACCGTAATGAAAGTTGTTCCTCATGAGGAACCCCCCCCCCACCAGATTTTTTGGTTTTTCCAAAATATGACAGAACATCAATTGAATTTACATAATTTATTGAAGTATATCACTTTAAACCGGGAAAATCAATAGGAGATTCAGATTATGTCGCCCTAAATTTCGTCGCTTTGGCGAAAAAAACGCCTCCCCGAAAAGGGAGGCGTTCCGCTTGTCCGGTTTACTTCTCCAGAGCTTGTTTTTCAAATTGCAGCATGTACAGCTTATAGTACCGCCCGCGCAGGTGGAGCAGCTCCTGGTGGGTCCCCTGCTCCAGGATCTCGCCGTGGCTCAGCAGGATTATGTTATCCGCGTGCTGGATGGTGGAGAGCCGGTGGGCCACGATGAGCATGGTGCCGATGTTCTTCATCTTCTCCAGGGACTCCTGGATGAGAAGCTCGGTCTCCGTGTCGATGTTGGCGGTGGCCTCATCCAGGATCATGACCTCCGGCCGGTGGATGATGGTCCGGGCGAAGGAAAGAAGCTGCCGCTGGCCGGCGGAGAAGTTGTTGCCCCGCTCCCGCACCGGCTCGTCCAGGCCCTCGTCCAGCTTTTCGATGAATTTGTCCGCGTTCACGTACCGGCAGGCCTGCCATATCTCCTGGTCGGTGAAGCCCTCGTCCCGCAGGACGATGTTGGAGCGGATGGTGCCGGAGAACAGGAACACGTCCTGGAGCATCTGTCCGAAGTGGCGGCGCAGGGACGCGGTCTTGATGTGTTTGATGTCGATGCCGTCGATGAGTATCTGCCCCTTCTGGATGTCGTAGTTGCGGCAGATGAGGCTGAGGATGGTGCTCTTGCCGGAGCCGGTGGCTCCCACCAGGGCCACTGTCTGCCGGGGGGACACATGGAAGGATACGCCCTTCAATACCCACTGGCCCGGCTCATAGGCGAACCACACGTCCTTGAATTCCACGTCGCCCTCGATGTGGTCCAGCTCGATGGCGTCCGGCTCGTCGACGAGCTCCGGGGCCATGTCGAACACGGCGAATATCTTCTCCGCCGAGGCGAAGGCGGACTGGAGCATGTTGAACTGCTCGGCCAGCATCTGGATGGGGTCGAAGAACTTGGAGATGTAGAGATAGAACGTCACCGCCGTGCCGGAGGTGATGGTCTGGCCCAGGAAGGTCCTGTCCTCGATATACCCCTTGCCCCCCAGCCAGAACAGGCACATGACCGAGGAGATGTAGAGCATATACACCATGGGCCGGAATACGCCGAAGACGTACATCTGCTGCTGGCGGGCCTTTTTGAGCTTGTCGCTCTTATCCAAAAATTCGCCCATCTTCGCCTGCTCCCGGTTGAAGACCTGGGTGATCTTGATGCCGGACAGGTTCTCGGAGAGATAGGTGTTGATGTCCGTGGTGCAGTCCTTCACCCGGCGGAAAGCCCGGCGGGTCAGCTTACGGAACAATATGGTGAACAGCAGCAGGAAGGGCACGAAGCACAGCACCATCAGCGTCAGGGCGTAGTTTAAAAGCAGCATGGCCCCCAGCACGCCGAAGAGGATGAACACGTTCTTCACCATGTTCACCAGGATGTTGGTGAACATCATGGAGATGGCATTGGTATCGTTGGCGACCCTCGTCACCAGCTTGCCCACGGGGATGTTGTTCAGCTGGTCGTGGGACAGGCTCTCGATGTGCACGAAGAGGTCCTCCCGCAGGGCGGAGAGGATCTTCTGGCCCACTTTCTGCAATATGATGCTCTGCAGGTAGGTGCAGACCATGGATACTATGAGCAGCGCGGCATATACCGTCACCATGGACCAGAGCCTTTTCAGCTCGAAGTCCGCCTTGATGAGCTCCTCAATGTCGCCCACCAGCACGGGACTCACCAGAGAATAGGCGATGGAGAGCACCATCAGCCCCAGAACCAGTATAAACTGCTTCCAATAGGGCCTGGCGTACCGGGCCAGGCGGCGCATGATCTCGCCGTCGGCCATGTGGCGGTCGGTGCCGGTCTCCTTCTGCCGCTTCACCCAACCCCAGAGGCAGATGAAGAGCACGGCAAAGAGGCCTATGATGGCGCCGACGATCAGCAGGGGCAGATACTCACGCATTGACGCCGCCCCCTTCCTCTTCCAGCTTCTGCAGCTCCACCAGATGGCGGTAGGCCGGGCAGGTGTGGATAAGCTCCTCATGCCGCCCCACGGCGGCCACGCGGCCATCCTCCAGGAAGATGATCTTGTCCATGGTCTCGATGGTGGAGATGCGGTGGGCGATGAGGATGGTTGTCCGCCCCGCCCGGGCGGCGCGGAGGTTCTGAAGGATGGTCTTTTCCGTGTCCGTGTCCACCGCGGAGACGGAGTCGTCCAGGATGAGGATGGGCGCGTCCTTTAAGAGCGCTCTCGCGATGGAGATGCGCTGCTTCTGGCCGCCGGAGACGGTGACGCCCCGCTCCCCCAGCACGGTCTCATAGCCCTCCGGGAATGCGGATACGTCCCCATCCACGTCGGAGAGGATACCGGCCTTGCGCACCTTCTCCATGTCCGGCGCGTCCAGGGCGAAGCCGATGTTCCGGGCGATGGTGTCGGAGAAGAGGAAATTGTCCTGGGGCACATAGGCGATGGCCGCCCGCACGTCCCGGATGGCCACGCCGTTCACGTCGTGCCCGTCCACGAATACGGTGCCGTCGGGCACGTTGTAGGTGCGAAGGAGCAGGTCCACCAGCGTGGTCTTGCCGGAGCCGGTCTTGCCAACCAGGCCCACGCTCTCGCCCGCCGCGATGGACACGCTCACGTCCTGCAAAGCGTCGTACTCCCCGCCGGGGTAGCGGAAGGTGAGGTTTCTGAATTCTATATCGCCCTTCACGCCCTCGAGTCTCTCCACGCCAGGCCGGTCGGCCACGTCCTGCTTCGCGTCCAGAAGCTCCGATATGCGCGTCAGAGACGCCTTGCCCCGGCTGGTCATGTCGATGAGCTCCGACACGGCCATGATGGGCCAGACGATGGCGTTGAAGTAGCCGATGAACTCCATGAGCTGCCCGGCGTTGAAGGTTCCCTTGTAGACCAGGTATCCGCCGTAGCCCAGGATGATGCAGATGACGCTCTCCACGAACATGGTCACAAGGATGCGCAGCAGCACCGACGCCCGGGTGAAGTCCACGTTGGCCTTCTCATTTTCCTTGTTGAGCTTCTGGAAGGCCAGCAGCTCCTTGGCCTCCTTCACAAAGGCCTTGATGACGGCGATGCCGGAAAAGCTCTCCTGGGAGAAGTCGGAAAGGGCGGAGAACGCCGCCTGGCGGATGTCCCACTTCTTCATCATGTACCGGCCTATGACCGCGCTGGAGGCTAAGAGCAGCGCCATGGGGATCATGGCGAGACCCGTCATCAGATGGTCCATCCGCCACATCTTCCACACCGCCATGCTGCCCAATGCCAGGGCATCCGCCGCCATGAGAAGCCCATTGCCGTAGCAGTCCTGCACCGTGTCCAGGTCGTTGGTGAAAAGGCTCATGAGGTTGCCCACCTTGTTGACCTGGTAATACTCCCGGCTCAGGTCCTTGGCGTGGTCGAACATCTCGTTGCGCAGGCCCGCCTCCACCTTGATGGCCGCGCCGAAAAAGCACACGCGCCAGGAAAACCGGCAAAAGACGATCATCAATATGACGCCCACCATGGGCATGCATATCCTGTCCAGCAGGAAGTCCATGTCGAAGGGCACCATCGCCCCGTCCACCAGCACGGCCCCGTCGTTGACGCCGTTGATCACCATCTGGTAGAGGTTGGGGATGATGAGCTGCAGATAGTCCACCGCCAACAGCGCCGCCAGGCCCAATAAGAGCCTGTCGGCGTATTTTATGTAGTAGCGGTTTATGTGTCTGCCCAGGATCATAGGGGGTCATGCGCTCCTTTTAAATCAAGGTATGTTCACACGGTCTTGGATTATAGCATATCCATGAGGGAAAGACAAGAGGGACGCCCGTGAGCGTCCCTCGAAAACGCGGAAAATGTCACAGTTTGATGACTCTTGAGCACGCCAGAGCCATGGAGCCCTTGCCGATGTGGCAGGTGACGGACAGGCTCAGGGGGCACATGAAGATGTCATAGCCGGGGAAGCGCTCCTGCATCTGGGCCTTCCACTGCTGGGCCTCTTCTTCGGTGCAGGTATACGCCCCCATGAGGTGGACCGGCTGGCCGGCGAAGCGCTCCGTGATATCCTTCTCCATGGCGTCCAGCATTTTGAGCCGGGCCGCCTTCATGCCCCGGACCTTGGCGAAGGCGTCCAGCTTCTCGCCCTGGATCTGCAGCACGGGCTTGATGTTCAATACCGCGCCCAGCGCCGCCCCGGCGGGGGTGACCCGGCCGCCCTTTTTGAGGTACTTGAGCGTGTCCACGGTTATGTATATGCTGGACTGGAGGCTCTCCTCCATGAGCACGTCCACGATCTCGGCCGCCTCCATGCCCTTCTCTATCATCTCCAGGGCGTCCAGGACGGACTGGCGCTGGGTAATAGACACCCGCTGATTGTCCACCACGAACACCCGCCCGGCGAAGGGCTCGTCCTGAGCCACGATGGCCGCCGTCTCGCAGGCCGTGGACAGGCCCCGGGAGATGGGGATATGGATGATGGCGTCATAGTCCTTCAAAAGCTCCATCCAGGTATCCTCCAGGTCCCCCGGAGAGGGCTGGGAGGTGGAGATGTCCGCGTCCGCGTCCAGGCGCTGGTAAAACTCCTCCCTCGTCAGGGTGATGTCCTCCAGGAACATCTCGCCGTTTATAAAAAAGGGCGTGGGGATGACCCGTACGCCCAGGCGCTTTCCCTCGGCCTGGGTGATGCCGCTGTTGCTGTCTGTGGTGACTGCGATCTTCGCCATATCTTGTGCCTCCTATACGCTTGGCATACGAAGGGATTATATCAAATCTTGGAATGGCCCGCAAGCGTTCGGGGCTCACAGGGAAATAATTGGTAAAAGCGGCGAAGAAGCCCGCTTCCCCGCCGCCTGATTTCATGCTGTTTTCATAGCCTGTCAGCCCGTTATGCCCCCGTCCCGGGCGATGGCCTCCGGGACAGCCTCATAATCCCACTGGTGATCGGAGGCGGCCATGGTCTGGCTGGTCACGTTGAAGTACCGCCAGGTCTCCTCCGGGTCCCCCTCGTCCCAGGTGGGGTCCGCGCAGTACCACTGCCCATTCAGCCGCACCATGTTCCAGGCGTGGTTCTCCTGGGCAGCGTGGTAGGCCGCGCCCAGCACGGTGATACACTCCACCCCCGCCATGTCCATCAAAAGCTGGAAGGTGCTGGCATAGCCCAGGCACACGCCCTGGCCGTCATGGAGGGGCCCATAGGGGGTATAGGAATCCGGGTCGGGCTTCGCCAGGGGGTCATAGTGGCTCTCGTCGTAGCGGACGTTTTCCGTCACCCACCCATAGAGCGCCCGCTCCTTCTCGTAGTCGGTCATGCCATCGGTGACGCACTGGTCCATGACCGCGCCCGCCATGTCCAGGATGGCGGCGTCTTTCTCCGAAAGGCCCGTGCTGTCGCCGCTTTCCCACGCCGCCAGGATGGGGGCGTCGTCATAGGGCGTCATGTACTCGTCCTCCGGCGGGTCGAAGGGCCAGCGGAACAGCGCCATGTAGCTGCCCCGGAAGAACGCCGCGGCATTCTCCGGGTCCTCGCACAGGAGCAGGGCCGCGTCGCCGTATTCCGAGACGGCCGCCATAGCGTTCTCGGCGATAGCGGCCTGCTCCGGCTCATAGCCGGCAAAGTCCCCCGCCCGGCGCCGGGCATAATCCTCCAGGGCCTGGGCGGCCTTTTTGGCGTCTTCTTCCGAGCCCAAGCGGAGCACGGCGATCTCGAAGACCTCCGCGCCCCCGGCCCGGTAGATGGCGCAACTTTCCATTTCAGCCGTGTCCACGCCGTATATCTCCGTGAGGTAATAGTCCATCGTCTCCCCGTCCACGGAGGTATCCAGCCGCTCCAGCGCCAGGGCGTCCCGGCCGCAGCCGGCCTCCGCGATGAAGCGGGCGATCATCTCCGGCGTCACTGTGTCCAGCGAGGCGGCGATGGTCTCCTCGGTCAGTTCTCCCGAAGCCTCGGCGCATACGGCCGCCGGCAGCAGCATCAATAGGGCCAGACATATGGCCGTAAATCTCTTCAAAGGTAAATGCCCCCCTTGTCCCATGGGACATTACAAGTCTACCCGCCCCGGGGCCGCTTGTCAAGCGGTGGAAAAAGAAGGCGCGGCCCGAAGGCCGGCCGGATGGGTCATTCCTCTTCCCGGGGCGTATAGCGCCCGGACTTATGATGCTCCTTCACGCACTGGGTGAGAAGGTACTCGATCTGGCCGTTCACCGAACGAAAATCCTCCGCCGCCCAGGCGGCCAGTTCCTCGTACAGCTTATCGGATATGCGCAGTAAAAGCTGCTTTTTCTCCTGTTTATCCGCCATGGGGCATCAGTACAAGCTCCCGGAGTTGACCACGGGCTGGGCGTCCTTGCTGCCGCAGAGGACCACCAGGAGGTTGGAGACCATGGCAGCCTTTCGCTCCTCGTCCAGGTCCACCACGCCGCCGGAGCTGAGGCGGTCCAAAGCCATCTCCACCATGCCCACGGCCCCGTCCACGATCATCTTCCGGGCGTCGATGATGGCGCTGGCCTGCTGGCGCTGGAGCATGACCGCGGCGATCTCCGGCGCGTAGGCCAGATAGGTGATCCGGGCCTCCAGGATCTCCAGCCCGGCCACGTCCACCTTGCCCTGTATCTCCTGGCGGATGCGTTCGGCCACCACTTCGCTGGAGCCCCGGAGGGAGCCCTCGTCGGCCACGCCGTCGCCGGTGGTGTCCACGTTGGGAGATACGTCATAAGGGTAGAGCCGCACCACGTTCCGCAATGCGCTGTCCGTCTGGATGGAGAGGAACTCCACGTAGTTGTCCACGTTGAACACGGCCTTGGCGGTGTTCACGATGCGCCAGATGACCACGATGCCGATCTCCACGGGATTGCCCAGGCAGTCGTTGATCTTCTGTTTGTTGTTGTCCAGGGTCATGACCTTCATGGAGAGCTTCTTGTTGACGAGCCCGCCGGTGTCCAGATTGATGTTCACATTGGCCTCGCCGCCGCTGCCGGCCAGGAGTTTGGCAAGGCCGCTCCCGCCGCCGGCGCTGGTGCTGCCGGTGCTGGGCTTGGTGCCTGCGGCGGGATTCACGGCGGAGCAGAAGGGGTTGACCCAGTAAAAGCCCTCGCCCTTCAATGTTCCAATGTACTTGCCGAACAGGGTCAGCACCAGGGCCTCCTGGGGCTTTAAGACCTTTAACCCGCACAGCAGTATCCAGCCCAACGCGCACCACAGCACGCACACCGCGATGACGGCCACCTGCGCCGCGCCATCCATCTTCGTGGCGGCGGCAATGATGCCCGCGACAGCGATGACATACGCCGCCAGCACGCCCAGCAGCACCGTCATGCCCCGCTTTTTACCCTTCAGAACGATCTCTTCCACATTTTTATTTTCCATGGCTCATTCCTCCACGTTTTGTGTGATATCATAATAATATCACTATGCTAAGAGCCTGTCAAGTGGATTTTTTCCAATAAAAAAGCCTCCCTCGTCTGAGGGAGGCAATTGGGGACGTCAGTCTAAGCAAACAATCCCTCAGTCAGCGCAAGCGCTGACAGCCCCCTTTGCACAAGGGGGCCTAAAAGGAAAAGTTATTCCACAGGCCGGATGCCGTAGGAACCCAGCTGGTCCTCCAATGTCTCGATGCGGTTGCGCTGGACCAGGAAGCGGTTGCGGCTGGTGAGCCCGCCGATGATATAGAGCAGGATAATAAGCCCGAAGCAGATGGTGGTGAAGGGGTTGCTGTGCTGCACCTTTCCCCCGCCGGTCATGGCCGTCACGGCCCGGGCAACCTGGGCCACCGTATAGGGCACGGCGTAGCACACGGCGCTGAGCACGCACATGAGCTTGGGCACGATCATGATGCACCGCTTGTTGGCGAAGCATTTGAACAGCGGCAGCAGACAGAACAGCGCCCCCACCACGCCGAAGGCGATGATGGCGTAGGTAAGATAAGGAACCGCGTTCCGGCACAAAGCGTGCATGGAGAAGAGCGTCACGGACGCGGGGGATTTATTGTCCGTCACCTGGATGGCCGGCAAAAACCAGAAGGCGATCATCGCCCCGAAGGCGGCCACCGCTATGAGGCAGAATATCACCGTGAACACCCGCGCGGCGGAGACATACTTCTTCTTAGGCACCACCGCGCCCCGGGGGCCCGGAGGCGTGACCACGACCGTGGGCGCGCCGGGCACCGGCGTGCCGCAGGTGGGGCATACCCTCGCCTGGGGGTTCAGCTCATGTTTGCAGTTGGGACATACCATCTGTCATACCTCCTTATGTATTTTCCCTGTCCAGCTCTCAGAACAGGCCGCCAAGATTTCCCAGTCCGCCGGTGAGCTTGCTCATGGACTGGGCGGAGGCCTCCTCCGCCTTGCGCATGGCCTCGTTCACCGCGGCCATGATCATGTCCTGGAGCATCTCCACGTCGTCGGGGTCCACGGCCTCGGGGTCTATGGTAAGCTCGGTGAGCTCCCGCTTGCCGGACACCGTGGCCTTCACCACGCCGCCGCCGGCCGCCGCGGTGTACACCGCCTGCTCCAGCTCCTCCTGCATCTGCATCAGGTCCCGCTGCATCTTCTGGGCCTGCTTCATCATGGCGGCCTGGTTCATGCCGCCGTATCCGCCGCCGCGGAATTGTCCTTTACCCATGTTCGTATCTCCTGTTAAACACAAAATTATTCAAACTATTCAAACTTGATATTGCCGAAGCGGCTCAGGGCGTCCAGCTTGCCCATGTCCGGCTTGGCCGCCGGGGCCGGGCCCCTGTCCGCGAAGACCACCTTCATGTCCCGGCCGGTCAGCTCCCGCAGTCCTTCCTGCATCAGGCTCTGGTTGGCGGGGGTGCCCAGCATCATCTTCGCGATGGGCGTGACGAAGGACACCGTCATCACGTCCCCCGTCACAGCGCCCGCCACCTGGGTGGGGGTGCCCATCATGGCGTGGGCGGCCATATCCATCCGCCCGGCCATGCTCTTCACCAGCGCCTCCCAGAGGCCGCTGTCATCCGCCGTAGGCACAGGAGCCGCTGCGGGTGCGGGTTTCTCCGGCTCCCGCGCGGGCTCTTCCGGCGCCGGCATGTCCGGGACAAAGTCCCGCTCCGCCGGGGGCGCGTCCTCGTCCGTGTACCAGGGGGGCTCCTCCTCCGGGGGCGGGGGCGTCTGCTCCTTTACAGGCTCTTGCTTCGGCGCGGGCGTCTCCGCCTTTGCCGGGGCCACCGGGATGGACGCGCCGTTTTTCAGCGCGGCCTCCAGCATGGATACCCGGTTTTTAAGCCCCTGCAGGGAATCGCCCGTCTCCGGCACGCACAGGCTCACGAGACACATCTCCGCGGCCCGCCGTGGGTCCGTCCCGCCGGTGTCCGCCGCCCGCACGGCGTTCATGTGGTCCATGAGCATCGCCCCGGGCATCCGCGCGGCAAAGCTTTTCAGCGTGTCCATATCGTACACGCCGCTGATGAGCGTCTCCGCCCCCTTGGGGGCCACCTGCACCAGCAGCACGTCCCGCATGAGGCCCGCCAGCTCGTCCAATATGCCCGCCGGCTCCTTCCCGTCCTGCCACAGGGCGGCGAAGGTTTTAAGCGCCTGCTCCGTATCCCCCGCCGCCACGGCGTCCAGGAGCTCCGCCGTCCGGCGGCTCCCGGCCAGGCCCATGGCGGACAGCACCGCCGCCTCGTCGATGTGCTCCGACGCGGCGCACTGGTCCAGAAGGCTCAGCGCGTCCCGCATGCCCCCGTCGGCCATCCGGGCCAGCAGCGCCGCCGCGGCGGGCGCAAGGTCCATGCCCTCCTGCCCGGCCACGTAGGTGAGCCTGGCGGCGATGGCCTCGGGCTCGATGCGGGTGAAGCTGTGGCGCTGGCACCGGGAGACGATGGTTGGAACTATTTTCTGCGGCGCCGTGGTGCAGAGAATGAACATCACGTGCTCCGGCGGCTCCTCCAGTATCTTCAAAAGGGCGTTGAACGCCATGGAGGACTGGGCCAGGGCGTGGGCCTCGTCGATGATGTATACCCGCTTTTTCACGCTGGCGGGGGAATAGACCGCCTCGTCCCGCAGGGCCCGCACGTCGTCCACGCCGTTATGGCTGGCCGCGTCCAGCTCCACCACGTCCAGGATGCTCTCGTCCAGGATGCCCCGGCAGGAGGCGCATCGGTTGCAGGGGTTGCCGTTCACCGGGTGTTCGCAGTTCACCGCCCGCGCCAGAATACGGGCACAGGTGGTCTTGCCCGTGCCCCGGGTGCCGCTGAAGAGGTAGGCGTGGGAGAGCCTCCCCGTCTCCACCTGCCGCCTCAGGGTGCTGGTGACATGTTCCTGGCCCACCACGTCGTCAAACGTCATCGGCCGCCATTTTCTATATAACGCTTGATACATCGTCGTAATGCGCGTTGTAGCTCTCGCTCCGCCGCAAGCGGCAGAGCTCAAATACAACGCGATTCCTCCTCTTCCCCGCGCGACCCGCTTCGCTGGGCTCGTGCGGGGGCCCCGAAATAATGAAAGGCTCAGCCTTTCAAATGAAAATTAAAAAGAGCCGTACACCTGCCTTTGTATATCCGATCCATCCGTTACCGCCGCAGTTGGCTCAGACCCAGCAACCTCGCGGCACACGGCCTGTCCTGCTTAATGCTGCTCGGTTCCCCGCCTGACATGGTTCACAGGCGTCCGTTGCGCAAGACCAAGCCTTCAACGCTACTTGCCGCGGTCAGGCGACACATCGAATATCCGGGGGCAGGAGTTCGTCCCCGCTATAGCGGATTGCGGGTACAGGGCACCGCTGGCTCCCCGACTAGTACAGCTCCTGAAGCGTATTATACGCCATGGACAGGTTTTTATCAAGTAGGACTTTACAAATCCGGGATTTGTGATATAATGCTTGAGCGACCGCGTGGGGGCGTAGCTCAGCTGGGAGAGCGTTCGGTTCGCATCCGAGAGGTCGAGGGTTCGAATCCCTTCGTCTCCACCAAACAGGCTTGATTTTCAAGCCTGTTTTTCTATGCCCTGGGCGGGGTCTGCCGGGAGACTTTTGCCGTCGATCTCTAGCTGCCGGAACTCCTCAAATGACACATTGAACTCTATATCAATGTGGTATTCACGGTAGACGTGGACGGATTTGACCAGCCGGGAAACTATCATCTTTTTCGCCTCAAAGGAACACTGTTTGTAAAGACTTGCCCAGTCGGAGAGTTGCTTGTATTCCTCTATCTCCGCTTCTGCGGCCTGCTCCGCCTCTGCAAACTCGTTTTGGAGGTTGCTGTATATCCCAGCCAGTCTGTCTGCCTCTTGCTCTGTGGCATCTATCAATCCGTTCAGCGTGTCGCGGCCTAAACTGCTCTCCCCCCGTATCACCCGGAGGACTTCTGCTTGGTAGTCCGCAAGCTCCTTTTGCTTGTCCGTCAACTGCTTTTTCAGATTGGCAAGCTGTGTCCGCTTGAGGTCAAGGCGCGATTCGTGGGCTTGGCGGATAATGGCCTCGCTGTCGGCGGTTTTGATCTTTGATAGCTGGTGGCATATTGCCCTGTCCACGATGTTGTCCACGACTTTTACCCCATAGCCGGATTGCCCATCGCATTGGCCCGGATGCCGGACATTGAAATGGCATTGATACCTGGCTCTTGTACGGCGCTCTATACTGCCGTTTGGCATGAGCCGCTTGGTGCCGCTGGTGGATAGGGTCAACCTGTTCCCACAGTGGCCGCAATAGATGTTTCCCACTAAAAGGGACTGCCCTCGCAAGGTGTTGGGTGTTCCTGTGCGGTGGGTCTTTCTGTCTGTCATAAGCTCCTGGGCGGCGTCAAATGTCCGCTGGTCGATGATTTGCAAGGCGGGGATCGGCGCGGATTCCATATCACCGTTATGGATGATCCCTACATATGTCCGATTTTTCAAAATCTTGATAAGTGTCGTATTGGGAAAATCCCTCCCGTCGGGCCGCGTAATGCCGTGTTCGGATAAGTAATGTGAGATCCTCTGCGCTCCATAGCCCTCATACACATACAGCCGGAAAATAAGCTGTACGATTTGGGCGGTGTCCTCGTCCTTTACAATATCGCTGACACCCTGATTACGCTTGTTGGTGCGGCCATTCCTCTCCAGGCGGTAGCCAAAAGGGACTGTTCCGCCTGTAAAGTAACCGCTCTCGGTAAGCTGTTCCATACGGGTCTTGACGCGGATAGCGGTTTTGATACTCTCGCCGGATGCCTGCCAGTAGCGAATGTAATTCAGCAGTTTGTCAACATGGGTATCAAACCGCTGCTGGCCCTCGATGGCGCTCCAGACCTCTATGCCGTTGTTCACAAACCACTCAACGACAAAGGGGGTCTCGTCGTCCTTTCGGCCCATACGGTCAAACATATAGACCAAAAGGATGTCAAACTCTTTCTGGATGGCGGCCTTTTGAAGCTGTACGATGGCGTCACGGTCTTTCGCGGAGGTCTTAAAGCCGGAAACGCCTTTTTCGTATAACTCGTTGATGATCCGCCATTCGGGATGGGACTGTGCAAACGAGCGGCAACATTCCCTTTGCATGGGAATGTCATCCTTGTCCACCTGCCCCAGCGTTGAAACTCGGTATAAGCACATCACACGTTTTTCGGTATTCATATTCTCACCTTTCCGATAAAACGGCGTTTACCCTTGATCTGTATTCGGTTTTCAAGGTACATAATTACACCATTATTATCTCATATAAATGTCAACGCTTCAACGCTGCAAATTTTGGCGGGGTTTATCAATTTTTGTAGCTTCGTTCAGTAGGATTCTCTTTACATCCTCAAGCACCCCCGGAGCCGGATCGGATGCAAAGCGCAAAGATACCGTATGCCCGTCGATGCAGAGGCTTTCCCCTTTCTGCTCATAGGGCGGTTTGATAATGTCCTTTTCCATTAGAACCTCCCAAATAAAATAATGCGTCTCATGGTGAGACGCATTTATGTAAGGTGTTCTTTATTCAGGACAAGATCAGGCGGCGGCTGGCAAGCCGCTCCATAGGTTGTGAGCCTCCCCCCATGCTCATGGCAGGGCGTCCTACGCTGTGACGCATAGCCGACGCAAGTATCTGACCCATGTACGCCTCATGGCCGGCAGCTTTGCCAAAGCTGTGTGCGGCGCGGTGTTTCTCGCTCTGCCCTCCTGGGGCGTTGTGGCGCACCCGCCGCCTGGCTCCGACGCACATGGAACGTGTCTGATTCGCCCTATACTGCGCCGTCAGTCGCTACGCCGCTTTCTTTGTCAAGCGCAGAAGGCTCGGCTCCTGCTGAAAGGGCGCACAGGTGGGTGTTGACCTAGACGTTAAAGGAGAGAACGGCCCGCATGAGCTTGGCCCGCAGGCGGTCCCGGATGTCCATGTCGATGCCGTAATAGAAGTTGCCGCGCTCGTCGCGGAGCTTTCGCATGGACAGGCTGGATATGTAGCTCTCGTAATGCTGCACGACCGTCATCATGGCCTCCGGGTCGCCCCGTGTGGCCGCGACGATCACGGGATAGGGCAGTAATCCGCGTTCCTCATTCGCCGGGTCATTGATCAGAGTGTTCATTGGCACGTTTCCTCCAAATGGCGTTTTAGAAGCTCCAGAGAGCTTGTCCGTCTGCTCTGTACCGTTGTTCTCGGAATACCCTGGAGTCTTGCGATCTCCGTGTCATTCATATCGAAAAAGTAGTACAGTAGGACGGCGCTGCGTTTTTCGTCCGGCAAGCTGTGTGGGGCGTCGGCAAGCTGCTTGGCTGTGATCTCCTTTCCTGCTACGGAGAAGGTCTTTTCGTCCTCGTCGTCCTTGAAATACTCGTCAAAGGCGACAAGCTGGTTTTCCTCCTGGGGTGACAGGTCGGAAAACGACACCTCCCGTAGCTGCTGCCGGTTTATGCCCTGGTGAGCGTTGATCGCCTCGTTTTTCAGTACCTTTTTACAAAAGGCGTTGAAGGCGCAGCGTTTCTGCCATTGGTCGCGTACAGGATCACTCATGGTTCCTCACCTCCTTTCGCAGCCGCGAAAGCGGGTGATTGTCCCTTTCGTAACCCCTCTACAATGGGAAAGGCCAAAGTGCCGAAGTTGCCGGGGCCTTTTTTGCAAAAAGGGCAAAAAAAGACCCGTACAGCGATAAACTATACGGGTAGGTGAAACTGTATTTCCGTCCGGGTGAATTTTGGTTTCATATTCAAAGGTGCAATCGCACCGGGAGGCGCACAGGCTTTTTTTGGCGGGAGGCCCTCAATATGCCCTGGCCGATATGATATTGGGATCACGGCGGCTACCTCCACAAGCCGCCGTAATAAAGGATTTCAGCCAAAGGCCCGGAAAAACAGAACACGACGGCTTGATTTCTCAAAACCGCCGTGTTATGGCATGAGGATATGACAACGTGACTGCTCGACGGCGGTTTTTTTCTTTTCTGCCGTCGGGCAGATCGTTTGGTTTTAGAGAAGTATAAAACGGGGGAACATGTAATAAAATTTCATATGACATGAAAAATCATTACATTTTCATGCCGTGGCATGGCCTGTAAAATGATTTTGGGTGATGTATGGTATGAGTGATAATAGCCTTTTGTTTGACTACGAGGGCTTTGGCCAGGCTGTCAAACAGGCCAGAGAGGCGATGGGTTGGACGCAAGCGTATCTAGCGGAGTTGGTCTGCCGCGGTGATCGGACCATAATCAATCTTGAGAATCATGGAAACGAAAGCGCGGACGAGGAGAGCAAAGAGCCCAATCCCAGCTTTGATACGTTTGTCCGGCTGGTGACGATGTTCAATATTTCTGTGGATCAGTTTTTTCACCGGGAAGGCCAGCCAGATGATGACAGCAGCAGGCACATTGATACACTTATTCATCTGCTGGATAAGAAGGAGCGTATGGTGGTTGAGGCTTCCGTTGAGGCCACTACCAAGGCGCTGATAAAGGCCAGAGAAATGCCCGCCGAATAACGCCTTTGCGCGTCAAAATGCGTCTCACGGTGAGACGCATTTTCCGAGGACAATAAATACACCCGCTTACGGCTGGGCCGCAGGCGGGCATTTCTTTGGGTTACGCTGTCGGCTCATCCATATATAATGCTGGCAGAGGCGCGTAGTTAATGTAACCAATATGTAACTTATTGTAACTTTAACACAGATAATAATGCCTGTGCGCCCCATTAGGTAGCACAGGCAAAATTTTTTATTCTTCTCGGCCCACTAGGTAATCAAGAGACACTTGAAAGAAATCCGCAATCACCTTTAGCGTTTGTATGGACGGTTCCCTATCTCCGCTCTCATATCTCCCAATCATATTATCTGACAATCCGCATAATTCACTCAATGTTCTTCCACTGAGTTTCTTGGCCTCCCGAAGTTTACGCAGACGTACAGGGAAGCAATCATCAACCATGTGTTTCACCAACCATTATTGGCTTGGACAGCCATTTTTTATATTATCTAAAGCTTATCTAAAGCGCACCGTAACGACCGTACCTTTCCCAACACTACTTTCCAGATTTATCTCCGCTCCCAGGACTAGGGCGGCGTGCTTGACGATGGAGAGGCCCAGGCCGGTGCCGCCGCTGGCCTTGCTGCGGCTCTTGTCCACCCGGTAGAAGCGCTCAAATATGCGTTCCTGCTGATCCGGCGGGATGCCGATGCCGTCGTCGGACACGGTGAGTACCGCCCCCGTGCCATCCCCACGGGCGTCTACGGTCACATGACCACCCTCACGGTTGTATTTGATCGCGTTGTCGCAAAGGTTGAATACGATGCTGTGAACAAGCTGCGGAATGCCGCTTATGGGAGCCGGTCCGCCGGTGAGCGAGAGGGCCACGCCCGCCTTGTCTGCCCGTGCTTGCAAGTCCTGGACAACAGCCTCTGACACTGAATATAGGTCTGTATCTTCAAAGTGCATGTCTCCCATACCCTCGTCCAGATGGGAGAGGCTGATGATGTCGCTGATGAGCTGCATCATTCGCTGGGCCTCGGCACAAATCTTCCCGGCGAAGGGCTGTACGTCCTCCTGTTTCGCTATGCCGTTTTGGATGAGTTCCGCATAGCCGGATATGGTCTGCAGGGGCGTTTTCAATTCGTGAGATACATTGGCGGTAAACTCCCGGCGCATCCTCTCAGCTTCGGCTTTCTCCGTAATATCCAACAATAGCAGCGCCGCACCGGATACCTTCCCCTCAGAAATGATAGGGTTGGCGTTGATCAGATATTGCCGGTCCCGGATGGTAACAGACTTTTCCTCACGGGACCCGGCCAGCGCTCTGTTCAGAGCGTGTTGGATGTCCAAGTCGCGGCTGAGCGAGATCAGGTCTTTCCCCGTACAGGACCCCTCTGCCCCCAGCAGGTTCATGGCCGCCGGGTTGATGGCCAGAACGCGCCCTGTTTGGTCCAGTAGGATCATACCCTCCGACATACCGCCGATGATGGCTTCCAGTTCGTTCTGCCGGCGCTGAAGTTCTGTCTGCTGGGCTTTCAGTTGGCTCTGCTGGCCGTCCAGACGGCGCAGCAGGGGGGATATTTCCTCATATCCTTCATTCTCAAGCGGCCTGTCTAGATCCACCGCATTGAGCGGTTGTACGATGCGCCTGGAAAGTCGCCGGGCCAGCAGCACAGACGCGATCAGTGCGATGACGATGACTGCGGCGAAGCCCTGCCCCACTCCCAAAAGCATGGTAAGTACAGTGTTCTGCGCGATCGCAAGGCGAAGCACAGTTCCATCTTCCAAACGCTGGGCCGCATAGAGGAACCGCTCCATAAGCGTGGAGGAGTACCGCTGGCTCTCACCAAAACCGCTGGAAAGCGCCTGTTGTACCTCTGCGCGTTCCAGATGGTTCTCCATAGTATCATTGTCTGCGTCGCTGTCATAGAGGACGCTTCCATCCTTGTCGATCCAGGTGATTCGATAGTCCCGGATGTCCATATCGTCAAAATACTTCATTCCGCCCAGTTCCACACCTTGAGCGGCAAGCTGGGTCTGCATACGAAGCTGTGTCTGCTCTATGCGGGAAAAATATCCGTACAGCACTACCATGATGAGGACTACCGACGCAAGAAAAACGGTAAAAGCCACCAGACACAGTGAATGAAAAATTTTCTTTGTCATGGCTTGTCCTCCAATCGATAGCCCACACCCCGGACTGTTTCAATGCAGTCCGCGGCGGGCCCCAGCTTTGCCCGGAGAGAGCGGATATGCACGTCCACCGTCCGCGTCTCCCCGGTATATTCCGCGTCCCATATCTCCCGGAGCAGCGTATCCCGGTCGAAAGCACGTCCGGGATTGGCCATGAGCTTGTGTAGTAGCTCATACTCCTTCAGTGTGAGCATGACTCGCTCGCCGTTCACGGTGACTGTGTGCTCCTGCGGATTCAAGGTCAGGGTCCCTGCACGAAGAATATCGCTCTCCTCCTTCGGGGCCGTGCGGCGCAGCACCGCCTTGATCCGGGAGACCATCTCCATCATGCCAAAGGGCTTGGCAAGATAATCGTCCGCGCCCCGGTCCAGGCCCGTCACCTTGTCAAATTCCGTGCCCTTGGCTGTGGCCATGATGACAGGAATGCCCGCTGTCGCAGGTTTGGCCCGCAGCTTTTCCAGCACTTGGATGCCATCCTCACCGGGGAGCATGATGTCCAGAAGGACCAGCTGGGGCACAGTCTCGCCCATGGCCTTCCAAAAACTCCCGCTCTCACCAAACCCCCGGCTCTCAAAACCGGCAGCGTTCAACGTGTAGAGGATCAAATTGCGGATGGCGTCATCATCCTCCAGACAATAAATCAAGCTCACGGTGCTACCTCCCTGTCGCCGGTGATGGAAAATACCACCCACTTGGCGATATTCACCGCATGGTCGCCTATTCGCTCCAGGTACTTCACGATCATCAGCAGGTCCAGCGCCTGCTCCGCGTCCGTCTCCGCGCTGCGTACTCGCTGGATCAGCAGCCTTTTTACCTTTGAAAAGTAACCGTCTACCACATCGTCATAAGCGATGACCGCCTGTGCTGCGGCCACATCCTGTGCCACAAAAGCGTCCAGACTGTCCGTTACCATTTTGATAACAGCCCGCGCCATAGCGGAAATGTCCTCCGTCTCATCGGCCGCGGTCAGCTCTGCCACCGTGATAATCTCAGCGATGTCGCCGGAATTATCCCCGATGCGTTCCATATCCGTCACCATCTTCAGCGCCGCAGAAATGACGCGAAGATCAGTAGCCACTGGCTGCTGTTGCAGCAGGAGCTTCAGGCACAGCCCTTCGATCTGCCTCTCCTTCTCGTCGATCTGGACAGACAAATCGGGGACCGAGCGGGCCAGCGCAAGGTCCCTCTCGGCAAGTGCCTTGGCCGATTTTGCAATAGCATTTTCACACAGCGCGCCCATGGTGATGAGTTCCCGGTTGAGCGTTGACAGCTGTTCGTCAAATTTGGATCGCATCATCCAAACCTCCCCGTGATATAATCCTCCGTCCGTTTATCCACAGGCACAGAAAATATCGTTTCTGTATCGCCGTATTCCACCAACTCCCCCAGCAGAAAGAACGCGGTTTGATCGCTGATCCGCACAGCCTGCTGCATATTGTGGGTGACGATGACAATAGTATATTTCTCTTTCAACGCCGATGCAAGCTCTTCGATCTTCCCGGTGGAGATAGGGTCAAGAGCAGAAGTTGGCTCATCCATAAGAAGCACCTGCGGTTCTACCGCCAGCGCCCTTGCGATGCAGAGCCGTTGCTGCTGGCCGCCGGACAGACCCAGCGCGTTTTTCTTCAGCCGGTCCTTTATCTCGTCCCAGATGGCCGCATCCCGCAGAGACCTCTCCACGATGTCGTCCAGCTTGGCCTTGCCCTTGATCCCATGGGTCCGGGGGCCATAGGCGATGTTGTCGTACACGCTCATGGGAAAGGGATTCGGTTTTTGGAAAACCATGCCGATGTCTTTTCGCAGCATATTCACATCCACGCCTGGGGCAAAAATGTCCTGTCCGGCATACCGCACCTCCCCGGTGATCTTCACGCCGGGGATCAAATCGTTCATCCGGTTCAAGGTTTTGAGAAAGGTGCTTTTGCCGCAGCCAGACGGTCCGATCAGGGCGGTGATCGCGTGCTCCGGGATGTTGATGTTTATATCCTTCAATGCCTGCGCGCTTCCATACCACAGGCATAAGTCTTTTACTGTAATGATGTCGCTCATAGGTCTCTCCTCTTTTTGAAATACCGTCCCACCAGCATGGCCGCCAGCTGAATAAGCAGCGTCAAGACCATGAGGATGGCGGCAATGGCAAAGGCCACGCCGAACTCTCCCTGTTCCTTGGCGTAGACGTATAGCGCCACGGTCAGAGTGGCCCCCGCGCTATTCAAGCCCTCGAAGAAGCCGTGGACCGCGTGGGCAAAACCGGCTGTGAACAGAAGCGCTGCCGACTCGCCCAAGATGCGTCCCACGGACAGGATGCAGCCGGTGATGATCCCGTCCACGCAGCCGGGCAGCACCACGGTACGGATAACACGCCACTTGCCGGCGCCCAGACCAAAGGCGCCCTCACGATAACTCTGGGGCACGGTCTTGAGGCTCTCCTGGGTGGTGCGCAGGACAGTGGGGAGGTTCATGATGACCAACGTCAGCGCCCCCGCCAGGAGAGAGGTCTGCATATCCAGAAAGGAACAGAAAAACAGCATACCCACCAAACCGTAGATGATGCTGGGGATGCCGGACAGGGTCTCGGCGGCATATTCGATCACCGCCACCAGCTTTTTGTTCCTGGCGTATTCATTGAGATATACCGCCGCGCCCGCGCCCAGAGGGATCACGAATATCAAAGCGGCAATTATTATGTAAACCGTATTCAGAATGTCCGGCAGAATGCCGATGTTGCCGCTGAGATAGCTGGGCTTGGTGGTCAGAAGATTCCAGGAGATCTCCGGGAGGCCCTTTGCCATAACATACGTTACCAGGAACAGCACCAGTCCGGCGGTGAGCGCCACAGACAGCCACATCAATATTCGCATAAGCAGGATATAGGCCCTGCGTTTTTTCGATATGCCCGGTTGCACTTTTTACGCCTCCTTGCTTCGTTTGAGAAAGAAGTTCAGCGCCGCGTTGATGAGCAGGATGAAAAGGTACAGCACCAAGGCGATGGAGAACAGCGCCTGCCGCTGCAAGCCGCTGGAGTAGCTCATCTCGCTGGCCACCGCTGTTGTGAGAAACCGCACGCTCTGGAAAAGCGACGGCATATTGGCCACGTTGCCCGACACCATCATCACCGCCATAGCCTCACCGATGGCCCGGCCAACGCCAAGCACCACCGCCGCGGCGATGCCGCTTCGTGCGGCGGGGACGCTGACCCGGAAATAGGTCTCCGTTGGCGTGGCCCCCAACGCCAGGGATGCGTCCTCGTACTCCTGGGGGACCGCTTCCAGGGCCGTGATGGACACGTTCACGATGCTGGGCAGGATCATCACTGCCAGCACCACGATGGCGGCCAGCAGGCTGGCTCCGTCCGGCACATGGAAAATGCTGCGGATGCCGGGGACCAGCACCAGCATACCCACCAGACCGTACACCACCGAAGGGATGCCCGCCAGCACACTCACCGCCGCAGATACCACCGCTTTGACCTTGGGCGGCGCTGCCTTGGCCAGATACACCGCCGTGAGAAACCCAATGGGGACACCCAAGGCGATGGCTCCCGCCGTGCCGTATATGCTGGTGAGAATAAAGGGCAGGATGCCGAACTGGGGCGTTTTAGCGGTAGAGGCCCAGGTCTTTCCAAAAAGGAATTTGAAAAGCCCGATCTCCCGGATGGCCGGAATGCCGGAAATGATGAGATATACCGTGATGAGCAGCACACAGCCCACCGTGATCAAGCCCAACAGCAGGAACACGCCGTATATAAAGTTTTCAAATGCTTGTTTTTTCATAAGACTATCCCAAAGGACCGGCGGCCTTATGTCCGAGCCGCCGGTCACAGGGTCTATTTTACTCTGCCGCTTCTTCATCGGCAGGCACATTCACGGGGACTGCCCCTGCCAAGGTGATGATCTCAGCCGAGTCCTCGCTCAGAGCGAAGTCGAAAAACGCCTGGGCAACGTCGCTCAGTTCCTCGTCCTCCCGCGTCACCAGCACGAAAGGCCGCTGTACTACATAGCTGCCGTCCATGACGGTCTCCTCGGTGGGTTCCACGCCGTCCACGGCGAGGGCTTTCACTGTGTCGCCCACGGAGGCCAGAGAAGCGTAGCCGATGGCGTTAGGGTTCTGGCTCACGGTAGTGATCACGTCGCCGGTGGAGGTCAGCTCCTGCCGATATTTGCAGGCGTCCTCGGTCTCGGTGATGGACTCAAAACCATCACGGGTACCGCTACCAGCCTCACGACCGATGAGCACGATCTCGCCAGCCTCTCCACCTACATCGGCCCAGTCGGTGATCTCGCCGGTATAGATTTTGGCGATGGTCTCAACGTCCAGGTCGGTCACAGGGTTATCGGGATGCACGATGATGGCGATACCGTCCAGCGCCAAGGTGGTCTCGACCAGCCCGGACTCGATCTCCTCATCCTTCAGGGCGCGACTGGAAAGGCCAATGTCACAGCGGCCCTCGCTGACCGCCTGGATGCCGGAGCCGGAGCCAGTGGGGTTGTATGTAAAGGTCACGTCCGGCTCGGCCTCCATGAACGCTTCGCCCAGAGCGCCGATAACAGACTCCATAGAGGTGGAGCCATCCGTAGCCACAGTGCCTTTCAGATTTGCTGCCAAAGCGTTGCAACTCATGAGCCCCAGAGCCATGACAGCTACAAGAGCCACCGAAATGCCTTTTCCAAACTTTTTCATGTTGTTTCTCCTTGTCGATTTGTGTTATAGATTTGCCGGGATACTCCCTCTTGGCAAATACAGAATACGTCAACAATTATAAAAATCGCTATCTTGGTGCTGTAAAATCATTGTAAAAATGCGTCTCACGGTGAGACGCATTTTTCTTACTCCCCGTAGTACACGGGTCTGCCGATGGTGACAAAACCGCTCTTGCCCGTGATCACGACGCCGTTTAAGCTGCCGCTGGCACAGTGGACGATTAGGATATTCCCGTTGGCGTCCCAGCCGCATACGATCCCGATATGGGAGTCGCCGGGGTAAAATACAAGGTCGCCGGGGATGGCCTGGCTCCAGCTTATAGCCCGGCAATAGTTGTGCTGGGATATACAGCCGCCGCCGTGACCAATGATGTACTCGCCGCCGCTCTGGTTGTAAAATACCCAGTCCACAAAGCCGGAACAGTCCATGCCGTAGGGCCGGTATGTTCCCGTGGTGGGGCTGCCTGCGGCCCATACCTGGGTGGACGTTCCCCAGCGGGGGTCCCATCCCAGGACAAGGGATTTGCCGCCCCAAAAATAATGCACCTTGCCGACGAGGGACAGGGCGTACTGGATCACCGTCCGGCGCCCGTTGGACAGGCCAGCCGGGAGGTCATTCCAGACCTGGATCGCGGTCGCGTCCGTAATTTCAAGGTCGCCGATAAACAGGCCCCATTCCTCCAGCTCGTCCATAAGGGCCTCCATCGCCTCCACCTGGTAGCGGGTGAAGCTGTATCGCATCGTCATATCCGAGGCGGTGGCCCCGTTGATGGTGATGGTCAAGACGCTTTCCGTGTGGCTGTCGTCTATCCCGTCATCCGGGTCTGTATCCGGGTGGTCGATGCTCTCTGTGGCGGTGGATATGGTGGTCATATCCCAAAAGACGGCGCGGAGCCGTTCTACGCGCTCCGCGTCCAGGGTGATAACGTCCATGCCGTCGTCGGCAGCGGCGGTCCTGGCCGCAAAGACGGCAATCACGTTTCGCCAGCTTGGGGGCCTGCCCTGGATGTTCACCGTATCATATCCGGCCTGGAGCGCATCCAGCTTGGCGTTGTACTCCTCGTTGATCTGGGACATGGCCGTGGGGAGCGAAACGGCGTCCGGGGCCTCCGGCTTGTCGGTGAACAGGATGCCAAAGGGCGAGGACACGATGGCGGCCACAAGGAAAATGAGGCACACAATGGCGATGAACACGCTGCCGCCCAGGATGGCGACAAGGGCGCTGATAAGGGCTTTTGTGGCTCTGGCCGACGCCTCCACGATCTTCCGGGACGTGACGGCGGCGGCGCGGGCCGCCCTTTTCGTCTGCTGGACAAGCAGCTGCCGTCCGGCCTCCTGCGCCTGGCGCTGGCGTTTCTTGGCGCTGGTGACGGCTGCCCGTTTCCCCATCTCCTGCACCGTGGGCGAGGGCCGGGAGGAAAAGACGGCCCGGCGCGTCTCCGGCCTGGTCTTGATGGCGGCGGGGCCCCGCCGGGATCGCTCCTTGATGGCCGGGGCGGTGCCGCTGGTGCCTCGCTCCCGGATGGCCGGGAGACTGTCGGCGGGGCTCTGGCCCGGCTGCCCGGTCGTGCTGGCCGGGGCTGCTCCCCCGGCAAGGCTGGCTGGGGCGTTGCCCGGCGCCGGGGTTGGTTCAGTGGCCGTGGGTATTCCGACTGGGGATGGCGTGGGCGCTGCCTCCCGTGAGGCGGCTGTTTGCTCTGCGGCGCGGGCCTGTTTCTCATTCCAGAGCTTTTTAGCGACGGCCATTCGCTGGGCTTTCTGGATGGCGTCGGATGGCGCGGCGCTGTTGGTTGCTGCTGGCGGGGTCGTGGGGGCCGTTATGGGCGCGGCCTCCGGCGAGGCGGCTGCCTGTTCTGCGGCGCGGGCTTGTTTCTCCGTCCAGAGCTTTTTGGCGGCGGTCGTGCGCTTGGCCTTCTGGATGGCGGCGATGGCCTGCGCTGACGTGACGCCGGCGGCCCGTTCCACCTTTTCCACGGGCGCGGCGGTGCGCTGCTCGTCGCCGGGGGCATTGCCGTCCTCGGCGCGGCGGGTCTTGATGGATTGATGGATTTGATCGACAGCGGCGGCGCGGGCTGCTTTTTCGATGATGGGCTTGCCCTTTGGCCCGCTGGCCTTGCCCTTGCGGGTGCTTTCCTTGGTCTTTATATCGCCCTTTTTGCGGGTGCGGATGTTCTTGCTTTCGTTTTCTGCGATAATGCTCACCTCCTAGAGCGCAAAAAAATGCGTCTCATGGTGAGACGCATTTTTGACACAATATTATTTTTATCAAAGCCACGAATACTACCATCTGCTGCGGTATATCTCGTCCAGCTGCAGCAGCGATTCAAATAGCTCGTCCTGCAATTCTTTTTTTGACAGGCTCTTTACATAAGCGCGGATCTCTGCAAGGTGTTCTTTTTGGCGTTTTTCTTCCTCGCGTTCAGCTTCTTTTACATCTTTCATATACTGCTTCGCTTCATCGGGGAACGCGGCAAAATATAAGGCGACCATGTGCTTACAGACTACCCGCCGTCCGTCTGCGTGGGGGCAGTTACACTTGGATCGACGGGGATGTTCGGTATTGATCGTGACCTGATAAGAGTCAGCGCCGCTCCCGGCTACCAGCCCCGTGTATTCATCATAGCCCGTTTGGGAGAGGGAAAGTACCTTGTTTTCCTTATAGTATTGATAGCCTCGCCATGCGGATTGGCCGCTGGCCATTGTGCGGATGCTCATTCTCTGTTCCCCTTTCAAAAAACCGTCTGGCGCTCCGACAGATTCATATTATCACAGAGCGGCATATCAAACAAGCAATATTAGAAATGCGTCTCACCGTGAGACGCATTTCAGGCGTGTTGAAATGATGGTTTCCTTATGATATACTTTTTTCAATATGGCGATTGATAAGGGGGATGAATGTATGGCGAAGATCGTGAAAGATACGATCCATGCACAGGGGATAGACATTGGAATATACACGGCAGACTTTGAAAATGAGTTTATTTCCCTAACTGACATCGCAAAGTATAAAAGTGACGATCCGACCGCTGTTATTCAAAACTGGATGCGTAATCGGGATGTCTTGGATTTCCTTGGATTATGGGAGACGCTCCACAACAGCAATTTCAAACCCCTCGAATTCGAGGGGTTTAGAAGCCAGGCCGGAGCGAATGCTTTTACGATGTCCCCAAAGAAGTGGATAGATGCAACAGGAGCCATTGGGATCGTATCAAAATCTGGCCGCTATGGTGGAACATTTGCACATTCAGATATAGCCTTTGAATTTGCCTCATGGATTTCGCCGGAGTTCAAGCTCTACATTATAAAAGATTACAAGCGACTGAAAACGGAGGAAACGAGCCGTCTGTCGCTGGGGTGGAACCTAAACAGAGAAATATCCAAACTGAATTACAAAATACATACCGATGCGATCAAGGCAAACCTTTTGCCCCCGCAACTGACACCCGCACAGATCGCCTTTACCTATGCAGACGAGGCCGATCTGCTCAATGTTGTGCTTTTTGGTATGACGGCAAAACAATGGCGTGACGCGAACCCGGATAAGAAAGGGAATATGCGGGACTATGCGACAATCAATCAACTGCTTGTCCTCGCTAACCTTGAGAGCTACAATGCAATACTTATCCAGCAAGGCCGGGCGCAGAAAGAGCGCATGGAGCTTTTGCGGGCATTGGTAGTACAGCAGCTTCAGACATTGGACGCGCTGACATTTCCAGCATTACCGAAAGCCGAATTTGAAGCTATTGACGGAGACAAATGAAGTTTTCAGTAGCCCGGCGGGAGATCCCGCCGGGCTGTTTGCGTCTGAAAATGCGTCTCACCGTGAGACGCATTTTTGTGTTACCTGCTCTGGCCGGGGGAAGTGTTCATAAGGCGGTAGAGGTCGGTGTCTTTGGGGATCACGTTGGAGAAAGGCACCAGGATGCCGCCCATGCGGAGCAGACCGTGGCCCGGTTCCGCGTCGGTGATGTAGCCAAGCTGGGTATCGGATATGTGCAGGAGGTTCGCCAGTTCCCGGCGGTCCGTGGCCGCCTGGTTGAACAGCATGAGAAACTCGGAGTTGGCCAGCATGAGCCGGGCCGTCTCGCTCTGCAAACATTCCTCCACATTCTGCGTCGCCGCCGTGAGGATACCGCCGTACTTTCTAAAGCGTTTCCACGCCTTGTAAAGTATCTCCGCTGAATAGTGATATTTGAAGTACAGATATACCTCGTCGATGAATACCCATGTAAAGCGGCCCTGTTTGCGGTTCTCAATAACGCGGTTCTGAACGTAATCCAGGGCCACGACGAGGGCGGTGGGCCGCAGCTGGTCGCCCATTTCGTACAGGTCAAGAGACACGATCCGGCTGTGGGTGTTCACGTTGGTCTTGTGGGCGAACACATTAAGACTGCCCTCGGTGATGATCTCGGAGGCCAGGGCAAGCTCCCTCGCCTCCGGCTCCGGCTGCTGCAGCACCTCGTTGCGCCAGTCCCGGAGGATGGGGGCGCGGCCCTTGCCCCGGAACGCCTTATACACGTTGGCGGTACAGCGGTCGATGATGGATTTGTGGCTGCCCGTGAGGGTGCCCGCGCCCATCTGCTGCTCCAAAATGCCCGTGATAAGCTCGGATTTTATGGCGATGGGGCTTTCGCTCTCGTCGTAGTCGTCGGCCACGTCCAGGGGGTTGATATGGTGCTTGCTGTGGGGGGATATTTCAATGACCTCCCCGCCAAAAGCCCGGACCAGGGGGCCGTACTCCCTCTCGATGTCGAAGATGATGATGTCGTCGTCCGTCCCCAGGGCCACATTCTCCACGGTGGATTTCATACCCATGGATTTGCCGGAGCCGGACACGCCCAGGTAAAAGCCGTGGGGCGATATGAGTTTTTTGCGGTCGCAGATCAGGAGGTTGTTGGATATGGCGTTCACGCCGTAACACACGCCGCCCAGGTCCTGTATTTCCTGGACGCGGAACGGCATGAGGACGGCGGCGCTCTCGGTGGTCAGCGTCCGCAGCGCGGCGATCCGGCGCAGACCGTAAGGCAGCACCGTGTTCAGTCCGTCCTCCTGCTGGTAGCGGAGGACGGAAAACTGGCACAAATGCTCCCGGCCAATAGCCATAAGAGATTCCGTGTCGGCGTCCAGTTCCTCCTTGCTGGCCGCAACGTGAACGATGGTGACGACGCCATAGATCATACGCTGGTCGCGGGAGGTCAGGTCGTCCAGGTACTCCTTTGCCTCCGTCCGCAGCTGCTCCAGCTCGTAGGGGACGGTGGCGGTAAAGTTGTTCTTGCTGTTCTGGCGCTGTTGCCAGCGGGTCACATCCGTCTCGATGCCCAGGATGCGGCTCTGCACTTCCTTTATGGCCTCATAGGTGGGCGTGGGCAGGATGTCGATGGACAGCATGAGATTCCGGGGAAAGTCGGTCAAGTCGGCTATCATTTCGTCCTTGATATAGGAGGCATAGTCCCGCAGGAACAGCACCCGTCCGTATAACTTCCCCATGCGAAAACCGTCTGCGCGGAATTGCAGACCGTCCGGGCAGATCACGTCCTTGAAGTCCAGGCCCCAATACATAGCTTTCTGCTCGTCAAAGCCGTAATAGCGTTCCTCGCCGGGCCGGAAAAAGTCGTGGAAGATACGCAGGCGGTCATGGTTGTTGAGGGGCTGGAGGTCGGAGGACAGCCGGGAGAAGGATTTTCCCAGGTTGTTGCCCACGCGCCGGAAATAGGCGCGGCTGTCCTGGAGCTTTCGCTCCGGGATGGACAGGGTGATGTATTTGGACTGGATAAGGTTGTTGCTGGCCTTGGCCCTGCCCTTGTTGATGCGGTTGGATTCGGCCCGGTAGTGGTCCAGGCCGTCGTCTTTCCGTTTCATCAGGATACGCTGTTCAAAGTCGGCGGGATTGATGCGGCGGTTGAAAATGGTGATCTTGGTGGTGGCGTCCGTGGGGAGGGTGTTGATGATATTGCTGTACCCCATGACGATGCCCCTCTTGTCATCGTCGGAGGCGGCGATATAGTTGATGTCGGAAAACTGCCAGGTCTTGCTGTGCTTGCTGCCGACGAGCCAGATCCCGTCGCCATATATGCGCCGAATGGGGAGGCTCTGCTGGACGGATCGGGGGACCTTGTACTTATACTTCTCGCTGGTGTTGGCGGCCATGAGGGTCTTATTCATCGGCCCAGTCCTCCTTTCCCGTGGCAAGCGTGTAATATATGTTTTGAGACACGAACTTCCTCGGCGCGGCGGCCAGGAATTGAGAGCGGACAAAGGCCCGGACAAACTGCTCAAAGGTCATGCCGTTATAGTTGAAAAAGCCCGCGACGGCCACGGGCGCGGCCAGGATCATGCACAGCCAGCTTGCCGTCTCCTTGCCGAGTATGTCATCCAGGCCCAGGTAGCAGCCGGCGGCGATAGCCACGGCGAACAGGGCGCAGATGAATTGACGGGCAGACAGGCCAAAGAAGATAGTCTCCTTATGCGCCCGGAGTTCTTTTGGGATTTTTACTTCGATATACAATGCACCTCATTTCTGATAGGGATAAAAAATGCGTCTCACGGTGAGACGTATTTCTCCATGATGATGTCGCTGTTGACCTCGTTGCCCCACACGTCCCAGCCGGGCGGGGACTGGCGGGCGAAAAGCTCTATGCGGGGCACGTCGCCCATAAGCGCCTCAATGCGGCGCCGGGCCTCGTCCGGCTTTTTGCTGTGTTCCTCAATATGGGAGATTATGACCTGATGGACGTTCCGGGCAACACGCTTCGGGTGCCCTTTGAGGGCCAAAAGGCATATTTCGGCATTGGATCGCGTCCAGTAGCCCAGGCCCCAAAACACGCCGTTGCTCTTGGGGGCCTGCTTGATCCAGACAAATGCCACGGTCTTATAGCGGAAGCCCCAGGATTTGATCACGGGCCATATCTCGTTGAGCCGGGGGAACGTGACCCACAGGAACAGGGCGCAATCATCCGCGGCAAGCTCCTTTACAGGCAAAGCGGCAATTTCCTCAATGCTCATGGTGGGATAATGCGTTTCGGGGTTGATGCCGTTGGCGTGATTATCGTATCTCCACGGGGGATCGGCGTAAATCACGGTGTACTTCTTCTTGCCGCTCATAGGCCGAACATCTCCCTAACGATCCGATCCGCGCCTTTCACAAGCCCGGTGAGGACAAGCATATTAAAGATAAGCTGTCCGATGTACTTCCAGGCCATCGTGACAGCGGGCAGGTCCCCGTCCACAGCCGGGGCGCTGCTGTTGAGGAACGCCGTGTAGATAAGACAGGCCAGGACAATGACCGCCCCCTCCATACACACGCCGATGTAGCTCTTGATAAAGGCTTTCCCCACGTTGGACGTGCCCTCTCCGGCAAACGAGGCCAGGGGCAGCGGGGAGATCGCCGTGTATAGGTACAGCTTGAAAAAGCGCCCATAGACGGTCAATATCAGAATAAAGGACATGACGGTGATAAACAGGCTCCCCAGGAGGGAGACGAGCCAGAGGGGGATGCTCTGCAAAAAGCCCACGTCCTCAATGGCGGACACGATCTCGGTGGGGAGCGTAGTGGCGGTAGAGACGGCCCCGCCGATGCCGGAAAGAGCCGTCGGAACCACGCCGCCGCAGATGTTGAAAATGGCGGTCATTATCTCCATGCCCCGGCTGACGGCCACCTTTGCGGCGGCCAGGCGGATAAAGTGGCGCAGGGCAAATTCCGGGCGCTGAAGCTCCCGGAAGGACGCCGCCGCGCCGAACACGCCCATAGCAAAAAACAGGACGAGCAGGCCGTAGCCAATGCCCTGCAAGGCCGAGTTGATGCTGACGATCACGCTCCATATCTGCCCGCCTTTGAACGATTGCGGGGTCTGCGTGATAAGCTGCCATAGCTCGGCCAGCTTTTCATTCCATGTGCCGAGTGCGTTTTCAAGGTTGCTTACGACCCAGTTATCACTAATTTTCTTCACCTCACATATCAAGTAATTACAATGTATTGACATACACCCTGTTCGCGGATATACTATGACAAAAGGAGTGGTTTTACATGGATCAGAGTTTCAATGTCGTAACGGCCCCAAAGACGGCCACGTTCCAGATGCGGATCAACCCGGACGTAAAGAAAAAAGTCGAGGACATCTACGCCCAGCAGGGCTTGTCCATGACAGATGCCGTCAACATTTTTCTCCAGCAGTCTATCAATGCCAACGGCCTGCCGTTCCTGGCCTCGCCGGAGAACGCGGAGTACATGAAGGCAAAGGCATGGAAACAGTTTTCTGCGGAAGTGCAAAAGGGCTTTGATTCCGCTGAACGGGACGGCTGGCTGACGATGGACGAGGTCGAGGCCATGCTGGGGCTTGGGGATGAATAAGCTGCGGTTATCGCCGGAAGCGGCGGCAGATTTGAAAAGCATCCAGACCTATATTGCCAAAAAACTACAAAACCCCATCGCGGCACAAAATGTCATAAAGCGTATTACAGATGGTATTCGGGCGCTGGAGCAGTACGCGCAAGCCGGTTTTTCCATCAGCGCCCGGACAGGTATTGACACCGATCTGCGTATTCTTGTCTGCGGCGTTTATCTGGCCGTTTACAGGGTCGAGGGCAGCGTCATATCCGTTGCCAGAGTGATCAATGGCCGCCAGGACTACATCACAGAGTTGTTTGGGAAAGATATAGTCTCTGATCGCGTGGACCTGGCAAAGTAAATACAGGAAAAATGCGTCTCATGGTGAGACGCATTTTTCCATACCGGGGCTCACAGGACGCCGATGGTGGTAAGTATCTCCTTAGCAAAGGCGATCATCAGGCCGCCGAACAGGCACAAAAAGCCCTGGGTGCGCTGGCTGGCGTCGTGGGACTGGACGGACATACCGACCTGGACGATGCCCAAGACCAGGATAATAACGCCGATGGCCCGAATCGCGGAGAAGATGAAGTCGGACAGGTTGTTGACGACGGTGAGGGGGTCTGCGGCGGCCAGGGCCGGGACGGTGCC
>CANQMW010000010.1 GCA_947625045.1 uncultured Oscillospiraceae bacterium
TTTTTCCCCATAATAATGCTCCCTCCATGGATACAGTGTCCTTTTTCACTGTCTTCCATTGAGGGAGCATATCACATCCGTCCGCTGTTTTTTGTCAGTTGAGCAGTTCCTTCAGCTTTTCCAGCCGCCGCAGGGCCTCGTCCATGGTGTTCTTCTGCCGGGCGAAGTGGAGGCGGATAAGATGATTCACCGGCTCCTTGAAGAAGCTGGATCCGGGCACGGCGGCCACGCCGATCTCCTTTATCATCCACTCGCAGAACTGAAGGTCCGTCCACCCGGCGAACCGGGGCAGGGCCAAAAAGTCGGAGATGTCGATGAGCACGAAATAGGTCCCCTGGGGCACGTTGTGCTTGAGCCCTATCCTGTCCAGGCCCGCCAGGAAGTAGTCCCGCTTTTCGGTGTAGAGAGCCCGCAGGTCCTCGTAATAGCTCTCCGGGAACCGAAGGCCCACTACCGCCGCCTCCTGCAATGGCGCGGCGGCGCCCACCGTGAGGAAGTCATGGACCTTTTTGGCGCTCTCGGCAACATCCGCCGGGGCGATGAGGTAGCCCAGGCGCCAGCCGGTAGCGGAGAAGGTCTTGGACAGGGAATTGCAGGTGATGGTGTGATCGAACATCCCCGGCAGGGCGGACATGTATACGTGCTCATGGGGGGCGTAGACCAGGTGCTCATACACCTCGTCGGTGACGGCAAAGGCGTCGTACTTGAGGCAGAGCGCCCCGATGGCGGTCAGCTCTTCCTTGGTGAACACCTTGCCACAGGGGTTGGAGGGGTTGCAGATGATGATGGCCTTGGCCCCGGCCTGAAAGCCCTGCTCGATGAGGGAGAGGTCGAAATCATAGTCCGGCGGGACCAGGGGGATATAGATGGGCTCCGCCCCGGAGAGGATGGCATCCGCGCCGTAATTTTCGTAGAACGGGGAGAAGACCATCACCTTGTCCCCGGGGTTGCAGATGGTCATCATGGCGCACATCATGGCCTCCGTGCCCCCGCAGGTGACGACTATCTCTTTATCCGGGTCGATGGCCCGGCCGATGGCCCGGCCCTGCTTGGCCGCCAGGGCGTCCCGCAGGTTCTTGGCCCCGAAGGTGACGGAGTACTGGTGGGGCCCCTCATAGGCCACCTGGGCCAAACGGTCCAGCATGGGCTTGGGCGGGTCGAAGTCGGGGAAGCCCTGGGAGAGGTTGATGGCCCCGTACTGGTCGCTGATGCGGGTCATCCGGCGGATGACGGAGTCGGTGAAGGTCCCTACCCGATCGCTCAGTCTTGGCATATCGCTACCCCCTCCTTTTCCAAGGTCTTGAAAAAATCGCTCATGGCGGCCAGGCCCTCCTCCAGCGTCTTTTTGTCGCTGGCGTAGCCTATGCGCATGCAGTGTTCTATGCCGAAGCACTCCCCCGGCGTGACGAAGGCGCCAGTCTCGCGGTAGAGCCGTTCACAGAAGGTCCGGGAGGGCATGTCGAAGTCGTAGAAGACTAGCGCGGTGGTGCCGGCCCGGGGCTTCACATAGCTTGCGTGGGGCTCGGCGTCTATCCAATCGTCCAGCAGGGCCAGGTTCTCCCGGACGATGGCCCGGCTGCGGGCCAGCAGCGCGTCCTTATGCCCCAGGGCCAGGGCCGCCGCCGTCTCGTCGAACATGCCGCAGGAGATGTGGTCGTAGTCCCGGTGGGACCAGAGAGAATGCAGCAGCGCCTCGTCCCGGGTCCCTATCCAGCCTAAGCGCAGGCCCGCCAGGGAGAAGACCTTGGACATGCTGCTGACGGATATGCCCTTTTCGTAGAGGTCTGCGATGGACTCGGTCCAGCTCTCGTCCTGATTGAGGTGCCGGTACACCTCGTCGCAGAGAAGGTATGCCCCCGCCTGGCGGGCGATGGACACCATTTCCTCCAGAAGGGCCCTGTCCATCAGCGCCCCGGTGGGATTGTTGGGGTTATTGAGGCATATGAGCTTCGCCCCGCCGGATACGAGCGCGCGCAGCTCGTCCGGGTCGGGGAGAAAGTTGTTCTCCCGCCGCAGGGGCAGGATATGTACCTCCGCGCCGAAGGAGGCGGGGATGGAGTAGAGCTGCTGGTAGGTGGGGCTCACGGATATCACCCTGTCCCCCGGCTCCACCAGGGAATAGAAGAGGTGATGGTTGGCCCCGGCGGCCCCGTGGGTGGGCACGATGTTCTCAGGCCGCAGGGTCTTGTAGAGCCCACACACGCCGTCCAAAAAGGCGGGGTCGCCCTGGATGGCGCCGTAGGTGAAGCGGCGGGAGCCCAGCTCGTCCCAGAAGGCGGCCGGGTCCGTGCCCGTCAGGGCGAACAGCTCGTTCATGGACACGGAGTCCACACATGTCTCCGCGATGTTGAAGCGGGCGCCGGTCTCGTAGGCGTTCATCCACTCCTCCACCCGGAAGGGGGATATGTTCATAGGGATATACCTTCTTTAAAATAGTCCTGTCAGGAAAGTCCGCGCCTGGTCCATGAGCAGGGCGGCGTTCTGTTTCAGCACGGCCCAGTTCATAGCCAGTCTCTCGCCGTACTGGCCGATGTGGCCGTGGCTCTCGATGACGGAGGGAGAGCTGCCGGTGAAAAAGCCCACGGCCATGCCCACGATGCCCAGCAGGATGCAGCCCATGGCGATGGCGCTCACGATATGCCACGCTTTTTTCATCTCAGCGCACCCTCCTTCCCAGGAACATGTGTTTCAGGCCCGCCATGGCCCGGATGTAGAGCTTCACCAGCCCCACGTCCAGCGCGAAGCCGCACCACAGCACCAGCAGCGCCAGGCCCAGGATGAACGCGGCCAAGCCGAACATCAGCGCCGCGTCGGCCACGTAGCTTATGCACCACAGCCCGCCGATGGCTGCCAGCACCGCCCCGCCCAGCACCAGGGCCCCGGGGATAAGCAGCGCGACGAGCAGTACCAGCACCAGCGCCGCCAGGGGAATGCCCAGCACGATGATGGACAGGATGAACAGCGGCGCGCCCAGCCAAGGGCTCATGGGCCGCACCACATGGGGCGCGGGCCGCCGGGGCGGTTCAGCTTCGGCTTCCTCTTCGTCCGCGGGCTCTTCCTCTTCGGGGGGCTCCTCGTGGACGGGCACGGCCACGAACCGGGCCTTGTCCGCCGGAGCGGGAGTGGGCTCTGCCTCTGGCCCCTCGTCCTCTTCCGCCGCTTCGGGTTCGGGCTCCGCTTCGGCCGGGGCGTCCGGCAGGTCGGGCAGCTCCGGCATGTCGGTAAGGTCCGGCATCTCCGGTCCGGCATAATGGGGCGCGGCCTCCGCTTCCGCTTCCGGCTCCGGTTCTGGCTTTTCGGCAGGCTCCGGCGCCGGGGCGGGCATGTCCAGGTCCATGCCCTGGAAGAGGATCTCGTCCGTCAGGCATCCGGGCATATAGCTGCGGCTCAGGCGTATGGCGTTTTTGGTGGGGGAGCCGATGCGCCCGGCCAGGGCCTCCGCCCCAACCGGGCCGGCCTCGTCGAACAGGGCCCCGAATTTTTCCAGGGTGAGGGCCCGGTCCGCGCTGGTCATGAAGATGAGCAGCTGGCCCAGCTCCGCAAGATATCGCTGTTTGTTCATATCGTTTCCTTTTCAGCCGCCGGTGGTCCGGCGCCGGTCTATGTGGCTTGCACAACGATATATTATACGGCACAGGGCCCCGGCCGGTCAAGTCTTCACTTGACAAGGGCCCCTCCCGACTATAAAATGAGAGGGCTAACAACAAGAAAAGAGGTCGCGCATTATGGCCAACAACAAGCAGGTGACCCAGATCACCTCCATGGATCAGGACTTTGCCCAGTGGTACACCGACGTGTGCACTAAGGCGGAGCTGGTGGACTACTCCGGCGTGAAGGGCTTTTTCGTTATGCGGCCCTATGGCTACGCCATATGGGAGAATATCATGAACTGGCTGGACGGCGAGTTCAAGAAGACCGGCCATGAGAACGTGTCCATGCCTATGTTCATCCCCGAGAGCCTTCTGCAAAAGGAGAAGGACCATGTGGAGGGCTTCGCCCCCGAGTGTGCGTGGGTGACGGTGGGCGGCAGCGAGGAGCTGCCGGAGCGGCTCTGCGTGCGCCCAACCAGCGAGACGCTCTTCTGCGACCACTGGAAGAATATCCTCCACTCCTGGCGGGACCTGCCCATGAAGTATAACCAGTGGTGCAGCGTGGTGCGCTGGGAGAAGACCACCCGGCCCTTCCTCCGGGGGCGGGAATTCCTCTGGCAGGAGGGCCACACTCTCCATGCCACCGAGGCCGAGGCCCGGGAGGAGACCCTGCAGATGCTGGAGATCTATGCCCGGTGCTATGAGGAGCTGCTGGCCATGCCCGTCATCCGGGGCAACAAGACCGACAAGGAGAAGTTCGCCGGCGCGGAGAACACCTATACCATCGAGTGCATGATGCACGACCACAAGGCCCTGCAGTCCGCCACCAGCCACTACTTCGGCGACGGCTTCACCCGGGCCTTCGATATCACCTTCCAGGACAGGAACAACCAGGCCGTCTACCCCCATCAGACCAGCTGGGGCTTCACCACCCGCTCCATCGGCGGGCTCATCATGACCCACGGGGACGACCGGGGCCTGGTGCTGCCGCCCCGGGTGGCCCCCACCCAGGTGGTGGTGCTGCCCATCGCCGCCCACAAGCCCGGCGTCACCGAGGCGGCGGAGAAGCTGGTGGAGCGGCTCAAGGCCATTGGCCTGCGGGTCAAGGGCGACTTCTCCGACAACAGCCCCGGCTGGAAGTATGCCGAGTATGAGATGAAGGGCGTGCCCCTGCGGCTGGAGATCGGCCCCCGGGACCTGGAAAACGGTCAGGCCGTGGCCGTCCGGCGGGACAACCAGGAGAAGGTGTTCATCCCCCTGGCGGAGCTGGAGAACGCCGTGCCTGCCCTCTTGGAGACGGTGCAGCAGGCCCTCTTCGACAAGGCCAAGGCCAATCTGGACAGCCACACCTGGCCCGCCCAGACCGTGGAGGAGGTCAAGGCCAAGGCCATGGACGGCTTCGTCAAGACCATGTGGTGCGGCGATGCCGCCTGCGAGGAGAAGATGAAGGAGGCCGCCGGCGTGTCCAGCCGGTGCATCCCCTTCGCCCAGGAAAACCTGGGGGACACCTGCCCCTGCTGCGGCCGCCCGGCCAAGCACATGATCATCTGGGGCGTGGCGTATTAAATTATAATACAATGTTAAAAGACCTGCCGCGTTGTACAGCCCCGGGAAAAACGGACAGGGAAAAGAAGAACTCCCTGAGTAGGAAATAAGATTTAAGCGGAGTGGCGGAGCGAGAGCGGCGCCGCTCCAGTCTTTAACTGGATGCGCTCATGGTTGTAGAAGTGGATAAAGCTGTCAATGCGTTCATTGGCCTCCTGGAATGTTGTTGGCTTGTGCCTGTAAATACACTCCGTCTTGAGGATGGAGAAGAAGTTTTCAGCCATGGCATTATCGTAGCAGTTCCCACGCCTTGACATAGACGGCGTTATGCCGTATTCTTGTGTCAGGTTAAAGTATGCTTGTGAGGTGTACTGAAATCCCTGGTCGCTGTGGAGGTGCAACTCTGCGGCGACCTTCTTTTTCGTATTCCTCCTCGCGGCTCAGCGGCCGCTGCCTGGGCCGTCCTTTTGGTTTGGGGATTATCCCTGCGGCCAAGTTCCGTTGCTTACGGTTATAACGATTGATCCAGTTTTTGATCTGCTCCTTTGTCATCCCCAGGTGTTCTGCTATCTCCCGGCGTGTTTTCCCTTCCTCCCGCATTTGCAGGATCTCTGACTCATATCTCCCTACATGTGTGAACTTCCTTTTGCTCATAACAATACCCCCTGTCGTAGTTATTCTCCTACAACTGGGGGCTTCTTGTCTACTGTCTACTTTTTATGGGGCGGTGTATATGGCCGGGGGCGAAGTTTTTGAAAAAATTTTGTAAAGGTACCTTGACAAATGAAAAAGAGTGTGATAATATCAAGGTACCTAATAAATGAAAGGAGACGACACCATGCCGGAGAATAAGGAATTTTTCGAGGCGATGCCGCCTCATGAGCCCCATCCTGAAGGGCCGCACCCGCACCGTCCCCACCCCGAGGGGCCTCCCCCTCCGCCGCCTCACGGCCCGCACCCCCATCATCCTCATCCCGACGGCCCGCCGCCCCCGCCCCCGCACCACGGCCCCCACGGACCGGGCAGAGGACCGGGGCCCCATATCGACCAGGAGCACTATGAGGCCCTGGACACGGACGGAAAGCTGTTCGTGCTCATCGGCGAGCTGGGCCACGCCAGCCGGTTCCTGCTGGACGGGAAGTCCGGCCAGAGCCGGGCCCTGGGCCTTCTCCGGGAGGGGGAGACCATGCCCCAGCGGGAGCTCACCAAGCGGCTGGGCATCCGCCCCGGCTCCGCCAGCGAGCTGGTGGGAAAGCTGGAGCGGGCGGGGCTCATCGTCCGCACCCCCAGCGAGACGGACCGGCGCACCGCCGATATCGCCCTGACGGAGGCGGGCGCCGCCGTCAAACAGGAGCGGGCCGGGAAGGAGAAGAGCGGCCTGGGCGAGCTGTTCGCCGTGCTGTCGGAGGAAGAAAAGCAGGCCCTGGTGGCCCTGCTGGAAAAGCTCCGGGCCGCTTGGCGGGAGATGGCCCCCGAGCCCCCCGCGCCGCCCCCTCCGCCGCCTCATGGCGAGGAACCCCCGCCCCCGCCCAATACGGAGGCGCCTCTTCCTCCGCCCCCGGAAGAAGAATAAAGCAGCAAAAGCGGCAGGAAGTCCATTTCCTGCCGCTTTTTCTCAGTTTTTCGGTGTTGGGTCGTCGGTGAGACCGACCAAGTAATCCAGGCTCGTCTTGTAAAAGAGCGCCAACCTTACTGCGGCCTCCAGAGGGAGCGGCCGCTCGCCGCGCTCGTACTTGGAGTACAAGGATTGGTCGCACATCAATTCTTTCGCCACCTGGCGCTGTGTCAGATCCGCATCCTCTCGCAAGTCGCGTATCCGTAGACGCATACTCATCTGCTTTTACCCCTCGCTGACGGTGAAGGTGTTGAGGCCCGCTGCCAGGGTGAAGGCCTCTGCTGCCTCGCCGGTCACCTGGCTCTGGAAGCCCTCCGGGGGCTCCGGCATGCCCTCGCCGGGCTGTCCATCCTCCGGCATGGGCGGCGCCTCCTGCCCTTGGGGCAGTTCGGGGGGCTGCTCACCATCCGCCATCTCCCGGGGCTCCTTCATGCCTTCGGGCCGTTCGCCCATGTCCTCCGGGCGTTCGGGCCGCTCGCCCTCGACCATGCCCTCGGGCAGGGCGGGGCCGTGGCCCATGCCGCCGCGGAAGCCGCCGAAGCCCATACTGCCGCCCGCGGCCAGGTTCAGCGCCCCGCCGTCCGCCGTGAGGGAATACTCCATGCCCTCCTCCAGGGCAGGGCAGGTCATGAGAAGGTAGGTAAAGTCATTTTCCGGGGCGAAGGTCATGATCTCGTTCCCGTCGGCGTCCGTGAGGGCGTAGGTGGTCCTGCCGGTCTGCCGCCGGGGGAAGGTGACCAGCACGCCGCACTGGTCCGAGGGGGTGAGCGGGTCCAGCATGTTGCCGGTCGCGGCCACCATGCCGCCGTTCAGATAAATGCCCTCCTCCGCGTCCAGGCCCGCGTCGCCGCTGGCGGAGCAGGCCTGGGCGGAGACGGTGCCGGCGTCGATGACCAGCCAGCCGTTGGAGTCGATGCCGTCCCCCTCGCCGGTCTCACCGGTTATCACGATGTCCAGGCTGCCGCCGGCCACGGTCACCACAGAGACGTTGTCCTCGTTGACGTTGATCCCGTCGTTGCCGGAGCGGATGCGGATGTCCCCGCCATTTATAAGCAGATGCATCTCCGTATCCAGACCCTCATTCTCCGCGGTGATATTCAATATGCCGTCGGAGGCGGGCCCGCCGGTGACGGTCATGCTCATCTTGGAATAGAAGGCTCCGTCGTACTTGTGCAGTTTCTTGCTGTCGGCGACGGCGGTGCCGTCCTCATTGAGGGTGTAGGACTTGTAGATGCGGGCCACGTAGGAGCCTTTGACGTTATTCTCGCTGCCGTCGGCGATGATGACCCGGGCCCCGGCGGCGGAGAGGTCCGGCTCGGCGCCCTGGTCCCCGGTCTGGTCGCACTCATACACGTTATAGAATATGACCGCCGGGGCTACGGTGCAGGTAACGTCCACCCCGTCCAGCACCAGCGTCACCACCGCGTCCGGGTCATCCTTGGCGTCATCCCCCAGGTCCACGGCGATCTGCCCCGGGTCCAGTGTGCCGGTGAGCACGTATGTTCCCGGCTGGGTGATATGTACCACCGTGTGGGTGTCCGCCTCGGCGGGGTCATGCTCGTCGGCCTCGGTCCCTTCGCCGTAGGTGAAGTCGTGGCCGGACTCGTAATAGACGATATCGTGGGCGGTGTATACGGCGGCGTTGGGGTCGTCGGCGGGCGCCGCCTCCCCATCGATAAGCACATGGCCGCCGTTCAGGTCGATGTAAGTGGCGTCGGGGTATTCCTCCGCCGCGAGGCCTGTGGCGCCCATGGCCAGCAGCATCATGGCGCACAGCGCGCCGGATAAAAACCGTTTCAAATGCATGTTTTTGTCCTCCCAAAATGGATGTGGTCACTATACAGGCAAAACGTGAACAGTTCTTGCAAAAGCTGTGTAGAAACTGTAAACAACGGCTTAAAACCGCCTGTCATTGTGCATAATATTGCAAAGATTTGAAGATTTTTGTGCATTTTGACGTAGACAAGCGGGAAGATCCGTGCTACAATGCGAGGCAATTTTGGCGGGGCCATGGGCCCTGCGTGAAAAGGAGGCGGGAGCACGAAACAACCGACGATCCTGCAAGATTTTGAGTGGTATCTGCCCGAGGACGGGCAGTTTTGGAAAAAGACGGCCCGGGAGGCCCGGCATCTGTCGGACCTGGGCTTCACGGACATATGGCTGCCCCCGGCCTATAAGGGCCAGGCGGGCATCCGGGACGTGGGCTACGGGGTCTACGACCAGTACGACCTGGGCGAGTTCGACCAGAAGGGGAGCGTGCCCACCAAGTACGGCACCAAGGACCAGTACCTGGCCGCCATCCGGGCCTTCCACGCCCAGGGCATGGAGGTGCTGGCGGACATGGTGCTGAACCACCGCATGGGCGCCGACGGCACCGAGACGGTCCGGGCCGTGAAGGACGCGGACTACGACCGGAACGTCCAATTGGAAGAGACCCGCATCAAGGCCTGGACCAAGTTCACCTTCCCGGGCCGGGCGGGGAAATACTCCGACTTCCAGTGGAACTGGAAGCATTTCAGCGGCGTGGACTATGACGAGAAGACCCACCAGGGGGCCGTGTACCAGCTGGCGGGCAAGTCCTGGGCCGACCAGGTGGACCCGGAGAACGGCAACTTCGACTACCTCATGGGGGCGGACCTGGATATGTCCAGCCCGGAGGTGGTCCGGGAGCTGGATAAGTGGGGCCGGTGGTATCTGGACTTCACCGGGGTGGACGGGTTCCGCATGGACGCGGTGAAGCACATAAGCTTCCCCTTCTTCGCCCACTGGCTCACCAAGCTCCGGGAGAACACGGGCCGGCCCCTGCCCACGGTGGGGGAGTATTGGAGCGCGGACACCGCCCAGCTGTGCGAATTCCTGGACCGCTCCGGCCAGGTGATGCGCCTATTTGACGTGCCCCTGCACCAGCGGTTTTTCGAGGCCTCGGAGCAGGGGGCCGGGTTCGACATGAGCGCCCTCGTCTGGGACACCCTGGCGGAGCGGCAGCCGGACATGGCCGTCACCTTCGTGGACAACCACGACACCCAGCCAGGCCAGGCCCTGCAGTCCTGGGTGAAGGACTGGTTCAAGCCCATGGCCTACGCCATGATCCTGCTGCGCCAGTCCGGCGTGCCCTGCGTGTTCTACGGGGACCTGTACGGCATCCCCCACGACGGCCTGGAGCCCGTGCCGGGGCTGGAGACGCTGCTTCAGGCCCGGCAGAAGTACGCCTGGGGCCGGCAGACCAGCTATTTCGATAAGCCCGACCTGGTGGGCTGGACCCGCTCCGGCGACGCCGCGGTGCCGGGCTCCGGCATGGCCGCGGTCATGTCCAACGGCGAGGGCGGCGCCAAGCTCATGTGCACCGGCGCCCAGCACGCCGGGGAGACCTTCGTGGACATCCTGGGCGGCCGGCCCGAACGGCTCACCCTGGACGGGACCGGCAGCGCCGAGTTCCCCGTGGCCGCCGGGAAGGTCAGCCTGTGGGTCAGCGAAAAGGCGGCATAAGACCATAGAAGAAGCCCCGGGACCGCGGTCCCGGGGCATGCTGTTTTCGTCAGCCCTGTACGGCTTCAACCAGGGCCCGAAAGCCGTCGATGAGCACGGCGGCGTCCATGCTGTATGTCACCATGTCGAAGCCCATAGCGTAGTAGTCCTTTATCCAGGCGGGGTTCGCCGTGAAGATCATGGAGAATTTCCCCGCGGCCCGGCAGGCGTTGAGGACCCGGTCAAAGGCGGCCAGAAGTTTGGGGTCCTGGAACTGTCCGGGGATGCCAAGGGAGATGGAGAGGTCGAAGGGGCCCACGAAGATACCGTCTACGCCGTCCATGGCGGCGATCTCCTCTATATGCTCCAGACACCCCGCCGTCTCGCACTGGGGGATGAGCAGGCTCTGGCCGTTCCAGTAGTCCAGTTGCTCCTGCAGGGGCAGGCCGCCGGGATGGGCGAAGGACCAGCGGTCCTTGCGGCTGCCGCTGAAGCCCCGCCTGCCGATGGGGGCGTATTTGCCCAGGGCCACAAGCTCCTTCACCTGGTCCACCGTCTCGATGAAGGGGACGATGAGCCCGGCGGCGCCCTGGTCCAGGAGCTTCATGATGCCGGGACGGGAGAGTTCCCGCACCCGGCAGAGGGCGGTGAGCCCCGCGCCCTCGGCGGCGCGGATGCACTCTAAGGAGGACTCCACGTCGAAGGGGCCGTGCTCGTTGTCCACGATGATGAAGTCCAGGCCCGTCTGGCCCAGGGCCTCCACCACGTTGGCGCCCCCCAGCTCCACAAAGGTGCCCAGGGGCTTTTTGCCCGCCTGCATCCGTTCCAGCAGCTCGTTCATGGCTATTCCCTCCCGCTTGTGTGTCTGAGGAAATTATACCGTTTCAGACAGAAGAAAACAAGCCCCGAAGCGTGGCTTCGGGGCTTGCGGATACTGGGAAAAACTCAGCGCTTGGAGAACTGAGGCGCGCGGCGGGCGGCCTTCAGGCCGTACTTCTTGCGCTCCTTCATGCGCGGGTCGCGGGTGAGGAAGCCGGCGGCCTTCAGGGGCGCGCGGTACTCCTCGCTGACCAGCAGCAGGGCGCGGGCGATGCCGTGGCGGATGGCGCCGGCCTGGCCGGTGACGCCGCCGCCGGACACAGTGGCCTCGATGTCCACCTTGTCCAGGGTGCCGGTGGTGACCAAGGGCTGGCGAACGATGAGCTTCAGGGTCTCCAGACCGAAGTAATCGTCGATGCTGCGGCCGTTGATGGTGATGACGCCGGTGCCGCCGGGGATCAGGTGGACGCGGGCAACGGAGCTCTTACGCCGACCGGTGCCGTAAAGGTACGGACGCTTGGACTGATAGGTAGCCATTAGTTGCTGCCTCCTTCCACATAGACCTCAGGCTTCTGGGCCTGGTGGGTGTGTTCGGCTCCCCGGAAGACGCGAAGCCTCGTCAGCTGGTTCTTCGCCATGGCATTCTTCTGGAGCATGCCACGGACGGCCAGACGCATGGCCAGCTCGGGCTTCTCGGCCATCAGGCGGGTGTACTGGGTCTCGTGCAGGCCGCCGGGATAGCCGGAGTGGGTGCGGTAGTATTTCTGCTCCAGCTTCTTGCCGGTCAGGACCGCCTGCTCGGCGTTGATGATGATGACATAGTCACCGCAGTCCACATGGGGGGTGTAGTCCACCTTCCGCTTGCCGCGCAGCAGGTCCGCGGCGATGACGGCGGTCTTGCCCATGGGCTTGCCGGCGGCGTCGATCACGTACCACTTGCGGACGACGTCGGCAGGCTTTACCATAGTCGTGCTCATTGTGTTCCTCCGCATATCGTAAATAATGTTTTGACAGATAGAAACGCCCGAAGGCGCTTTATCGTTATAGCACAACCATTCGGAAGTGTCAACAGATATTTTTAAAAATTCTATGATTGCTCGTGATACCTCCTGTTTATTCCTGCTTTCTCCCGATATCGCGGATTGGATATTTCATCGCTTTACGAATCGGGTGGGATATGGTATACTGTGCGCAAAGACATGTATAGGAGGCGCGGCATATGGGCGAGCTGAACACAAGGCTTCTGTTTTTCCACCACGAGGACAACTGGCAGGACATCAAAAACGCCACCATGAACACCATCGGCAAGGAGAAGGGGAAGTACCCCGATTCGGAGTGGAAGCGCAAGCTCATCATGGCCGAGCACTCCCCCATCCGGAAGCTGAAATTCGCCTGGCGGTGGGTGGATCTGCCCTACTGGGTCAGCGTCCATTTCGTCCGGCATAAGATCGGCATCGAGCACTTCGTGAAGACCCAGCGCACAGACCGCACCGGCGTGGACCGCACAGAGCTTCCCCAGGGCGCGCCGGTGAGCCATGAGTGCGAAGCGGACGCCCAGGCCCTCATCAACATAAGCCGCAAGCGCCTTTGCTCCAGCGCCAGCCCCGAGACCAGGGCGGCCTGGCAGCTTGTGAAGGACGCGGTGGCGGAGGTGGAGCCGGAGCTTGCCTCCTGCATGGTGCGGGAGTGCGTGTACCGGGGCTTCTGCCCGGAGATGTTCGGCTGCGGCTTCGCCGACACCGAGCAGTTCAAAAAGGAGCGGGAGGCCTACATCAAGGGCGAGTAACGCCAAAATGAGCGCAAAAAGGCGCGGTGCTTTGAGCACCGCGCCTTTGCTGTCAGAAGAGTACCGCCAGGCTGAGCCAGAAGGGTATATCCTCCGTGCCCTCGGTCCCCTCGGGATAGGAGGCCTGCACATTGCCCATGGCCTCTTCGCCCTGTTTGAGCACGTTGTAGATCACATTGCCGTCCTGGACGTACTGCACGTAATAGCTGCCGTATTCGTCATAGTCGAACACCGCGTCCTCCGGCAGGTGGCTGCGGATGCCCGGGCGGCTGCCGAATTCCTCCACATCCGCGGGCAGGGGCACCCCCGCCTGGGCGTAGCCCCCGGCGTCGGTGCGGGCGCCGTTGATGTGGACCTCGCCGCTGGTGAACAGGGCGCCATAGGTGGTGAACGGCTCCTCCTGGGTGACCAGCTCCATCTCAAAGCCCTCGGGCAGATAGAACACGCCCACGTTCTCGGCATCATACCGCTGCAGGCCCTGGGCGGCCGCGTCGATGACGGCCTGGCTCATCCACTGGTAGATGCCCTCCGGCAGCTCGGACCCCTCCGGATAGGTGAGTATGACGTCGCCCATGCACTGCTCGCCCTGCTTGAGCACATGATAGGTCACCATGCCGTCCTGAGCGAACTGCGCATAGTAATTGCCGTACTCGTCATAGTCGAACGCGGCGTCCTCCGGCACGCTCCGGCGCACGCCGTCCCGCTGGGAGTACTCCTCCACGTCCGCGGGCAGGGGCACCCCCGCCGCCTCGTAGGCGTCGGCGCCGAAGCAGCTCAAATGGATGGCGATGTCACCGCTGCAGAGATCCGCGTAGCTCATGGGCAGCGGCTGTTCCACCGCGCCGGCGTCCATCGTCCAGCCCTTGGGGAGGGAAATGGTCCCCACGCCGGCGATGGCGTACTCCACCAGTTCCGGTCCCTCTCCGGCGGCCAGCGCCGTGCCCCCAAGGCCCGCCAGCAGGCACAGGGCCAGCAGCAGGGCCAAAATATTCCTGTACTTCATCTTCGTGACCTCGTTTCTGATAAGATCTCCGGCGGACAGAGCTGTCCGCCGGAAACAAGTATAGCAAAAAACGCGGGGAAATGGGTATGCAGGGCTGCACACTTTATGAGGCCGGGGCCTGCTCCAGCGCGCCGTCCAGCGCGCCGAGGATCTCTATGACGCAGCCGTCGATGTTCCGGTCGTCCCCGTCCGCCACCAGCATGTGCAGGGCGCTGGTCTGGGTATTGCCCGCCCCGTCGGTGAAGACGTAGTCGATGGTGGACCTGAGCCGCAGGGCAAAGGCGGGCATGACCGCCTCATATGTCCCCAGACGGCTCTCCGCCAGACTGTCCCCATAGGCCAGCCGGTCGGCGATGAACTCATAGCCCTGGCGGCTCATGTTGTAATCCGCCAGCGCCCCCTCGTCCATCTCCCAGTAGGCCACGGGCTCCGTGGCCGCGATCATGGGGTCCGAGACAAGGGATGTGACCAGCGTTTCGCAGGCTTTTGCCAGACGGGACCAGTCCTCATCGTCCGCCAGGCGGACGATGTCGGTCACGTTCTCCTCCCGCAGGAAGGGGTCCCAGCCGGCGGATACGGCAGTTGGCATGGGCGCCGGGGCCCGCAGGCCCAGCGCATAGCCGCCCCAGAGGGCGCCCGCGCAGCAGAGGACAGCCGCGCAGGCCGCGGCCATCATAGCCCGCACCGGCAGGGCCCAGCGGGCAAGATACCGCTCCAGTGCCTTTTGGAGCTTTGCCGCGTCCGGCCAGCGCCGGGCGGGGTCATAGGCGCAGCACCGGCTGAGGATGCGCCCCAGGGCCCTGTCCCGGCCGGGGAGCGCCGGCGGCGTGTCCGCGTGATCCCCCGCCAGGGCATAGGTCAGCACCCTGCCCAGGGCGAAGATATCCGTGCGCACATCCGTCTGGCCGGAGCCGTACTGCTCCGGGGCGGCGTAGCCCTTGGTGCCCAGATACGCGGTGTCCCCGTCCCGGCCGGGCTTATAGGTGCGGGCGGCGCCGAAGTCGATGAGCCGGACCCGGCCCGTCTCCGTGAGCAGGATGTTCTCCGGCTTCAGGTCCCGGTGGATGACCGGCGGCGTCATGGCGTGCAGGGCGCCCAGAGCACCGCAGAGCTTTATGCCCAGTGCCGCCGTCTCCGGTGGGGACAGGGCGCCGTCCCGGCGTATGAGCTCCGCCAGCGTGACGCCGGGAACGTAGTCCCGCAGCAGGCGGCAGACCCCGCCCTCCTCCCGGAGCGTCAGCGTGCCGGGGCCGTCGGGCAGGGAGCGCAGTATCTCATATTCCTGCCGCAGCAGGTCCCCGTCTTCCCCGGGGGCCTCTTTGCAGACGAACCGCCGCCAGGGCGCATCCCGCCTTTCCAGCAGATATGTCCGCCGGGGGCCGTCCTCCTTGAACAGACATACGACCGCATAGGCGCCGGATATGAACTCATCCATGGGCCGCCTCCAGAAGGGCGTCCAGCTTTTCCAGGGGCAGATGCTTTTCCAGGCAGAAGATGACCGCCGCGTCCTCCCGGACCCGGGGATACAGGGGCGCCTTGCCGCCGATCTGCAAAAGCCTGTTCGTCCCGGCCAGGTCCAGCCCCAGCAGTATGGCCAGGCGGAAGAGGACGGCCCGGGTGGGGCGGCGGGTGCCGTTGAAAAGCTGATAGCCGTAGGAGCGGTCCAGGCCCAGGGCCTGGATGGCCTCCTTCGCGGTCATGCCCCGCTCTGCCAGCAGGCCCGCCATATAGATGGCCGCGGAGGGGCAGGCAAAGTCGGGGTCCCGGAGAAAATCCAGGTCCTCCTCGTCCCGCTCCCGCAGCCGGTTCAAAAGCTCCTGTGTGCTTTTCATATATCCTCCCGGCCGGGCCTGGGCCCGGCGCGTCATAATAACATGATCAAATATAACACGATGGACCGGAGAAATCCAGCGGCGGATGGGAGCGGGCGCGAAAAAACGGGAAAAGGCCGATTTTTTCGGAAAAAAGATAAAATAATGACGGGAGAGCATATTGCCTTTCGGGAAAACATGTGTTACAATACGGTAACAAAGAGTTAAAAACAGAAACTTTGAGCAGGGAGGGCGCGTCTATGGTGAAGACAGTGGTGCTGGTATCCGGCGGGGGAACGAACCTGCAGGCGGTGATGGACGCCCATCTGTTCGGGGAGATACCCAACTGCGAGCTGACGGCGGTCATATCCTCCGACCCGGAGGCATACGCTCTCATCCGGGCCAAGAGCGCGAACCTTCCCACCTATATCGTGGACCGGAGCCTGTTCGCCACCGTCCAGTCCTACAATACCGCCGTGGAGCAGAAGCTCCAGGACCTGGATGCGGACCTGGTGGTGCTGGCGGGGTACGTCCAGCCCCTGGGCCAGGGGGTCCTGAAGATCTATGAAAACCGCATCATCAACGTCTGCCCGGCGCTCCTGCCGGCCTTCGGCTCCAGCGACATGAACTCCATGGAGCCCTACGAGCGGGCCATCCAGGCGGGGGTGAAGCTGTCCGGCGCCACGGCCTACTTCGTCACCGCGGGCCAGACCGGGCCCATCATCCTCCAGCAGGCGGTGGAGGTCTGGGAGGGGGATACCCCCAAGACCCTCCAGCGGCGCATCATGGAGGAGGCCGAGTGGAAGCTGCTGCCCAAGGCGGTGGCCATGTTCTGCCAGGGGCAGCTCACCGTGGAGGGTGGGATCGTCCACATCTCCGACGAGAGAAAATAAACCATTTCTGAGTGTTAGAAAAGGGGTTTTGGGATATGAAGAACAATACGCGCAAGTGCCCCAACTGCGGGGCAAAGGTGCCTGCGGACGCCAAATACTGCCCCCGCTGCGACGCGACGCTGGATTCCGGCCGGGTGGGGACGCTGCCGAAGAATAACCGGCCCGTCCGGAACGGCGACGCCCTGCGGGACCTGCCCAAGCCCGTCCGGCCCACGGAGGAGCTGGAGCATCCCTCCGGCGAGGACCGGGGCTTCTTCTCCCCGGAGCGGGAGAAGGGCGGAAACCGTCCCTCCCGGCCGGTGGAGGCCGTCCGGGGCGGTTATGACGACTACGACAGGGAGGAGCGGTCCAGCCGCCGCATGTGGCAGATCGCCGCGGTGCTGGCTATCATCCTGGTGATCATCGTGGTGGCCATCGTGCTGGTCATCAAGCTGAACCAGCGGCCCTCCGGCCAGGGCATGGCGCCCTCCCCCGAGTTCACCACGGCGCCCACCGACATCCCCACGCCCAGCCCGGAGGCCACGCCGTTCACCGTCGTCACGCCTACCCCCATGACCATGGCGACCCCCGAGGCGAACGCCATCGTCACCACGCCCACGCCGGTGCCCTCTCCCAGCCCCACGCCCAGCGCCTCGCCCCTGCCCTATAACATCCAGCCCGCCAACGAGACGGTGTATCTCACCGGCTCCGGGGTGAATATCCGCAAGGGCCCGGGCACGGACTACGACGTCATCGGCACCGCCAGCACCGGCCAGTATTATACCCGCACCGGCCGGGTGGACAACGGCTGGAGCCGCATCTCCTATAACGGCGGCGACGCCTATATCAGCGACTCGTTCCTGTCCACCGCTCAGCCCACCGCCACGCCCGCGGCCAACTATAACGTCACCGCCACCGGCGGCACCGTGACCGTCACGGCGGAGGTGAACCTGCGCAAGGGCCCCGGCACCAACTATGACTCCATCGGCACCGTGCCCACCGGCACCCAGCTGACCCGCACCGGCTACACCGACAGCTGGACGAGGGTGCAGTATAACGGCCAGGAGGTGTTCGTCTACAGCACCTATGTCTCCGACGGCTCCACCTCCAATAACAGCAGCAGCGGCGGCACCACCAGCTCCAGCGGGACCGGCACAGTCACCGGCAACATGGTGAACGTCCGCTCCGGCCCGGGCACCGGCTACAGCGCTATCGGCTCCTATAATTCCGGCGCCACCGTCACCATCACCGGCGAGAGTAGCGGCTGGTACCAGATCAGCTACAACGGCCAGACCGGCTATATCTCCTCCCAGTACGTGACCAAGAACTGACGGCAATAAAGCGAAAGAGGCAGGCAAAACGCCTGCCTCTTTTTTACGATTCCAGCCCGCCGTAGAGGGAACTCAAAGCGCCATGGCGCGCCGGTCCAGTTCGCCCAGGTCCAGGGAATAATACTTTTTCGTGCCGTCCTTCGTCCACAGCAGAAGACCCTGTTCCCGGACCATATCCAGTTTCTTACGCAGAGTGGAGGGGCTCACTTCCATATAGAGCGCCAATTCCTGGGTGGAGATGCCCTGCTCGGCAAAAAGGGCGGCCTGGATGAGGAAGCTGTAAAGCCTTCCCATGGGCGTCTTGTTCCCACCGGGCAGGTCTTCTGACAGACGGTCATAACGCTGCCAGAGAGTATGCCGCCGCTCCAGGGCCCCCAGCAGTTCTTCCGACGAGCGCCTGATCATGTTCAGCATCATGATCAGGAATGGCGTCAGGTCTCCCAGATCGTGAGGGTCGTTACATACCTTGAACGCCTCGTAGTATTCCTTCGCGTTCTCCTTGATGGTCTCGCTCAGCCGGTAGGCCAGGATCGGCGTCAGTTCTCCGGCGATGCAGTAGCTGACGATGAAGCGGCCCAGACGACCGTTTCCGTCATAAAACGGGTGGATATATTCCAGCATGTAGTGGAAAAGACATATCCGATACAGCTTCTCCAGGTGCTCGTCGTTCAGGAAAGCCAGCGCTTTTTCCATGGCCTCAATGATGCGGCTCTCCGGTGTCAGCCCTGCGTGGATGACCCGGTCCGTTGCGCTGCGGACCGTGGCCTGATCCCGGCGGAAGATGCTCCCGTCCGGGGCGTTGTTCCGGTCCTCCGCCACGACTTCGTCCAATACCAGTTCGTCATATATGCTGCGGATATCCTGGCACGTTTCCAAAGGGACGTGCTCCCGGCTCATAAGCTTGTTGTATTTGCTGACCATGCCGTAGAATCTGGGCCTGCGCTCCTGCCGCGCCGACTGCTCCTCCAGGACAGCCAAGGCGTCCCCGATCTCTTTGCGGCTGCTGTACACCCCCTCAATGTTGTTCGTTATCACGATCTCGTCGATAAGGCACCTCCGGGAATACTGCCGCAGGGCCAGGCCGGGCAGGACCGAACATAGCTCGGAGATGCGCTTGTCCAGCCGCAGAATGGCATACATCCCGCTGATGACCTCTTGGTCCTGAACAAAAAAGCCAGGCCGATCCCCCACGGGAAAGTCCAGATGTACCGCCTGCGGCGAGGTGTACCGGGCCTGATAGGCCGCTTTGTATACGTTCTCGTCCCCGTAATACAGTTTTCTGAGACTTTCGTACATGAAAACATCTCCTTGCTTTGCGGTAAAAATGAGTGGATGTATGCAATAATAGCATGTTATTATGATAAAAACAATAGATTTTTGTCGATATTAAGTCAAAATTGGGCGATATATCGATTAAAATAACACTATTTAACCTATTATATGTCATTATGAGAGGATAATCGCTTAAAATCATAAAAAACAAACAATATAGGAGCCTGCACAGGCCAAAGGCCGGCAGGCTCCTTTTCAGCTCTCCAGCCCGCCGTAGAGGGCCAGGGTGAACCGGCGCAGGGCCCTGTCCCGCCGGCGGTAGACCTGGGCCTTCTCCCGGTCCAGCTCCTCACAGAGCTGCTCGCAGGCGCCCTTGCGCCTGTGGACAAAGAACCGGTCCAGCACCAGCTGGTCCTCCTCGTCCAGGGAGGCAAGGCCCCCGTCCGTCAGGGCTACCCAGGCCCGGGCCGACTCCAGCTGCCGGGCCAGCTCCTCCCGCCGGACGATGTTGGTGAGCATGGCGTCCTCCCGGCGGCTGCCGTTCCCATGGCTGGGCACCGCGTCCGCCGTGGAGCTGCGAAGGGAGGTGTAGTCCAGCTCCAGCCGCCGTATCTCCGCGGGGATGTTCTCCAGCGACTGCCGCCGGGCCTCGTACTGCAAAAGCTTGTCCGCCGCCTCCTGTTTCCAGTCCATCGTATCTCCTCCTTTTCAGGTGTGTATATGGTCTCATCCCGTTCTCGGGACCTCGTGAGACAAGAATAATACCGAAAATGGGATTTGTCAAGGAAAAATAGTTCCGAAAAGTAGATTTTTCGTTGACATAGGTGCCCGTATAAGGTACAATAGCGTTGAAAAGGAGGGACGGCCATGGACATCGGCAGGACCATAACCCGGTACCGCGTGCAGGCGGGCATGACCATCGACGAACTGGCGGCGAAGTCCGGCGTGGCCAAGGGCACGCTGAATAAGATCACCGGCGGCGTCACGGCGAATCCCACCATCTCCGTGCTGGCGAAGATCGCCGGGGCCCTGGGCCGGAGCGTGGCGGACTTCGTGGAGGAGGGCGAGCCGGCCCTCTCCGGGGAGGCCCTGGCCCTGGCCGGGGACTATGAAGGCCTGGACGGCCACGGCAGGCGGGTGCTGCGGGCGGTGCTGGACGAGGAGAAGCGGCGCATGGCCCGGGCCGAGGCGGCGGCGCGCCCTGCCTTCAAGGTCATCCCCCTCATCGGCAACAGCTTTGCCGCCGGCCGGGGCGACCCGGACTTCGGCAACCCCTGGGAGGACTACTCCGTGCCGGCGGACAGCGCCGCGGACTTCGCCGTGCGCATCAACGGAAACTCCATGGAGCCGTACCTGCCCGACGGATCCGTTGCCCTGGGCCAGAAGCGGGCGCCCCGGGATGGGGAGGTGGCGGCGCTGCTGCTGGACGGGGAGTTCATCTGCAAGCAGGTGTGCCAGGACATGGTGGGAAACCTCTATCTCTTCGCCCTGAACCGGGCGAGGAAAGACGCGGACGTGACCATCTGGAAGGACGCGGAGCGGAGCCTCACCTGCTTCGGGACCATCCTCATGGATAGGGTCCCGCTGCCCACGGACATATAAATAGGTATAGTCTGCCCCCGGGCCACTGGTCCGGGGGCATTTCATTGCGCATCAGTTAGTTGTAAAAACCACACAAAGGGCAAAAAGTTTCCGCAAAATTTTTTGTGGGAGATTGACATCTTGTCCCGATGGGCCTATAATAATCAAATAACGACATGCGCGTAAACGCGGTCAAATATAAAGGAGGTTCCATTATGAAAAAGTTTCTTTCCTTGATCATGGCTCTGGCGATGCTGTTCGCCCTGGCCGTGCCTGCCATGGCCGACGGAGAGTCCGTCCAGGACATCATCGCCCAGGCTGAGGGCATGACCCTGGAGGAGCTGGCCCAGAAGGCCATCGAGGAGTCCAACGGCGCCACCTTCTACGGCGTGGGCAACTCCAGCCGCGGCGCCACCGCTCTGCCCCTGTTCATCTCCTACCTGCAGTCCATCGACCCCAGCTATAACATGGAGTTCGATTGGCAGCAGCCCAAGAACAACAAGATCTTCGATCAGCTGACCGCCGACTCCCTGAAGGACACCGGCACCTTTGCCATGACCCTGATCCAGGACGGCAACCAGATCGAGAGCAAGATGGTCCAGACCGGCGTTCTGGACACCTTCATCCCCAAGGACTGGGCTGACGCCAACGGCGTCACCGCCGACGACTATCAGGGCTATCTGCCCCTGCAGACCCTGAACAAGGTCTTCATGTTCAACAACACCGGCGACAAGACCTATGACAACGTCTGGGACTTCGTGGCCGAGGGCGAGCATGGCCTGTTCATGGACATCGACTCCGAGATCGTGGGCAAGAACTTCCTGTACATGCTCACCGAGGACACCAACGCCGCCAACCTGAAGGCCGCCTTTGACGCCCTGCCCGCCGAGGAGCAGGCCTACTTCCAGCCCACCATCGACGCCATGGCCACCGACGCCGGCGACCTGGGCCTGGGCGAGAACGGCGCCTACGCGCTGGCCTGGATCAAGCTGTGGGTGGAGAGCTACAACGCCCAGACCGACGACGGCCCCATCTGCAACACCCTGGTTGACCAGTCCGCTACCGACCAGTTCGGCCTGCTGGTTTACTCCAAGCTCCGCTCCGTCGAGGAGTCCGACTCCGTCTCCAAGAACAACATCACCGTGGCCGCTTATCAGGACGGCTATACCGGCTTCGGCGGCTATGGCTACTGCCACTACCTGTTCGTCACCGACAACAGCCCCCTGCCCTGGACCGCCTGCGCCTTCATCGCCTACATGACCTGCACCACCGACGGCTTCTCCGCCTGGGGCAAGGACATCGGCGGCTATTCCTCCAACCCCACCGTCGCCGCTGACAACGAGGAGATCTTCCATCATCAGACCGGCGGCATGGCCGAGGACGGCACCACCGTGGAGTTCGCCGCGCTGAACGACGCCGGCTATGACTGGTGGGTCGGCGACGGCCAGCTGGTCCTGGAGGACCCTGAGTACTGCGCGTCCGTGGCCTTCACCGTGGGCAGCTGGATCGAGATGCTGACCAAGTATTCCGCCGGCTGATATACCCGCGGGACATAAAGCGATCCTGACATAATGGAGCGCCCCGGAATGCTCCGGGGCGCTCTTCCTTATATCCCGGCATGACGCCCCAGCGGAAAGGAGTGGTCATTTTATGGACTCTGTCGGCATGCGGGCCAGCCCGTCCACCATCCGGCTCAACAAGCTGAAGACCTTTTTCTCCAAGCCCCACAACGTGATACTGCTGCTGATGGGCATCGTCCTCACCGTCAGCACCGTGGCGCCCATCGTGGCCATCGTGGAGGACACCTTCAAAATACACCCGGGCACCATCGACGCCTACCTCACCGGCAGGCCCTCCGGCTACACCGTGGCCAACTATGTGGACCTGTTCACCAGCCACATGGCGAAGACGAACCTGTGGACGCCGCTTCTCAATACCGTTTATCTCGCGGTGGGCACATGCCTCGTGTCCATTCTCTACGGCGGCGTGTTCGCCTTTCTGGTGACCCGGACCAATATGGCCTGGCGGAAGTATTTGAGCTCCATCTTCATCTTCCCCTACATCATGCCCCAGTGGACCTTGGCGGTGGTGTGGCAGCACATGTTCAACTCCAACGCCGTCACCGGCACCTCCAACGGCCTGCTGGCCGCCACGCTGGGCGTCGCCATGCCCAAGTGGTGGTGCCAGGGGCTGTTCCCCAGCGTGATGGTCCTGGGCCTGCACTACGCCCCCTTCGCCTATATCCTCATCGGCGGCATCTTCCGGAACATGGACGCGAACCTGGAGGAGGCGGCCACCATCCTGGACACCCCCAAGTGGCGGACCATGTGGAAGATCACCCTGCCCATGGTAAAGCCCGCCATATTGTCCACCATCCTGCTGGTATTCGGAAGCTCCATGGGCTCCTACCCGGTGCCCCATTACCTGGGCCTGACCACGCTCTCCACCAAGTACGTGTCCATGAACTCCAAGTACACCGGCGAGGCCAGCATCCTGGCCATCATCATGATGGTGTTCGGCGTGGCGATCATGCTCATGAACCAGCTCTCCCTTACCAGCCGGAAGAGCTATACCACTGTCACCGGCAAGTCCGGGCAGATCTCCAAGATCAACCTGGGCAAGCGGGGCAAGTACATCATCGCCCTCATCCTGGTGTTCCTCACCTTCTTCACCAGCATCTTCCCCATCGTCTCCTTTGCCTTTGAGACCTTCCTGCCCAACCCCGGCGACTACTCCTTCCTGTACACGGGCAACACGGCGAACCTGACGACCAAGTGGTGGATCACCAGCGAGAACGTGACGGAAAACGGCATGTACGGCCAGAAGGGCATGCTCTATAACTCCACCATCTGGAACGCCTTCAAGGGCACCATGCTGGTAAGCGTGTGCTGCGCGCTCATCGCCGGCAGCATCGGCACCCTCATCGGCTACGCCGTATCCAAGCAGCGGCGGAGCAAGTGGGCCAACTACGTAAACTCCGTGGCCTTCCTGCCCTACCTGATGCCCTCCATCGCCGTGGGCGTGGCCTTCTTCATCCTGTTCTCCAACCAGTACTTAAACCTGTTCAACACATACACGCTGCTCATCATCGTGGGCACCATCAAATACATCCCCTTCGCCAGCCGCAGCGCCCTGAACTCCATGCTGCAGCTGTCCGGTGAGATCGAGGAGGCGGCCATCATCCAGGATATCCCCTGGATCAAGCGCATGACCCGCATCATCATCCCCATCCAGAAGTCGTCCATCATAAGCGGCTACCTGCTGCCCTTCATGACGTGCCTGCGGGAATTGAGCTTGTTCATGCTGCTGTGCACCCAGGGCTTCATCCTCTCCACCACGCTGGACTACTTCGATGAGATGGGCCTTTACGCCTTCTCCAGCGGCATCAATCTGATACTGATCGTCACCATTCTGGTGTGCAACGCCCTGGTCAACAAGATCACCGGGGCCAGCCTTGACAAGGGGATAGGAGGTTAAACCATGCCTGAGATAAAATTGGAACATATCACCAAGCGCTGGGGCAAGTTCTACGCCGTGGACGACCTGGACCTGACCATCGCGGACAACGCCTTCGTCACCCTCCTGGGTCCCTCCGGCTGCGGCAAGACCACCACCCTGCGCATGATCGCGGGCCTTGAGACCCCCACCAGCGGCCGCATCACCATCGGCGACCAGGTGGTGTTCGACAGCGATATGGGGATCAACATCCCCGCCAACAAGCGCCACGTGGGGTTCCTGTTCCAGAACTACGCCCTGTGGCCCAACATGACCGTCTACCAGAACATCTCCTTCGGCTTGGCCAATATTAAAGATGAGCTGCCCAAGGTGGACTTTGACGCGAAGAACACCGCCCGGCTGGGGGAGATCCTCTCCAACCCCGCCGAGGTGGTGAAGGTGCTGGAGGAGTGCCGGGACAAAAACGGCAAGCTGGAGGAAAAGAAGGCCATTATCAAGCTCATCGACGCTTTCACCATCTCCCAGTACACCGCGAAAAAGCTCTTCGGCTACCACCTGGAGCAGGGGAAGGACGTGTCTGCCGAGGCCGCGAACCTCAAAGAAAAGGCGGCCGCCGCCAAAAAGAGCCAGGGCCTGGACGACGAATACCGGTTCGTGAAGGACGGCAAGGTGGTCACCGAGACCCGCAAGCTGACCAAGGAGGAGATAGACCTCTCCGTCCGGCGGGTGAGCCGCATCGTGAAGATAGGCATGTTCATGGACCGCTACCCGGCGGAGCTGTCCGGCGGCCAGCAGCAGCGCGTGGCCATCGCCCGGACCCTGGCCCCGGAGCCGGCGGTGCTGTTCATGGACGAGCCGCTCTCCAACCTGGACGCCAAGCTGCGGCTGGAGATGCGCTATGAGCTGCAGAGGCTTCACGTGGAGACCGGGTCCACCTTCGTGTACGTGACCCACGACCAGATGGAGGCCATGACCCTGGCCACCCAGATATGCCTCATCAACAACGGCGTGCTCCAGCAGTACGACGTGCCCCTCACGGTCTACAACCGGCCCAACAACCTGTTCGTGGCGGACTTCGTGGGCAACCCCTCCATCAACTTCGTGGAGGCCCGGGGCGCCCAGAAACCGGACGGGACCGTGGAGATGACGATCTTCGACGGCCGCAAAGCGGTGTTCACCCCCAAGGAGAAGACGGACCTGGCCGCATGGTTCAAGGCCCGGGACGAGGCCGAGGCCGCCGCGGCGGCGGAGCTGAAGCGCCGCAGCGCCGAGAAGAGCTATGTGGAGAAGGGCAACAAGGACGAGACCTTCCGCTACCACATCGCCAAGGTGGAGGAGGATGATTTCTCCCTGCAGGAGGAGCCCATCCTCACCAACGAGGACCTGGTGCTGGGCATCCGGCCGGAGTTCATCCACATCGCCGGCGCCGGCGGCCTGGACGGGGAGATATACGGCGCCATGCCCACCGGCATGGAGTCCACGGTTAAAATCAGAGTGGACGACTTCCTGCTCACCGGCGTGGTCTTCGGCAGCACCTTATTCACCATCGGCGAGAAGGTGAAGCTCTCCATCGGCGGGGACAACATCATGCTCTTCGACCGCAGGAGCGGCAAGTGCATCGCCTTCGGCTCCCTTACGTGCTGAGGCCAGACAACAAAACACCCGCCGGAGGCGACGCCTCCGGCGGGTTCTTCATGCTATAAGCTTATTTTGATCGATCGCCCTTGAAGTACTCCTTCGTGAGACGGAATACCGTGCCGGACAGCAGGGCCACGGCGATGAGGTTGGGGATGACCATCAGGCCGTTGAAGGTGTCGGAGATGTCCCAGAGAAGCCCCAGATCCACCGTGGCCCCCAGGATGGCCACCAGGGCGTAGACGACCATGAAGGGGCGGATGACCTTCGTGCCGAAGAGGTATTCCATGAACCGGGCGCCGTAAAGGCCCCAGCTTATGATGGTGGAGAAGGCGAAGCAGATGAGGGCGATGGCGGTGTAGGCGGTGATCCAGCTGCCGTAGCAGGCGGAGAACCCGCCGATGGTCAGCTCCGCTCCGGCGCTCCCGCCGTAGGGGACCGTCACGCCGCTCAGGAGGATGACCAGGGCGGTAAGGGTGCAGATGACGATGGTGTCGGCGAAGACCTCGAAGATGCCGTAAAGCCCCTGGCGCACGGGAGAGGCGGTGTCCGCCGTGGCGTGGGCGATGGTGCCGGTGCCCAGGCCTGCCTCGTTGGAGAAGATGCCCCGGGACACGCCCCGGCGCATGGCGATGAAGAAGCTGCCCACCACCCCGCCGGTGAAGGCCCTCGGCCGGAAGGCGCCCTCGAATATGGCGGCGAACACTGCCGGGACCTGCTTTACCCGGAAGCACACCACGCCCACGGAGAGGATGATGTAGAGAAGGGCCATGAAGGGCACCAGCTTTTCCGTGAACCGGCCGATGCGCCGCACGCCCCCCAGCAGCACCAGCGCCACGCCTAGGGCGATGACGACGCCGAAGACGAGGTCATACCTGTGCATGTCCTCCGGGAAGATAAGGTACAGGTCTACCAGGGCCTTGTCGATGGCCGTGATGATGGCGTTCACCTGGGTGGCGTTGCCGGTGCCGAATACGGCAAAGGCGCCGAACAGGGCGTACAGCACCGCGAGGAACCGCCATTTGCGGCCCAGGCCGTTTTTGATGTAGTACATGGGCCCGCCCACCCAGTCGCCGTCGGCGTTGCGTTCCCGGTAATGGACCGCCAGCACCACCTCGGAGAACTTGGTACACATGCCCAAAAGGGCGCTCATCCACATCCAGAACACCGCGCCCGGCCCGCCCAGGGCGATAGCCCCGGCCACGCCGGCGATGTTGCCGGTGCCAACCGTGCCCGCGAGAGCCGTGCACACCGCCTGGAAGGGGGTCATGGACCCGTCGGCGGCCTCGGTCTTTTCAAAAAGCCGGCCCAGGGTGTGGCGGATGGCATAGCCGAACCGGCGCAGCTGCACGAAGCCTGTACCGAAGCTGAGCCAGAGGCCCACCCCCATGATGCAGATCATGGCGGGCACGCCCCATATGAAGCCGTTGACGGCGGAATTGATCTTTTCGATCCAGTACAGCATACGCATACCTTTCTGAGGGCTTTATGCACTATATGCGGCCCAATGGGCATTAATACAATTAAACGAACCAATTATACAATATTATGACCCTCCGCGCAAGAGATGTTCATACCGGATATTTTACGTGGATTTTACATGGGAGGGATGGCGCGGCGGCCCTTCCTGCGGTATGATGACAGCAGACGATATAACGATGGGAGGGAAGCGCGTGAGCCTTATCTACTGCCTGGAGGACGACGAGGCCGTCCGGGGCCTCATCCTCTACACATTGAACGGCGCGGGCTTTGAGGGGCAGGGCTTTGCCGACCCCGGTCCGTTCTGGGCCGCCATGGCGGAGCGGACGCCCCGGCTCATCCTGCTGGACATCATGCTCCCCGGGGAGGACGGCATGCAGGTGCTGGCAAAGCTGCGCCGAAAACCCGCCTGGGCGGCCGTCCCCGTCATCATGACCACCGCCAAGGGCACGGAGTACGACAAGGTGGCGGGCCTGGACCTGGGGGCGGACGATTATCTCGTCAAGCCCTTCGGCATGATGGAGATGCTCTCCCGCATCAAGGCGGTCCTCCGCCGGGCGGCGGACCGGGGGGAGACGGATGTTTTGCGGATAGGGCCCCTCGTGCTCAACGACAGGGAGCACACCGTCACCGTGGACGGAGAGCGGGTGACGCTGACCCTGAAGGAATACGACCTTCTGCGCCTTCTCATGGCGGAACCGGGGCGGGTGTTCGACAGGGACGCTCTGCTGCGGGCCGTGTGGGACACGGACTATGCCGGAGAGACCCGGACCGTGGACGCCCATGTCCGCTCCCTGCGGGCCAAGCTGGGCCCCGCCGGGGACTGTATCGGTACGGTACGGGGCGTGGGCTACCGGCTGGAGGAAAAGCCATGACGAAGAGGATATTCCACAGCCTGTGCTTTATGGCCATCGCGGTGTTTCTGGCCTCGGTGGCGCTGATCATGGGGGTATTATATGGCTACTTCTCCCGCATCCAGCAGACCCAGCTTCGCATGCAGACCCAGCTGGCCGCCCAGGGGGTGGAGAAGAGCGGGCGTGACTATTTCTCCGGCCTGCCTGTCAAGGACTACCGCATCACCTGGATCGGCGCGGACGGGAAGGTCTTATACGACACCGCCGTGGACGCCGCCGCCATGACGGACCACCAGGAGCGGACGGAGGTGCGCCAGGCGCTGGAGAGCGGCTTCGGTCAGGACCAGCGCCTCAGCGCCACGCTGACGGAGCGGATGCTCTACGCCGCCCAGCGGCTGTCGGATGGGACGGTGCTGCGCCTGGCCATCGCCCAAAGCTCCATCCTCACCATGCTTTTAGGCGTGGGCCAGGGGGTGGCGGCGGTCATCCTGCTGGCGCTGGCGCTGTCCGTATTCCTGGCCCGGCGGCTCTCCCAAAAGATCGTGGCGCCCCTCAACCAGGTGGATCTGGACCGGCCCATGGAAAACCGAGGGTATGAGGAGCTGACGCCCCTTCTCCGGCGGCTGGACGCCCAGCAGCGGCAGCTGAAGATCCAGAGCGCCCAGCTGGAGCTGGACGCGGCGGAGCGGGCGGAGGCGGAGGCCCTGCGCCGTCAGTTCACCGCCAACGTCTCCCATGAGCTGAAGACCCCCCTGCACGTCATCTCCGGCTATGCCGAGCTCATGCAGAATGGCATGGTGAAGCCTGAGGACGTGGGGCCCTTCGCCGGGAAGATATACGACGAGGCCCGGCTCATGGGCAAGCTGGTGGAGGACGTGATCAGCCTGTCCCATCTGGACGAGGGGGCGGGGGACATGCCCTTCGAGCCGGTGGATCTGGCCGATGTGGCCGCCTCCGCCGTGGAGAGCCTGCGCACTGAGGCGGAGCGGGCGGGGGTGGAGATGGCCTTCACCGGCGAGGCGGCCCCCATGGAGGGTATCCCCACACTTTTGCACTCCATCGTGTTCAACCTGTGCGAGAACGGGATAAAGTATGACCATCCCGGCGGCCACGTGGCCGTGTCGGTGGAGAAGACGCCCGCGGGCGCGGTGCTCACGGTCCGGGACGACGGCGCCGGTATCCCCCCGGAGCAGCAGGAGCACGTGTTCGAGCGCTTCTACCGGGGAGACAGCAGCCGGTCCAAAGACGTGCCCGGCACGGGGCTGGGCCTTTCCATCGTCAAGCACGCGGCGGCGGTCCATGGGGGGAGGATAGACCTCAAAAGCGCACCCGGTCATGGCACGGAGATCGCGGTCACGTTCCCCGGGTGACAGGCCGGATTTCATCTTTACAAACGGATAAGGCCATGGTATAATTTAGTAAAAGTACACAAAATTATATCAAAAAGTCGATGGATGCTGTTGCAAAATGCAGATATCCTTAGACAAAAAACACCAAACAGGAGGGTCTTATCATGATCGTTGGACTGCCGAAGGAGATAAAAAACAACGAGTTCCGCGTGGGGCTGACCCCCGACGCCGTGGGGGAGTATGTGCACGCGGGCAATACCGTGTACGTGGAAAAGGGCGCGGGCCTCGGCGCCGGTTTTGAGGACAGTGAATACGAGGCCGCGGGCGGGAAGCTGCTGGACAGGGCGGAGGACATCTGGGCCAAAGCGGATATGATCGTGAAGGTGAAGGAGCCCCTGGAGAGCGAGTACAAATACTTCCGGGAGGGGCTCATCATCTACACCTACTTCCACCTGGCCGCGGACAAGGCGCTTACCGAGGCGCTCTTGAAGAGCAGGACCACGGCTATGGCCTACGAGACCATCCTGGGCCCCGGCGGGAAGGGGCTGCCCTGCCTCTACTGCATGAGCGAGATCGCCGGGCGCATGGCGGTGCTGGAGGGGGCCAAGTACCTGGAAAAGACCTACGGCGGCCGGGGCGTCATGCTGGGGGCCGTGCCCGGGTGCGACAAGGCGGACGTGGTCATCATCGGCGCCGGCAACGCGGGCATCAACGCCTGCCGCATGGCGGTGGGCCTGGGCGCCCGGGTCACGGTGCTGGACATCAACCACCAGCGCCTGGCCTATCTGGACGAGGTGTTCGGTACCCAGATCACCACCCTCTATTCCAGCCGGGCCAATCTTTTGAAGGCCCTGCAGAAGGCGGACCTGGTCATCGGCTGCGTCATGCTGGCCCCCGGCCGGGAGTGCGAGAAGCTGGTGCACCGGGAAGACCTGAAGCTCATGAAAAAGGGCGCGGTGCTGGTGGACATCGTCATCGACCAGGGCGGCTGCTTTGAGACGAGCCGGCCAACCACCCACGCGGACCCCGTCTACGAGGTGGACGGCATCCTCCACTACTGCGTGGCCAACATCCCCGGCAGCGTGCCCCGCACCTCCACCGAGGCGCTGGTGAACTCCACCCTGGCCCATGGGGTGCAGATGACGCGCTTGGGCCTGGAGAAGGCGTGCCTTACAGACCCCTGCCTCATGAGCGGGCTCAATACCTACAAGGGAAAGCTCACCTTCCAGGCCGTGGCCGAGGCGTTGGATATCCCCTACGCGGACCCGGCGGCGCTGATGAAGTAAGCGGCAGTATGGGGCGGGGAGGCGCTTTTCGCGCCTCCCCGCTTGTTGCGGGCAAATAGGGGGGTGACGGGCCCGCTTGGATGTGCTATAATAAAAAAGCAGGAAAAAAACAAAAAATTTTTCACATCCATTAGCCCTTTTCCCTCGCTGGGCCGTATAAAGAGACAGAAACCAAAAGGAGGAACGAACATGTCCGACAAGGAGAATAAAAAGACCCATCAGGAGCTGACCGATGAGGCTCTGGACGCCGTGTCCGGGGGGCTTTACGGGAACGACGAGGAGGTCATCTGCGCCGGTTGCCACAGGCCTGTAAAGAAGCTGCAGGCCGCGGTCATCAACGGCCTTTACTACTGCTCCACCTGCGCCAACGATCCCACGGGCGCCAGTACTGTGGTGATCAGCAACTGAGGCCGGAAAGTAAAGAACCGGGGCGCGTGCTCATGGCACGCGCCCCGGTTCTTTATCTCTCAGCACAGCGGCGCGAAGATGCGAAGCACTCCGTCTGTGAGCCAGTGCCAGAAGCCATGGTCTATATTGTCCAGCGTCCTCTCCCGGCACTTTTCCAGCGTGGCCAGATAGTCAGCCTTCAGGTCCTTAAGGAGGGAGGCCTTATAGAACAGGGAGTTGTTCTCAAAGTGGAGAAACAGGCTCCGGTAGTCCAGGTTCACCGTGCCCACCGTGCACATGGCGTCGTCCACGATGCTTGCCTTGGCGTGGACGAAGCCGGGCGTGTACTCGTATATCTTCACCCCCGCCTCCAGGAGCACGGGATAGAAGCTCCGGCCCATGCGGTAGACCAGCTTCTTGTCCGGGATGCCGGGCATGATGATGCGCACGTCCACCCCTCGCCTTGCCGCCCGGACCAGGGCCCCCAGCAGGGCGTCCCCGGGCATGAGATAGGGGGTGTAGAACCAGGCGTAGTTTTTGGCCTGGCTGAGGAGGTCTATAAAGAGCTCGTTGGATACGGCGTAGTTCTTGAGGGGCGAGTCATAGTAGCTCAGCACCAGGCCGTCATGGGCCGCGCCCGGGCCTGGGACGGGCGGCGGGGCGAGGAAGCCGTCGGGGATAGGGTCGTCGTGGGCGAAGGCGTTCCAGAAGGCGGCGAACATGCGGGTATAATTGCCCACGGCCTCGCCGGTGAGTTTGAAGCCGATGTCCTTCCAGTGGCCGAAGCGCTCGATGTGGTTGATGTACTCATCCGCCAGGTTCACGCCGCCGGAGAAGGCCACCTTCCCGTCGATGATGAGCATCTTCCGGTGGTCCCGGCAGTTGAGGGTGCCCTTGATGAACAGCAGGGGGTTGAAGGGGGCCACCCGGATGCCCTTTTTCGCCAGAGAACCGGCATTCTTCCAGGAGTAGGTGCCGATGCTGCCCAGGTCGTCGTAGAGCACCCGCACGTCCACGCCCTGGGCGGCCTTTTTGGCCATGATGTCCACCATGGAGTCCCACATGAGGCCGTCCTCCAGGATGAAGTACTCCACGAAGATGAACTTCTCCGCCTTTTCCAGCTCTTCCAGCATCACGGGGAACATGTCGTCGCCCAGAGGGTAATAGACGGCGGAGCGGTTCACATGCAGGGGAAAGCCGGCGGCGTCCTGCACGGTGCGGAAGGTCTGGGCCGCCCGGGCGTCGTCCCCGGCCAGGGCCTCATAGAGGGGTGCCGTGTCGTCCGGCCATGCCGGCAGGGGCTTTGCCTCCGCCAGCTTTTTCTGCAGGGGCTTTGTGGTGCGCTTGTTGCCGAAGAGAAGATACAGCAGCGCCCCCGCCAGGGGGAAGGTCAGAACCAGCAGCAGCCATATGATCTTATAGGTGCCCTCGTCCTGCTTGGTTATGATATAGAGGACCAGCAGAAAGGCCAGGATGGACAGCGCGAAGCTGATGACCCCCGCCCAGGGCTTGAGCCAGGAAAACAGCACCGCCAGCCATACCGCCTGCAGCAGCACGGCGGGGAGGATGGTGAGCACGCGCCGAAGGATCTTGTTCATGGTATCGCCTCCTGCGCCTATTTTACTCCCTTGTCCCGGATCTAGCAAGGCCCGGACAGGGAGAAACGCGGCAAGCCTTGCGCTTGGCGGGCGGCGGTGATACAATAGGGGCCGCGCGTATGCGGGGAGGTGTCAGCCATGGAGAAAGTGAAGACCGGCCGGGAGGAGATGTTTGAGACCATGCCCGTGCCCCGGGCGGTGTGGACCATGGTGCTGCCCGCGGTCATCAGCCAGCTCATCGTGCTCATCTACAACATGGCCGACACCTTCTTCATCGGCCGCACCAACGACCCCTGCATGGTGGCGGGGGCGTCCCTCATCCTGCCCCTTTTCAATATCACGGTGGCGCTGGCGGGCCTCGCCGGCGTGGGGGGCGGGGCGCTCATCTCCCGGCTTTTGGGCCGGCAGCAGCCGGAAGAGGCAAGGCGGGTCTACAGCTTCTGCGTGTGGCTCACCCTGGCCGTGTCGGCGGCGTTCTCTTTGAGCACCCTCGCCTTCATGCGCCCGCTGATGGGCCTTCTGGGGGCGGGGGAGGATACCTATGCTTTTGCCAGCGGCTACGCCTTTTTCGTCATCGTCTGCGGCGGGGTGCCCACCGTATTGTCCAACACCCTGGCCACCCTCATCCGGAGCATCGGCGAGTCCGGGAAGGCGGGCTTCGGCATCACCATGGGGGGCCTCGTGAACATCGCGCTGGATCCCCTTTTCATGTTCGTGCTGCTGCCCCGGGGCCATGAGATCATGGGGGCGGGCGCGGCCACGTGCCTTTCCAACTGCATCGCCTGTGGGTATTTCATCATCGTGATAAAAAGGATGAAGGACAGCAGGGTCCTGCGGCTGGGAAAGCCCACGGCGTTGCCCTCCAAAGAGAGCCTCAAGTCCGTGTTTGCCGTGGGGCTGCCGTCCTCCATCACGTCGCTTCTATTCGACCTTGACTACATTGTCATCGACCGGCTCATGTCCGCCTACAGCGACGTGGCCCTGGCGGCGGTGGGCATCGTGCTGAAGGTGGAGCGGCTGCCGCTCAACACTGGCGTGGGCATATGCCTTGGCATGACGCCCATCGTGGCCTATAACTTTTCCGCGGGAAACTATGAGCGCATGAACGCCGTCAAACGCTATTCCCTGAAGATAGGCCTCATATGCGCGGCGGTGAGCATAGTGCTCTATGAGCTCTTCGCCGGGCAGATCATGCGCGTCTTCATCCGGGACGCCCAGACCGTGGCCCTGGGCACGGGGTTTCTCCGGGCGCGGATACTGGCCACGCCGCTGATGTTTTTGAGCTTTTTCCATGTGCACCTGTTCAACGGCTTCGGCGAGGGGGGACACGCCCTCTTCCTGGGCGTGGTGCGCTGGGTGGGGCTCAATATCCCCATGCTGTTTCTGCTCAACTGGCTCTTCGGCATAAACGGCATCGTCTGGGCCCAGGCCACGGCGGACGGGCTCAACGTGCTGCTGTGCTTCGCTGTCTATCACAGGTATGCCAGGAAGGCATTTCCCAAGGAGGAGTAGGCTATGTTCGGAAGGAAGAAGGGGCCTAAGTACGACAGGACCGGCAAGGAGCCGATTATCCGCGCCAGCATATGCACCGGCGAGAAGGCGGCTGGGTACCGGGAGACCGCCACGGGCCGCTTTGTGGAGGTCATGCTGATCCGCTCCGACGCCGACCTGGAACGATTTTTGCGGGACTACGGCTTCGACAAGAGCGAGATCAAATATGAGTGGTGAAGACAAGGGCCGGCGCATCAGCGCCGGCCCTGACGCCATCGGACCGCTCCGGGATGACCATGTCGGGACTTTCGTTGACGGACGTCAGGCGATGTGATAAAATAATTTAATTAATGTATGTCTTTCGTGTGTGACGTGCCGCAAAGGCAAGAGGGAAAAATATAAAATTTTGCCTTACGGGAAAGGGCATGAACGATGAGAGGGAAAAAGACGGTCTCGCTCCTGTTGCTCCTGGGGCTTTTCTGCGGCGTTTTTTCCGGCTGCGGCGTAAAGCAGGCCAGCGTCCATCCGGTGGGCGTCGGTCCGGAGGTCCATCTGCAGCTGCGGGAATATGATCCGGAGGAGAGCATCGAAGAGGCAACGGAGAAGCTGGCCGAAACGGATAAAATGTGCGATCTGATCTCGGCCCCGAAAGTGTCTCAGCGAAAGATCTCGCTGGTATTTATGGGCATCGCCTATGACGCGGAAATGGAACAGCTCTGCAGGATGCTGAAGGAGCGCAGCATCCCGGCCGTCTTTCTCGTGGACGGGATGGCCGCCGCGGAGAGCAGCGACGCGGTGGAGTATTTGGTCCGCGAGGGCTTTGAGGTGGGCAACTTCACCCTGAAGGCGGACAAGGGCATGCAGGACCTGCCGGAGGAGGGGATCGCCGCGTCCTTTGCCCACGCGCAGACGATCCTGAAAGAGATCACGGGAAAAACGCCGGAGTATTGCTCCGCCAATGCCACGCAGTTCACCGATCAGGTCCTGCACGCGGCCTATTGTGCCGGGCTGAAGACGGCCGTGGAGCCGTCGAAATACCTGGCGGCGGTCAGCCTGCCCACATTCATCGCGGCCATGGGGTTCGTGTCGGGGCTGAATTCGGGGGACGTCATCGCGGTCAAGCTGAACGAAGGGCTGGACGAGACGGAGTACGAGCCGGCTGAGGAGGACGAACGTCCGGCCGTGGACTTTGACGACGCGCTGCAGGAAGAGCCGCCGCAGGAAGAGAAAGAAGAGACAAAAACGGATATTCTCACTACCGTGCGGAACCTGCTGGACGCGCTGGAGACCAGCGAGATGGCGGTGGTGTCGCTGGACCGTCTGAGCCTGGACTTTGACGAGCTGGTTGCGGCGATGTTCACGGTCGATGACAACGCCTGGCGGGACGGCACCAAAGAGCATGCCCCGGTGGACGCCGATTGGTTCGACAAAGCGTTGTTTATCGGTGACGCGCAGATGGTGGCCTTTGAGGAATTTGTGAAGGATATCCCCCAGTCGGCCTCGTTCTGCGCATACAGCACGCTCACGCCCCGGCAGGTCGTGGACAATGCAGCTGTCCCGGACGCGAAGAGCGGCGAAGAGGGCATATTCGATGAGATCTGTTCCCAAAACCCCAGCAGGGTCTTCGTCCTGATGGGGCTGAACGATCTGTCCACATCGACCAACGACGAGCTGATCGATTCCTATGAGGCGATGGTCAAGCTGCTCCGGGAGCAGTTCCCCGACGTGCAGATCATCCTCCAGGGAATACTGCCGGTGACGGAGGCCGCGGAAAAGGAACGGGTCATCATCTCCAACGGGCGGATCAAAAGGCTCAACGGGCGGATCGCGCAGCTGGCGGCGGAGAACGGCTGCCTCTATATCGACGCCAGCCCCATGCTGACCAACCGGAACGGATATATGTTTTCCTTCCTGGCGCATAAGAACGGCGTTTGTCCCAATAAAGACGGCTGTAAGCGGTGGTTCGAGTATCTGCAGAGCCATGTGTTTTTGACGCCGGAGGAGGAAAAACTGCTGGAAGAGCCGCTTGTGAATGGCTCTGAAGCGACGAATACGCCCGCTGTCACGGCGACAGCCGCGCCCACGCCGACGAAAAAACCGGCCGCCACACCGGAGCCTGTGGAGAAGTTCGTCCCGCTGGTGCAGGAGCAGAGCGTTCCCGCTTCCTCCGATTATTTTGCCAACGCCGGTTTTCTTGGCAACTCCGTGCTGTCCGGCTTGTGGTATTATAACAGCGGCCTGCTTCCCGCTGACGTCAGCCATTGGTTCTGGCAGGACGGCCTTACGATCACGGCGGCACTGTCCTATGTTGATAAAATGAAGGATCAACAGTTTGACAAGATCTATATTGGGTTCGGCATGAATGAGCTCAATTATGATCAGGACGCCGTGCGCGAGGCGTATGACTTCGTGATCGGCCAGCTCCGGGACGACCATCCCGGCGCAGTGATCTATCTTATGAGTGCGACGCCCGTGAGCAGGGAATGTGATGCGGAAGGGGAGTTCACGTACGACGGCGTCCTTGCCTTTAACGAGATGCTGAAGACGATCGCCGCGGAGCAGCAGGTCTGGTATTTGGATGCCTACTCTGCTTTGTGTGATTCAGAGGGATTCCTGCCCTCCGATGTGACGACGGACGGCGTCCACTTTAAACCGGTCCACTACCAGCTCTGGTTTGATTATCTGGCCTCGCACTATGTCCCGGATGAAGATTGACAGATGACAGAAAAGCCCTCCTCATGTCAAAGGCATGAGGAGGGCGTCTTATTTTTATATCTTATGCCCAGGTGTTCCCGCCCACGCGCCACAGATCGAATCTGGCGTCGGCGTCCGTCTGCAGGATGACGCCGCGCCAGGCGGCCAGCGTCTGGGCGTCCGCGTACCATACGGTGTGCTTTTCATCGCCGTCGCGATAGGTGAAGTACAGCGCGCTGCTGTCGCCGTCCCGCTTCGTTTTGACGCCGCTTTCGGCGGCGAGCGCCTCCGCCTGCGCTTGGGTCAGAGCGCGAACGCCCCTGCCGTCCGCGTCCCACTCAAATCCGCCGGTGGCGAGCGCGTAAACGGCGTGGGGCAGTACGGAGAATTTCTCTGCCGTCTTCTTCAGGAACGCGGCGTCGGCCTTCGGGCCTGGGCTGCTGCCGAGACCGTGGAGATTGTAACACATGACGGTATATTCCGCGTCCTCCGGCAGAGCCAGCGTATCGACCGGCGCCGTCACCGGCAGCACCACGCGCACAGCGATCCGGCGCTCCTCCGCCTTGTCCGCGAGCACCTGCAAAAAGCTGCCGTAGCTGGTCCAGATCCCGTCGTCCTTCATGTTCTCAAAATCGATCTCGATCCCGCCGGCGCCCATATCCCGGACCGTGTCCAGAAGCTCGCCGGCCGTCGCCTCCATCCGGGCCTTGTCGGACCACAGCTTCGTCAGAAGCTGGACGTCCTTCTGTGTGGCGGTCCCGTCCGCGTGCTGCACGTCGTTCGTAAAAGAGACGTATACCATGGGCGTTTGCAGCTCAGCCAAAAGCTCCCGGTCCTGGCGCATGGCCTCCGGCATATATACATTGGCCCCATCGTCGAAATAGCCGGCGAACAGGCAGAGGCTGTCCGTGTCGTCCTGAAGGGCTTCCAGCTCATCCGTCACATCGCTGTCCCAGTATACGTACCAGGCACAGTTCCACCCGGCGTCCAGCAGGGACTCGGAAGGAGGAGCGGGCTGTTCCGCCTGCCTGGTACACAGAAATATCACCAGCAGGGAGGCCAGCAGCGCCAGCACGCAAAGCAGTATTATAACGGATCTGCGCATTTTCATATCCTGTCCTTACAGATTCTTGATAAACCAGTTGACCACGGCCTGCCACACGCCGGAAGCCACATCGACCGCCTTGTCCACCCCGTGGAGCAGATCGTCGTATATGACCTGGGTATGTCCCTCCCCGTCCGGCAGGGTCCGGATGAGAAGCTTCTCAAACACGCCGTCGTATACGTCGTCCGCCAGGTTGCGCTGGCTCCAGCCGAAGCCGCCCCACCGGCAGACGAAGCCGATCTGCCCCTCGGAGACGTTTTCCACCCGGATGTCCTCCGCCGCTGTTTTGCCGTCGACGTCGATGCGCATATCGGCGCCGTTCAGCGTGATCGTCAGCGCGCGGTCGCCGGCGTCCCGGATGTCGATGTCCGCGACGTACTCCTGAGCGCCCTCCTCCACCGAGGCGGGGTCCCATCTCTCCACCTCTCTCGATTCGGCGAGAAAAGCGCTGGCGGTATCCACATCCTCGGCATACCGGGCGAGCGTGGACAGCTCCACCAGCCGGGCGGCCTTTTCGTCCTCCTCCACCGAGATGGGGTCGATCTGGTCAAAATCGTCCAGGTCCAGGGAAAACAGCTCCTTTTCCGCGCCGCCGGACAGCTCACCGGCTTTCAATATGTTGTTTTCCAGGGAGACGTAGACGGCGTTCTGTCCCGACTCGTCCGAGCGCAGCAGGACCCTCTGCATGCCCAGCTTATTGCCCGTGAGCTCCACATTTACCTGTCCGTCCCGGAAGGTATGGCCCTTGAGCATCGCCAGGCCCTCCGATTCCGGCTCCGATGTGACGACGAGCTTTTCCTGCTTGCACTCCATAGCCCCCTGGCGCACGTCCCAATTGGCAAATTCCGTCTCATCCCCTGGCACGAACTGCAGCTCCAGGCCGCTGTCGTACTTTATGCGCATCAGCAGGTGGTTGATATACCAGTAGGACTGGGGCTGCATGCGGGTCAGGTCATAGATCGTGTGCTCCGGCTCCTGGGTCGTGTTCCAGCAGTCTCCCTCCCGGTTGAAGTTGAGTTGGAACAGCTTGTAGATCCACTCACTGTTGACGTCGCTGACACGGTCGTTGTTGCCGAATTGGCCGGTATTGGAGTGCATGATGGAATAGAGCTTTGGCAGCGCACCGAGCTTGTCGGTGTACTCCCGGTCCATACCCTCGTAATCCGCGGATATCCGGGTGCGCATCTCAGAGTAGGACTCTTTGGGCACATCGTACTTGTCCCGGATATAGTCCATCAGGTAGTGGTTGTACTTCCTGCCGAGGCAGCCGGCCACCCTGGCGTATTCCAGGGTGTTCAGCTCGCCCAGGTAGTGGTCATACCGGTCAAAGACGTTGATGTAAAACAGCCGGTAGCCGTTCGTGCCCAGCTCCCAATAGGTACTGTCCAGCAGCTCCTTCAGATCGTCTGCCAGGAGGAACTTGGGGTCGTTCAGCTCGAACTTCTCCGCGTAGGTCAGCATGGACGCTTTGAAGTTGTACTTTTCCAGGATCTTCTCGGCAAAGATCGCCGTATCCCGGCGGCCGTCCTCAAACATCAGGAACAGGGCCTTCTCCGGCAGGGGCGTCCCGTCCTCATAGTAGGCGATGATATCGTCCTGGGTCACGGTCACGAAGCCCTGCTCGTGCAGGGTCCGCAGCTGTTCATCCAGACGGGCGGTGCTGATCAGCGACGAGTCGCCCTCCCGGTCAACGCCGAACCAGGACAGGGCCACAAGTCCCGTGCTGGTCCCGCTGTCCACAGAGGCCGGGTCGTAGGGCTCATATTCGCTGAAGGTGAACAGTGCCCGGATGATGAAGACCACCATCGCGATGAGCGCCAGACCCTCCAGGACCGACCGGACCGCCTTGACGACATCTTTCCTTGTCCAGTTCCTGCTCACGCCACGGTATCCTCTTTCTCACGCTCATAGGCCGTCCCGTCTGTCTGGTGACGGCCGGATTTCGATCTCTTCTTTTGCTGGCGCTCCAGCTTTGCCTGTTTCTTCTTCTCGGCTTCCTTCACGTCCTCAGGCGTCATCCTCGTGCCCCAGGTCGACTTCCAGAACGTCACCCACGCGATGGGCATCTGCCACAGCAGCACCGCCTCATAGTAGAAGCAGAACAGCATGCCCCACAGCCACGTGCTGCTCTTTCGCAGCAGCATCTGCGCGGCGCTCATCAGCAGGCTCATCATCAGGATACCGACCAGGAAGGTGGTCGGGAACACCCGGTGCGCGATGGGAACGTAGACCAGGTTATACAAAACGACTATGGGCGCGGCAAGAGGGACCAAAAGCCCGATATAGAACAGGACCGCGCTGAACGGCTCCTTGCGCCACATGAACTTGCCCGCCATGATGGACTCGCGCAGCCACGAACGCTTCCAGCGCATCTGCTGTTTCAGAAAGACGGGATACTCGTTCGGCACGATTGTGCTGCACACCGCCGAATCCTGATAATTGGTGCGGTGGTGCTGGAGAACAAAGTTGGTCATGCTCCGGTCGTCGCCGAAGGTGGCCCGCTGGCCAAGGAATTTCTGATCCCGCCATGCCTGAAGGTTATCCAGCACGATATCCTTCCGGTAGCAGGACAGCGGCCCGGACAGGCATGTGACCGTATCAAATACGGCCTCCGCCGCCTTCATGATGCGAAAGGCGATGTAGTAACGCACGGACTGCATCTTCGTCAGGCCGTTGGTATACGTGTTGGCCACATCCGTCCGTCCGGCCACACCGCCCATTTTCGGGTCCTTGAAGGGCTGGACCAGATTGCGGATCGCGAACACATCCAGAAAGCTGTCTGAATCCACAAAGACGAGAAGATCGTTCTTTGCCTCCAGCGCGCCCGTGGACAGCGCTTCGCGCTTGCCGCCGTTTTTCTCCTGCACGATCAGGCGGACCCGCTCCTTCACACGGAAACGGGAGTTGCCCCGGTCGATCTCGTCGATCGTATCCAGGACCCGCTGGGCGGAACCGTCCGTGGAACAGTCGTCGATGATCAGCACTTCCAGCTTGTCGATCGGATAGTCCTGGTTGACGCAGCTCTGCACGGTCTTGCCGATCCAGGTCTCCTCATTGAAGCACGGTATCAGGATCGTCACGCTCGGCGTGAAATTCACATCGATGGGCACAGGCTTGTAAAACGCGCCCAGCAGATACCGGCTCAGGAGGAATACCATGGCCATGATGCTGTAGAGATATAACCACCGGTTGAATTTGAAATAGATGACGCTTTCGGCGCGCATCAGCATGACAGTGGCAACGATCATGAACAGCATGATCGACGCTGTTGTCAGTTCGATGCGGTCCTTTCGCCGGGCCGCGTACTTGGACAGAGGCAGGGCGAATTGGACGCCGGCATACACGCCGTCCTCCCGTTCAAAGAAGCGGGCGCAGGTGAATTTCTGCTTCACCGACATCTCCAGCCCCTCCGGCAGCGCGCCGGGCTTGATCTCAAATGATATGACGCGCCCCGAGGCCTTCTCCAGCACCTCCCTGTCCGACGGATCCTCCAGCCGCAGCAGCGCGCCCGTCATGGACAGATCCAGGATCCGGCACCGCAGGGAGGACCGCGGCGCTCCGCCTCTGCGGCAGGTGATCTTAGCGGGCAGGTCTACCTCGTAGCGGATGCCCTCATTCAGAGACTGGACATACTTTTTGAAGTCATGGTCCCGCTCCTCGCCGGCTGTGTTTCCGCGCCGGTCGCCGCCCAGTCGGATCCCCTCCGGGTCCGGTACATTGGGCAGGGTCCTCCGGTCGCCCTTGGGCTTGAGGAGGATGTCGGCAGGCGGTTCCTTCTTTTTCCGGGGACCTCTCCTTATCCTGAAAAGCCTGGAAAAGGATCCTGCCTTCGCCCCGGAGGGTAACGGAACGTCCTCCGTCTCCTCTGAGGAGCCGGTCTCATGTTCAGTTTTTTGCGCCTCGACCTGAACGCCCGGCTTCGATTCCGGTTTCTCTCCTGCAGCCGATCGGGATGCCTCGGCGAGGCACGGTCCCTCTTCGGGACTTATTCCGCTGTCTTTGCGGGGGCGTCCTCCCGCACTATAAAAGAATAAACAGTGCCTGACGGACCGGGCTCCGAAGCGGGACCCCCGTCATTGCCGGTCTCCCCGCTCTCCGGGGCCGCGGTCTTATCTGGATGATCGGCGATATACTGCTTTACGGAAGGTATATCCGAAACGGCCTCTTCCTTCGGCTCGGCCTTTTCAAACGGAAACGATCCCATCAGCTCGCTGAACATAGCGGCGATATCGGTATCCTTATCAAAGGCCGCCTGTCCAACGGTGAGCGAAGCCTCGTTCAAACGTTCGACCGCCTGCTGGATCTGAGAAAGATAGAGGTTGTAGCACTCCTGGAATGCCTGCACCCGCTGATGAAGAACGGCCGTCTCCTCTTCCCGGCGCTGCTTCAGCTCCTGGTCCAGAAGAGCGCGCTTTTCTTCCATTTCCTGCTGGAAAGCCTTCTTCGCATTCTGCCGGTCCAGTTCATCCTGCCGGGCCCTTTCGTTCAGCTCCTCCAGTTTTTTGCGCAGAGCGTCACGGATCTCAGCTGTGGCCTGATCCTCCACCGCCGTGTGGCTGCGAAGTTCATCCAGCACGGCGCGGTCTGCCGCATAAGATGTTTTCACTTCTTCAAGCTGCTGTTCCAGGTTCGCAACGCTTTGCAGCAGCTCCAGTAACTTGGACTTGTCTTTCTTTCCGAACATCTCTGTTTCCTCCTGTGAAAACACACGTCAAAAATGACTTACAGGCTCCAGTACCGATATCCCTGCCCCTCGAGGGAGGAACGGTCAAAAATGTTGCAGATGTCGATGATCAGCTTCGCTCCGTCAGGACGGAGCATGCGGCGAAAGTCCGCGTCTGTCCACGAGAGGAACGCCCGGTGATCGGCGCCGATGATCAGGCAGTCGCCGTCCCGTATATCCTCCATCGCCACAGGCTCCCGGCCGTACACCGGGGCGATATCCCCGGGGGCCGCCATGGGATCGGCGATCTTTACGTCCACCCCATAGGACGCCAGTATGTCCGCGATCTGCTTCATCTTGGCGTTGCGCATGTCCCGCACATTGCCCTTAAAGGTCAGCCCCAGCGCGTAGACCCGCTGCCCGGCAGGGTTTTTCCCGGTGGTGGTGAATGCCCGGATGATCTGCTGCGCGATCATGACGGGAATATCCTCATTGACGGCCCGGGCGGCCAGCAGGAGATTTGCGTGATAATTCATCCGCTCCGCCTCCTGGATCAGGTAATACGGATCCACGCCGATGCAGTGGCCGCCGACCAGGCCGGGCCGGAATCCAAGGGCATTCCATTTCGTGTTCATGGCGTTCAGCACGTCGATGGTATCCACGCCGATCCGGTGCAGGATCTGGGCGATCTCGTTCATAAACGCGATATTGACGTCCCGCTGGGTATTTTCCACGATCTTGGCGGCCTCCGCCACCTTGATGCTTCTGGCCCTGTAAAGCGATCCGGAAACACTTCCGTCAAACAGGAGACCGTACACCTTCCCGACCTTTTCCAGGGCGGTCTCGTCCTGCCCGGAAATGATCTTGACCGTGCTGGTCAGCGTATGCTTCTTGTCTCCCGGGTTGATCCGCTCGGGTGAATAGCCCACCCAGAAATCCCGGCCGGCCTTCATGCCGGACCGCTTCTCCAGGATGGGTATGCATACATCCTCCGTCACGCCGGGGTAGACGGTGGATTCGTATACGACCAGATCGCCCGGGGAGAGATGTTCGCCAACGGTATTGCTTGCGCCGATCAGCGGCGCCAGGTCCAGGGTCTTGTCGTCATGCACCGGCGTAGGAACAGCGACGATGAACACGGCGGCGGCATCCAGCTTGGCCGGATCGTCCGTGTAATCGACCTTGGCGCTTTTCAGCGTCTCCTGCGAGAGCTCACCGGAGGGATCGACACCGCCGCGGAGCAGTTCGATCTTCTCCTTTACAACGTCGAATCCAATGGCAGGGACCTTTTTGGAAAAACCGATTGCCAGCGGGAGCCCCACATATCCTATGCCAACGACAGCGATCGGCCCTTCCTCGTTTTTGATCTCATTTTTCTCCATTATGTACTTCCCCTCCGATCCTGATTTGTTCTTACAGGTCCGGCGCCCGGCCGCGCCGGATCACCGGTGCTCTCATCTTGGGCTTTCTTGCAATACTTATGGTTATTATAACACATATTGAACAATAATGGGAGAGGATATTTGCAATTTATGTGCAATTATATGCATCTTACGGCAAATACCTTTGTTGAAGATAAGAAACCACCCTGCCAACGGCAGGGTAGTTTTCATGACTCCATCTGTTTGCCCAGAAAGCCGGAGACGGTGGTGGCCAGCTTTAGCTCCGTGTCGCCGGCCTTGACGCCGTCGGGCCGCTCCAGGAACACTACGCATCCCAGCACGTCTCCCTCCGAGAGGATGGGAACGGCCACCGCCGCGGCGGGGCCGTCCTCCCCGTCCGTCACGGGCAGTGCCTTGGCGCCCGGCTCCGCCCGGTAGGGACGGCGGGCCTCCATGAGCTGCTCCAGTTCGGAGCTTATATGCCTGTCCAGTATCTCCTTCCGGCCCTGGCCGGCAGCGGCGATGACGCTGTCCCGGTCGCACACGGCGGCGGTGTAGTCCGCGGCCTTGTGCATGGACTCGCATATCTGCTCGGCGAAGGAGCTCAGCTCGCCCATGGGGGAGTATTTCTTGAAGATGACCTCCCCGTCCTTCTCTGTATAGATCTCGAGGGGGTCACCGCCACTGATAACGTTGACGCCAAAACAGGAATTTATCAGCAATATGCTGCATTTGGCAAAGAGAATTTGTGGAGAGTGATGAAAACGGCGAGCGATGAAATGAGCGATGTATTGCCTCTCAGAGAAAAGCGCGTTATAATTGCGTCGGGAAAGTACATAACCCTGGCGATCATGGCGCCAGAGGAAACGCGAGCAGCATTATGGAGCAAAGGAGGGGCATGCCTTGACGATATCTCAAATCATGGAAAAGATGATCAGCTGTTCCAATGGGAATATCCATGACATCGAACATCTGACCCACGTGTGGACATATGCCAAGACCATTGGAGAGCTGGAGGGGCTGGACAGGGAGACTCAGTTCATCCTTGAGGTGTCGGCCATCACCCACGACATCGCCTGTCCCCTGTGTCGGGAGAAGTACGGCAGCGCCAGCGGGAAACGTCAGGAGGAGGAAGGCCCTGCTCTGGTTCGGGCTTTTCTGGCGGACACGGACATGACGCCGGCACAGATCGAGCGGGTGGCGTACCTGGTGGGGCATCACCACACACTCCATGACATCGACGGACTGGACTATCAGATACTGATCGAGGCGGACTACATCGTGAATGCCTGCGAGGGCAGGTACGATAAAGAGACTGTCAGAGCGTTCATGGAAAAGTTCATGCGGACCGGGAGCGGGCGACGCTTGGCCCGGGCCGTGTTCCAAATTTGAAAGATGCCGGAGGGGAAACGTGAGGTGTCCTATGAAGAACGAACAGCCTCCCTTTGAGATCACGAACAGGATCGTGGACCTGGTGGCTCAGGTGGCGGAGCTGGCCGGGCGGCTCTCCGTCTCGGACAGGCTCTCGGCTGACCCGGTGCTGCGCCGGGCCAATCGCATCCGCACCATCCATGGTTCCCTGGCCATCGAGCAGAACACCCTCAGCCTGGAGCAGGTGACGGCGGTGCTGGGCGGCAAACAGGTGCTGGCCCCGCCCAGGGATGTGGCGGAGGTCAAAAACGCCTATGAGATATACGAGCGGCTGGACGGGCTGGACCCCTATTCCATAGACGACCTGCTGACGGCCCATGGGGTGATGACCCGGGGGCTGGTGGAGGAGTCCGGCGTATTCCGCTCCCGGCCAGTGGACGTGGTGGACCAGACCGGGCGGGTGGTGCATCTGGGCACACTGCCCCAGTATGTGCCGGAGTCGGTGCAAAAGCTGCTGGACTGGACCCGGGACAGCGACGTGCATATGCTGATCAAGAGCTGCGTGTTCCACTACGAGCTGGAGCTCATCCACCCCTTCGCCGACGGCAATGGCCGCATCGGGCGGCTGTGGCACACGTTGCTGCTGTCCAGGTGGGCCCCGATCTTCGCCTGGCTGCCGGTGGAGTCCATCATCCATAAGAACCAGCAGGGCTACTACGACGCCATCAACGCCTCCAACGACGCGGGCGCGTCCACGGCCTTTATCGAGTTCATGCTGTCAGTTATCAAGTCATCGCTCATGGAGGCGCTGGATGTGAGGGATGAAACGAGCGATGAAGCGGCAGACAGGGCCGCTGCCCGCCGGCGGAAGATCGAGGAGTATCTGCGGGCCCATGACCATATCAGCAACGCGGATGTGCGCGCGCTGTGCGGCGTGTCTCCCGCCACGGCAAACCGCATCCTGGCTGCCCTGACGGCGGAGGGAGAGTTGGTCAAATGCCGTGTGGCGAGCCATTGGGCATATAGAAAGGGCGAGTAACGGCGTCAAGAGCTTAGTGAGAGATTGAAAGGTGAAAGATAATCATGTGGCTGAAAATGGACCTTGAAGGAATTGAATTCTGTTTTCGGATAGCTGGCTACAAGAAATCTACAAAAGATAATTGTTACGACGAGTGGTGTAAGGTGGATTTAGCTGTCAAGGCTGGAGATTGGCTGAATTATCATGTCGAAGCCAGCGAGATGCTACTTGCAATGGAAGTGGAGACTCTAAAAGACGCTATTGATGATTTACTTAACGATAGACTTGAACAACCAAATGAATTGGGATTCATTGAACCAGATATTGAATTTGAGCTTTATCCGAAGGAAGATCTTCGGAATAACCCCAGATTTCTGTATATCGCACCTGGAAACGAGATAGCAGATATCTATATGGAGCTCGTTATATCATTCTGGCATAATGGCCTGACTGCGAATAGATTAATAATGGGATTTGTCCAGGCTGATATGGAAAAACTGGAGTGCTATTTAAAGCACATCATAGGGATCATAAATAAAGACGATGCTATGGTGCAGAAGATGATAGCAGACGGAGAGATGTACGAGTAACCACATGAGATAGCAGCAGTTTAGTAAGAATGATTTGTAATGGTTATTCTTTGATCATTAAAAGTATGTGAAAACTCTTTTCACACATTCGACAGGCTGCGGACGTCTTGGTATGATGGAAGAAAAAAGGAGGTCTGCGCGATGGAACAGTATAAAGAGATCAACGGCATCAGCTACACGCTGGTGGGGGACTACTATTTGCCCAACCTGCTACCGCATCAGGAGGCGGCAAGGCCCGTGGGTGCATGGGGCAAGCGGCGGATGGAGTACCTGAAGAAGCACCGCAGGGGTACCTTCTCCCATCTTCTGACCAGCGGCGGGCTGAATGCCCACCTGGCCGACACGGACGAGCGGGCCAGGGAGATGTATTCCCGCCTGGTGGAGCAAATGGCGGCCAGCGAGGGCGTCACAGAGGAGCTGAAGGCCAGAGACCAGATGGCCTGGGTGGGCCGGATGAACAACATCGCCGCCCGGGCGCGGGAGATCGTCTACGAAGAAGTGATATACGTATGAAGAGATGGAGGCACAGACGTGCCTCCCTCAAATAGTAGTCGGATCAATGATTCGCTTTGGAGAATGGGCAGCGTTTCCCGATGCACTGGTTGTTCTGGGAAGAATAGCCGCAGATGACATCATGCGTGTCCATCTCCACGCCAAAGTGCTCCTTTACGAAGTCGATGGCAGCGAGAATGGAGAGGAAGGAATCCCGCTTGCAGCACCGGGGCCCGCCGATCTCGCCGATGCGCCCAAGAGAGCTTGCGGTCATCTGATGGGAGAGGGCGAATGGCTCCGCGGCCAGCGGCGTGGACTTGGAGATGATGGAGACGAACATGCCGGAGCTGATCCCCGCCCCGCACGCGCCCCAGAAGCCGCAGGCGCCGCCGGGGACGTTCTTCCCGCGGTTCATCATCTCCACCAGGGCACTATGCAGGTCGATATCGCCGCCAGCGTTTTTATAGGCGGTCAGCAGCGCGGCCCCGACCATCACGTGATGCTCCGGCCCGTGCATATGGCAGAACGGCATGGCCATCATCTTTTCGATAATCTCAACGGGGTCCTTCGAGGTCTCGGCCATGCACAGCCCGATGATAGTGTCCAGCCCCTGGGTGTGGCAGTCATTGCACACATAGTGCCCGTTGACGCACCGGGTCTTGCTCAGCTCCTTTTTGTGGCATATCCCGCACTCCATGAGTACGTCCGCTTCGAGATACTCCAGCGGCGCCTTGCAGATCAGACATTCTTCCTTCATATGCGGACTCCCATCATACGCTGTTTTTTGCCATTATACCCCGACGCCCATAGGAGCGCAAGAACTACGGGTATCAGCTCGGGTGCCTCGGCTTGACTAATAGAGCGTTATAGTTTATATTATAGTTCAAGAGGAAATAATTATAGTTCAAATAGATGACTGTTCAGGAGGTATAATGATGTCTATCCCGAAGGAAAAACGAGACGCGCTCCAAGTCCGGATCATTGATCAGATAGGAGAAGGTACGTTTGCCGCGGGGCAGTTTGCCAAAGCGGAGGGCCTGTCCATCCAGACGATTTATCGTTATCTGCGGAAAATGGAGGAACAGGACATCATTGTCAGGATAAGAAATGGGAGAAGTACCATGTATGTCTTGCCAGAAGCAGTTGAAAGCTTGGAACTTGACTTACAGGGATTGCAGGAGGACATTGTATGGAAGCGGTATATAGAGCCTTTCTTCTCCGACCTTCCCGCGGTCCCCAAGGGGAATCTGAGCTTTGCATTTACTGAGATATTGAACAACGCGACAGAACATTCCGGCGGTACATCCGTACAGATACAGATGAACAAGAGCCGGTATATGGCGAACATCTTCATTCTGGATGATGGCGTCGGCGTCTTCACAAAGATCGCGGATGCCATGGGCTTGGAGGAGAAGAGCTTTGCCATCCTGGAACTGGCAAAAGGGAAATTCACTACTGACCCGAACAGTCACACGGGCGAGGGCATTTTCTTCAGTTCCAAAGTGGTTGACGAGTTTACGATCCTTTCCGACGGGCTGGTCTTTCATGTGGGCCCTGACCAGACCCCGCGCCTTTTAGATGTAAATGCACCAGGAAAAGGAACGCTGGTCGCTATGTCGATAAAATACAGCCACCAGGAGCCGGCAAAGGATGTGTTTGACCGATTCACCCAGGCACCGGAGGACTACGGATTCTCCAAGACGGTCGTGCCAGTCCGGCTGCTGGAATACGGTGATGAAAAGCCGTTGGTGATTTCCCGGTCTCAGGCACGGAGGCTTATGGTGCGATTTGAAAGGTTCGGCAACATCGAACTGGATTTCTCCGGCGTGGAGGAGATAGGCCAAGGATTTGCGGATGAGCTTTTCCGGGTGTTTCAGAATCAGAACCCAGACACAAAGCTTATTCCTATCAACTGCAGCGAACAGGTGCAGAAGATGATTGCACATGTGACAACGCGGAAATGAAGGAGAAAGAAATGGGGATATAAATGAAAAGACTTCGCTTTAATATTAATTATTGCGGCATGTGTGCCGATACTGTATCAGATAAGATTATGATTTATAGTCCCCACTTTGTATAACAAGGGATTATACGTTGGAAGGCTTAGAACATGCAGGCGTTTCCACAATAGAGGAGTTAACAGACTATCTGAAAGAAAATGCAGAAGTTAGGGATTATATTGGGAGTTGGGGGATGGAGGCGTTTCATTATGACCGATGCTATGTCAATTATAAAGATTATCTGTTGGGATTCGGTGAGAATAAAATAATCTCTGAAGTGTTTACTTATTTTGACTCTGAAGAGTTAGAATTCTCTTTTTTCATTGTTGGTGGCGCATCAATACACAATGAAAAGAACTATAAGTTTATTGTGCGTTCAGCAGAAAGAGCACATATTTATATGCCACATGTACATGTAAAAAAGGCTGATATTATAGTTAGATATTCTCTGGAATCATTACAGCCTATCGACCGGCTTGTAAATCCACATAAGCGTGATAATAGGAAAATTATTCAGCCGTTTTTGATAAAAAACCAGGAACGACTCCTTGAGATGTGGAAACACAATATGAACGGGTACTATACGCCGACCATGACAGAAGAAGAGAGGCAATTTTACAGGGAATCATAGTTAAGGATTATGTTATAATTTTTGAGCAGATGCGGAAGCATCCCATATTCTGAGAGAAATGATACGGAGAGAATAACTAAAGGAGGCAAACATGCAATATCGCACACTGCCCCACGGCGGGGAACAGATCGGCATCATCGGCATGGGCTCGGCCGTGGTGGGCCAACAGAAGGAGAAGGACATCATTGAGACGGTGCGCACGGCGGTGGAGCTGGGCGTCAACTACTTCGACCTGGCGGCGGGCCATGCCTCCTGCTTCCCGGCCTACGGGAAGGCCTTGGCCGACTGCCGGAAAGACGTGTACTTACAGATCCACTTCGGCGCCAACTATACCACCGGCGAGTACGGCTGGACCACCGACCTGGAGGCCATCAAGCGCTCCATCGGCTGGCAGCTGGACAACCTGAAAACAGACGCCATCGACTTTGGCTTCATACACTGCCTGGACGAGCGGACCGACGTGGAGGCATACGAAAAGAGCGGGGCGCTGCAATATGTGCTGGACATGAAGGCCCAGGGCGTGGTGCGGCACATCGGCCTTTCCTCCCACAACCCGGACACGGTCCATCACGTGCTGGACAAGGGTATCGTAGACATGCTCATGTTCTCCATCAACCCCATGTACGACTACGGCCAGGGGGAGTACGCCATCGGCTCCGACGAGGAGCGGCAGGCGCTCTATCGCCGGTGCGAGGCGGAGGGCGTGGGCATCGCGGTGATGAAGCCCTTTAACGCGGGGCAGCTTTTGGACGCGAAACAGTCTCCCTTCAAGCGGACCCTGACGCCCGCCCAATGCATCCAATACGCCCTGGATAAGCCCGGCGTGCTGACGGTGCTGCCCGGGGCGGCCAACGTGGACGAGCTGAAGCGGAACCTCGCTTATCTGGACGCATCCGACGAGGAGCGGGACTATTCCGTCATCGCCAGCCTCACCCCGGAGGAATCCAGGGGCCGGTGCGTGTACTGCAACCACTGTGCGCCCTGTCCGGCTGGGTTGAATGTGGGCCTCATCAACAAGTATTATGACTTGGCCAAGGTGGGGGACCCTCTGGCGGCGGAGCACTATCACACGCTCACCAAGACTGCCGCGGACTGCGTGGGCTGCGGGCACTGCGACAGCCGCTGCCCCTTCCATGTGGAACAGTCAGCCCGGATGCGGGTGATCGCGGCGTATTTCAAATAAGAGGCCAGGGTGAATTGGGTTCTTTGTGCCTATGGGGACTAAGGACCACAGATAATTTGAGAAGATGAATTAGGGGCGCGTCAGGTTGACGGTCAGAGATATAGTTGCTTTAATGGGTACGAGAGAGATGCCGGTCTGCTTTTATAAAAGGAACGAAACCAAAGAACAGGAGAAACTGAAAGATGGAGACTCTTGGGACAAACGTGGGCAAGAAAACAAAAACGATTGATCTTATGGACGCATTTGAAGCAAAGGACGAAAAAGGTGATAAAATATATGACTTCTTGATTCTGAAAGATGTTTTTTGTATGACATATCAAGGAAGCCTGTATTTTGCCAGCCTGAAGATGAAGAGGAAGAAAAGGGAAGATTTATGCGTTGAGAGCTCACTGACATTTACAGAGTTTAAAAGATCTGTTTTGCATAAAGTGTTCCAAGAAGATAACAAAGATGCTTTCAGGATAGTTGATGCGGCGTATAATGAGCTGAAAAATCTGAAGGAAGTAGAATGGAACGCAAAGACTATATATTGTGCCTTTCCTGTACCAGTGAAGTTTAACGCGCAAAACGGCTCCAACCGCTGTGGATATGGCAATCGCTATTGCGGCGAGGAATTAGTTTATGAGGGAACTCTATATGGTGATACTACAGACTATATCTTTATTGGCGTTTCATTATCGAAAGCTTCAATGATATTTTTGAAATATATGAAGAATTGGAAATTCTATTATAGCGATGGGAAGGCCTGAAAAAGCAAAAATCTACTGTGCATGAAAACAGTTGGATCTTATAGAGAAGGTCATGGGAAAAGAGCGGCGGACAGGAACGCTGAGAATACAGTTGAACAGTTTAGTAGTAGCTTGCTGTAAAAGAGAGGTGTCTGTGATGGGCGTTAATCAACTGACAGGCACTCCCTGGCATAAGGAACGTGTGCATAGGGCAGATGGTGATCCTCGGCGAAGCCGAGCGAGGTGTAAGTACTTCCTTTATCAAGATGGTCACTGCCTGAAGAGAAGTGGCGAATGTATGGGATGCGCTCATTGCCCTACATATAAAGCCATATCTGATGCTGAATTCGCAGAACGTCAAAATGCCCGCAGAAAAAACTTACCTTATCCTGATAACGACCCGTATGCCCGCGCATCAAGAAAGACATCGTCCTCGGCAAGAACTATGATAGGGCCAGTCAAGAAGGGACCAAAACGTGCTGCCCAAGAGCAAAACGCGATTCCTCCAGTCACGCTGGGGAGTAAAGTGCTGCACAAACAATATGGCGTTGGTGTGGTGAAGGCAGTTTACGATAGTAAAATCATGGTTGCTTTCTTGGAGAAGGAGGTCTCCTTTGTGTATCCTCAGGCGTTTAAGGATAGCTTTCTAAAAGTGAAGCCATGAAGCGTTTTATAAGATAGACTAACCTTCAGGAGGTTCCTATGCCTTTTGATGATTTCTGGTACGACGACTTTGACGGCGACAGGAAGATAAGTGAATCGGACAAGTTCTTCTCGGATTGGATGTATGACGACCTGGCCCACAGCTGGCGCAAAGAAGTCGAGGATGGAGCTGAATATGGCCTGGATCCCCGCGACTATGAGTTCCGGGAGAACTGTGAAAAGGCGCTGGACGAGGCAAAGCATGAGTGGCGGGCCACCGCAGAGTTCAGCTTCAAACTGAGCCCGGAGGATTACGAGACCGAGGATGAATACAACGCGGCCCTCGCTGATCTCAAAGCTCACGGCGAAGATGAGTTTAGCGTAGAGGACTGTATCCCGCCACGCAGTATTTATGAGAGCGGCGCCTACCCGCCGCCAAAGGCCGTGTCGGTGAAGGCCCGCCCGCAAAACAGTGCCAAACCGGCAAAGCCGCCTGCCCCGCCCCCAGCAGAGCAGGTCTACCGATCCCAGGGCATTAAGCCCCGCACAGCGATCAGCATCTGCGTGGCCCTGATGTTATGCCTCCTGCTGATCCTATTCTGCGGGGTCCGTAAGTACCGGCAAACCAATGCCGTCCGGCAGGCCTATATAGACGAAGTAAAGGCCGTGTGCTTAGCGTATGGCTTCGATACTGTGGAGGTGACTTTTTCCGTGTCAGAGGACGAGTCCCTCTTGCTTTACTATCCTGACATCACGGTGAACGGCCTTTCCGGGCTCACCCTCCCGGACCAGTATGCACTGGTGAAAGCGCTCAACGATCTGGAGATCGGGCGCGTGAACAAAACCAGTATTACGATGCCGACGGTCCACAGCGACGGCAAAAAGTATGATATCTCTCCATGGAATGCACCCACTCTGCGGGTAGATGGCGAGGACGTTTACCCCGCCCCCACGAAAAAACCGTCCTCATCCTCGACCTGGAGCTCGAAATCCTATACTTCATCCTCTTCCTAGAAAAGCACCACGACCACCCGGTCTGACCCCTTCGATGTGCAAGACTATTCCGACCCGGAAGAGTTTTACTATTACCACTACGACGACTTCTACGACTACGAGGACGCCGAGGACTACTTCAATGAGCATGGGTGAGTAGCGGTATCGTATAAGGGTCCTACCGCAAAGAACAGCCATCCGATCAGCAAGATCGGATGGCTGTTCTTTGCGGAGTTATGTGTTACATCATGCTTTGCGAATTTACCTCCTGAGTAAAATTCGCCGTTGACATTTTACCTCGGAAGTCATATAATGCGATTAACCTCTAAGGTTAATTCGCGAGAGAGGAGGCGGGTGGCTGGTTGCAGGTTGAATACAAAAACAAAACCATCGAGAGAGTGTGTACAGATGCATCTTTTGCTTCAAAAAAAATACGGGGTCGAGATGGCTGACAAGATCCAGTTTCGTATTGACCAGATAAAAGCTGCAGATAATGTTGAACAAATGCTTCAATTCAACATTGGAAGATGCCACAAGCTCCTAGGAGATCGGAAAAATCAATATGCGGTTGATTTAGTACATCCTCGTCGCCTCGTGTTTGAAAAACATGGTTCGGAAATACAAATCGCGAATATACTTGAAATAGTTGATTATCATTAATGAAGCGCGAAAGGGGGAGTTATAATGATAAGGAGCAAAACCGTGATTGCAACACCGCCGGGAGCCACCATCAAGGAACAGCTTATTGACCGTGGTATGAGTCAGAAGGAATTTGCCGCAAGAATGGATATGTCCGAAAAGCATATTAGCAGACTTATCAACGGCGAGGTTCAGCTTACTCCTGAGGTTGCGCTGCGTCTTGAAATGGTGCTTGGACTGCCTGCACACTTTTGGAGCAATCTTGAGAGCATTTACCGCGAGAAGGTAGTCAGAGCACAGGTCGAAAATAGAATGGATGCAGATCTGGAAATAATCAAGAAAATTCCATATAATGAAATGGCAAAGAACGGTTGGGTTCAGGAAACTCGCAACAGTGTCGAGAGAGTTATCAATCTAAGACAGTTTTTTGAAGTAGTACAACTCGGAATTATTAATGAGCCTACTATACAGGGAATTGCGTGTAGGAAACTCGGCGATGGAGAGAAAAGCGACTACGCCCTTCTTGCATGGGCGCAGAAAGCCAAACTGGAAGCAAGAAACATACAGACTGATGCTATTAACATTAAAAGGCTTGCAGATTCCCTTCCCGATATTAGAAAAATGACCCGTCAAAACCCGGAAGTATTCTGTACGCCCTTATGTGATATGCTGGCAGCTTGCGGTGTAGCACTCGTCTTTCTTCCTCACATTGGGGGATCATTCTTGCATGGTGCGACATTCTATGATGGAGCCAAAATCGTTACGGGAATGACGGTTCGCGGTAAGGATGCCGACAGATTTTGGTTCAGCCTATTCCACGAGTTCGGCCACATCATTCTCGGGCATATTGGTCAGTCTGGTGAAACCACAGATGAAGATGAGAGAAATGCTGATACGTTTGCACGAGAAACACTAATTCCTCAGTCAGAGTTTGATTCGTTTACAAAAAGCAAGAAATTTGATAAATCCTCAATCGTCCGTTTTGCAGAGAGCGAATGTATTGATCCCGGTATTGTGGTTGGACGGTTGCAAAAAGAACGATATATCCCTTTTAGCTGGTATAGAGAGTTGAAGACAAAATATGTTCTAACTGCATAGTATCCTAAATAATAAGTCCGCTTTTTATGCATAAGGAAACGAATCCTGATGCTGTCAAAAAGCGGGCTTTGTTCTCGGACTACTTAGTTCTTTTCAGTGCGCTGATTGAGCTTGCAAGCTCCGTGATGTTCGCAAATTCCACCAGAGATTGAATGGCGGAAAAACATGCCCGCAGATCCTCCTCGCCCACATTCTCAAACGGCTCCTGCACATGCAGCTTTGGAACGACGATCCGTACTGCACCTGCCATGCCGGTTTTTACTGCCTTGGTGCCGGATATGCCGTGGTCTTGCAGCCACTCGGCCAGCTTCTCAACGGCAGGCAGTTCCCGTGCCGCATTGGAGAATGTCAGATCGACATATCCCTCCTGCATCTTGTGGTACAGATACACGTTTCCCAGCCGGGTCGGATAGTGCGGCCACCAGCCGTTCGACGTTTCCTTTGTGGTGCAGTTCAGGGAGGGGAAATATCTCTTCTGGTATTCTTTGTATCTCACAAAAAAGGCGTTTGCTGCTTGATCCAGGTCGGCAGTCGGGGGCCTTTTCGCCTTTTTAATGGCTTGGGCAAGCTGCTGGCTTCTCATGATGCTGATGGGGTCATCCTTCCCGTCAAAATACTTTAGGAACTGCTCGTATGAGATGAAATGATCGTATTTCTGGGCCTCTTCATTCAGTTCGTGGTACTTTTCCGGGCTGAAGATGAACACAGAGAAATCTGCAAACTCGCCATGGCTTATACCCCACGCCCCGCGCTTTATGTATCTCTCATACTGATCCGGCATAGCCGGCGCATCGACCTTGTCCTCGATGAGCAGCCCATGGCGCACACCGCATGCTTCTATGACAAAAATGATGTCAGTCTCGCCAAGGTCACCGATGGATTGAGAAAGTTCGGCCTTTACAATGGAGAATGGGCGATATGAAAACTCCGTTTCACTGACCACGAGTTCTGCAAAGCCGGTGTCGGACATAAACGCCTGAATGAAAAGCAGGTCCATGTCCCGTTCGCGTACTTTACTGAAATTACAGCGTATCATTTTGCTCCTCCTTATGTGCTTTCCGCGTTATCCCGCGCGGATCTTTTCATATCATCGTGTCACAGAGGCGGCGGTTTGTCAATCCGATGTGTCATAATCAAACCGGCTGGTGTGGAAAGTGAAGATCTCCTTGCCCTCATACTTCTTGTAGATGGCGTAGATCGTCTTAAATTCATCGACGGTGATGGCGTGGCCGCCGATGGCCGGGACGACCTGAACGCCCGGCATCCCAAAAGCATAGAGCTTTCGTGTGATGTCCGCATAGCACCAGGGACAGACCCCATAATTGCCCTTGCGGCCGCCGAAGGTGAAACCTTCGTCATCCAGCCAGTCATAGAACTCTGCACTGTTGTCGGTGAGAGAGTGGTCGCAGATGAGGAAGGCGTGCACCCGTCCTTCGCTTATGTACTGTTTCTTCGGGGCAGTGGTTTGATCAGTCGTGTTTTCCATGATATAAGCTCCTTACAGATAAGATCCCATAAAGAGCGAAAAGCAGCCCCATCGTCTCGATGGGGCTGTTGTCGTTATCCTGCCCTATCGATCAAGCTTTAGCACCTTGCCGGCGGCAGGTTGCTGTGCGGTCACAGGGCTTGTCCCTCGCGCACTCTTTATAGGTCGTTGTTATTCTGCCACAAAAGTGAAGAGTTGTCAATGCGCGCATCCCTTTTTTACTGCTGACCAGTTTATTGGACAGCGATGCGCGTAGGATGGGGATACCGGGAGGTGTTTATATGAATCACAAGGTCAGAGCGCTGGTCCAGGTGGAGAAATACGGCCTGTTCGGAAAGAAGAAGGCCTTTGAAGAGCGCACCATCACGGTGGACGGCGAGACGTACAAGAAGATGAAAAAGGCCGAGCGGGACCGCCCTTTCAGCATTGGAGAGATGATGTTCTACGACTTTTTGTGGGACGACGAGGGCTGACTGCGGCCAACTTGGCATTGCCGGATAAGCGGCTTTGCGGTAAAATGAAAAGGAGAACAACGTATGAGCATTATTTTGAGAAGCTATCGTGAGGTATGGCGGGACGCGCTGCGTGCGGAGGCCAGACCGGACCAGGTAACGCGCCTGCCCCTGCGCCGGATAGGGGCGAAGGATGGCATATACGTCATCACGGGCGCCCGGCATGAGGAGGCGGCCCGGTACATGACGGAGCAGCTGGCGGCTGGTCCTAGCCTGGCGGCGGAAATCGTCTTGGCCGGCGAGGTGGAGGAAATGTTCGGCGTAGCCGTGGACGTGGAGTACCCCGGCGTGAGGGCCGGATAAGGAGAACGACTATGCAGAGATGTCCCTGGTGCCTGATGAACGAGCGGCAGACGCGCTACCACGACGAGGAGTGGGGCGTGCCGGTCCATGACGACCGCAAGCAGTTCGAGTTTCTCATGCTGGAGGCCATGCAATGCGGCCTCAGCTGGGACACGGTGCTGCGAAAGCGGGAGATATTCCGCGGCTGCTTTGATGGGTTCGACTATGACAAGGTGGCGGCCTACACTGATGAGGATGTGGACCGTATCATGGCCGTGCCCGGTATGATCCGCTCCCGGAGGAAGATCGAGGCGGTCATCAACAACGCCCGGTGCGTACAGCGCATCCGGGCGGAGTTCGGTACGTTTTCGGACTATCTCTGGGGTTGGACCGGCGGGAAGACGATGCTCTATAAGGGGCATGAGTTAGGCCATATCCCGGCGTCCAACGAACTCTCCGACCGCATCGCCGGAGACCTGAAGAAGCGGGGCATGAAGTTCATCGGCAGTGTGACGGTCTACGCCCACCTGCAGGCCTGCGGGATCGTCAACGACCATGTGAGAGAGTGTTTCCGGTATCGGGAGCTGGTGGATAGCACGGATGTGAAGTGGGTGGAGGAATGACCGAAAAAGGCCCGGTTGGGACGGGCTTTGATTTGTGCAAGACTGCCTTTGACGGGGGAGGCCCCGGCGGGTATAATAAAATCACAACGTGTAGCACTCCATGCGTAAATCCGGTTGGGGGCCGCACGTTGTTTTTCTATGTGTGAAAGGAAGTCAAAATGGAAAAAGAAACGAACCGTTTCCTGGGCGACGCACCCATCGGAAAGCTCATGGGAAAGTACGCCGTGCCCTGCATCATCTCCCTGCTGGTGGGCGCGCTCTATAACATCGTGGACCAGATATTCATCGCCAACGCCGCGTATCTGGGCTCCTACGGCAACGCCGCCAACACGGTGGTGTTCCCCCTCACGGTCATCGCCCTGGCCGTCGCCGTCATGATCGGGGACGGCTGCTGCGCCTTCGTGAGTCTGAGCCTGGGCAAGAATGAGACAGCCGATGCCCGAAAGAGCGTGGGCAGCGCCGTGGTCATGACCGTGGCGAGCGGTATAGTCCTGTGCGCCATATACCTGCTCTTCGCCGCCCCCATCATCGCCATGTTCGGCGGCACGGTGAACGACGAGACCTTCCGGTATTCCCAGGAGTACTTTTTCTGGATAACCCTTGGCGTGCCCTTTTATATGTTCGGCCAGGCCATGAACCCCATCATCCGGGCGGACGGCTCCCCCCGGTTCGCCATGGTCTCCACCCTGGCGGGGGCAGTCATCAACATCATCCTGGATCCGCTGTTCATCTTCGTCTTCCGCTGGGGCATGATGGGCGCGGCGGCGGCCACGGTGCTGGGCCAGGTGGTCACGGCGGCGCTGGCAGTGTGGTATCTTCTGCGCATGCGGCTGGTCCGCCCGGCGAAGGGCGACTACCACGTGGACTTTCACATCGCCGGGCGCACCCTGACTCTGGGCGTCACCAGCTTCCTGTCCCAAATATCCCTGGTCATGGCCATGGCCGCCGTCAACAACATGCTGCGCAGGTACGGCGCCCTGGACCCGGTGTTCGGCCAGGCCCAGTACGCCCAGATACCCATGGCGGTGGTGGGCATCGTGATGAAGTTCTTCCAGATCGTCATCTCCATCGTGGTGGGCATGGCGGCGGGGTGCATCCCCATCGCAGGCTACAACATGGGCGCGAGGCTCAAGGGCCGTGTCCGGAGCCTCTTCACCCGCCTGCTGTCGGCTGAGTCTGCCGTTGGTGCAATCGCCCTCATTATCGTGGAGTGTTTCCCCGCGCAATTGATCGCCATCTTCGGCGCGGCCAACGAGAGCGCCTATTATACCCAGTTCGCTCTCCGGTCCTTCCGCGTCTATCTCTGCATGGTGGTGTTCGCCTGCGTGAACAAGGCCTGCTTCATCTTCCTGCAGGCCATGGGCAAGGCTCTGGCCTCCACCATGCTCAGCATGGTCCGGGAGGTCGTGTTCGGCGTGGGACTGGCCCTGCTCCTGCCCCGGTTTTTTGGGCTGGACGGGGTGCTGTATTCCATGCCTGTGTCCGACGTGCTCACCTTTCTCATCGCCGTGTGGCTCATCAGGAGGACCTACGCCCAGCTCGCGGAGCCGGAGGAAGGCCGGGGCGTGGTCGTGCCCATGGCGGCGCCGGAGTGCACCCCGGCAAAGTGAGATATAAGAAAACCGCCCTGCCGCTGTGGCAGGGTGGTTTTCATGACTCCATCTGTTTGCCCAGAAAGCCGGAGACGGTGGTGGCCAGCTTCAGCTCCGTGTCGCCGGCCTTGACGCCGTCGGGCCGCTCCAGAAACACTACGCATCCCAGCACATCCCCCTCCGAAAGGATGGGCACGGCTACCGCCGCGGCAGGGCTGTCCTCCCCGTCCGTCACGGGCAGTGCCTTGGCGCCCGGCTCCGCCCGGTAGGGCCGCCGGGCCTCCATGAGCTGCTCCAGTTCGGAGCTGATATGCCTGTCCAGTATCTCCTTCCGGCCCTGGCCGGCGGCGGCGATGACGCTGTCCCGGTCGCACACGGCGGCGGTGTAGTCCGCGGCCTTATGCATGGACTCGCATATCTGCTCGGCGAAGGAGCTCAGCTCTCCCATGGGGGAGTACTTCTTGAAAATGACCTCCCCGTCCTTCTCTGTATAGATCTCGAGGGGGTCACCCTCGCGGATGCGCATGGTGCGGCGGATCTCCTTGGGGATGACAACGCGCCCCAGGTCGTCGATACGGCGCACGATCCCAGTTGCTTTCATCTTTATCCTCCTGTCAGTCTTTTGTCTCGCAGGATTTATTATCCGCAAAAGTCCCAAAGCTATGCAATCGGCCGAAATTTGGCAGGAACTGTAAAATCGAATCTTAAGGGAATCTTAAGAAAAATCGTCTTGCGCATCACCGTTTTTATGATATGATAGGCATGGACGAAGGGAGGCGGTGACATGGCCGCACACCGCAGGGCGGGAAGAAAGGCGAATTACGGCCCATTCCTGCTGGCGGGGCTGGTGCTCCTGCTGGCGGCTGTGGGTTCCCTTATATGGGTGAACAGCGGCAGGGAAGAGGCGGAAAAGCTCCTGCCGCCGGAACCAACCATCACGCCGGAGCCTACCCCCATCCCGCCGGATATGTTCGAGTGGAAGCCGGGGGAGTATGTGCACGTGGAGTGGGGCGAGCACAGCTCCAACACCATCGACGACAGCATCTTCGCTACCCCGGAGAAGAAGACCGCCGCAGACCTGGTGGCATGGGCCGAGATGGCCTGGGACAACCAGTGGGGCTATGTGTGGGGCACCTTCGGCACGGTGCTGTCGGAGGACTTTCTGGCCTATAAGATAGAGCAGTTCGGCGACGACGTGCTGGAATATGAGGACATCATCCGGGAAAAATGGATGGGCCGGCGGGTGGCGGACTGCGCCGGGCTCATCAAGGGCTACGGCTGGTATGTGCCCGGCGTGGGCGTGGAGTACAACGCCGGGGACATGCCCGACTGGGGCACCCAGGGCTTTTACGACAACGCCGTGGAGAAGGGACCCATCGACACGCTGCCGGAGGTTCCGGGTCTGCTGGTCTACTCGGAAAACGGCCACATCGGCGTGTATATAGGCGAAGGCTGGGCCATCGAGGCCATCTCCCACGCCGGGGGCGTGGTGAAGACCCGGGTGGCGGACCGGACCTGGACCCACTGGCTCAAATGCCCCTATATCGAATATTGAAAAATCATGATTTAATGTGTATAATGGCTGCATTGCAGCCATTATACTTTTATTTGGCTTATTTGGCATCGAGCGGAGGATACAGCTATGGAGAGAGTAAAGACAGTCCAGCTATGGAAGGACGCGGTGGCTTTTGCGGATAAGACCATCACGGTCTGCGGCTGGGCGCGGACCATCCGGGACCAGAAGAATTTCGGTTTCATCGACCTGAACGACGGCAGCTCCTTCAAGGGCGTGCAGGTGGTGTTCGAGCGGGCCGTTTTGGATAATTACGACGAGATCGCCAAGCTGAACGTGGGCTCGGCCCTGATCGTGACCGGCGCGCTGGTGCTGACGCCTCAGGCGAAGCAGCCCTTTGAGCTGAAAGCCCAGGCCATCGCCGTGGAGGGCGTATCCGCCCCGGATTACCCCCTGCAGAAAAAGCGCCACAGCGTGGAGTACCTGCGCACCATCCAGCACCTGCGGCCCCGGACGAACCTGTTCTCCGCGGCCTTCCGGGTGCGCTCCGTGGCGGCCCAGGCCATCCATGAGTACTTCCAGAGCCGGGGCTTCGTGTACGTGCACACCCCCATCATCACCGGCTCCGACTGCGAGGGCGCCGGGGAGATGTTCCAGGTCACGACCCTGGACATCAACGATCCGCCCCGGAACGAGGACGGCACCGTGGATTTCTCCCAGGACTTCTTCGGCAAGCCCACCAACCTCACCGTGTCCGGCCAGCTGAACGCGGAGAACTTCGCCATGGCCTTCGGCGACGTGTACACCTTCGGCCCCACCTTCCGGGCGGAGAACTCCAACACCCAGCGCCACGCGGCAGAGTTTTGGATGATCGAGCCGGAGATGGCCTTCTGCGACCTGGAGGGGGACCTGCAGTGCATGGAGGGCATGGTGAAATATATCATCAACACCGTGCTGGAAAAGTGCCCCCAGGAGCTGGAGTTCTTCAACGCCTTCGTGGACCAGGGGCTCATCGAGCGGCTGCGCCATGTGGCGGGCAGCGACTTCGGCCGGGTCACCTATACCGACGCCATCGACCTTTTGAAAAAGTCCGGGGCGGAGTTCAAATACCCCGTGGAGTGGGGCATGGACCTGCAGACCGAGCATGAGCGGTATCTGACCGAGCAGATATTCAAAAAGCCCCTGTTCGTCACCGACTACCCCAAGGACATCAAGGCCTTCTATATGCGCCTTAACGACGACGGGAAGACCGTGGCCGCGGCGGACTGCCTGGTGCCCGGCATCGGGGAGATCATCGGCGGCAGCCAGCGCGAGGAGCGGCTGGACGTGCTCACCGCCCGGATGAAGGAACTGGGTCTTAAAGAAGAGGACTATTGGTGGTACCTGGACCTGCGCCGCTACGGCTCCTGCCGCCACGCGGGCTTCGGCCTGGGCTTCGAGCGGATGGTCATGTATTTGACCGGCATCAGCAACATCCGGGACGTGGAGCTCCACCCCCGGACCGTGGGCAACGCGGAATTCTGATGGATATAAGGCGAGCCCCCGCGAACGCGGGGGCTCGTATGCTGTAGGGGAGAAGAATAGATTATGTCAACCGAAAAGGTATTCGACGACCCGGCCCTGGAGGCCCTGCGCAAGCGATATTTTCCCCGTATCCCCTGGACGGGTGAGGGACCGGTCCGGCGGCGGTACAGAGCAAAGGCGGAGGGCCGGACCGTAGCGGAGGCCCTGGAAGAATTGGCGCTTTCGGAGGGCTTCATCGCCCCCGGCGAGCGGGCCATATCCGGCGGGCCGGAGGCGTGCCTTGCCGCCATGGAAAGCCGGGGGGAGCGGGACACGCTCATCTTCGGCGACGGCTCGGATAGCCTGTGGTGCGACCTGGCCCTGTGCCCGGCGGATGAAGACGGCTGGCAGGAGCTCATCGTCCGCAGCGAAGAGGCGGAGAACCTGACGGCCCTGGCCCATGCCGCCGGTGCGGTGCGGTTTCGGAGGGTGTAACGCATTATACTTGACAGACGGGCATGGTCCGGTCTATAATGAACATACAAAAAGGGCGCTGTGACAAGCGGTTAGCCCGAAGTCAAGTGAAAAGTCTTAGAACCGTCACCCGGCCCGGTGGCGGTTCGTCTGCGTCAGAAGGACTTTGAAGATTTGGGAACCTGGCAAGCCAGGCTCCCGCATCGGTCAAAGTCCTTCTTCCTTTTCCCCATGAAACCCGCTTCGCTGGGCTTTCATGGGGGGCCCAATCTTCGTCGGAGCGCACTTCAAAAAAGACAAACCCCCGGGACTGCGGTCCCGGGGGCATTGTAATGCCTGCGTCTCAGGAGTTTTTGTCTTCGCTCTTTGGGAACTGCAGCAAGTTACTGTCGTTGATATACAAGTCCTCAGCCTCAGCCAAGGCGGCCAGCAGGGTCTGACGGGCGGGCTGGTTGGCCGGCATGTCCGGCATCTGGTCTATCGCCTTGGAGGCGGCGGAGCAGAGGATATAGTACATCTTTCGATAGTCGGGCATCATATCACCTCCCATAATGCCACTAAATTGTAGCATATCTCAACAGAAAAAGCTACAATTTAGTAGCATGTCCGCGAGGTGATGCGACGTGCATTTTCAACGTTTGGAAGACCTGCGGGTAGATGCGGACAAGACACAGGAACAGATCGCAGAGGTACTGCACTGCAAACGGGAGGTATACCGCCGCTATGAGAAGGGTATCCATGAGATACCGGCCTGGGCCGTGATAGAGCTGGCGAAGTATTACGGCACATCCACCGACTACATTCTGGGCCTTACAGATAAACGATGATATGACAAGCCCCCGGGACTGCGGTCCCGGGGGCAGTTTTATACTCTTTACATCCCCATGGCGTAGCGCATGTAATAGTTGAAGCGGCGCTCCCGGTCCAGGGTGGAGCTCTCCATGTGGCCGGGATAGACCTCATAGTCCCCGGGGAGGGCGGAGAGCTTTTTGAGGCTCTGCATGAGGGTGGGCATGTCCCCGCCGGGCAGGTCCGTCCGGCCGCAGGAGTCCCGGAAGAGGGTGTCGCCGCAGAACATGGCCCCGTCGCAGAGAAGGGTCACGCCGCCGGGGGTATGGCCCGGGGTCTCCAACACTTCAAAGGTCAGGGCGCCCACGGTGAAGGTGTCTCCCTCGCCGTAGTATACCGCCCCCGCCGGGGGCGTGAAGCGGTAATCGCCGGTGCCCACGTCGGCCCGGTGGATGCACACGGTGGCGCCGGTCTCGGCCTGCACGGCGTTCACGGCCATGGTGTGGTCGAAGTGGCCGTGGGTGAGGAAGATGTATTTGGCGGTCAGGTGGTTGGCCTCCAAATAGTCCATGACGGTGTTGGACTCGTCGCCGGGGTCGATGACGGCGCACTGGAGGGTGTTTTCATCGGTGACGATATAGCAGTTGGTCTCGATGGGGCCAACGGTCAGGCATTTTATCAGCATGGCGTTACAGCTCCTTTGTATCCAAGAGGATGGTCACCGGGCCGTCGTTCTGGCTGCGGACCTGCATGTCCGCGCCGAATACGCCCGTCTCCACATGAAAACCCTTTTCCCGGCACAGGGCGATGACCTGTTCGTAGAGGGGGATGGCCTGCTCCGGCCGGGCGGCCATAGTGAAGCCGGGGCGGCGGCTGCGGCAGTCGGCGAAGAGGGTGAACTGGCTGATGATGAGAAGGGCATTGGCCCCGGCCTGAACAGGATTCAGGTTCATCTTTCCGTTTTCGTCCTCGAATATGCGCAGGCCGCATATCTTGTCGGCTATTTTCACGGCCTCCGCGGGGCCGTCGTCCACATGGACCCCCAGCAGCACCAGAAAGCCTTGACCTATCTCGCCATGTATGGCGCCCTCAATCTCCACGGAGGCGTTTTTCACTCTTGTCACGACGGCACGCATATCACATCCCTCCCCGGTTGATATCCCGGACGCCCCGGACGCCCTGGAGGCGGTTGATGATGTTCTGCAGTTCCCTGGCGTCCTGTATCTCCAATGTGATCACCACGGTGGAGACGCCCTTGCCCACGTCCCGGGCGTTCAGGGAGCGGACCTTGGCGTTGAGATAATTGAGCACGGTGGCGATGTCCATGACGAGGCCGCCCCGCTCGTCGGCGGTGATGTAGATGTCAGCGGCGTAGCTGTCGGTGATATGGTCGGCCCAGGAGACGTTGATCCACCGGCCCGAGTCCGCGTCCCGGCGGTAGTTGACGCAGTCCTTCCGGTGGATGGACACGCCCAGGCCCCGGGTGATGAAGCCGATGATGGGGTCCCCGGGCACGGGGGTGCAGCAGCGGGAGAACTTGATGAGGCAGTTGTCCAGCCCCTCCACCAGCACGCCCTGGACGGCCTTCAGCTCCTTCTGCTGGCGGCGGTCGGCCCGCTCCTGCATCTTGTCGATCTCCGTCTTGCGCACAGCGGTGCGGTTGCGGACGATCTCGTCGTGGATGCGGCCCACGGCGTGGGAGGCGGTCATGCCCCCGTAGCCGATGGAGGCGAACACGTCGTCCAGATCCGTGACGGCCATGCGCTTTAAGATGTGGGGCAGGATCTCCGGGTCGGTGACGTCGGCCATGGAAAGGCCCACCCGCCGGGCCTCGGACTCGAACATATCCCGGCCCTGGACGATGTTCTCCTCCCGGCGCTCCTTCTTGAACCACTGGCGTATTTTGCTGCGGGCCTCGCCGGAGCGGGCGATGTTCAGCCAGTCCCGGCTGGGGCCGGCGGCGGAGTGGGAGGTGATGATGGAGACGATGTCGCCGTTCTGCAGGGGGTAGGCGATGGGCACGATGCGGCCGTTCACCTTGGCGCCGGTCATGGAGTTGCCCACGGCGGAGTGGATGGCGTAGGCGAAGTCGATGGGCGTGGCCCCGGCGGGCAGGCTCTTCACATCCCCGTTGGGGGTGAACACGAACACCTCGTCGTCGAAAAGGTCCACCTTGAGGTCGTGGTAGAAGTCCTGGGCGTCCGCGTCCTGCTGGCTCTCCAGAAGCCGGCGTATCCAGGCGAACTTCTCCTCGTCGCCGTCCTTGCTGCCTATGCCGCCGGACTTATACTTCCAGTGGGCCGCCACGCCGTATTCCGCTGTGACGTGCATCTGCCAGGTGCGTATCTGCACCTCGAAGGGGATGCCCTCCGTGCCGATGACGGTGGTGTGCAGGCTCTGGTAGTTGTTGGGCTTGGGGGTGGAGATGTAGTCTTTGAACCGGCCGGGCACCGGGCGGAACATCTCGTGGATGATGCCGAGAACGTTGTAGCAGTCCGCGAGATCGTTCACGATGACCCGGAAGGCGCACAGGTCGAATATCTCCTCCACGCCCAGGTGCTGGGTGTACATCTTCCGGTAGATGGAGTAAATGTGCTTCAGCCTGCCGTAGACGGTGCAGGCGATGCCCTCTTTTTCCATGCGCTGGCTGATGCGCTCCTCCATGGACTTCTGGAACTTCTCCAACGTGTCCCGGCGCTTGTCCAGAATGTTGGTGATCTCCTGATATCCCACCGGGTCCAGGTAGAGAAGCGCCAGGTCCTCCAGCTCGTCCTTCATCTTCTCTACGCCCAGGCGGTGGGCGATGGGGGCGTATATCTCCATGGTCTCCCGGGACTTGGCCAGCTGCTTTTCCGGGCTCTGGAAGCTCATGGTGCGCATGTTGTGCAGCCTATCCGCCAGCTTGATGAGGATGACCCGGATGTCCTTGGCCATGGCCATGAGCATCTTGCGGAGGTTCTCCATCTGGGCCTCCTCCATGGTGCTGTACTGCACCCGGGTGAGCTTGGTGACGCCCTCCACGATGTCGGCCACGTCGGCGCCGAACTCCGCCTCCAGCTGGTCGTGGGTGGTGTCGGTGTCCTCCAGGGTATCGTGCAGCAGCGCGGCCATGACGGACTCGTCATCCAGGCCCATCTCGGCGGCGATGGTGGCCGCGGCGATGGTGTGGGTGACGTAGGGCGTGCCGTCCCGGCGCATCTGGCCGTCGTGGGCCTTCACGGCAAAGTCGAAGGCGCCGCGGATGCGGTCCAGGTCCGCGTTGGGGCTGTTCTCCTTCAGGACGCGGGAGAGCGCCTCAAAGGCATTGTCCGGGGAAAATTCTGTCATGATAAAACTCTCTTCCTTGTTTTATGTACAGACAGGGGCAAATTTATTGTTCCGACTGGGCCCGCCAGGCGGGGGAGTTATTGAGGTCCGTCTTCTCCTGCCAGGCGGCCAGGGAGAGGTCCATATCCTCCTGGGTGAAGCGCACGTTGGCCAGGCCCAGCTCCGCGAATACCCGCAGGCCTAAAGCGATCTGGGCGGCTTCCAGCCGCCTGTCCAGCTTCCCCAGCCGGGAAAAGCGCACCCTGCAGGGGCATTGGGCCTTCAGGCTCCGCCACAGGTCCGATATCTCCGGGCGGGTCAGGCGGTAATCCCCGATGGGTCCGCCGGAGAGGATGTCCCGGCACCGGGCAGCCATGTCCACCGGCCGCAGGGCGGCCATCACCAGCTGCACGGTCCGCCGGCCCCGGAAGTCGCTGACCTGCAGATGGAAGGCGGCGTCCACCCGGTCCCCGGGCAGTGCGCCCAGGTCCTGGGGCGTCTTGGAGAACCACACCGCCTCCCACCGGCGGCCGAAGCGCTCCAATTGAAGCTTGGTATGGCGGCCATTGCCGATGGGCACCGCGCCGGCCAGGCGCGCGTCCCGCAGGCAGAAAAGCGGCCGGGGGTTTCCATTGCCGCAGGGCTCCAGGAGGTCCAGACTCTCCACGCACTCCATGGAGAGCAAAGCGGCGTCCTCTATGAGAAGGTCGGGGCTCACGCCCTCCTCCCCCGCGGGGGGATGGGCGGCGTAATACGCGCACAGCGCGTCCCGGAAATCGTCGATGTTCTCCCGGCGAATGTTGAGCCCCGCGGCCAGGGCGTGGCCGCCAAAGGAGTCCAGGTGCTCCCCGCAGGCGGCCAGGGCGTCGAAGAGGTTGAACCCGCCCCAGCTGCGGCAGGAGCCCTTGCCCCTGTCCCCGTCCAGGGAGATCATGATGGCCGGGGCACGCCAGGCGTCGGAGAGCCGGGAGGCCACGATGCCGATGACCCCTTGATGCCAGCCCTCCCGGGCCAGGACGATGGGCTCGCCCGGCTTGTGGCCGGAGAGCATCTCACCGGCCTGGTCCCAGATGTCCGCCTCCAGCTGCTGGCGCATCCGGTTCATGTCGCACAGCGCCTCGGCGTGGGCGGCGGCTTTGGCCGGGTCATCGTCCAGTATGAGCGCGGCGGCGTCCGCCACCCGGCCCAGCCGGCCGGCGGCGTTGATGCGGGGGGCCAGGGTGAAGCCCACCGCGTTGGCGCCCAGGCGCTCCACCGCTACGCCGGATAAGTCCATCAGCGCGGCCAGGCCCGGCCGGGGGGAGGTGCGCAGCTTCTGAAGGCCCTGCTTCACGATGCGCCGGTTCTCCCCGGTCAGGGGCATGACGTCGGCGATGGTACCCACGGCCACCAGGTCCGCGTATTTTTCCAGCATGGCCTTCCCGTCGCCCGCCAGGGCGCAGACCAATTTAAACGCCACGCCCACGCCCGCCAGGTGGCGGCAGGGGCAGTTCTCGTCCCGCTTGGGGTCCACAACCGCCACGGCCGCGGGCAGCTCCTCCTGGCATTCGTGGTGGTCGGTGACGATCATGTCCACGCCCAGGGAGGCGGCATGGGCCGTCTCCGCCACGGCGGTGATGCCGCAGTCCACGGTGACGATGAGGCTCACGCCCCTGTCCTTCAGCTTGCCGATGGCGGCGGCGTTGACGCCGTAGCCCTCCTCCAGCCGGTCGGGTATGTAGACCTCCGTGCTGAGGCCCCAGGTACGCAAATAGTCCGCCAGCAGGCAGGAGGAGGTGATGCCGTCCACGTCGTAGTCCCCGTAGACCGCCACCGTCTCATTCCGCTCCTTCGCCAGCCGCAGCCGATCAACGGCGGCGGCCATGTCGGGCAGGGCCATGGGGTCCCCGGGCTCGAAGGGCCCCTCCGCCAGGAAGGCGGCGGCGTCCTCCGCCGAGGTTATGCCACGGACTGCCAGCACCGCCGCCAGCAGCGGCGTGCATCCCGCCCGGACCAGCGCTTCGGGGATGGGCGCCTCGTCCGGGATGTTCCAAACCGTATTTTTCATGCCGTACCTTTTCCAATAATATATTTATATGATTATACGCCAAACAAAGACACATTGCAATCGCGTTTCTCGCGCCGGGCCCAGACTGCCGGGGCCGGGGGATATGTTTCTATAATTTTTCGTCCCTTTCGCCGCATGGTCCGGCCCGGGGCGGAAAAACTTCCTTTTGCCGGTTTTTACAGGTTACTATTGCATTATATGGGGAAACGTGATATAGTCTTAGGTAGACATAAAATGACAAATCATGCGTTTTTATGCGCCGGCGGCCCGCCGGACGTTGGGAGAAATTATGAGATACAGGACCCGTGCGCTGGTATTTCTGGCGCTGAGCGTGATACTGCTGGTGACGGCGCTGGTCATGGGCGTGAGAGCCCTGGCGCCCGCCTCCGCCGAGGGCGGAGAGCCCGGCGGCACCGGTTTCAGCCTGTCCGGCCTCTTCAGCCGCAGCACCCCCACGCCTGAGCCCACGGCCATACCCACCGAGACCCCCGAGCCCACAGCCACCCCCTGGCCGGGCCCGGACATCCCCGAGCAGGCCGTGCCGGTGGGGCAGGAGTACTTTGCCGACGCCGCCTTTTTGGGCAACTCCGTGCTCAGCGGCCTGTGGATATACGACCACGAGGACCTGTTCCCCGACGACAAGAGCCAGTGGTTCATGGAAGACGGCCTGACCGTGCTGTCGGCCATGCCCTACGCCGAACAGATGAGCACCGGGAACTACGGCAAGATATACGTGGGTTTCGGCAACAACGAGATGAGCTATGACCGCACCGCATTGCGGGAGGCCTACAACATGCTCCTGGACAAGCTCCAGGCAGACCACCCGGACGCCATTATATACCTCATCAGCGCAACGCCGGTGAGCCGGTGGAAGAGCTCCAACAGCTCCTCCTTCACCCGGGAGTATGTCCAGTCCTACAACGAGATGGTGAAGGCCATCGCCAAAGAGCGGCAGGTGTGGTACCTGAACGCCTACTCGGTGCTGTGCGACGAGGAGGGGTATCTGCCCGCGGACGTGACCAACGACGGCACCCACTTCTCTCCTGCCCACTACGACCTGTGGTTCGAGTATATGAAGACCCATTACATCCCCACCGGCTCCATGCCTGTGCCGGAGAACAGCCCCATCCCCATGCCCCCGGCGGCCACGGACCCTGCGGAGGACGCCGGGGCCTGACAAATAAAGAGAAAGACAAGGAAGGGATCGAATATGCTTAAGACACTCAAAAAGCTGGGCGTCTGCCTCCTGATGCTGGCGCTCATCCTGTGCCTGGCCTCCTGCGGCGGCGGAAAGGCCAAGGACGTGGACATCAGCGCCCTGGGAAATGACCTGGTGGCCAGCGCCGCCTTCACGGATGACATGAGCCAGTATCCCGTGGCCGAGAGCGTGGCGGTGGGCCTTTACCGCTACGACCCCAGCGAGGTGGAAAGCTGCGTCATGTATGCCAACGCCTCCACCGGCGAGGAGATCTTCCTGGCCAAGGCGGCCAGCGCCGACGCGGCCAAGAACGTGTCCGCCCTCTGCCAGCAGCGGGTCAGCGACCAGAAGGCCGTGCTGGAGAGCTACGTGCCCGAGGCCATCCCCCGGCTGGACAGCGCCATCGTCACCGTCAGCGGCCAGACCGTCATCTTCGTGGTGGCCAACGACGCCGCCGCGGCCCAGGCCGTGGTGGACGGGTATCTGAAATAATCGCCCCCTATCAAGCCCCCTCGGAGCCCCATTGGCCGAGGGGGCTTTTTTGCACTTGACCGGGCGGGGAGAATGTGCTATGCTCTTCCCGCCAAGAGAAAACTGAATATGGGAGCCAAAAAGGAGAAAATACCATGAAAGATCGTATTCTCGCTCTTGCAACGGCAGTCTTTATGACGGCGGCACTCCTCGTGGGAGGCGGCCAGTCAGCCTTCGCCGCCGGCTCCCCGGCCGACGCCAACGGTACGCTTACCGTGGGCATCGCCTCAGACCTGGACAGCAGTCTTGACCCGCACGTATCTTCGTCGCTGGCAGGAACCAGAGAAGTCCTTTTCAACATCTATGAAGGGCTGGTAAAGCCCGATACACAAGGAAATCTCGTCCCCGCCGTCGCCGAAAGCTACGCCGTTAACGACACCGCCGATGAATACACCTTCACCCTCCGTGAGGGCGTGCGGTTCCACAACGGTAACGAGGTCACGGTCGGGGACGTCGTCTATTCCCTGACCCGCGCTGCCGGGCTTGAGACCGGGGAGCCCCTGATGGCCACCCTGGCGGGCATATCCGCCGTGGAGGCCCCCGACGACCGCACCGTCGTCGTCACCCTCTCCGCGCCCGACGCGGAGTTCATCGCCTATATGACCGCCGCCATCATCCCCGAGGGGAGCGACCCGGCGGACGGCATCGTGGGCACCGGGCCCTTTAAGTATGTCTCCCGCTCCGTCCAGGAGAACATCGTCCTGGAGCGGTTCGACGACTACTGGGGGGAGCCCGCCAAGTCCGCCAGGGTGACCTTCAAGGTCATCGAGGACGGCCAGACCATGGTCATGAGCCTGCGCTCCGGCGCCATCGACATGGCGGCCCACCTGGAGGCAAGCCAGGTGGCGGAGCTTTCCGGCCTCAATGTGCTGGAGGGGAGCATGAACCTGGTGCAGGCGCTCTACCTCAACAACGCCCGCGCCCCCTTCGACGATGTCCGGGTCCGGCAGGCGCTGTGCTACGCCGTCGACAAGCAGATGGTCATCGACCTGGCCGGGGACGGCCACGGCGCGGCCCTGGGCAGCAGCATGTACCCCGCCTTCGGCAAGTACTTTGACGAGGCCTTGACGGATTATTACGAGTACAACATCGCCAAGGCCCAGGAACTGCTCACCGAGGCCGGCTACAGCGCCGCCAAGCCCCTGGAGTTCACCATCGACGTGGTAGCGGCCTACACGCCCCACGTGAACACCGCCCAGGCGGTGGTGGAGCTGCTGCGCCAGACCGGCATGGTGAACGCGAAGATCGAGCAGATGGAAAACAGCGCCTGGTACTCCGACGTCTACCAGGGCCGGGACTTCGAGGCCACCCTTCACGGCATGGACGCCTCCACCCTCACGGCCTCGGCGCTGCTGGCCCGGTTCGGGAGCGATAACGCCAAGAACTTCATAGGCTTTGATAACGCCGACTATGACGCGGCCTACGCCGCGGCGCTGGCCACCACGGACGACGCGGAGCAGACCGCGAAATTCAAAGAGTGCGAGACCATCCTCACCGAGAATGCCGCGAACGTCTATATCCAGGACCTGGCGGACTTCGTGGTGACCCAGCCCAACGTGCAGGGGTATCAGTTCTACCCCCTGTACGTCATGGACATGTCCACGGTCTATAAGACCGCATAAGGAAACATTTGCAGTATGTACTGAAAAAAACAGGAGTATTGGCCGTCACCCTGCTCCTCATATCCCTGCTCGCCTTCCTGGCCTTCCAGATCATCCCCGCGGACCCCGTCACCAAGCTCCTGGGCACCGACTACACCCCGGAGCGGGCCGAGGCCCTGCGCCATGAGATGGGACTGGACAGGAACGTGTTCGTGCGTTACTTCGACTGGCTCACCGGGTTCGTCACCGGGGATATGGGCGACAGCTACAGCTATGGCATGGGCGTGGAAAAGGTCCTGGAGGGAAAGGGCGCCGTCACGGCGGGGCTCTCCCTCATGGCCTGGCTCATGGTCATCGCCATCAGCATCCCTCTTGGCATCACGCTGGCGCGCTTTCAGGGCGGACGGCTGGATCGGGTGTGCGTGGCCATGGACCAGGTGTTCATGGCCATTCCCCCGTTCTTCCTGGGCATCCTCTTTACATACGTCTTCGGCCTGGTACTGAAATTATTCGTGCCGGGCGGGTTCATAAGCCCCCGGGAGAGTTTCTGGGGGTTTTTGGGCTATCTGTTCTTCCCGGCGCTGGCCATCGCCATCCCCAAGGCGGCCATGGTGACGAAGCTGCTGCGCTCGTCCATCTTAAATCAGATGCAGATGGACTATGTGCGCACGGCCTACAGCCGGGGCAATTCCCGCTGGGGCGTGCTGCGCTATCATGTATTGCGCAACGCCATCCTGCCTGTGGTCACCTTCGTGGCCATGACGCTGGCGGACATCGTGGCCGGGTCCATCATCGTGGAGCAGGTGTTCGCCCTGCCGGGGCTGGGAAGGCTGCTGCTCGCCAGCATCGGCAACCGGGACTATCCCGTGGTGCAGTGCATCGTGGTCATCATCGCGTTCATCGTGGTATTCATGAATTATTTAGCAGACGTGCTGACCCAGTATATCGATCCAAGGGTAAGGCTGGGCTGAAACTATGGACTTGCGGCACAACAAAAACTTCAAAGCGGGGGCGGTCATCACCGCCGTGATGCTGGCCATCATCCTGGTTGGGATGGTCTGGACGCCCTATGACCCCAACGCCATGGACGGGAAGGCCAAGATGCTCTCGCCTAGTTTCCGGCATCTTCTGGGCACGGACAACTTCGGCCGGGACATCTTCTCCCGGGTGGTGGAGGGCGCCGGCGCAACCGCCGTCATCGCCGCCGCCACGGTGGCTATCGGCCTCACCGCCGGGCTCATCATCGGCGGGCTCACGGGGTACTACGGCGGGTGGCTGGACGAGGTGGTCATGCGCCTGAACGACGCCCTGGCGGCCTTCCCCAGCATATTGCTGGCCCTGGTGCTGGTGGCGCTGTTCGGCTCCGGAAAGTACCACATCATCCTGGCCCTGGGGCTTTTGTTCATCCCCAGCTTCGCCCGGGTGGTCCGGGCGGAGGTGGCGAGGCAGAAAGCCCTGGACTATGTGGCCAGCGCCCGGCTCATGGGGGCGGGGGACATGCGCATCCTCTTCCTGCACATCCTGCCCAACATCGTGCCCGTGCTGCTGCCCAACGTGGCCATCGGGTTCAATAACGCCGTGCTGGCGGAGGCGTCCATGAGCTACTTAAGCGTGGGGGTCCAGCCCCCGGACGCCAGCCTCGGCCGCATGCTGAACGAGGCCCAGGGGTATCTTCTCACCGCCCCCTGGTACGCTCTCAGCGCCGGGGCGGCTATCATATTGCTGGTGCTGGGCTTCGGGCTTTTGAGCGAGGGGATGGGAGGGACCGGCCATGCTTCTTGACATCCGGGACCTGCATGTGACGTTCCTCTCCACCGGGAAGGAGGCCGTCCGGGGCGTGGACCTCGCCATGGAACCCGGCCAGCGGCTGGGGCTGGTGGGGGAGTCCGGCTCCGGCAAGACCGTCACCGCCATGGCCCTGTCCGGCCTCATCGAGCGGTGGAACGTGAACATGACCGGCCAGGTCCTCTTCGAGGGCCGGGACCTTTTGGCCTGCTCCCGGAACGAGCTGCGCTCGGTCCAGGGCAAGGACATCGGTGTGGTGTTCCAGGAGCCCATGACCAGCTTGAACCCCCTCATGCGGGTGGGCCGGCAGGTGGAGGAGGTGCTGCGCATCCACACCGACCTCTCTGCCGCCGAGATCAGGCGCATGGCCTTGGAGGCCATGGACCAAGTGGGCCTGCCCGACCCGGAGCGGACCTATGAAAAATACCCCCATCAGCTCTCCGGCGGCCAGCGGCAGCGGGCCGTCATCGCCTCCGCCATGGTGATACACCCCAAGCTCCTTATATGCGACGAGCCAACCACGGCCCTGGACGTGACCGTGCAGGCCCAGATATTGGAGCTGCTGCGGAATGTGAGCGAGCAGTTCGGCGTGGCGATACTGCTCATAAGCCACGACCTGTCCGTGGTGCGGCGGCTGTGTGACCAGGTGGCGGTCATGTACCGGGGAAGAATCGTGGAGCGGGGGAGCACCGACGCCATTTTCAACGCCCCCCAGGACGAGTACACCAGGCGGCTCATCGCCGCCATCCCCAAAAAGAGGAAGCGCCATGAATGAGGCCCCCGCCACAACTGAACAGCGGGTCCTGGAGGTGGAGCACCTCACCGTCCGCTACTCCGACGCCACCGTGTTCGGCCGGCGGAGCGGGTATGAGGCGGTCCACGATGTTAGTTTTTATGTTAACCACGGAGAGATCGTGGGCCTGGTGGGCGAATCCGGCTGCGGCAAGTCGACGCTCTCCAAGGCCATATTGGGCATGCTGCCCCAGCACGAGATCACCGGGGAGATACGCCACTTCACAAAGCGGCCCCAGATGGTGTTTCAAGACCCCTTTTCCAGTCTGAACCCGGCCCGGACCGTGGGCTGGATATTGGAAGAGCCCCTTCGCATCTTCGGCAAGTATGACGCCCCGGAGCGGAAGCGCCGGGTGCTGGATATGATGGAGCGGGTGGGACTGGAAAAAGATTATGTAAACAATAAACCCCGGGAGCTGTCCGGCGGCCAGCGCCAGCGGGTGTCCATCGCCCTGGCCCTCATCCAGCGGCCCCGGTTCATCATCGCCGACGAGCCGGTGTCGGCCCTGGACGTGACCATCCAGGCGCAGATACTGGACCTTCTGTGGGACCTCAGGCGGGAGCTGGACTTAAGCTACCTCTTCATAAGCCATGACCTGAACGTGGTCTACTCCATATGCGACAGGGTCATGGTCATGCAGGCGGGGCGCATCATCGAGTCCGGCACGGTGGACGAGGTGTACGACCATCCGCAGCATGAGTACACACAGAAGCTGCTGAGAGCGGTACGTTCATGAGATACGACGCCATAAAAATGGGCCGGTTCATCGACCGGCCCAATCGATTTATCGCTCATGTGGAGCTGGACGGCGCTGTGGAGACGGTCCACGTGAAGAACACGGGCCGGTGCCGGGAGCTGCTGGTGCCCGGTGCCGCGGTATACCTGGCGGAGGGGCAAAACCCCGCCCGGAAGACCCGGTACGACCTGGTGGCGGTGCGAAAGGGAGAGCGGCTCATCAATATGGACAGCCAGGCCCCCAACGCCGCGGCCCTGGAATGGCTCCGGACGGGGCATTTGTTTCCCAAGGGGACGGAGATACGGCCGGAATATACCGTGGGCGACAGCAGATTTGACATAGCTGCATTTACCCCGGAATTAGCGCTGCTGGAAGTGAAAGGTGTCACGCTGGAGCGGGAGGGCGTGGTGCTGTTCCCCGACGCGCCAACGGTAAGGGGCACGAAGCATCTGCGGGAGCTGGCCGCCTTTCCGGGCCAGGCCTATGTGCTGTTCGTCATCCAGATGGAAAACGTCCGGTATTTCGCCCCCAATGAGGCCACGGACCCGGCCTTCGCCGCTGCCCTCCGGGCGGCCCGTGCCGCGGGGGTGCATATTTTGGCCTATGACTGCAAGGTAACGCCGGAGAGCATGGAACTGAACAAAGAAGTAGAGGTCAGACTATATAGATGGGCATAAAAAGGCCCCCTTGTGCAAAGGGGGCTGGCAGCGCGAAGCGCTGACTGGGGGATTGTCAGACAACCCCTCCGCCTCGCTCCGCTCGGCACCTCCCCTTGCACAGGGGAGGCTTTTTCTATCCTTTCTTTTCTGGCCGCAGGAAGAAGGAGAGCAAGAATCCCACCGCGGCCAGGGCCAGGAGGACGATATAGAGCCGGGCACGCTCCCCGCCGCCAAGGAGAGCGCCTGCGGGGCCCATGAGCGCCGCGGCCAGGTAGAGGGCGGGGAACAGCACCCGCCCGGCGGAGAAGACCTGCCGCCGGCCATAGACCTGGGCCATGGCGCATGGAAGCGCCACCGGGCCGCCGCCGATCAATAGCGCCTCGCACAGGGCGATAAGGATGCCCTCCCGGATGCCCAGCTCCTTGGGAAAGGCCCATAAAAGCGCCGCCGCGGCCATCTCCCCCAGGGCCAGCAGACGCACGCCGTTCATGGCGCCGGATGCGTCGCACAGCCACCCGAACAGGTACCCGGCGGGCAGGGCCAGGATGGCCCCCAGCGCCAGCCAGGGCCCCGCCTGGACCACCAGGGCGTCCCCGCCCCCGTGCCGGGCCATGAGCCGGGGGGCCAGGAAGGCCGTCCACCCGGCGGCCGCCGCCGCGAGAGCGCCGAGACACACCAGCGCCAGCCACAGCCGGGGCTGGGAGAGGATCTTGATGGGCTCTGCCGTCTCCCGGTCGGGGGGCGTGCCCGCCCCATCCGGGTACATGCCTATGTCCTCCGGCTCGTCCCGGAGAAGGCAGGTGGTCAGCGCTAAGAGGCCCAATGCCGCCGCCGCGCCCCCGGCCAGCGGCGTGAACGCGCCGCTCAGACGGGCGGCGATGAACTGGCCCACGGCCCCGGCCCCCAGGGCCAGGTATACCGTTCCGCCCAGGGCGGCCGCGCCCATGGCCCGGCCCCGGAGCCGGACGAACCAGTTGAAAATAAGGCCCATCCCGCCCAGGCGCAGGCATGCTGCCCCCACGGGCAGCAGACACTCGCCCAGCAGGTAGAGTGCATAAGCCCCGCCATGGCAGACGGCGAGGGCCATGCACCCCACGGCCCCCAGGGCCGCCCCGGCGGCCAGAGAAGCCCGGGGCCCGCCCTTATAGAGGAGCAGCGCGCCTAAGAGGGCCCCCGCCGCCGTCAGCCAGTCGGCGGCCGCCGCGGGCCGGCGGAACATGTCCTCGGTCCAGCCCGCCGCCGGGGCGGCGAACTGGGCGGCCAGCAGCCGGGCGGCGCTGTCCAGCGCCGCGGCCAGGCCCATGCAGCCCAGGCACACCAGCACAGTCCCCAGGGCGTATAAGTTGTATTTTCGGCTTTGGAGCATACGGTTCTCCTTTTTTCTCCATCCTACCACGGCGGGGCCGCGAGATCGGTCGAACAGAAAAGAAAACTCCCGTCCGCCGGCAGGCGGGCGGGAGAGGCATATTCACACGTTGGTGACGGGGGGATGCACGTCCAGGGAGAACACCGCGGGGCCGTCGCATAGCCCGGGCCGGCGGTAGACGTCGAAGAACTCATCCAGCACCTTCTGGATGGTCTCCAGGTCGTATTCCTCCTCGAAGGTGTCCTCCAAAAGCCGGGCCTGGCTCCACTTAGGCAGATCGTAGACCAGGGAGAAGTGGAGCAGGAAGTCGTAAAGCTTCCAGGGCCGGGCGGTGTCGTCCAGGCAGATGGACCGGATGGGCACCGACAGGGCCATGTCCCCGCAGGTGTTGGCATACCAGCGCATGACCAAGCCCGCCACGCTCCGGGGCACCGTGGCGTTCACGGCGTAGCCCTCCGGCTCTATGCCGTCCAGCACCCGGACGGTCAGGTCCGTGCCGTCCACGGTGAGGCCGCCCTGGCCGCCCACCGTCACGCCCAAGGCCGCGGCGATGGCGTTGGCCCGGTTGCCGTCGGCGGTGACGTGGATATTTTTGCGGGACAGCTTCAGCTTATCCACCGCCTGCACGCAGGCCGCCAGGGCCAGCAGGGAGGAGGCGGTGCGGCCGATGCTCACGGTGAGCTGGGTGGCGCCCACGGACATCATCCGCCGGGCCAGGCCCTCGCTCTGCAGCTTCAGCACCCGGGGCAGCAGCTCCGGCAGGGGGGTCCAGGGGGTGTGGGGCTGGTCGGAGACCAGATCTTCCACCGGGGCGGACTTCTCCCGGCTGGGGATGGACACCCGGGCCATCACGTAGCCGTCGGCATTTTCCAATATGGCGCCGTTCTGGGCGATGATGCACTGGCCGGTGTAGAGGGTGCCCCCGTCGCCGCCCATGGGGCAGGCCATGACAACCACGGACATGTTCTCATGGCTGGCAAGGCCCGCCAGGTTCACGTTTTCATAGTGGGAGGCCACGGTGGCGGCGGTGGAGGAGGAGCAGCACATGATGTCCAGGTCGTGGTGGTGCAGCAGTTCCTCCCGGGGCAGGGATGGCTCCATGAGGGGGTAGACCGTCATCTTCCCGGCCTGGCGCTCGATGGCACCCCGGTTCATGTCCTCCGGCAGGTCCGCGGGCAGTACCAGGATGGAGCAGCCGTCGTCCCTGGCGCGGCTGATGGCGGCCAGGACGTTGGCCATGTTCCGGCCCGGCTGGCCGGGGAGTATCTCCGGCGCGGCGGCGGCGAGCTTTATCTTCACCGTTGTTCAGCCCCTTTCAAAGGTGATCAGGTCCTCCGGGAAGTAGCGCAAAATGGCGGACCGGGCGGCGGCCAGGTTCCCGGTCACCGTGACGGTGACCGTGTCCCCGGTGACCTCCGCGTCCAGGCCGTACTGGGGCAGCTTCGGGAACACCTGCTCCTCCAATACCTGCTCCAATCGGCCCAGGTCGTGCTCATAACTGGCCCGCTCCGGGGGCGTATAGCCCGGGATGGGGTCCCGGCCCGCGGTGAGGCATAGGACCGTCACCAGCACGGCAAGGATAAGGAACAGCGCGCAGCCCGCCGGGCGGATGCTCTTTACGAAGGCCTGGCCCGCGGTGGGTCTCCCCTCCGTGGGCCGTTGTTCCTCGTTCACGGTCAATACTTGATGCGCTGGGCGATGTAGTCCGCTACCTCGCTCATGGGGATACGGACCTGTTCCATGCTGTCCCGCTCCCGGACGGTGACGCAGTTATCGGCGGGTATCTCCCCGTCGCCCACGGTCTGGAAGTCCAAGGTGACGCAGAAGGGGGTGCCCACCTCGTCCTGGCGGCGGTAGCGCTTGCCGATGGAACCGGTCTCGTCGTAGTCGCAGGAGAACTCCTTGGAAAGCTGCTGGTAGAGCTCCTTGGCCGGGCCCGCGAGGACATCCTTCTTAGAGAGCGGTAGCACCGCGCACTTATAGGGCGCCAGCTGGGGATGCAGGTGCAGCACCGTGCGCACGTCGGGCTTGCCATTTTTATCCACGCCTACCTGCTCCTCGTCGTAGGCGTCGATGAGGAAGGCCAGCATGACACGGTCGGCGCCTAAGGAGGGCTCGATGACATAGGGGATGAAGCCCTCGGCCATGCCCTCTTCCTTGTATTCCATCTTCTCACCGGAGAAGGTCTGGTGCTGGGTCAGGTCGTAATCGGTGCGGTCCGCGATGCCCCAGAGCTCGCCCCAGCCGAAGGGGAAGAGATACTCAAAGTCCGTGGTGGCCTTGGAGTAGAAGCTCAGCTCCTCGGGGGTGTGGTCGCGAAGACGCAGGTATTCGTCCGTCATGCCCAGCTCCAGCAGCCACTTGTGGCAGAACTCACGCCAATATTTGAACCATTCCAAATCGCTGCCCGGCTCGCAGAAGAACTCCAGCTCCATCTGCTCGAACTCCAGGATGCGGAAGGTGAAGTTGCCCGGGGTGATCTCGTTGCGGAAGCTCTTGCCGATCTGGCAAATGCCGAAGGGCAGCTTTTTCCGGGTGGTGCGCAGCACGCTCTTGTAGTCCACGAATATGCCCTGGGCGGTCTCGGGGCGGAGATATACGTCCGTGCCGGACTCCTGGGTGACGCCCTGGTGGGTCTTGAACATCAGGTTGAACTTCTTGATGTCGGAGAAATCCGTGGCGCCGCAGCCGGGGCAGGGTATCTTCTTTTCCCGGATGTAGTCCACCATCTCGTCGTTGGTCAGGGCCTCCACGTTGATGTCGGTGCCCGTCTCCTTGGCCCACTCCTCGATGAGCTTGTCGGCGCGGTGACGGCGCTTGCAGGCCTTGCAGTCGATGAGGGGGTCGTTGAAGTTGGTGACGTGGCCGGAGGCCTCCCAGACCCGGGGGTTCATGAGGATACCGGCGTCGAGCCCTACGTTGTAGGGGCTCTCCTGGACGAACTTCTTCCACCAGGCGTTCTTCACGTTCTGCTTCATCAGAACGCCCAGGGGACCGTAGTCCCAGGAGTTGGCCAGGCCCCCGTATATCTCGGAGCCGGCGAAGATGAAGCCCCTGTTCTTGCACAGGGCCACGATCTTGTCCATGGTCTTGTCTTCGGCGTGCATACGCATATCGTTGATCTCCTTTGAGACAGTTTATTACTTATTCAGTTCCGGTTCCCGGTAGTCCATGGTCCCCAGTTCGTCCAGGGTGAGCTCGAAGGCGGGGATGAAGTGCTCCAGGAACCAGTCCACCTCGGGAAGACCGTACCCCCGCAGGGCGTCCAGGGTCTTTTTTTCGGCCTGCAAAAACTCGTCGTTCCCCGCCCGGCGCTCCTCGATGCACTTGATATAGGCGGACAGCTTGTCGGCGGCCTTCACCAGGGGCTTGAGCGCAGGGTCCGGCTCGGCGAGCAGCGGGGCATAGGCCGGGCGCAGGACCTCCGGCAGCATGGCCAGCAGCTTCTCCGCCGCCTCCGCTTCGACCTCTCGGTAGGCGGTCATGATGTCCGGGTTGCGGTATTTGATGGGGGTGGGAAGGTCCCCGGTCAGGATCTCTCCCGCGTCGTGGAAGAGGGCCGCCGTGGCCGCGGCGTTCACGTCGCAGGGTACGCCGAACACGTCCCGGCGTATCACCGCCAGGGCGTGGGCCAGCACCGCCACCATGTGGCTGTGCTCCTGGACGTTCTCACGGGTCACGGAGCGCATCAGGGCCCAGCGGTCGATGTTCTTCATCCGGGCGATGAGGGCGTAAAAATTCTCCATATGCCATACGCGCCCCCTCTCCGCTAAAGTATCACTCACTATATCATATTATTTCCAACTTTTCAATGCCTTGTGAAATGGCGCCTCCGGGTCTATAATGGGTCCATGAAACAGCTGAAAAGGGCCCGGTGGGTCACGGACAAGTTCATATTGGTCATGCTGGGGCTGTTCCCCCTGTTCGTGGGCTTTCAGGGCTATGACGACATCACCGGCTCCAAGTACCGGTTCTTCGCCTGGGCCGTGGGAATATGGCTGGGGTGCGTCGCCGTGCTGCTGGTCATAGGACTTATCCAGGGCGAGCGGTACCGGCCCCGGGTGCGGCCCGCCCATCTTTTGATGGGCGCTTTCCTGGCGGCGGGGGGCATCTCGGCGGTGCTCTCCGACTATGGCGCCGCCTGCCTCATGGGGGCGGACAGGAACGACGGGTATCTCACAACGGTCATGTATGCCGCCTGCTTTTTCGGGGTGTCGGCCCTGGCACGGCCCCGGCGGCGGTACGCCTGGGCGCTGGGGTTTTCGTCGGCGGTGTGCTGCGTCATCGCGGTATTGCAGTTATTTGGCCTGGACCCCTTCTGGTTCTACCCTGAGGGGACCAACTATTACGATAAGTATGTGGCCTATAACAGCGCGTTCCTCGGCACCATCGGGAACGTGGGGCTGCTGTCGGCGTATCTGTGCCTGGCCGGGCCGCTGCTGGCCGCTTTCGCGGCATTGTCGGAGGAAAAATGGGACAAGCTGCTGTTCCTGCCCGCGGCCTTGAGTTTCGGCGTCATCGCCGCCTGCGACGTGGACGCGGGGCTGGTGGCCGTGGCGGGGTGCGCCCTCGTCGCCATCCCGGTGTGCATCCGGCGGGACAGGACGGCACGGCTCGCGGCCGGTATCAGCGGCGGGGTCACGGCCCTGGGCCTGGGGGCGCTGTGGTTCTGGCCGGGGAAGGGCGGGACCATCTATGAGATGAGCCAGGTGCTCCACGGGCACTTGGCGGACGAGTTCGGCTCCCACCGGGGGCAGATATGGAAGCAGGGCTGGGCGCTGTTCAGGGAAAAGCCCTGGCTGGGCGCGGGGCCGGGCACCACAGGCCTGCGGTTCGACATCCACTGGTACAGCGAGGTGAGAAACTCCACCGCCAACGTGGCGAACCCCCACAACGTGTACCTGGGCTATCTCATGAACACCGGCGTCATCGGCGCGGGGCTGTACCTGGCCGCCATCGTGTGTTCCCTGGTGACCTGGATAAAGCGCCGGAAGGAAAACGCCCTGTACCCGGCCCTGGGGGCGGCGTTTTTGTGCTTCCTCATCCAGGACTTCTTCGGCCTGGGCCTGAGCCTCACGGAACCCATGCTGTGGGTGGTCTGGGGGCTCATTGAAACCCCGGAAGAGTGAAAAGGCAAGCAAATACCGCACCGTGTTCACGGTGCGGTATTTTTGTGTTATCAGGTGTTGGTATCGCTGCTGCCGGTGCTGGGGGGATCCGTTTGGGTAGTTGTATCAGTGCCAGTACCGGGGCCGCCGCTGGAAGGAGGCTCCGTCTCGGAGGGCGCGTCGGTGATGTTGGGCGCCTCCGTGACGGTGGAGGGAGGCGGCTCGGGGGTGGAGGTGCTGGGGCTGTCCGTGGGCTGCACCGGGCCGGGATCCTGCCCGGTAGTGGGCGGCGTCGCGGTGGGCGCGGCCGTGGCCTGGCCCTCAGGCGTCGTGGCAGGCGTGGGACTGGGGCTGGCGGACGGGGACGGAGAGGGCGAGGAGGAGGCCTCGGCGAACACGTCGTTGCACAGCACCTTCGTGCCCGGATAGGTCCGGACCACCTGGCCGGTGTAGTCGCCCATGAACCGGACGACCACGACCACGGTGTCGTTGTACACGCGGGCGTTGACGGTGTAGTCCACGCCGTTCTGCAGGATCTTGTCACCGTCCCGGACCTCCAGGAAGCTCAGGTTGGTTGTCTCGTCCACGGCGGGGACCACGATGCGGCTGGTGGCGGGGGTGGTGCTGGAAGCGGGGGCGGCGATGGAGCTGTCCAGCTTGAAGAGCATCACCTGCAGGGCATCGGCCTCGTTGTCGGAGACGGTGAACTGCAGCACCTCCCGGGCCACGGCGTCGCTCTCAGGCATCAGGCCGCTGCCCAGATACAGCACGTGGCCGCTGGGGATGACCTGGCCCTGGACGTCGTCACCGCTTTCATTGCCGGTGGCGGGGAAGTCGTCGGGAGTGACCGCGTCGGCGATCATCTGCATGGCGTTGATATAGTGCCGGCCGTTGTCGGCATAGGTCAGGGTCTGGACCGTGGAGCCGTCGGCCATCTCCGCGTCCTCGATGAGGAAGCGGGTCTTTATGTGGTTGTCGTTGAGGGTCATGTTGGTGCCGTCGTCGGCCAGGTTGATGAACACCTCGTTGTTGCCCAGGGAGTAGCGGTAGCCGCCGTTATAGTAGTCCCGGTTGGCGGTCCACAGCATGCCCGCGGTGATATCGCCGTCCAGGCACCACGTGCCGTCGTCGGTCTGGAACATGTTCATCTCCACCGTGCGCATATTGGTGCCGTCCAGGTTCATGAGCACGGAGGCGGTGGGGCCGGTATAGGCCTCCGCGGGGGCGGAGGTGTCCGGCACGGGCACGTCGGCGCCGGTGTCGGCGTCCACATAGGAGATGGTCATGCCGCCGTCGGCGGAGCCGGCCCCGTCCGCGGTATCGGCGTCGGCGGTGTCCTCGGGCTGCTCATTGGCGTCGGTGGGCATATCCCGCACCAGGGCCACGATATAGACCTGGTCGTCCTCGATCTCATCCACCTGGGCGTATACGCCGGACTGGACCTGGCCGTAGGCGCCGTAGTCCACCGCCACGATGGCGATGGGGGTGGGAGAGGGCGTGGGCATGGGGGTGGGGGTCAGCACGGGCTCCGTGCTGGGCGCCGGGGTAGGCGTGGCGGGATTGGCGCTGATGACCTCCAGGGCAAAGGCGGAGGGGTCGTCCGCCAGGAAGGTGACGGAGTTGTCGCGGATGGCGTATGTACCAACCAGATTCCACTGGCCCTCGCCGGGGATGAGCTCGTCCTCCACGTAGTTATAGACCGCCAGGCCCTCGTCGTTGGGGAAGCTGGGGTCGGACACGGTGACGTACACCGGCTCCTCCGGCTCTTTGCCGTCGGCCCAGGTCACATCCAGCACCTGGGCGGTGGTGCTGCCGGCCAGCTCATCGGGCAGCCGCTGGGTGCCCTGGGTGATGGCCATGTTGCCGGAGACGCTCTTGCCGTTTTCATATTCCGCGGTGACCTGGGTGGTGATGCCCGGGGCGATGCTGGCCGCGGCGGGAGGGGTCTCCTTGCCGCCGCCGATGAGGCCCATGATCTGCGCGCCGAAGAGCTTCCAGACCAGGAACCCGATGGCCGCCAGCACCACGATCAGCAGCACGATCAGCACGGCGGTCTTCCAGCCGCCGCCACCGCCGCCATTGCCGCCGCGGTCATAGTCGTCGTAGTCATAGTCCCTCTGCCGGGGGGCGCGGCCGGTATCACGGCCGGTGCCGCGCTCAGGGCTGCGGGCGGCCCGGCGGGGGGCATAGCCCTCGTCCCGGTCGTCGTAGCCGCCGCCCAGGTCGGGGTCGTAGCCGCGCTCATAGTCCCGCTCCGCGGCGCGGCTGCGCGCCCGGCGCTCGGTCTCGGCGGAACGGGAGGTGTTCTTGTTGGATCTGGACGAGGAACTCGGAGCCAGATGACTTCCAGCCATATGATCACTACCTTATCATTTGGATTTTCCTCATTATATATGATTTCCCGTGAAAAGGCAACAAAAAATTACGAATATTAAGAATTGGTTAATCGTCAGACCGGGCGGGGGCGGTTTTGGCAAGAAAAAACGGGCCTGGGGCGAAATAAGTCTTGACAGGCCGGGCAGAAATCTGTATAATCAAAAAGCTCGCGAGCAAGCGATGTTTCGCGGCCGGGTAGTTCAGTCGGTTAGAACGCCGGCCTGTCACGCCGGAGGTCGAGGGTTCAAGTCCCTTCTCGGTCGCCAGCTGCTGTAGCTCAGTCGGTAGAGCGCGTCATTGGTAATGACGAGGTCGGCAGTCCGAATCTGCCCAGCAGCTCCAAAAGAAGACCCCGTGACCGCAGTGGTCACGGGGTCTTTCCATATATAAGACAGGCCCGCCTGTCAGGTGAATAAATGCCTCCCCGTTTCGGGGAGGCGTTTTTATGTCTCCGGATTTGTATTATCTCCGCCCTATATGGACAATATGGGAAAAAGGAGGGAATGCGCATGAAACTGGACAGAAACGCCCTGGGGGCCTTCCGGCGGGAGATGGCGGAGCGGGAGTATAGCTCTGCCACCGCCGTCAAGTACGGCAGGATACTGGAGGATCTGCTCTCCTTCGCCGGGGGCGAGGTCCGTGACAAGGCCACGCTGGTGGCATTCAAGGAGCAGCTCATCCGAAACGGCAGGGCCGCCGGGACCGTGAACGGGGCCCTGACGGCGATGAATACGTTTTTGCATTTTTGCGGATACGATGAATGGAAGCTTCGATTCCTGCGTGTACAGCGCCGGAATTTCGCGGATCCAAGCCGGGAGCTGCGGCGAAGCGAGTATGAATGCCTGGTGCATAGAGCCCGGCGGGAGGGGGACGAGCGGCTGGCGCTGCTCCTGGAGACCATGGCCGCCACAGGGGTGCGTGTGAGCGAGATCTCCGCCATCACGGCGGAGGCCCTGCGGGCCGGACAGGCTGAAATAATATGCAAAGGGAAGCGCAGGACCATCGTTTTACCCGGAAAATTATGCAAAACGCTCTTGAAATACTGCAAAAAGATGAATATTTCGTCCGGAGCGGTGTTTTTGAGCAAAAACGGCAACCCGCTGGACCGGAGCAACATCTGGAAGGCCATGAAGCGGCTGGCGGCCCGGGCGGGGATATCATTAAATAAGGTATTCCCCCACAACCTGCGCCACCTGTTCGCCCGGACATATTATAAGGTATACAAGGACCTTCTGCGCCTTTCCGACATCCTGGGCCACAGCAGCATCGAGACCACCAGGGTCTACACGATACGCAGTTTCACCGAGCAGCGGGCCCAGCTGGAACGCCTGCCATTGCTGCTATAGAAGGGCAGAAAAACACCACAGACTACACAGTCTGTGGTATGACGCCCCCAAAGCCTCCCCTGTGCAAGGGGAGGGGGACCGCACGAAGTGCGGTGGAGGGGTTGTAAACGGCGATCCCAAGGCATGACGAACCCGCCTGCGGCCCTAAATCGGGGCCACAGGCCGCGTCGGTATGTAAAAAAATAAAGTTTTTTTGAAAATCCTCTTGCTTTTTTACGTCTGGGAGCTTATAATCACCAACGTACAGTTGGGCTCAAAGGAAGTTTCTTCCGCGTTCGTACCACAGACTGTGTAATCCGTGGTGCGACGGAGGGCTCGAAAATAATTATCTTTAGGAGGATAAGAGACAATGACAAAACGTATGCTCAGCCTGCTTCTGGCGCTGGTCATGACTCTGTCTCTGTGCGTCCCGGCCCTTGCGGCTGACGAGTTCGCGGCAGAGGCAGTGACCGAAGTTGAGGAGCAGGCACCCGAGGCCCCCGAGGCTCCTGTTGAGCCCGAGGCTGAAGAGCCCGCGGAGGAACCCGTCGTTGACGAACCCGCGGCTGAAGAGCCCGCCGAGGACGCCCCCGAGATGGCTTCCGTTATGCCCGAGGACATGTCCGACGAGCCCCTGCTGGTCGCTCTGGGCGTCATCTCCAACAAGGCCCACTGGGAGCTGTACAAGGCCCTTCAGCTGGCTGACGAGATCATGCCCAAGGTCGAGGCCGGCGAAGTCCGTGTCCCCAGCGTCACGTGGAATACTTCTTATGACGTCAGCAAGTATGACGCCGACAAGCCTGAGACCTATCCGTTCGCTAAGGCCACCGGTGACTTTGTGGCAGTCTACAACAAGGCCAAGACCGTCATGGACGGCATCAACGGCGTGGACGTTGACTTTGACGTGACCGAGAACGTCGTGACGACGGCGGCTGATAACCTGAATAAGCTTGTTGATGATGAGAATCATAAAACTACTGCTTTGACGGATGAGGCTTCCGCCAACATGACGGCGGCCAATCTGTACAATCTGTACAACAACGCTAAGAAGGTCTATACCTCCGGCTATATCATCAATAAGGATACCGACGTGACCAAGGAAGCCTGGACCAAGGCTTATCACGCCGATTATCTGACCGCCCTGGACGCCGTGCTCGACACCATCGCGGACTATGACGGTAAGACCTATGCGGACTTCGCGGCCGCTGTGAACGACATCATCGCCCTGCTGGGGACCGAGGCTGCTGCCGGCCGTCCCGCTGCCGACGATATGGCCGCTCTGGACGCCGCTATCGCCAAGGCTGAGGCCGTGAAGGACACCTATAAGGACGACGCGAGCAAGTATGTCCTCGGCAGCAAATATGAGACGACCTTTGCGACTCTCATTAAGGCTGCAAAGGATCTGAAGAGCGATACCCAGGGCCTGAACGGCTTCGCCACCGGCAAGACCTATGCCGATTACAACAAGGCCATCGATGATATCAACGCCGCCCTGGCGGAGAAGACCAATACCATCAAGTATGAGACCAACAAGCTGAATGACAAAAATGTCAATATCATTGTTTCCGTCACCGATTTCGACGGCACTGCGGCGACCGATGGCGACGGCAAGGTCTACGGCATTGCCTACAAGGTCGGGAACGTCTGGTATGCCGGTGCCGGCAAGACCGGTGCTGAGGAAGAGGCCAACGCATCTGTCACCACGATCAGCAACGCCAACTTCGCGGAAGATGGCAAGTATTCCGGCAAGTACGTGCAGACGCTCACCCTGGCGCCTATTTCCGCCAACGGCGCGTTCGCTTCCGGCGATCAGATCGTCATCAAGTTCTATGAGCAGGTCGTCCTGAACGGTACGACCTATTGGGAAGCTGTCGGCAGTGAGCAGACCATCACCGTTTCCGACGGTTATGTCGGTCCCGAACTGAAGTCTGCCAAGGTCAGCAAGTACAACGACACGGCGACGGATTATATCGGCACCTATACCGCCGGTTCTCTGCTCGGCGCGAACCCTGCCATCCCCGGCCTGAGCAAAAAAGTCACTGGCAAGGATGTGGAGATCGAAGTCACCCTGACCGGTGAGATGCCCGCTGTCTATACGAACTACAAGATCAACGTGAAGGGCTCTGACGGCAAGGTCGCTGTTACTGCGAATGCTCCTGCGATCAGTGATAAAAAGATCACGATCAATACCGCCGACGAGTATCTTGTTGCCGGCAGTGTTGTGAGCATTGAGCTGGCTGTGTCTACTACCGGCACTGATAAGAACGATTATATCGCCCGCGGCTCCGATGTGACCGTGACGGTCGATCCTCTGTCCAAGTGGAGCGCCGTGTCCACCATCGAGAAGGTCCTGGCCGACGTGGACAAGATCGTCGAGTCCGACTATAAGATGGACTCTTCCGGCCGTTCCGACGTGACCACTGTGGCGCAGGCCGTGCAGACCATGAAGAACGATGCCGCCAAGATCAGCAGCAGCATCAGCAGCACGACGCTGGCCAACAGCCAGAAGAACCGCAACAGCGTATTGGCCGATCTGAGTGATCTGCTCAAGGTCCGTACGTACATTACGCCGAAGGCCGGTGATACCCGCGAGCTGGATAAGCTCTTGAATCAGGCCCACGATCTGCTGAACGCCAAGGATACCGAGGAGTACACCTTCGATTCCTGGGGCAAGCTGAACGACCTGTACACCAAGTACACCACCACTTCTAAGCTTGGCTCTGCTACGCTGCAGTCCAAGATCGACGCCGCTGCCGATGAGGTCGAGGCCGCTATCAACGCCCTGACCAAGGACGGCGCGGTCAGCAAGACCGCTCTGAACGCCTCCATCGCCGCCGCTGAGGCGCTGAAGGAGACCGATTACACCGCTGAGTCCTGGGCCGCCAACAAGGCCGCCATCGATGCCGCTCTTGCGGCCGCCAAGACCGTGGCCGCCAACGAGAGCGCCACCCAGGCCCAGGTCGACGCCGCCAAGGCTGCGCTGGACGCGGCTGTCGCCAAGCTGGAGAAGGTCGGCGGCGGCGATGAGCCGGGCGAGGAAGGCCCGAAGGCTCCCGCCAACGGCACAGGCTGGAACTACTACAACGGCGAGTGGTACTTCTTCAAGAACAACAAGCTGGTCGCGAACTACTGGGTCGGCAAGATCGACGGCGCCTCTCAGTGGGACAGCAACTGGTACTACGTAGGCGCGGACGGCAAGATGCTGACCGGCATGCAGTATGTGGATGACCTCCACGGCGGCTACGGCTGGTACTTCCTGCAGCCCACCGACACCAAGGGCGAGATCGGCAAGATGCTGACCGGTTATCAGTGGGTCGGCGGCAACTATGGCGAGTGCTACTTCAGCACCAAGTCCGGCGAGTCCGGTAAGTGCACTTGGTCTCAGCTGCTGGGCACCCCTGCCGGCGCGACCTGGGGCAAGTAAGATAACCCAAACCAAATAGCAATACCCAACGGGGGGCAGGGAAAAACTCCCTGCTCCCCTTTCTTTTAATGAAAGGCGGTGAAGTCATGGATACGATGGAGATCAGGCGGACGGCAAGGCCCGGACAACATGATGCCGGCGTGGCCATGACTGCCGGGGACATAGAGGGCTTTCTGGCGGATATGACGGCCAGAGGCCGGGCCCCGGAGACCGTGGAGCGCTACCGGCGGAGCCTGGAGCGCCTGGGGTCGGTCCTGCCCGAGGACGGGCGGATACGCCGGGGCACCCTGGAGCAGTGCCGTGACGCGCTCCTGGCGGCGGGATGCGCCCCCCGGAGCGTGAACGTCGCCGTCTCCGCCGCCAACTCCTATGTGGCGTATATGGGCCACAGGGAGTATCAGGCCCGGGACACCCTCCCGGCGGAGGAAAAGCTGCCGCCGGAGCTGACCAGGGCCGAGTACAAGCACCTTTTGCAGACCGCGCGGCTGCTTGACAGGGAGAAGACGTATCTCTTGGTCAAGCTCTTCGCCAGCGCGGACCTGCCCGTGCAGGAGCTGGAGAAGGTCACCGTGGAGGCTGTGCAGGCCGGGACCATGACCGTGGGCGAGGGGAAGAACCGGCGGAATATCCGTCTGCCCCGGTGCCTCGCCGTGGAGATGCTGGCCTTTGCCGAGCGCAGCGGCATATACCGCGGGCCGGTATTCCGTACCAGGGAGGGCGCGGCCATGAACCGAAGCTCCGTCACCGCGTCCATACGGGATCTGTGCCGGCTTGCGCAGATACCTGAGGAGAAGGGCAGTCCCCGGTGCCTGCGGCGGCTGTATCTGGCCGGGCGCAAGGCCATCGAGGACAACATCGCCATGCTGGTGGACCAGGCCCTGGAACGGCAGATGGAGGAGGAGCAGCTGGTCGTCGGGTGGGAGGCGTCGTAAACTATAATTTTAGCCCCCTTGTCAAGGGGGCCTCCAAAATGTAACACCCCGCTTTCCGGCGGGGCGTTCGTGCGTCATGGGCGATTGACAAAGCGGCGGCAGTCGTATAAAATCAGGGGGAACACCGCAGAATGTGATACAAAGGAGAGACCCCGTATGGACCAATTTGACGATATCGATCTGGCAGCCTGCCCCGCCTGCGGCGGCGTGGGATGTATCGAGGAGGAAGGCGGATGGTGCGTGTACGTCCAGTGCCTGGACTGCGGCGCCCATACCGCCGAGCTTTCCTACAGGACCGAGGACGAGCGCCGGGACGCCGCCCGCCGCGCCGCCATGACCTGGAACTTCCAGAAGGTCATCCGCCCCAACCCGGGAGAGTGACGGGACAAGAGCTGAATAAAAAACAGAGAACAGCTTTTGCTGTTCTCTGTTTTTTGGTGCGACTCCCCATAAGGGACTTGAAAAAATGCCTTATTTATGCGGCTTCCGGCCAATGAGCAATGTTACGTCTTAAGATTTTTCGAGGTTCTGCCTGCAAAAAGCCAAAACTTTGGGGATATCGTTGCAGGCCGTCTCCCACAGTATCTTTTCATCCGCTTCCGCATAGGAGTGGGCCAGCCAATTCCGCATCCCGCGGATCATCCCCCAGGGAAGCTGGTCCTTTGTGGCCTCCCGAAACTCGTCGGACAGACCGTTGGACAATTCCCCGATCTGGAGCAGGCACATGGCGACCGCGCTGAAATAGGCCCGGTCCGAGGTGAACGTGTCAAAATCCCGGCCAAAGCGGTCCATGAATTGCTCTATGTCCTCACAGTAGGTGCGTATATGCAGAAGCCTCTGCCAGTCGCCCCGGGTCATATCAGCCGCATCCTTTCCGCCTGTATGTTCTGGATGAACAGCGGCGACCGCCGCTTGGTGCTGGACTGTTCCAGGGTCTGCGTGGTCACAAGGTCCACTTCCTTGCCGATGCTGGCGCGGAGGTCCTCATACAGCCCGCCCATCTCAAACATACCGCGAATCTTGGAGCCGGTGCGGTCGATGAGGATGTCCACGTCGCTCTGCTCTGTGGCCTCGCTGCGGGCATAGGAACCGAACAGATAGACCTCCCGCAGACCGTACTTCTCGGCCACGGGCGCTATCCGCTGTTTCAATTCTTCCACAGAGTAGATCATATTGACACCTCGCTATGTTAAGTATAGCGCAAGTTTGACGAGTTTACAAGGAATTTGATTAGAGGACCAACACTATATACGACCAGGAGATTTTGAATGAGTTTTGATTACTACTATGGCACACAATCGGAGAGCTTTGCATTTTACCGCATACCCCGTATCCTCGTGACCGGGCAGGAGTTTCGGTACCTGTCCACGGACGCCAAACTGCTGTACGGCCTCATGCTGGACCGCATGGGCCTTTCCATGCGGAACGGCTGGTATGACGCCCAGGGCCGGGTGTTCATCTACTACACCATGGAGCAGATACAGGAGGACATGAACTGCGGCCACGACAAGGCCCTCAAGCTGCTGGCCGAGCTGGACGCAGCCAAGGGCGTCGGCCTTATTGAGCGCGTAAAGCAGGGCCAGGGCAAGCCCACCATCATCTATGTGAAGCAGTTTACCGCCCCGGAGGTCCCGGCTCCCGCCCCAGACGAGGACGACGCAGAGGGCCGAGGTGCAGACATGGGAAAAGCCCACGTCAAGACATCGGATATTCCCATGTCCAGACCTCGGAAAATCCGAGGTCAAGACTTCGATTTTTCCGAGGCAAATAAGAATAATATAAACAAGACTGATATGAGCAATACTGATCCATCGATCTATCCATCCTATCCCGACCCCGGAAGATCGATGGATGGATACGAGCGAGCAGGCGTAGGATTTTTGCACAGGAGTGGCGGCGCCTTCGGTGCCGACACTCTTGCAAGTATGCCGTTTGGTAGCACAAACGGCCTTGTTAGGGGGCGCTCCCCCTAATACCCCACCCCGGAAATACGTCTCACCGTGAGACGCATTTATATCACACACGAAAGGATGATGCCATGAGAAAACGAAACCGCCATGTGAGCGTCTGGATGAATGATGGGGAGTACCGCCATCTGAAACAGCAGGCTCGCGCCGCCGGAATGGGGATAGACCCATTCATCCGCTGCCTTGTCGCAGACAGGGAGATTGCCCCCAGGCCGCCCGACAGCTACGATGATATTCTGCGGGAACTGTCCGCCATCGGCAACAACGTCAACCAGATCGC
>CANQMW010000011.1 GCA_947625045.1 uncultured Oscillospiraceae bacterium
TGGAGGCCGTCATCCCGCCCGTGGAGGAGTTCCCCTACGCCATCCGCGTGGTCAGCGAGGTCCTGTCCTCCAACGGCTCCACCTCCCAGGGCTCCATCTGCGGCACCACCCTGAGCCTGATGGCCGCCGGCGTGCCCATCAAGGCTCCCGTGGCCGGCATCAGCTGCGGCCTCATCCAGGACGGCGACGACTTCACCACCTTCATCGACATCCAGGGTGTGGAGGACTTCCACGGCGAGATGGACTTCAAGGTGGCCGGCACCAAGCAGGGCATCACCGCCATCCAGATGGACCTGAAAAACGACGGCCTGAAGCATGAGATCGTGAAGAAGGCCTTCGAGATGACCCATGAGGCCCGGCTGCAGATCCTGGACGAGATCATGCTGCCCGTCATCAGCGAGCCCCGCCATGAGCTGGCCCCCACCGCCCCCAAGATGATCAAGATGACCATCGACCCGGACAAGATCCGCGAGGTCATCGGCTCCGGCGGCAAGGTCATCCAGAAGATCACCGCCGACACCGGCTGCAAGATCGACATCGAGGACGACGGCACCATCTATATCGCCTCCGAGGACATCGAGGCCTGCCGCGCCGCGAAGCGGATCATCGACAACATCGTCTTCGTGCCTGAGGTGGGCAAGCTCTACTGGGGCAAGTGCGTGCGCATCATCCCCATCGGCGCGTTCATCGAGCTGGTGCCCGGCAAGGATGGCATGGTCCACATCAAGGACCTGGAGTTCAAGCGCACCGAGAAGGTGGAGGACGTCATAAACGTGGGTGACTGGACTTGGGTCAAGGTCAGCGAGATCGACGACCGGGGCCGCGTGAACCTGAGCCGCAAGGACGCCATCCGGGAGCGGGAGCAGGCCGGCCTGCCCACCGACCGGGGCGACGAATAAGATAAAAAGAGGAGAAAACCGCTATGAATGTGGATATCAGCCTTCTGGTATTGGGCATACTGGACCTGGTGTTCGGCATCGGGGGCCTCTGCGGCAAGACCAAGATCCCCGTGAAATATTCGGGGAAGAGCTGGTCCCAGGCCTATGGCCGGGACATGGCCATAGGGGAGATCATTCTGGGTGTGCTGTGGATCGCCGCGACGCTGATCGTGGGGTTCGTGGAGGTGAGCTCCACCGTCCGTATGGTCATCCTCATCGGCTCGCTGGTCCCCGGCCTTGTCTACACTTTTGTGGCCAGCAGGAAGTACAAGAAAATGCTGAACGACAACATCCAGTAAAAGACTGGACAAATAAAGAACGCGGTGCGAGAGCACCGCGTTTTTTATTTGTCCAGTTCCTCTTCCAGCGTTTCGATGACCGTACTCATTTTGACGTCCAGCGCCGTACATATCCTGTAAAACGTCTCAAGGGTCGGCTTTCTCTCGCCCCGCTCAATGGCGCTCAGATGGCTGCGGCCGATGTCGGCCAGCCCGCTGAGCACCTCCTGGGAAAGACCTCTTTTCTGCCGGTAATAGGCGATGACCCGCCCCACGGCGGCGGGGTCCAACGTAGGAATATACATAGAGCCACCTCTGTGTATATTGTAGGTTGACCCTGTCGGATAAATGAACACATATGTTGACAATTGAACACATATGTGTTATTTTTATATTGACCAACAACAGGGGAGGGAAATGTGATGGACCAGAGCTCACAGCAGACAGAGAGAATGAAATACTGCAAGCATTGTGGGGCGAGGATACCGGAAGACGCCGTCATCTGCACATCCTGCGGCCGGCAGGTCGAGACGGTCAGAAATGAGTCACAGCCGAATGTCGTGATACAAAACACGAACACCAATGTGAACACAGGGGGACGTTACGGCAGGCCCAAGAACAAATGGGTGGCGTTTTTCCTGTGCCTTTTCCTGGGGTTCATCGGGGCCCATAAGTTCTACGAGGAAAAGACGGGAATGGGGATACTCTATCTGTTTACGGCGGGCCTGTTCATGATCGGCTCGGTGGTGGACCTTATAGCGCTGCTGTTCAAGCCGAATCCTTACTATGTATGAGTTCAAGACAAACAAAGAACGCGGTGCGAGAGCACCGCGTTTTTTGTATATGGTTTGCTCACACCCGCTCCCGGCGGGACCACTTCAGGATGGCGAAGGGGATGCACACGACGCCAATCAAAAACGGCACCGTGATGAGCATCCAGGGCGACCAGACGCTCAGGCCGAAGATGTGGAACACGTTGTAGCCGTAGATGTCATAGCTGCTGCCCACCAGGGGGAGATACTGGCTCACCGCCAGCAGCCATTTGGGCAGGTAGCGATAAAGGATGTCCGGCACGTATACGAAGGCCAGGCTGAATACCAGGGCCAGCACGTTGTTCTTCACCAGGGCGGACATGAGCATGACCAGCGCCGCATAGCCGAACACGCCGATCAAGCCGAAGGCCAGCTCGTAGAGCTCCGCCTGCAGCATGTTCCAGGGCGCCACGGCCAGGAGCCTGACGTATTGTATCGGCAGGTCCCACCCGGATGTGCCCAGATAAATGAGCTGCAGCAGCACCTTCCCGCCCGCGATGAGCAGATACAGCTCCAGCGCGAAGGCCATGCCGCTGAGGACCTTGATGCGGGCCAGCTTCTTCCAGCCGTATTTCGTGGTGTGTAAAAGCGGCGCGGTGCTGTTGTGCCACTCCCCGGAGAACAGAAACCCCAGCGCGATGGCCAGATACGGCGCCAGCTTCGACCAGCCGAAGGACAGATTGGTCCAGCCCTGGGTCCACTGGTAGGGCCAGGGCTCCTCGATCTGGCTGTTCATATCCAGGAGCATCTGCTTGTCGGCCTCTGTCATCCCCTCGTTCTGCTTGGCGACCTCCAGGGTGAACTCCAGAAGGTCGGCCCGCCGCTGGTAAAAGTCCGTGAGCTTCGTCGTGTCGGCGTAGAGGATAAGGGGCTGATACCGCTGGTTTTCCGGGTCCTGCAGCTCCGGGTAGAGCTTTTCAAGGGCTGAGTAGGCCACAAACCAATCCCCCATGGATTGGATGCCCGGCCTTTCATAGAGGTCGTAGCTCTGATAGTCCGCCACGATCTTTTGGAACGTCTCGTCCGTCCAGTGGTCGCCGAATTGGGAAAACTGCTCCTGCCAGTCCCGGATGGCGGTATAGCCGTCAAAGCTGTTGCCGTATATGTCGGTGCCGTCGTTCATGGTACCGAAGCCAAGCCATTGATACCACATCAGGCTCCCCCATATGACGCTGTAGAGAAAGCACAGCAGCACGCATATCCATACTCGGGGCGTCCGCCAGAGCCTCTTATGTTCCAGTGCAAACAGTTCCATCTTACGCCTCCTTCGCGCCGAAGTGGTAGAGATACGCGTCGTCCAGTACGGGCTCGCACGCCGTGGCCGCCGGGTCCGGCGCCTCCTCCGAGATGATGCGCAGCACCACGTTCTCCCCCTCGTGGCGGTAGCTGGCCACGGTGAAGTCTTCCTGCCAGAGCCTTGCCTTCTCCCGGGGCACGGTGAGCTCCCAGACCTTGCCCTTCACCTGCCGGGCCAGCTCCTGGACCGTGCCGTTCGCGATGAAACGCCCCGCGTTCATGATGAACACCTGGTCCGCGATGGCCTCCACGTCGGAGACGATGTGTGTGGAGAGAATTACTATTTTATTTCCCGCGTATTCGCTCAGAAGGTTTCTCAGCCGCACCCGCTCCTTGGGGTCCAGCCCCGACGTGGGCTCGTCCAGAATGAGCACTTGGGGGTCGTTCAATAGCGCCTGGGCGATGCCCACCCGCTGCTTCATGCCGCCGGAGAAGGTCTTTATTTTTTTGTCCGCCACGGCCGTGAGCTCCAGCATGCCCAGAAGCTCCCGCACCTTCTTGCCTGCCGCGGCCCGGGGGATGCCCTTCAGAGCGGCGATATACGCCAAAAACTCGGCGGCGGTATAGGTGGGATAGTAGCCGAAGTCCTGGGGCAGGTATCCCAGCACGTCCCGGTACGCCGGACCCATGGCCGCCACATCCTTCCCGTCCAGGCGCACCTCCCCGGAGGTGGGCTCCAATATGGCGCACAGCATCCGCATGAGGGTGGTCTTGCCCGCGCCGTTGGCCCCCAAGAGACCGTAGACCCCGGGGGTCAGCGCGGCGCTGACCCGGTCCACGGCGATCTTGCGGCCGTAGTTCTTCGTCAGCCTGTCGATGGCCAGTTCCATATGGTTTCCTCCTTGTTCCTATGGTTGGTGATGAGCGGCCCGTCTTCGGCCCGCCCGGTATACTCTCTTATGAGGATGAAGGGCGTGAGCTGCCGGTCCTGCCCCGCCGGGTTGTCCGCGATCAGGGACAGCAGCGCTTCTTGCGTCCAGTCCTGCAGCCGGCTGCACCGGCCCAGCAGTTCCCGGGATAGGTCGTTGGCGTCCACTATCATCATCACGATGCCTGTCTTTTCATAGACCTGGTCGCACACGGCGTCCGGCCGGCTGGGGATGCGCACGCCCATATGGGCGTACTCCGGGATGTCCCGGCCGAAAAAGCCGTCCAGGCCCCGGACCTCAGGGTCCAGCATATCGTAAAACGTGCCGTGCACGCCCCGCAGCTTGTCCACGCCCGCCCAGAAGGCGGCCTGCAATACCCTTTTCAGGCCGCAGGTGTTGATGGCGAACTGCATCTTTACCGGCAGGCCCATTCCCGGCCCCGCCGCCGTCTGATGGACGAAGCGGGCGAGGACCTTGGCCCAGAAGCCGGGCCGGCACTCCTCCTCGGTGACGACGCGCCCCTGGCACAGGGCGATGACCTTCTCGCTGACGGAGAGGATGTCCCCCGGCTGCCAGAGAGGCTTCACATAGTGCTCCAAAAGGTCTATGTAGCTCTCGCCCACCTGGACGAAATGGGTCTTTATGGCGTGGCGGGCGAAGGTCTTGCCGCAGGCGCGGATGATGATGTCCTTGCCGGTGTTGGCGCAAAATTCCATGGGTACGGTCTCCTCTTTCTCGCTGCCCTCAGCCGGCTATCCCATACATATCGACCGCCCTGTTCGCGCGGAGGATATACGCTATCTCCTTGGCCAGGAGACAGGAATAGATGAGCACTGCCAAAAGCCATATCCCGAGAGCCGACGCCTCGTAGAGCCAGGGCAGGAACATCCCGATATAACGCCAGAAAAAGACGGACCCCAAGGCGATGGCCATACAGACGGGCGCGCCGCTCTTTTTGCTCCGGCGGAGAAGGGCCAGCATGGCGGTCATGCAGGTGAGGTAGGGCACCAGGCAGTAGATCACCATCCGGCCCAGACTCTCGAAGGAGCGCTGCATATATATCTTGAGCGCCAGCAGGACCGTGAGGCACACCAGCGCGCCCCCGCCGGCCAGGACCAGCCGGGCCAGGGTGAGCAATGCCCCGGAGGTGCGGGTGGCTGCCTCCATCTCGCTGACCCGGTAGCGCTGCCCCTTGAAAAAGGCGGGCGTCACCACCAGGATGAACAGGGGCATATACATGGGCAGGTCATAGTGGCCCAGGGGCGAGGCGAAGGCGGCCAGACACGCGGCGGCGAATACCGCCAGCTGGGACAGTAAAATGGGCACGCCCTCAAAGTGGAACACGTCGGACAGAAACCCCCAGAAGCTCTGCCGCCGCTCCGCCGGGGCGGCCGCCTGCGCGTCCACAAGCTCCATGCACAGCCGGACGGTCTCCTCCTTCCGCCCGGGGCCGGGCTCCCCGCCCTGTGCCCGGAAATAGTCCGCCAGGCGTTTTTTCAGTTCGCCGTTATTCATGACCCATCCTCTTTCGCATCGTTTTTAGCGCGTACAGCACCCGGCTCTGGGCCGTGCGCAGTTTGCAGCCCGTGGCCCTGGCGATGTCACGATAGCTGAGACCCATGCCGAACCGGAGGAATACCGCCTCCCGCTGCTCCGGGGGCAGGGTCTGCAAAAGTCCGCGCAGCTCGTCCCGGTCGTCCATGCGCTCTATCTCGTCCCGCCCGTCCGGGAGGGCCTCCCCGTCCTCCAGGGAACAGAGGGGAGCCTTTTTGCTCTCGTTGATGCAAAGGCGCCGGGCGATGAGAAAAAGCCACGCCTGGAACCGCCCCTTCTCGCTGTAGCCGGGCAGGGCCCGGAACAGCCGTAGAAACGTCTCCTGGGTCAGGTCCTCCGCCGTCTCCCGGTCGCCGCACCAATACCGGCAGTAGCGGAAGACCGGGGCGTAGTACCGGTCTATCAGCTCCTCCCCGGCGAGACGGTCGCCCTGGCGTATTCTCTTGATAAGCTCTTCATCGCTCATGGAAAGCTCGCTTTCTCTTTCTGCCCAATATAACCGCCGAAGACCCGAAAATGATTTAAACCCGCCCCAAAAATTTTTACGCGCGGAAAAAGAGATGGCATGGCCGGGCGGCCATGCCATTTTGCATGATAACGCATATCGTTTATTGGATGCTCGTGATCAGCGCCTCGGCGCACTTGAGGCCGTCCACGGCGGCGGACATGATGCCCCCGGCCCAGCCGGCCCCCTCCCCGCAGGGGTAGAGTCCCGCGAGGGCGGGAGATTGGAGGGTGTCTGTGCGCAGTATGCGCACCGGGCTGGAGGAACGGGTCTCCGGGCCGGTGAGCACTGCCTCTGGGTCCGCGAAGCCGCGGAGTTTCCTGTCGAAGACGGGCAGGGCCCCGGCGATGGTGCCTGTTATGACCGGGGGCAGGACGGTGTGCAGGTCGACTACCGTCACGCCCGGCTCGTAAGAGGGCCGCACCTGGCCGAACCGGGAGGGGCCGCCTGTCAGGAAGCTGCCCACGGTCTGGGCCGGGGCCCGATAGCCGCCTCCAGCGGCCTCATAGGCCCGCCGTTCCAACTCCCGCTGCCATGCCACGCCTCCCAGCACCCCGGGATAGGGGAAGTCCTCCGGGGCCAGGGCCGCCAGCAGAGCGGCGTTGGAGTTAACATAATTTCTTTTATAAGGGCTGGCTCCGTTGGTGCACACCATCCCCGGCTCGCTGGCGGCGGGGACCACTTCGCCCCCGGGGCACATGCAGAAGGTGTAGCACCGGCGGCCGTCCGGCAGCTCCGCGGCCAGGGCGTAGTCCGCCGGGGGCAGGGCGGGGTGGCCGGCGAAGGGGCCGTACTGGGCCCTGTCCGTATCGGCCTGCAAATGCTCGATGCGCACGCCCATGGCGAAGGGCTTGGGGGCCATAGGGATAAGTTTACATAAAAATTCAAATGTGTCCCTTGCGCTGTGGCCGCAGGCCAGTATCAACCGGGAGCAGGGGAGGGTCTCGGCGCTGGTGACGGCGGCGGTGAGGCGGCCGTGGGCCGTTTCCAGCGCCTCCAGGCGGGTGGAAAAGCGCACCTCGCCGCCCAGGGCTTCGATGCGCTTTCGGATGTTGGCGCATACGCCGGGGAGCAGGTCCGTGCCGATATGGGGCTTGGCGTCATACGTTATGTCAACCGGCGACCCGGCCTCCGCCAGCCGTTCCAGCACCCAGGGGATGCGCCGGTCCTTCACGCCGGTGGAGAGCTTGCCGTCGGAGAAGGCACCGGCGCCGCCCTCGCCGAACTGGATGTTGCTCTCGGGGTCCAACACGCCCTCCCGACGAAGGCGGGAAACTTTCTCCGCCCGGGCGGCGGCGTCCTCGCCCCGCTCCAGCACGATGGGCCGGAGCCCCGCCATGGCCAATGCCAGGGCCGCGAACATCCCCGCCGGACCGAAGCCCACCACGATGGGCCGGTCCTCCGGCAGGAACGCCGGGACAGGGGGCGCGTAGTTATTTACCGGGGCAGGGGAGGCGTCCCGGCACCGGGCCAACGCGCTGGCCTCGTCCCGGGCGGTCACGTCCAGGGTGTACACGAAATGCACGTCCGACTTCCGCCGGGCGTCCACCGCCCGCCGGACTATTTTTATGTCGGACACCTTCGTCTTTAAGATCTGTTCGGCCCTGTCCCGCAGGGCCTCCCGGGGCTCGTCCAGGCCCAGGGCCACATTCCGCAGCCGGATCATGGCGCGTCCTCCAAAAGGCCCCCGGCGGCCAGACCCGCCAGCCGCCCGCTGGACCAGGCCCACTGCAGGTTATAGCCTCCGCAGTCCCCGTCGATGTCCAGCACCTCGCCGCAGGCATAGAGCCCCGGCACCAGGCGGCTTTCCATGGTCTCAGGGTCGAACCCGGCGGTCTCCACGCCCCCGGCGGTGACCTGGGCGTCGTCGAAGCCCAGCGTGCCCGTGAGGGGCAGCTCGTAGCGGGTGAGGGCCTCCGCGATCTGTTCCAAGGCCCGGTCGGACAATGCCCACAGCCGGGCTTCCAGGGGGATGCCCGCCCGGCGGAGAGCCGCCCGGGCGATCGAATTATGTAAAGCACCGCTCAGGATGTTTTCCGCCTTTTGGTCGGAAAAATCGTCTCTCTTGGCGGCAAGATATTCAATTATGTCAACTTCATCCATCTCCGGCAGCAGCCGCAGGCACAGGACATGCCCCGGCCCCGCCAGGGAGGCGGCCCGGGAGATGTCATAGGCCCCTGGGCCGCTGACGCCGTAGTCGGTGAACTGGACCTCTCCGCGGGCGGCGGCCAGTATCTCCCCGTCCCGTTCCAGGGTGAGGCCCGCCTGGGTGCGCACGCCCTTCAGGGGCCGGGTCCAGGTGTTGTCGGTCTTGAGCTGCACCAGGGAGGGGTAGAGCTCCGTCCGCCGGTGGCCGAAGAATGCCAGCAGGTCGTAGCCCAAGCTGACGCCGCCGAGGCGTGCTCCGGCGGCCCCGCCGCAGGCGATGATGAGCCTGTCCGCGGTGTATTCCTCCCCCAGCTGGCCGGTGAGGAGGAAGCGGCCGCCGGTCTTCTCTGCCCGGACGATAGTCGAGGCGCAGGCGGTCTCGCCGCCCCGGGCCTCCAGGGCCAGGCGCAGCACGTCCACCACGCTCCCGGCGGTGTCCGAGAGGGGATAGACCCGCCCGGAGGGCTCCGCCGTGGTGACGAGCCCCAGGGAGGCGAACCAGCGCAGGGTGGCCTCCGGCCCGAAGCGGTAAAGGGCCGGACCGGCGAAAGCCGGGTCCTGGCCGTGGTAGTTGTCCAGAGACGCGCCCATATTGGTCAGGTTGCAGCGGCCGTTGCCGGTGGCCAGCAGCTTCCGGCCCACCCGGTTCTGCCGCTCGAAGACCGTGACATGATTGTCCAGGCTTTCCCGGGCGGCCAGCGCGGCGGCCAGCCCCGAGGCGCCCCCGCCGATGACGGCGATGTCCATGTGGATCCCTCCAAACTATTATCTGACCGACGGGCGGTGAGTTTCTGTGCTGGCCGCCCTATGCCAGTCCGACGCCCGGCGGGAGCCGCCAGTGTGCCGGATGCGGTTGGTGAGCGTAGCGAACTTTAGCAGCAGGCATACTGTCGGGCCCGTCCGGGCAAAACCTGCATTGTGCTTGGGCGGCCCATATGAAAAACGGACGAGGGGTTCACCTTCGTCCGTAATACCTGTCGATCTGACGCTGCTCGTCGTTGATGAGCCACCGGGTGGCGAACAGGAGCCTGTCGGAGTAATAGCCCACCCGCCGGCGGTGGAAAAACTGCTTGGGGTCGTTGAGGAAGTCGGATACCTTTTCGCCCCGGACCATGCGCTTCGCGTCCCGCAAAATGCGCTTTTCCGTGGATATCTGCCGTGCCATGGCGTCCGCCCCCTTTCCGCCGCTATGATAGCATGGCAGGCCACAAAAGTCAATGCCGCCCCCGTTTTGGCGGGAGCGGCATGACGTTAACGCGGTACGCTTTACAGCACGCCGAGGAGCACCAATATCAGCAGCACGCCGGTGGCTACCAGGGCCACGCCCAGGATGAGCGCGCCGGTGTGGACCTTGCCGGTGCCGCCGGAGCCGGAGGATTCCTCCACCAGATGGGCCTTGCGCAATGCGGTGACCACGGGCTTATAGAGCAGCAGTGTGAGGCCCGCGTTGATGGCCCCTTTCACCAGGTTGAAGGGGAGAAACAGCGTGGGCAGCATGGAGGCCACCACCTCCCGGGGCACGCCCTGATAGAGGGGGGTCACGATGTAGTTCCAAAGGCACATCATGGCGGCCATCACCGCCACGCCGGCGGCCAGGCTGCCGATGGCGCCCTTCATGCTGTGGGCCTTTTTGTAGATGAGGGCCGCGGGCACGGCGAAGGAGCAGGTGGATACCACGTTCATGAGAAAGCCCACAGGGCCGGTGCTGGACACGGTGAGCATCTCCACGAAGCTGACGATGACGGAGATAATGACGGCGGTGAGGGGCCCGAAGATGAAGCCGCCTATGACCACGATCACGTCCTTGGGGTCGTAGCTGAGGATGCCCTGCACGGCGGGGACTACCTGGCCGATGAGCATGGCCGCGTAGGCCACGGCGCAGAGCATGCCCACGGTGGCGGGCCGGCGGGCGCTGGCATGATGGGTGTTGACGGGGTTGCTGTCCATGGAAGGATACCTCCTGAAAAAATATTGACGCCTGGAAGCCCGTGTGCCTTCCAGGTGTCAATATGGGGCCGCGTTCCATGGGCGCGGGCAAGGCCCGCCGCCATTAGCAGCGCCGCTCAACACATCTTCTTCCATCCAGACTGTCACTGTCGGTCCCGGAGTTCCACCGGGTCAACGCACAATACGAATACCATACGCTCGCGGACTGTACCGCCGATCGGGAATTTCACCCTGCCCTGAAGACATCGTTGCTTTTCAGTTGTCGGCTATACTATAGCACCATCGGTCAGGCAATGCAATACCAAAAATCGTCACAGCGCGGCAATGTCTTTCTTGAGGGCCTCCACCTCCTCCGGGAGGGTGGACCAGCTGACGCAAAAGCGCACGCAGTCGTGGGTCTCATCCACCAGGTGGTCCGGCTCGAAGACGTATTTCTTCTCCAGAACGGCCAGCTGCTCTTTCGTGAGGATGAAAAACTGCTGATTGGTGGGGCTGTCCATGTAGGAGGGGATGCCTCGGGCCTCGAAGGCGGCCTTCAGGTCCATGGCCATCTCCACCGCCCGGCGGGTGATATCGAAGTAGAGCCCGTCATGGAAGAGGGTATAGAATTGCAGGCCCAGCAGCCACCCCTTGGCCAGCATGGCGCCGTTCTGCTTGATGAAGTTGCGGAAGCAGGGCTTCAGCTCGGGGTTCAGGATGACCATGGCCTCGCCGAAGAGGGCCCCGCACTTCGTCCCGCCGATGTAGAAGATGTCCGCCAGCCGGGCGATATCCTTGATGGTCACGTCCCCGCCCGCGGCGGCCAGGCCGTAGCCCAGCCGGGCCCCGTCGATAAAGAGGTACAGCCCGTATTCATCGCACACCGCACGGATGTCGGTCAATTCATTAAGGGAGTAGACCGTGCCGTACTCGGTGGGGAAGGAGATGTAGACCATCTTGGGCTGGGTGATGTGCTCCTGGATGGGGCTCACCCGGTATTCCTCCGCCACGGCGGCGATCTGCTCTGCCGTCAGCTTCCCGTTCTCCGCCGGGAGGGTGAGGATCTTGTGGCCGCCGTGCTCCACCGCGCCGGTCTCATGGGCGTGGATGTGGCCGGTGACGGGGCTGATGACGGATTGATAGGCCCGCAGGCAGGCGGCGATGGCGGTGAAGTTGGCCTGGGTGCCGCCAATGACGAAATGCACGTCCGCGTCGGGGCGGCCGATGGCCTTTTGTATCTCCGCGGCGGCCTTTTCGCACCAGGGGTCGATGCCGTAGCCATTGTAGCTGGTGTCATTCGTCTCGGCCAGGGCCTTCAATATAGCGGGGTGGGCGCCCCGGCTGTAGTCGTTGTTGAAGCGGATCATGGCATCTCCTTTTGTCACATGGTATCGACTGCCAGTATAGCACGTCCCGCCCCGTCAGGCAATCGTGGTTTTTGCCAGTTGGCGCTCATAAACCCTGTGCGGTTTTACCGTTGCAATCAAAGAAAAATCTGATATACTATATCTTGTGATTTTATGTGACGACATACCCCGGAGGTAACGCGATGCGACACGGAAAGGCTCTGTGCCTGGCGCTGGCCATACTCTTTGCGGCGTTGTGCGCAGGGTGCGGCGGCGGACAGCTCATGTCCGATCTGGACACCCTGTCCCATATCGACCTGGGCCAGGTGCTGGATGAGGCCATGGACGTGGACCGCAGCAACCAGCCGTCGCGGGCGCCCGCCCTGCCTCAGGCAGCGGAGGACGATGCCCGAAGCGCATTCGCCGCCGACGGCGACGCCTATCGGGGGGAGGACGGCAGCGTGCTCACCGTCCGGGCTGACGGCACATGTGTCTACGCCGTGCCCGCAGGGCCCCTGGGCGGGGACGAGAACGGCCAGCTCATCTTTGAGGGCACGGTGACGGACGGCGCCGTCACCTTCACACGCCTGAGCTATTTCGGTATGGACATCACGGCCCTGGCCCAGCAGGCGGGATTGGACGCCGCCCACTGGGAGGCGGACGCCGCGGCACTGTACGGCCGGTGAAAAAATGGACTTTACCCGGGTCAATATCTCCAGCGGCAACGGGATATAATAAAATGCAGAGGTGACACAGCTATGACGTATCACAGAGAATTCGCCGCGACGCCGGACATGCTCCGCAGAATGGACATGTACTGGCGTGCCGCGAACTACCTCGCCGCCGGGCAGCTGTATCTGCTCAGCGATCCCCTGTTGAAAAAGCCCCTGACAGAGGCCAACTTTAAGCACAAGATCGTGGGCCACTGGGGCACCGTTCCCGGACAGAACTTCATCTATACCCACTTAAACCGCGTCATCCGGGCCTATGACCTGAACATGATCTACCTGTCCGGCCCCGGCCACGGGGGCAACGGCATGGTGGCCCAGGACTGGCTGGACGGCAGCTACACCGAGGTCTATCCCAACATCACCCGGGATGAGGCGGGTATGGAGAAGCTGTTCAAGCAGTTCTCCTTCCCCGGCGGCATCCCTTCCCATGTGGCCCCGGAGACCCCGGGCTCCATCCATGAGGGCGGCGAGCTGGGCTACTCCCTGGCCCACGCATTCGGCGCCGTCAGCGACAACCCCACCCTGATCGCGGCGTGCGTGGTGGGCGACGGCGAGGCCGAGACCGGCCCGCTGGCCACCTGCTGGCACCTCAATAAATTCTCCGACCCACGGTCCGACGGCGTGGTGCTGCCCATCCTGCACCTGAACGGCTACAAGATCGCGAACCCCACCGTCCTCTCCCGCCTGCCCCATGACGAACTGAAGAAGTTCTTCGAGGGCTGCGGCTGGACCCCCATCTTCGTGGAGGGCGACGATCCCGCCAAGATGCACCCGGCCATGGCCAAGGCCCTGGACACCGCCATCCGCTCCATCCTGAATGCCCAGGAGAAGGCCCGCCGGGAGGACGACGGCTCCCGTGTGGCCTGGCCCATGATCGTGCTGCGCACGCCCAAGGGCTGGACCGGCCCCAAGGAGGTGGACGGCCAGCGGATCGAGGGCACCTTCCGGGCCCACCAGGTCCCTATCAGCGCCGACACCGAGGAACACCGCCGCATGATCGAGCAGTGGCTGAAGAGCTACCACCCCGAGGAGCTGTTCGACGAAAACGGCGTGCCCGTGCAGGAGCTTTTGGACCTGCCCCCCAAGGGCAACGCCCGTATGGGCGCGAACCCCAACGCCAACGGCGGCCTGCTTCTCCAGGACCTGCGCATGCCCGACTTCCGGGACTACGGTATCGACCTGCCCGCTCCCGGCGCCGTGGAGGCGGAGGATATGCGCAAGCTGGGCGAGTTCGTCCGGGATATCTATAAGCTGAACGAAGAGCAGCGCAACTTCCGGGTCTTCGGACCGGACGAGACCATGTCCAACCGCCTGGGCCCCGTATTCGAGGTCACGGGCCGGGACTGGAACGGCGAGGTCTATCCCGACGACGAGTTTTTGTCCCAGGACGGCCAGGTGATGGACTCCTTCCTCAGTGAGCACGTGTGCGAGGGCATGCTGGAAGGGTATCTTCTCACCGGGCGGCATGGCTTCTTCAACTCCTATGAGGCCTTCATCCGTATCGTGGACAGCATGGTCTCCCAGCACGCCAAGTGGCTGAAGGTCTGCAACCAGCTTCCCTGGCGGCAGAAGATCGCCTCCCTCAACTACGTGCTGGCCTCCAATGTCTGGCAGCAGGACCACAACGGCTTCACCCATCAGGACCCGGGCTTCCTGGACCACGTGGCCAACAAGAAGGCGGACGTGGTACGGCTGTACCTGCCCCCCGATGCCAACTGCCTCTTAAGCGTTTTTGACCACTGCATCCGCAGCCGCAACTACGTGAACGTGGTGGTGGCCAGCAAGCACCCCCGTCCCCAGTGGCTGACCATGGAGCAGGCCGTGAAGCACTGCACCGAGGGCATCGGCATCTGGCAGTGGGCCTCCACCGACGCCTGGGCGGAGCCGGACATCATCATGGCCTGCTGCGGCGACACGCCCACCTTGGAGACTCTCGCGGCGGTGACCATCCTCCGCGACGCCTTCCCGGAGCTGAAGATCCGGGTCATCAACGTGGTGGACCTGATGCGTCTTCAGTCCGACGCCCAGCATCCCCACGGTCTGCCCGACCGGGACTACGACATGCTGTTCACCGTGGATAAGCCCATCGTGTTCGCCTTCCACGGCTATCCCAGCCTTATACACGAGTTCACCTACAAGCGCAAGAACAAGAACCTGCACGTGCGCGGCTATATCGAAGAGGGAACCATCACTACGCCCTTCGATATGCGGGTGCTCAATAACATCGACCGGTACCACCTGGTGCTCACCGCATTGCAGAACCTGAGCTGCCTGGGCAACCGCAGCGCGGCCCTGGCCCAGCAGATGCGGGATAAGCTGGTGGAGCACAAGCAGTATATCGCCAAGTACGGCGTGGACCTGCCGGAGGTCGCGGAATGGAAATGGACCCCGGCCAAGGGCAACGAGTAATTTAATTTTGATTTGCCCCGCAGCCCATGGGGCTGCGGGGCTCATTATATGCGAGGCTTTTTAAGGAGAGAGCGTTTTTGTCGAATTGGTTAGAGGTGTCCGTGCCGGCTCATGGGGACCCGGAGGGCATGTGCGAAAAGCTGTCCGGCATGGGGCTGGAGGGCTTCGTGATAGAGGATGAGCGGGACTTCCAGCAATTCCTGGAGAACAACACCCAGTACTGGGACTTCGTGGACGACGGCCTGGAGAAGGCCATGTCCGGGGCCAGCCGGGTGAAGTTCTGGCTGGCGGATACCGACGAGAGCCGGGCCATCGTGGCCCAGCTCTATGAAAAGGGCTTCCAGCCCGAGAGCCACGCCGTGGCGGACGAGGACTGGGAGAACAACTGGCGGGACTACTATAAGCCCGTGGAGACCGGGGAGAAGCTGGTCATCGTGCCCCAGTGGCAGGACTATGACGGGGACCGCACCCCTGTAAAGCTGGACCCGGGGCTCCTGTTCGGCACCGGGGACCATCCCACCACGAAGATGTGCCTTTCCGCCGTGGAGAGGTACGCAGGCCCCGGCAAACGGGTGCTGGATATCGGCTGCGGCAGCGGCATTTTGGGCATCGCCGCGGCGGTGCTGGGCGCCGGGCCCATCACGGCGGCGGATGTGGATGAAAAGGCCCCGGACATCGTCCGGGACAACGCGAAATTGAATGGCGTGGAGGACGCCTTCACCGTCCACGTGGGCGACGTGATCGCGTCGGCGAAGCTGCGGGAGAAGCTGGGCGCCGGCTATGACCTGGTGCTGGCCAACATCGTGGCGGACGTGATCGTGCCCCTGGCACCATATGTGCCGGGCTTTCTCGCGGAGGGCGGCGTGTTCGTCTGCTCCGGCGTCATCGAGGGCCGGGAGGGGGACGTAGCCGCCGCTATTCGTGACGCGGGCATGGAGATAGCGGAAGAACTGCATCAAGAGGAATGGTATTGTTTCGTATGCACAGTGAGATAAAAGACGTGGTATTCGATATGGGCCAGGTGCTCATCCGCTTCGACCGGGAGGCCATCATCGGCCGCCTGGGCCTGGGGCCGGAGGATGAGAAGACCCTCATGAGGGAGGTGTTCCTGTCCAAGGAGTGGGAGCTCATGGACTGGGGGGAGCTTACCGACGAGCAGGCCGCGGAGAGCATATGCGCCCGGCTCCCGTCCCGGCTCCATGAGCCGGTGCGGCAGATCGTCCTGCACTGGGATGAACCCATCGAGCCCATGCCGGGCATGGCGGGGCTGGTGGCGGAGCTGAAGGAGGCCGGCTACGGCGTCTACCTTCTCTCCACCGCCAGCCACCGGCAGCCTAAGTACTGGCCCCGGGTGCCCGGGGCGGAGCTCTTCGACGGGGGCGTCGTCTCCGCCGGGATAGGGTACGTAAAGCCCGAGCGGCAGATGTATGAGACCCTTTTGGAGCGCTACGGCCTCAAGGCGGAGGAGTGCTTCTTCATCGACGACACGCCCCTCAACGTGGTGGGAGCCATGCGCTGCGGCATGGACGGCGCGATATTCCATGGCGACATGGCGGAGCTCCGCCTACATATGCGAGGAGCAGGGATAAGAGTTCGGGCGTAACGCCTGATAATACAACACCGCCTCCCCGATAGGGAGGCGGTGTTGTATTATGTCAACTTAATCCACTTCAAAGCGGAACATGCCGGCGGTGCCCTCGGGGGTGTCGGGGGCGTACTGGACGGTGACGTCGTAGGTGCCGGGCAGCAGGAACATGGCGGCCTTGGCCCGCAGGTCCTGCCCGCCGCCGAAGGCGGCGCCTATTTTGCCGTCCTCGTCCGTCACGGTGATGTCCACCATGGCGTCGGTGTCCGCCTCTGCGTCCAGGGTGTAGAAGTCGGGCAGGTGCACATCGAAGGACCAGGTCCAGGGGCCCGCGGCCGGGTCATAGATATACTCGCTGTAGGAGTCGGCATGGATGCGGAAGAAGCTGTAGACGAGCCCCACGGCCAGCAGGAGGAACACCAGCGCGAAGCACCAGCGCAGGCTCTTCCGGGGCTTGTCCGTATCCTGACGGCGGATGCGCCGGGCCCCTGTCAGGATCGTGACGCCCAGCATAAGGCAGGCAAGGGTGGTGAGGATGCCGGTGACGGAGGGCTCGCGAAAGGCCATCAGGGCGTTGAGCACGGTCACCGCCAATTCTATGACGCCCAAGGTGGTCCCCAGGCGGCTCCAGCGGCCCGCCATGTCTCGCACCGACTGCTCGTCGGTGTAGATCTCATACTCCGTTGGGGGCAGGGCGGGGTCGTATTTTTTGCGGAAGAAGTGCCAGCCGTTGAAGGTGTCGCTGACGAACTCCCAGCCCTGCTCGGCGAAGGTGTCCCGGTAGCGGACCGGGTCGTCGATGCTCTGGTCATAGTCCAGGGCGTAGCGGTAGCGGGCGTTCTCATCCCGATAGAACACGCTGTGGAAACAGCCGCCCTTTTCCAGCTGCCAGCCCTCCTCCGAGAGCTTATTCAGGTCCTCCACCTCCCGCCGGTACTCCCAGGCGGGATACATGACATAGCGATGCTTTTTATTCCTCATTTTCCTCTCCTCCTATGATGTTCTCCGCCGCCGCGGCGAGGCTCCGCAGCCTGGCCGCCTCGGCCAGCAGGACCTCCCGGCCCGTGTCCGTCAGGGTGTAGAGCCGCCGCCGGTCTGCGTCCGGGGCGGGCAGTTCGGCGATCCAGCCCTTTTTCATCATGTTGGACGTGGCCCCATACATGGTGCCCGAGCCGATGTGCACCCGGCCGCCCGACAGGCGCAGGGCGTCCTGCATGATGCCGTAGCCGTGGCTGGGGCCCCGGTACAGGCACAGCAGGATATAGAAATAGCTCTCGGTCAGGGGCTCCATTGGCTCATCGTCCTTATGTCGGATTTCGATATGTCGTCACTCGACATATCATGGCCGTATCATAGCACACGCCCGCCGCCCTGTCAATAGGGCAGCGGTGATTTTATGCGGAGGCTGTCGCAGGTGGTCGTTTTGGCGGCGCAGGTGGTCGGAAAGTGAGGTTGAATTGCCGGGAGGGCCTATTATATAATCAAAATAAGTGTGCAGGAAGTCCAAAAGTGGGGAGGCGAGAGCCGTGCGCGTGGCGGTATGTGAAGACGACCGGGAGGATATGGAGCTGATGTGCTCCCTGCTGTATGATTACGACCAGCTGAGCCGCTTTCAGATCTTCCGCTTTTCCTCCGGCGGGGAGCTTCTGGCCGCGGCGGCAGAGGAGAGCTTCGACCTGGCCCTCATGGACATCGAGATGAGCGAACCCAACGGCTTCGAGACGGCCCGGCAGCTGGCCGCATCGGCGGAGCCGCCCCTCATCATCTTCGCCACCCGGACCATGGAGTATACCATCCAAGGCTATGGCGTGGCCTTCCGCTATATCCCCAAGCCGGTGACCATGGAGAAGCTGGCCCCGGCCCTGGACGCGGCGGTGCGGGAGATATGGGCCAACCGGTTCACCTTCTCGGTGGAGGAGAAGTCCTACATCCTGCGCATGCAGGAGATATACTATATCGACGTGTACGACCACGTGACCACGGTACATACGGCGACGGAGGACTACTCCGTCCGGGCCACATTGAAGGACATGCTGGCCCAGCTGCCCCAGGGCTATTTCGGCATGCCCCATCAGAGCTTCATCGTCAATCTTGCCCATGTGCGCACGGCCACGGCCCAGGAGGTGACCCTGACCAATGGGGCGGTCATCCCCGTGAGCCGGCGGCGGCAGATGGAGTTCATGGCCCAGCTTCAGTCGTTTTTGGGGCGGTGAGGGATGAAGTACTTTGTGCTGACCGTCTGCGCGGTGGCGGAGGTCATATTCTTAACGCTCATCTCGGACGGGTTCTTCCTCCGGCGGACCGTGCCCCGGTGGCGCACGGCGCTCGTCTATATCCTCTTCAGCGCCGGCGCGGCGGCATTGGCCCTGTCGCCGAAGCTGGTGCTCATCCGGGGGCTCTACTGGGCCCTGGGCGGTGGGGCGCTGGTGTGGGCCAATTACGACGCAAAGCCCCTGCAGGCCCTTCTCGCCGCGGTGACCCTGGTCATCATCTCCGCCATCTCCGCCACGGCGGTGACTATCCTTCTGTCCTTCACCGGCCCGGAGGACCGGGACGCGGTGATCCGGGGGGCATGGTCCCTCTATGTGACCATATGCCGGCTATCAGACCTATTGTTCGTGGTGGCGGTGCGCCTCGCGGGAGACTATCTCACCGGCCGGCCCCGGACGCGCATCTTCCTGCCCGCCTACCCCGGCCTCGCCATCGGCATCATGTTCGTGTGCCTCATCGCGTCGGAGATATCCGGCCGGGCGGAGATCATCGCCCTGGGGCTTTTATACACCTGCATCGTGGTCATCCTCTTCACCCTCCGGCTCCAGGACCAGGAGAACGAGCGCCGGGAGCTGGAGCAGGCAAACGACCGCTACGCTACCCAAAAGGCCTATTATGAGCAGCTCCAGGCCCAGCAGGAGCAGATACGTGCCCTGTGGCACGACCTGGACAAGTACCTGCACGCCGTGCAGGCCGAGACGGGCCAGAGCCCCTCATTGGACCAGCTGCGGGACATGGCCGGGGCGGTCCGGCCGGTGGTGGACGTGGACAACCGGGTGGTGAGCATTATACTAAATGAGTATGTCCAGGCGGCGGAAGAGGCAGGCGCGCGCCTCACCCTGGACGTGCAGGTGCCCCCGGAGATCTCCGTGACGGCGGCGGACCTCTATATCCTCATCGGCAACACCGTGGACAACGCTTTGGAGGCGGTGGCCGCCCTGCCGGAGGATAGGCGGCGCATAGACTTGAAGCTTCGCATGCACAACGGCATGCTCTTTTACGAGATATCCAACCCCTACGACCCGGACCAGGGGAAGAAGGCCGGGAGCCTGCACGGCTACGGCCTTCGGAACGTCCGGGAGTGCGTCCGGCGCAGCCGGGGCAGCGTCCAGACCGTCCGGGAAAACGGGGTATATACCCTCTCCGTCCTCATGAACTGCGGCGAAAACTTACCGCTTACGTCGCCATAACTGCCATCTGCGGCAAAAATATTGCGTCCCCCCTGGGACTGTGTTATGTTATCTGCGTAATGGTTACAAAGGATACAAACAGGTAACAAACCAGTCAAAAGGGGGACCTTTTTTATGCATAGAAGGCTTTTGAGCGCCCTGCTGGCGATAGAACTGCTGCTGGCGGCGGCAGTTCCGGCTTGGGCGGACAGCGGCGCCATCCGGGACGAGCTGGACGGTTTGAACGCCCGGCGGGGCGAGATACAAGGCCGCATGGACGCCATCCAGGCGGAGATAGAGAGCCTGGACCAGGAGAAGACCAATGCCCTGGAGAAGAAGCTCGTCCTGGACGAGAAGAACCAGGCGGCCCGGGAGGAGCTGGACGTGCTCCAGGAGCAGATCGACATCGTGGACGGCATGCTCACCTCCATCCAGGAGGACCTGGAGCGGGCCCGGGCGAGGGAGGAATACCAGCGCAGGAAATGGCTGGGCCGGGTCCGGGCCATGGAGGAGACCTCGGAGGTCAGTTACATGGAGGTCCTCTTCGAGGCCGACAGCTTTTCCGACCTTCTGACGCGGCTGGACATGGTGGGGGGCGTCATGGCGTACGACGAGGGCCTGGAGGAGGCCTACATCGCAGCCCGGTCCGATGCGGAGGCCCTGGAGGCCAGGGCCCAGGCCATGTACGCCCAGAACCAGGCCAGCCGCCAGGAGCTGGAGGCGAAGAAGGCACAGCTGGACGCGGACACGGCCGCGGCCTGTGAGCTCATCGCCGGGATGGAGAGCAATATCGACCAATACACCGAGATCATGGCCCAGGAGGCGGAGACCCGGGCCGGGGTGGACGCGCTCATCATCGAGAAGGAGAAGGAGCTGAAAGCGGCCCAGGCCGCGGAGGCGGCAGTTCAGAGCGGGACCGTGGCCACCGGCTCCGCCGACAGCGGGGCCTGGATGATGTGGCCCAGCTATACAAAGTACCTCACCAGCCCCTTCGGACCCCGGAACCACCCCATCAGCGGCCAGTATAAAAACCACGACGGCGTGGACATCGGCGCGAGCTATGGCAGCGACATCTGGGCCGCGGCGGCGGGCACGGTCATCCTGGCCGGGCGGAACGGCGGCTACGGCAACTGCGTCATCGTCAACCACGGCATCGGCTATACCACCGTATACGGCCACATGGACAGCATCGCCGTCAGCGTGGGACAGAGCGTATCCATGGGCCAGGTGCTGGGCTATGTGGGCTCCACCGGCAACTCCACGGGCCCCCACCTGCACTTTGAGATACGCTCCAGCGCCACGGCATATCCCATCGACCCCCAGAGTTTTTTGTATCTGACGTAAAGGAAAGGAGACAAAAACATGAAGAAGCTTTTGAGTGTTCTTTTGGCCCTCGTCATGACGTTGACGGCGGCAGCGCCCGCCCTGGCTGCGGAGGCCCCGCCCGTGGCGGAGGACGTGCCCCAGACCGCCGAGGCGGCCCCGGCAGCCGAGATGGCCCCGGTCGCCGATACGGCCCAGGGGCGGGAAGTGCCCCTGACCTTCCACGGCTGGTCCGAGAGCATCGCGCTCCACTGTGATTTCCTCGCCGACGGCGAAGAGGTCACTGTTCTGGAGGACGGGTCATTGCAGGACACGGTCCTGGCCGGCGCGGACTTTTCCGTGGTCATGGCGGCGGGCTATGGCCTGGAGGTGATGGCGGGCGGCAGCGTGACCGGGAGCCATACCCCCGACGACCCCGCTTTTCCCGAGGGCACGGAGTACGACGTGCATGTGAACGAGGACGCGGAGGCGGTGGTTTTGGCGGCGGTGTGCACCGGCGAGGGCGCAGTCGTCCCGTCGGAGACGGAGACAGAGGAGCAAACCGTCGAGACGGCTCCTATAGCGGATGCGCCAATGACAGATGAGAGCGCTCCCCAGGAGGCGGTCCCGGCAGAGGAGACTATCCCTGAGACCGCGCCCGAGGCGGAAGTGCCGGAGGCTCCCGAGGGGGAGGCCGTTCCCGAGCAGGAGGCCCCGGAGGCCGCGGCGGCCCAGGGCTTGGCGGTGACGCTGGCCGGGCCGGTGGAGGCGGTGAAGAGCCTCGTCTATACCGGCGCTGACGGGGAGCTGGTCAACTGCGACGCCTTCGACGGGGAGACCCTCCCCACGGCGGTGACTGTCCCGGCGGGCGGCGAGGTGCGGCTTTTCATGGACGCGGCCTATAACGTGGCTGTGGAGAACGTCACGATAACGGAAAACACCTTCACCGTCGTCCCCTACGCGTTGGGGCCGGGACCCAACGGCCATCAGCGGTATGAGCTGTCCGCCAACCGCTGGGTGGTGATGACCCTGGGCCAGACGGGCGCGGTCACCATCAACATCGTTCCCACGGAGGGGCCCATCCCGGAGCTGGTACCCTATACGTTCTATAACGACGAGTGGTATGACAATGGCGGCGGCATCGTAGGCGGCGGTGGCAGTTCCGACAGTTCCTATGGCTGGTCGGCCGTCACGGTGGAGGACGGAACCATCACCACCGGCGGCGTGCTGGAGGAGTGGACAGCGCCGGGCTATGAGATACAGGTCCTGGAGGGCGGCCACGTGGTAGAGACCCATGAGCCCACCGGCCCGGCGGCCAGCGACATACCCGCCGGGAGCACCGCCTACGTGCTGATGGTGGACCTGGGGGCCAAGGCGTTCACCATCGCCTGCGTCCGCGAGGGTGAGACGTTCACTATTCCCGAAGAGCACCCCGCCACGGGGACTTTCAAGGACGTGCCCGACGACAGCTGGTATAAGGACGTGGTGGAGCAGGCCTATGCCTCCGGCATGATCTCCGGCACCTCGGCGGATACCTTCTCTCCCAACGCCCCGGCCAGCCGGGGCCAGACCGTGGCCATGCTCTACCGGGAGGCCGGGTGCCCCGACGTGGACGCGCCCGTGACCTTCGGCGACCTGACGGCGGATTACTACAAGGACGCGGTGAAGTGGGCCGCCGCCATCGGCGCGGTCCAGGGCGTGTCCGAGACGGAGTTTGCCCCTGACCAGGCGGTGACCCGCCAGCAGCTGGCGGCCATGCTCTACCGCATGGCGGGCCAGCCCGGCATCTGGGCCGGCGGCATGATGGAGGACTATACTGACGCCTATTCCATCGCCGAGTACGCCCGGGGACCCATGCAGTGGGCCCTGGACAACGGCATCATCAAGGGCTATGGCGACAGGACCATGCGGCCCAACGCCACCGCTACCAGGGCGGAGGTGTGCGCCATGCTGGTGCGCTATAACGAGGTCATCGCCCTCTATCCCGACGACCCGGTGTGGTGGGCCGGCCCCGGCAGCGGCACCGGCGGGACCGGAGCCGAGGAGCAGGCTGAGGCCGAGACTGAGACCGTGACCCAGGAGCAGACGCAGACCGTATCTCATACTGGCTGGAACCTGGATAACCCAAAGCTCATCAAGCCAAAACGGGACAAGATCGACGATGGCCTTTACAGCAATGACGAGACCGCGGATCAGTTCTATCAGCAGTGGGCCGAGACGTTGTGGGGCCTGGACCGTTCCGGGGAGGACATCATGTGGTGCACCCGATATCTGACCAGGCTGCGCTCCGGCCCCGGTGAGCAGTATGACGTGGTCTGGACCGTGAATGAGAATAACGAAGTCTCCCGCCTGGGGCCCGATGAAAACGGCTGGACCCCGGTGGTGTACCACCAGTATGTGACCAGCGAGGGGTTCACCGGCTGGGATTACACTGGGTATCTGCCGACCAAGTACCTGACCGACCAGAAGCCCGCCCATCCCACCGTACAGCCCACTACCGGCCCAGAGCTGGAGGCGTGGTTCAACTACGGCATGGACGCGCCAGTGCCCGAAGGCTACGGGATGGAATACCTGGAGCGAATGGAAAAGGAAAACCCCTTCCAGTTCCAGGAGTACGAGCCTGCCTCCATAGATGGCAGCACCTATACCTATAAGATCTCGGGCGGCGGCACCGTCCGCATCCACAACGTGGTTCCTGAGGGGCTGACCCGCGTGTCCACCTCGGAGCGGGTGAAGGACGACACCCTGTCCGTCAGCATTATGGTGGAGCGGGGATATGGTATTGATGGCCCGTCAGGCTTCATGTCCAATAACCTGTCCCTCAACCCCTGGGGCTGTGGCTTGACCCAAAGCGCCGACTACAGCAAATGCTGGGTGACCGGAGGGGCGGAACTGAACCGGGGAGAGGACGTGGACTTCTATATGACCAGCGGCGACGAGGCGCCCCGGGTGCTCCAGGTGAGCGCCAAGAACACAGCGGGCGGTCTGCGTATGGCCGAGGCCTGCCATCAGTTCATCCTGCTGGACAAAGACGGCAACCCTCCCGACTCCTATATGGATTTCTTCAACCTATGGAATGGCTATAAGCTGAAGAGCCTGAGCCCTTATGTGACCATAGGAAAGGTGGAGAATGAGCTCCACTACTTCAAGGTCAGCCAAGTGCCCGCGGGTATAGACCAGGTCTTCGTGGAAGTGACCCGGTAAAAAGCAACAATAAAGCCGGGACGGCATGAGCCGTCCCGGTCTTTTCTATGTGTGGAGCTTATTCCACGCTTATCATGTAGTAGTACACCGGCTGGCCGCCCCGGATGAGGCTGGTCTCGGCCTCGCCCAGGTTGGCGCCCAGGGCGTCGGAGAAGCTCTCCGCGTCAGCCTCCGCCACGTCCTGGCCGTAGTAGACGGTGACGAACTCCGGCTGCAGGCCGCTGATGGCGGGCTCCAGGCCGGATACCAGCGCGTCGGTGTCGGCGAAGGAACCAACCAGCTGGCCGTCCATGAGGGTCAGGTACTCCCCGGCCTTGATTGTGTGGCCGTCGAACTCCGAGTCCCGGGCGGCGTAGGTCACCTGGATGGTGTGAACACTCGCCAGCGCGTCGGTGAACTCGGCCTCCAGTTCATCCGGGTCCCCGTCGGGGGTCAGGCGCATCATGGCGCTGATGCCCTGGCACACGGAGCGGGAGGGGATGACGACGACCTTTTTGGTTGTCATGGGGATGCACTGCTCCGCGGCCATGATGATGTTTTTATTGTTGGGGAAGACGAACACAGTCTCCGCCGGGGTCAGGTTCACGGCCTTGAGGATGTCCTCGGTGGAGGGGTTCATGGTCTGGCCGCCGGAGACGATGCCGTCCGCGCCCAGCTGGCGGAACAGCTCCTCCAGCCCGTCGCCGGCGCACACGCACACCGTGCCCACCGGTTTTTCCGCCGGCACCGGGTCCGGGATGGCGTGGGGGTCGGCCTCTTCTTCCGCGGGCGCGGCCTGCTTCTCCTCCAGGGAGGTGTGCTGCTCCCGCATGTTCTCGATCTTCACGGTCATCAGCGCGCCGTAGGTCAGCGCCTGGGTCAGGACCCGGCCGGGGACGTTGGTGTGGACATGGACCTTGATGATGTCGTCCTCGTCCACCAGCACGATACTGTCGCCGATGGTGCCCAGGAAGGCGCGCAGCCGGTCGGCGCTCTTTTTGTTGGCCTTGCGGACGATGAACTCGGTGCAGTAGGTGAACTTGATGTCCTCGTCGGCGATGGCGGAGAAGTCCGCCTTGGCCTTGGCCGCGCCGGGGGCGGCGTTGGCGGTGATGCGGCCTTCCAAGCTGCCCAGCATGGCCTCCAGCATCAGGATATAGCCGTAGCCGCCGGCGTCCACCACCCCGGCCTTCTTGAGGACCGGGTTCTGGTTCACCGTGTCGTCCAGGGCGGCCTTGCCGGCCTCCAGGGCGGCGTAGATCATCTCCTCCATATAGGCCGACTCCTTGGCCTTCGCCACCGCGGCCTCGGCGGCCAGACGGCTGACGGTCAAGATCGTGCCCTCGGCGGGCTTCATGACGGCCTTGTAGGCCGCCTCCACGCCGGAGGTCATGGCCTTGGCGTAATCCTCCGCACTGGCGGTCTCCAGACCCTTCAGGCCCTTGGAAAGGCCCCGGAACAGCAGGGAGAGGATAACGCCGGAGTTGCCCCGGGCGCCCCGCAGCAGGGCGGAGGCCGTCTGGGCCGCCGTCTCCGTCACGGTGCCCGGCGTCTGCTTCTGCCGCAGCTCCGTGGCGGCGGAGCCCATGGTCAGGCGCATGTTGGTGCCCGTGTCGCCGTCGGGGACGGGGAACACGTTCAGCTCGTTGATGGCCTGTTCGTTCGCTTCAAGGGCGTCGTAGGCGCACAGGAGCATCTCCCGCAGCGCGGCGCCGTCTATATGTTCTCTCAATTTCGGTACCTCTTATGGCTCAGTCCATGTTCATCGAGTCGATGAACACGTTCACCTGGCTCACGGGCACGCCGGTGCTGGCGGTGACCTTGTAGCCCACCTCCGCGATGATGCTCTCGCACAGCGCGGACACGTTCACCCCGTGATCCACTACGATATGCAGCTCCACGATCAGGGAGTCGTCCTCCCCGAAATCCACGTTCACGCCCTTGGACATAGACTCCCGGCGCAGCAGCTGCCACACGCCGCTTTCCTTGGAGCGGCTGGCCATGCCCTTCACGCCGAAGCAGCTGGAGGCGGCGTCGCCCACGATGCTGGTGAAGACGTCGTTGGTGATCTCAATAACGCCCTTTTCACTGGCTTTCCTGACCAATTCGAAGACCCCCTTTGTCCCTGTGGCGCCTACCTGCCCCCAAATGGGCATAGTAAGCACTATAATATAGCCTTTCCATTATACAGCATATTCACCAGTTTCACAAGAAAAAATTTATCGCCCTTTTTCATGAAAAAAGGAAATAAAAACGCTTTTCAAGAGGGATGGTTTATGATATAATGCCCAATGGCAAGGCGCGCGGCGTCTTGCTCACCCGATATGTCTTGGAAAAATACATTACATAAAGGAGATGCGCCTTATGTCCAAAGTTTCAAGAAGCAAAAAGACGATGGACGGCAACAACGCAGCTGCGCACGTGTCCTACGCGTACACGGAAGTAGCCGCTATCTATCCCATCACGCCGTCCAGCCCCATGGCCGACTTCGTCGACCAGTGGGCAGCCGCCGGGCAGAAGAACGTGTTCGGCACCACGGTGAAGGTCCAGGAGATGCAGGCGGAGTCCGGCGCGGCCGGCGCCGTCCATGGCAGCCTGAATGCCGGCGCCCTGACCACCACCTACACCGCCAGCCAGGGCCTGCTGCTGATGATCCCCAACATGTACAAGATCGCCGGCGAGCTGCTGCCCTGCGTGTTCCATGTGTCCGCCCGTGCGCTGGCCTCTCACTCCCTGAGCATCTTCGGTGACCACACCGACGTGATGGCCTGCCGCCAGACCGGCTTCGCCATGCTGGCCGAGACCAACCCTCAGGAGGTCATGGACCTGTCCCCGGTGGCGCATCTGGCCGCCCTGAAGGGCCGCGTCCCCTTCATCAACTTCTTCGACGGCTTCCGCACCTCCCATGAGCTGCAGAAGATCGAGGTCTGGGACTACAAGGACCTGGCCGACATGCTGGACATGGCCGATGTGGACGCCTTCCGCGCCCGCGCCCTGAACCCCGAGCGGCCCACCATGCGCGGCAGCCATGAGAACGGCGACATCTTCTTCCAGCACCGTGAGGCCATCAACAAGTACTACGACGCCGTCCCCGGCATCGTGGAGGAGATGATGGCGAAGGTCAACGACAAGCTGGGCACCGACTACAAGCTGTTCAACTACTACGGCGCGCCCGACGCGGACCGGGTCATCATCGCCATGGGTTCCATCTGCGACGTGGCCGAAGAGGTCATCGACTACCTGACCGCCAAGGGCGAGAAGGTGGGTCTCATCAAGGTCCGCCTGTACCGGCCCTTCGCCGCCGACCGCCTGCTGGCCGCCATCCCTGCCACCTGCAAGAAGATCGCCGTTCTGGACCGGACCAAGGAGCCCGGCGCCCCCGGCGAGCCTCTGTATCTGGATGTTGTCTCCGCCCTGGCCGACGCCGGCAAGACCGACATCAAGGTCGTGGGCGGCCGCTACGGCCTGGCCTCCAAGGACACGCCTCCCTCCACCGTCGTGGCCGTGTACAAGGAGCTGGCCAAGGCCGAGCCCAAGAAGCTGTTCACCGTTGGCATCGTGGACGATGTCACCAACCTGAGCCTGCCTGAAGACGAGTCCCCCAACACCGCCGCGGAAGGCACCATCGAGTGCAAGTTCTGGGGCCTGGGCGGCGACGGCACCGTGGGCGCCAACAAGAACTCCATCAAGATCATCGGCGACTACACCGATAAATATGTTCAGGCCTACTTCCAGTACGACTCCAAGAAGACCGGCGGCGTCACCATCAGCCACCTGCGCTTCGGCGACAAGCCCATCAAGAGCCCGTACTACATCAACAAGGCCGACTTCGTGGCCTGCCACAACCCCTCCTATGTGGACAAGGGGTTCAAGATGGTCCAGGACGTGAAGCCCGGCGGCGTGTATCTCATCAACTGCCAGTGGAGCCCTGAGGAGCTGGCCAAGCACCTGGACGGCGCCTCCAAGCGCTACATCGCCCAGAATAACATTCAGCTCTACACCATCGACGCCATCGACCTGGCCCTGGAGATCGGCATGGGCAAGCGCACCAACACCATCCTCCAGTCCGCGTTCTTCAAGCTGGCCAAGGTCATGCCAGAGGAGGAGGCCATCCAGCACATGAAGGACGCCGCCACCAAGAGCTACCGCAAGAAGGGCCAGGACATCGTGGACATGAACCACAAGGCCATCGACCTGGGCGCCAACGCCTTCGTGAAGATCGACGTGCCCGCCGACTGGGCCAACTGCGCTGACGATCCCGCCCCCGCTGTCCATGAGGACCGTCCCGCCGTCATGAAGATGGTGCAGAACATCCTCAACCCCGTTGGCAAGATGGACGGCGACAGCCTGCCCGTGTCCGCCTTCGTGGACCACGTGGACGGCACCTTCCAGCTGGGCGCCGCCGCCCATGAGAAGCGCGGCGTGGCCGTGACCGTGCCCCGCTGGGATGAGACCAAGTGCATCCAGTGCAACCAGTGCGCTTTCGTGTGCCCCCACGCTACCATCCGTCCCTTCGCGCTGACCGATGATGAGGCCAAGGCCGCCCCCGAGGCCACCAAGATGGCCGACTGGAAGGCCGGCAAGGGCAAGGGCGTTTACAAGTTCACCATGGCTGTGAGCCCCCTGGACTGCATGGGCTGCGGCGTGTGCGTGGGCGTGTGCCCCACCAAGGCCATCACCATGGTGCCCCGCGAGGAGGAAGCTCCTCAGGAGGCCGTGTGGGATTATATGGTCACCAAGGTGCCTCAGAAGGACGAGCTGTTCGGCCTGACCGTGAAGGACAGCCAGTTCCATCAGCCTCTGCTTGAGTTCTCCGGCTCCTGCGCCGGCTGCGCCGAGACCAGCTACGCCCGCCTGATCACTCAGGTCTGCGGCGACCGCATGTACATCTCCAACGCCACCGGCTGCTCCTCCATCTGGGGCGGTCCGGCTGCCACCAGCCCCTATACCGTCAACAAGGACGGCCACGGTCCCGCTTGGGCCAACTCCCTGTTCGAGGACAACGCCGAGCACGGCCTGGGCATGTATCTGGGCCAGAAGGCCATCCGCGAGCGCCTGAAGGGCCTTGTCGAGCAGATCGCCGCCGACGGCAAGAAGGAAGACGTGAAGGCCGCGGCCCAGAAATATCTGGATACCTACGACGACGGCCAGGCCAACGACGCCGCCACCAAGGAGCTGGTCGCCCTGCTGGAGCAGCAGGACTGCGGCTGCGAGCGCCGGGCTGAGATCCTGAAGAACAAGGAATACCTCTCCAAGAAGTCCATCTGGATCTTCGGCGGCGACGGCTGGGCCTACGACATCGGCTTCGGCGGCCTGGACCACGTGCTGGCCTCCGGCGAGGACGTGAACGTCATGGTCTTCGACACCGAGGTGTACTCCAACACCGGCGGCCAGGCCTCCAAGGCCAGCCAGATCGGCCAGGTGGCCCAGTTCGCCGCGGCCGGCAAGTCTGTGGCCAAGAAGAGCCTCGCCCAGATCGCCATGACCTACGGCTACATCTACGTGGCCCAGATCGCCATGGGCGCCAACCCCGCCCAGGCCCTCAAGGCCATCACCGAGGCCGAGGCCTATCACGGCCCGTCCCTGATCATCGGCTACGCCCCCTGCGAGATGCACTCCATCAAGGGCGGCATGACCAACTGCCAGGCCGAGATGAAGAAGGCTGTGGACTGCGGTTACTGGAACCTGTTCCGGTTCAATCCCGCCCTGGCCGCGGAGGGCAAGAACCCCTTCACCGTGGACTCCAAGGCGCCCACCACCTCTTACCGCGACTTCATCATGAACGAGGCCCGGTACTCCGCGCTGACCATCAACTTCCCCGAGCGTGCGGAGAAGCTGTTCACCCTGGCGGAGGAGAAATCCAAGGAGCGTTTCGCCAACCTGGAGCTCCAGAAGCAGATGTTCGAGCAGGAAGTCACCGCGAAGTAATTTCCAATATCCAACGCACTGCCCCCGGCTCACGCCGGGGGTGGTTTTTTATGGTCCCGGCTTGACATCCGGGCCCGGGACCGTCATAATCAATAGTAAGAAGATGTACACCTCATGCCCAAAAAGGAGGCCGCTATGGACGAACAGGAAAAGGTACCACAGGAACAGACCACACCGGAACAGGCGCCCGAGACGCCTCGGCCCGGCGGCCCCAAGCGCTCGGGCTCCAAGGGGGCCATCGTGCTCATCATACTGGTGCTGCTGGCCGCGGCGGCGGTAGTGGTGACCAAGGTGGTCATCCCCAACAACCGCTACGCCATCGCCGAGAAGGCCCTGACCGACGGGAACTATGAAGAGGCCATCGCGGCCTTTGAGGACCTGGGGAGCTTTAAGGACAGCGCCGACCGGGCGGCCCAGGCCCGGGACGCCCAGGCGGAGGCGGAACACGCCGCCGCCTATGACGAGGCGGCCCAATTGCTGGACGCCGGGGACCTGGAGGGGGCCCTGGCCGCCTTCCAGGCGCTGGGGGACTACTCCGACAGCTCCGCCCAGGCGGAATTGGCCCAGCAGCTGATCGACCAGCGCAACGCCGACGCCTACGACGAGGCGGAGGAGCTGTTCGCGGGCGGGGAATATGAAAAGGCCATCGCGGCCTTCGAGGCTCTGGGGGATTACGCCGACAGCGCTGACAGAGCCGAGGCGGCCCGGGACGCCCAAGCGGAGGCGGAGAACGCCAAGGCCTACGGTGAGGCGGCGGAGCTCTTCGCCGCCGGGGACTATGTGGCCGCGGCGGGGGCCTACCAGGCCCTGGGAGATTACGCCGACAGCGCCCAGCGGGTGCCCATGGCTCTCTATTCCGCCGCCACGGCCCTGGCGGACAGCGGCCGCAGCGCCGCGGCCGCCATCGGCTACTACGCCCTGGGTGACTATGCCGACGCCCAGGAGCGGAGCATGAAGCTGTGGGCCCGGGCCGCCGGCCAGACCGTGGATGTGTTCGGCGGCATGGCCGCCGCCGTGCTGGCGAAGGGCGCTCAGGCTCAGGCCGTGGGCGAAGATACCTATAACTATGAGACGGGCGCCAGCTCCGTCATGGCCGTGGCTTTGGGGGATGGCTGGATGGCCTGTCTCCATGAGGACGGCACCGTCCGGGTGACCGGCGACAACGGCGGGGACATCGACGCCGTGCGCTGGACGGATGTGAAGGCCCTCTCCGCCGCGTCCTATCTGCTGGCGCTCAAGACCGACGGCACCGCCATGACCGCCGGCCAGTCCACGCCCGAGGAGCCCGCCCCCGACGTGAGCGGCTGGACCGATATCGTAGCCATTGCGGCGGACAGTGCCTATGCCTTGGGCCTTAAGGTGGATGGCACCGTGGTCACCGCCGGCGTGGGCGCCCCCGACGTGAGCGGGTGGTCGGATATCATCGCCATCGACGTGGGCCTGGACTATGCCCTTGCCCTCACCGCCGACGGCACGGCCCTTACGGTGAGCGTGACGCCGGGACTGGAGGCACCTGACGTGAGCGGCTGGACGGACATCGTGGCCGTCGCCGCGGGGGATGGGTTCGCCCTGGGGCTCAAGTCCGACGGCACCGTCGTCACCGCCGGGGAGCCTGCGCCCGACGTGAGCGAATGGACGGATATTGCCGCCATTGCCGCGGGCACCTTTGCCCTGGGCGTGAAGACCGACGGCACCGCCGTCGCCGCCGGGGAGAACGCCCCGGACGTGAGCGGCTGGGAGAATATCGTACTTGACTAAAGACGCAGGGCCCCCGCCAAACAGCGGGGGCCCCGTCTCTTCCCCATGAAACCCATTTCATTGGGCTTTCATGGGGACCCCAGGGAAAAAGTAATTGACAAAAGGAAGAAAATAGGTATAATAAAAAGGCTTGGCCGTTCCGGCCAGGCCAATTTCCTTGCTCCTGGGGACAACAGGGGCCACTAGACCAGAAGGAGGTGCTCAAATGGCGAAGACAAGCGAGAAGTACGAAGTGATGTACATCATCGACCCCAATCTGGAGGAAGAGGAGCGCACCGCTATCGTCGACAAGTTCAAGGCGCTTGTGGAGCAGCACGGCACAGTCGATGAGATGGAGGTCAAGGACAAGCAGAAGCTGGCCTACCCCATCAACTACATCGGCGAGGGCTATTACGTGCTGGTGAAGTTCACGAGCGATCCCGCTTTCCCGGCGGAGCTGGACCGTGTGCTCGGCATCACGGACGGCATCATGCGCAGCCTGATCACGCTGCGCGTGGACTGACGGAGGATAGAGATGCTCAACCACATCATCGTCATGGGCCGTTTGACCCGTGACCCCGAGCTGCGCTATACCCAGACCCAGACGCCGGTGGTATCCTTCACCGTGGCGGTGGACCGGGACTTTGGCGGCCGGGACAACCGGGAACGCCAGACCGATTTCATCGACTGCGTGGCCTGGCGCAGCACGGCTGAGTTCGTATCCAAGTACTTCCAGAAGGGGAGCATGGCGGTCGTCTCCGGGCGGCTGCAGATCCGTGACTGGACCGACCGGGAGGGCGGAAAGCGCCGCTCCGCGGAGATCGTCGCGGACAACGTCTACTTCGGCGAGAGCAAGCGCTCCCGCGAAGAGGGCCAGTATGCCGGCGGTTCTTCCGCTTCCGGCGGCTATGCCCCCAGATCCGCTTCCGGCGCCTTCGACGCCGGGTTCAGCGACGCCCCCGCCGGGGACAGCGCGTTTTCCGAGCTGGATGACGGCGACGGCGACCTGCCATTTTGATAAAGGAGGATAAGCGAAATGCCTTTCGATAAAGCCAATGCCCCTGCGGACGCCACCGGCCGCGCGCCGGCGAAGCCCCGCAAGCGCCGCAAGGTGTGCCAGTTCTGCGTGGACAAGATGACCCACGTGGACTACAAGGACACCGCCCGGCTGCGCAAGTACCTGTCCGAGCGCGGCAAGATCCTGCCCCGCCGCACCACCGGTACCTGCGCCATGCATCAGCGCCAGCTGACCACGGCCATCAAGCAGGCCCGCCAGATCGCGCTGCTGCCCTATGTTGCTGACTAACCAATAAAAATACGCGGCCGACCGGCCGCGTATTTTTATGCCCGAAGTTAGTTTACATAATCGCTTGGCCCTGCATGAACCAGTAGTTGTAGAGGAAGAAAAACGCAAGCTCGGCCACGAGGATGAAGGCCCGGACAGCGGGGTGTTTGAGCCGGCCGACGCTGAGGTACAGGGGAAGGCACCCCAGCATGTACCGGCCGCCGCTGATGAGCCATCCGGCGGTGTAGCACATGCCGAGATAGGCGGTGCCGTAGAGGATATAAGCATTGTCCAGTTCCCGCCGAAAGCCTGCCATGAGCAGCGCCGCCGCGATGAAATAGAGGGCCATCTGGGGCCAGTAGATCCAGGGGGCGACGCCGGGATAGGCCACGGCCATGGTGAACTGCTGGGCCAGGGTGTCCCCCAGCCACTGGGCGGTCTGGTACCAGGGCGCGCTGGCCTCATAGCCCTTGAAGGCGAAGAAACTGCCGCACACGGCCTTGTTGAGAAGAAGATAGATGCCAAAGCCCAGGAGCGGCCCCAGCAGGGCCAGGGCCCCGGGCTGCCATTTTTTATCCTCCCGCATGGCCCGCCAGGCCATGTAGACGCCCGGCAGGAGCAGCAGCACGCCCTGGACCCGGGTGAGGGCGCAGAGAAGGCCCACACACCCCGCCCCCAGCCATTTCCGCTCCCCCATGAGGTACAGGGCGGACACGGTCAGCAGCAGGAAGAGCCCCTCCGTGTACACCCCCTGGGCGAAGAAGCCGAAGGGATAGAACCAGTAGGCCATGAGCGCCGCGCCGGGGCAGGCGCACTCCTTTTTTGCGAGGCGGGCGAATACCACGGCGGAGAAGCCATAGCAGACCTGGGACACGATGAGCCCCGCGAGAGCCGTCCTGCCGCCCAGTGCCGCGCCCAGCAGGCCCATGAGCGCGGGGTAGAGGGGGTAAAAAACGATGTTTATCACGTTTTCCCCCGCGGGCACATAGCCATTTTCGGCGATGAAGCGGTAGCGCTCCGCGTCCCCGGCGGTGGTGAACCGGTCCCAGTAGTGGGCGAAAAAGCCCGCGGCGCTGCGGGTGAGGGCCAGGTGAGCAATAAAGGCACCCAGCCACAGAATGGCGAGGGATACGGCGAAAATGCAGGGACAGGGCCAGTCGGCCGGGGAGAGCTTCTCCGGCAGGGGGAGGTCCGGAGCGGGTGCTTTCAGCTCTTTCCCCAGCAGCTCCCGCCAGGCCCGGAGGGCCAGCATGCCCAGCAGCGCCAGCATCGCCGCCGTGGACCCCACCCAGAGCATCCGTGTCATGGCGCGCCCCCTCAGGTGTTGAAGAACATGTGCATGGCCCCGTACACGTTGAACACTATGGCGAGGCCGCCGATGAGAAGCTCCCAGTCGGCGACGCGTTTGGGCCCCCTCTTCGCCAGGAACATGTAGGCGAAGGGGAGAAGGTCGCAGGTGTAGCGGGCGCCGAACTGCCAGGCGCCAAGGGTGCGGTGCATGCAGGTGAGCAGCAGCTCCGTCCCCATGCCCGCGGCCAGCAGGATATCCTCCAGTGCCAGGTCCTTTCTGACCGCCAGGCGGATGAAATGGATAGCCCAGATGATGAACAGGGGATTGGCGATATAGAACATGAACCCCTGGAACAGGGGCACGTCCAAAAGCCCGTCCCGGAACCGGACCGGCTCGAAGAGCAGCCGCTTCAGGTTGGGCCACAGGTAGCCTATATAGAACTGCCCGTGCTCCGCCCGCTGGAACTCCGGCAAGTAGTTGTGGCCAAATTCCAGCACGTTGTGGAAGCGCACATAGTTGTAGGCCATGTAGCAGACCCCGATGAGGACGGGACCCACAAGGCACCGCCATTGGGCGAGGAAGCTTCTGCAAAAACCGCCGCGCTCTTCCCGCTCGTCCCAGGCAAAGCACACCGCGAAGACGGGCAGATAGACGGCGCTCCAGGGCCTGCACCCCACCGCCAGGGCCAGGAAGGTGGTGGAAAGGGCCTTTCGGCCCTTCATGGCCGCGAGCACGGCGGCCAGGCACATGACCATGTTGAGGGCCTGGGCCTGGAACCACACGCCGCCGTTGGTGGTCATCCACATCATGTTGCTGCCCCACACGCACACCAGCGCCCAGAAGGCACTGGTCCGGGGGCTGCGGCCGGCGGTGAGCATGACCTCATAGGCCAGGGCCGCGGCGATGAGGCCGTAAAACCCCACGATGGCGTTGTTGGGAGTGGCCAGGCCGAACAGGGCCGCGAAGGGGAGCATGACCACTGAGGGCAGGGGCGGGAAGGACACGTAGTACCGGCCCTCATAGATGGCCAGCTCCAGCCAGTCATACATATCTCCGTCGGGGATGTAGGTCCGGCCCCGGAGCCAGTTGTATGCCTGGAGGGTATAGCTGTCCCACTGCTGGTGCTGGAAGAGGGTGCCGCCCATCAGGTCGCTCAAAAGGAAGTACCCCATCCCCATCACGGCCAGCAGCGCCAGCAGCACCCGGGTCTCCTCAGGCAGGATATCATCCAGTTTTCGGGTCTTTTCCATGGCTGCTCCTTAGATGATGGGCTCCGCTGTGGGTTCTGGAGTCTGGGGCACGGGGGCGGGCGTGGCTCCGTCGGGGATGACCGGCGGCGTGGGCGTCAGGACCTCCGGGCCGCCATGGACCACAGGCGGCGTCGCGGGGGCCCAGGGGATGGGCGAGGGCGTGGCTCCGTCAGGTATGGCATCCTCAGGGGGCGGCGGCGTGGGTTCCGCCATGGGCTCCTCCGTGGGCTCCGGGGTATACACCGGCTCCACCTCCACGGGGGCGGGGGTGCTCTCCGGGGTGGGCGTTGGCTCTGCCGCAGGCAGGGCCGCGGCGGTGGCCGCTGGGGCCTCATAGGTCCGCACCGCGGCCGCGGCCGTGGGCGCGGGAGTCCCGGTGGGGACGGGCGTTAAGTTTACATAATTAGCTTCCGGCCTCTCTGTGGACCGGGCGGGGACGACGGTCACGTAGGCCACGGGGGTAGGCGTGGGCATGACGAACCCCTCGGAGAGCCGGGGCGGGGACAGGGGCGCGCTCTCCGCCGCTGCGGCGAACACCGTGGCGGACAGGAGCACCAGTGCTGCCGCTGATACCACGCTCACCGCTCCGGCGGGGCGAAAGCGCATGATCTGGCGGATGCGTTCCCGGACGGCCTTGGCCCCAAAGCCGGAGAGCAGCGGGCTCAGGGTCCGGCGCTCCTCCAATTCGATAAGGGCCATAGCGTACCCCGCCCGGCCGTCCCGGGCCCGGCGGAGCACCGCCTCGTCGCAGCTTAGCTCGATGTCCCGCCCCGCCAGCACATACATGACCCAGGCCAGGGGGTCGAACCAGTGCAGGCATACCGCCGCTGTCAAGAGGTATTTGAAGGGGATATGAAACCGGCGGATGTGAGTAAGCTCATGGGCCAGGATGTACGCAAGCCGCCGCCTGTCCCGCCGGTCCAGGTCCGCGGGCAGCAATATGACCGGCCGGAATACGCCGTAGGTCAGGGGTGTGCCCAGCCCCTGGCACAGGCGGACGGATACATGCCGCCGGGGGAGAAAGCGCTGTACGAACCGCGCCGCGCCGGGGTCATCCAGAGGCAGCGCCTCCCGGTAGCGGCGCATAGCGCGGAGGTGGCCAAAGAGGAACCATCCGGCGCAGAGGACTGCGCCCGTGAGCCACGCTGCCGCGGCCCAGGGAAAGGCGTTTTGTACCGGCGCGGGCGCTGCCTGGGCCACCGCCCGGTAGGCCGCCGACACCGGCGCCGCCGGGGCGGGCACGGTGAGGGAGAAGGGCAGCACCATCCGTATGGCTGCCACCAGCCACAGGGCCGTGAAGGTCCGCTTGGGCAGCTTTTCCAGCCACAGGGCCCGCAGCAGCGCCGTGAAGGCGATCAATACCGAGGCCTGGGCCGTCATCTCCAGGAGCCTGGTCATTTCAGTTCCTCCACCAGCTTTTTGAGGCTATCGATCTCATCCTTAGTGAGCCGCTTCCGGCCTAAGAGAGAGGCCACCAGCCGGTCCGCCGCGCCGCCGTAGAGCTTGTCCACCAGCTCGTCGGTGGCGTATGCCTGGGCCTCCTCCCGGGAGACGAGGGCGCGGCAGATAAAGCCCGGCTCCGAGCGCGCTATGGCGCCCTTGTCCAGGCATTTTTTGATGACCGTGTAGGTGGTTGTCTTGGACCAGCCCACCTGCTGGCCCAGCACCTGGGCGATGGTCTTGGCGCTGGCGTCCCCCCGGTCCCACAGGACCTCCATGACTTTGAGCTCCGAATCGAACAGCTTTATCATGACCCGTTCCTTCCATTTCTATCCAAATAGAACCACTACAAATATTCTATAATGATAGAAGTATCTTGTCAAGAAGAAACGCCGCCCAGGCGGGCGGCGTTTGCCTATTTTGCGGCCCGCTGATAGCTCGCGCTCACCTGGGCCCATGGCCTGCCGGCGGGCATGTCCGCCTCCTCACCCAGCGCCCGGAGGGCGGGCAGGGCGTCGGCGCCCAGGGACCGGAGATAGCCGGCGTCCACCTCTGTCAATTGGCCGGAGAGGTACCGGTCCGCGTTGTAGTTCGCGATGAGGCGTCCCGGCCCGGCCAGGGCCATGACGCACCATAGCCCCAGGGCGAAGAGGCCCGCCGCCCGGAAGAAGGATGCGCCGGGGCGGCGGAGCTTCCAGCCTGCCATGAGGATGCCGAAGGCGATGACCGCCATGGCCCAGAGGGTCAGCAGCCGCAGCACGCTGAGACCAAAGGCGTCGATGTAAAGGCACATCCGCCGGAAGGCGGAGGCCAGGATCACCGCGGTGAGGGCCAGCAGCAGAGCATAGAGCCCCCGCAGGAGCTTTCCGCCATGGGAGGCGAAGCGCTCTTTATCCGTGCCCGCGAGGCACAGGGTCAGATTGATGGCCGCCACGGCCACCAGCTGGAAGAACCCGGACCGGGCGTACTCCGCCCAGCCCCCGGCCATGGACGCCTCCGCAGCACCGCCGAAGAGGTACTTGATCTGGATATAGCAGAAAATTATGTAAACTATATCCAGCGCCGCCGTCATGCCCAGAAACAGCACCGCCCGCCGGGGTCTGCCGAGATATTCCGCCGCCCTGGGGGTAGGGGCCTCACGGATAAAGTACAATGCCGAGGCGAGGAACAGCGCCGTCGTTAAGGTCCGGAGAGGTCGGAAAATACGGCCTATGGGAAAGTCCGGGCGGAGGCGGGAGAAGAGGTCGGAGAACACCGCGTCCGCGCTGGATAAGAGCCACAGCACCACCGCCGCCACCGGCAGGGCGAGGAGCACCGACGCGGCGGCATAGCCCAGCTTTTTCCGATCTGCCCGCCGCCCAAGCTGGCCCAGGGCCCGGAAGGGCCGCCCAAGCCGGGTGCACAGGGCCAGGATGGACAGCGTCACCGCGTCGAAGATGGCCCGGGGCCGGCAGCAGTCCGTCCGGCCCGCCAGGGCGAAGGTGGCCATGGCGGCGGTGAGAAGGATGACCAAGCAGTTCAGCGCCGTGAAGATGGGCTCGTCCCACAGGGCGCAGGCGAGCGCCGACAGGAGGACGGCGGCCACGCAGACCACCGCGCCGGGGGAGAGCCGGGCCCGGCGGCCCAGGGCAATGAACACCGCGGCGAAGTGGGCGCACACCAGCGCGGTCACCCCCAGGTGGGGCAGGCCGAAGTCCAGCATCCGCACGAAGTCGAAGTTTGCCCAGAAAAGCCACGCCAGCCCGATCGCCAGCGCCGGGATGGCTCCGTCCCGCCAGGAGAGGGGCTCCGCCAGCGTCGATTTAGTTTCCATAATATATTCTTGCTTTGCCTCGTCCATGGCGTCAGTCCTCCCGGTATTCCAGGATGTCCCCGGGCTGGCAGTCCAGGGCCCGGCAGATAGCGTCCAGGGTGGAAAACCGCACGGCCTTGGCCTTTCCGGTCTTAAGGACGGATAGGTTCGCGATGGTGAGGCCCACCCGCTCCGCCAACTGGGTCAGGCTCATGTGCCGCCGGGCAAGCATCACATCAAGGTTAACATAAATCATAACGCTGCCCTCATATGGTCAGGTCGTTCACCGCCTGCTCCACAGCGGCTCTCTCCGCCAGGCGGCTGAGGGTGAACAGCACGGCCGTGATGATGGCGGCGGCAAGAGCCAGAGCCAGCATCTCCATCACGTATATGTCCAGCCGGTACACCAGGCGCTGGAGCACGCTCATGGCCTGGTCCACCCGGTCTGCCCGCTCGTAGAGCATGGTCCACACGAGCAGCGCCAGCAGCACCGTGTCGGCGCCGCCGCACCGGCCCATCCGGCGCAGGCGGCCGGCGGCGGAGCCGTCGAACCTCCCGCCGCACTGACCGGCCAGAGCCCACATGTCCCACAGAATGGGGGCAGCCGCCACGAGGGCAAGCAGAATGAGGGATTCCGTTGCCGTAGACCGGCCGAACACCCCGTAGGACGCGGGCCATGCCTGGCCCCGGAGGGCCAGAACGAAGTGATATGTATTATCTGCCACGAGATACAGCCAAAAGGCGGCCCCCAGCGCCGCCAGGGCCCGCAGGCTCCGGGTGAGAGGTTTATTATCCATATCCCGCGCCTCCTTTCAGATGGTCAGGGCGTTCTCGTCCGCCAGCGCCGCCGCGCGCCCGGCGGACCGGCTCAGGGCCAGCACCGCCGCCGTCATGGCCGCGCAGCCCAGGGTGAGCCCTAAGTACAGGAGCATGGTTCCGTCCAGCATCCGGGGCAGGCCCCAGAGAAAGCCGCCGCCCAGCCGGTCCGTGCGGAAGGAGAGCATCATCGCGTCCGACGCCGCGAGAAGGACCGTCTCCAGCCCGGAGAGCATTGCCAGCACCCGCAGGCGCTTTTCCTGGTAAAAACCCCGGCCCAGGCCCACCTGCCGGAAGAGGCCCCAGGCCGCGATCAGGGCGGGGAATGGGGCGAGATGGGCCAGGCACAGCAGTATACTGCTGACGAAGCTGCGCTGATAGAGGGAGGCCTCGTAGGGGTCGTTCCTTAGGTTGGAGACGACGACGCGCAGATCGTATAGATCCAGCCGCAGACGCATGGCCAGCGCCAGGCCTGCCAGCACCAGCAGGGCCCGCAGCAGCCAGGAGAGTTTTTTCAGTTCCATGGCGTCTCCCTTCATATGGTCAGGTCGTTTTCGTCCTGCAGGTCGGCAGCCTTCAATGTCAGGTGGCTCAGCGCCGCGGCGGCCACCGTCGCTGCCACGCCGATGAAGGCCACGAACAGGCACCGGACCACGGCGCCGAACACATCCCCGTCCAGCCGGCTGAAAAAGCTGTCCGAGGGGGCGTTGGCGGCGGAGATGTGGAATTTATAGATAAGTCCATAGACCAGCATGACCACGTCCAGCACCGTGTCGGTCAGGGCGCATAGACTGATGCGCCGCAGGCGGCGGGCGTTTTCCACGCAGAAGCTGTTGTTTCTGCCGATCTGGGTGAAGATGTGCCAGGCGTCCCAGAGCACCAGCAGCGGCGGCAGCAGCATCAGGCACAGCAGCAGGGGATAGGCCACCACGTAGGCTCCATCCGCGATGGCGATGCCCAGCATCCGGCCAAACCAGTTGGCGAACACCAGCCACACCAGTCCGCATAAGACGACCACCGCCCGCAGGAGGATGGAGAGTTCCTTTTGTTTCATGTCAGATCACCTCCGATGTGGCCTCAGTATAGCGCGGTAATTACCGAATGTCAATAAAAATTTATCGAATTTCGATAAATTTCTTTGAAGGCGAGGACGCTCCAAAAAGGCCCCCTTGTGCAAAGGGGGCTGGCACGGCGCAGCCGTGACTGGGGGATTGTTACCCAGACTGGAGGTTGTCTTACACTGGTAACAACCCCTCCGAGCCGCCTTATGGCGGCCCACCTCCCCTTGCACAGGGTAGGCTTTTGGGCGCTCAATTTACTTCTCAACGATCACGACGAACTCCCCCCTGGGTCCCGTTCCCCGGTGGAGTATGCGCAGGCCCGCCAGCAGCCTCTCCGCCGCCGGAACGTCGTAGGGATGAAAGATCATGCCGCCGGCGTATCGGATGCTCCCGTCTGGCAGTAGGGTATGCTCCCGGGCGAGGTCGTCCTCCTCCGGCTTGTCGAAGGCCAGCAGGAGCAGACCGCCGGACCGGGTGATGCGTGTAAGCTCCCGGAGGGCCCTCTGCCCGTCGGGGACGGTCATGTGGTCCAGCACGGAAAAGCAGACCACGCCGTCGAAGGCGCCGTCGGGCCAGCCGGTGTCCAGGACGCTGGCGGTCCTGTGTCCGGCAAGCGCAAGGCCGTACCGCTCCAGGACCTGCCCGGTGATCTCTACCGCCGTCTGGGACACATCCAGGGCCGTCACTTCAAAGCCGTTGGAGGCCAGCGCCAGGGCCCATGCCCCCCAGCCGCACCCGGCGTCGCAGACGGAACGGACGCCATGCCGCCGGAAGAGCTCTATCTCCGGCGAGGCCAGGCGGTACCAGGGCCTGGCATAGGTTACATAGTCAAGGTCCCTGTCCCGCTGCCAGCTCCGCTCCCAAAAGTCCGGCATGTCCATCCCTCCCCGGCGTGTAATACAACAATTTTACACCCTGCCGCGAAGGTTGTAAATCGCCGCCGCATAGTTTCGACAGCCCTCGCATACATACTCTATGGGAGGGGATCGTTATGCAGAGCCGGTTTTCGGATTTCCGGTACAAAGAGGTCATCAACGTCCGCTCAGGGCAGCGGCTGGGGTACGTGTGCGACGCGGAGTTTTCCACCCGGGATGGGCGCATCACCGCCCTCATTGTGCCGGGGAAGGCCCGGTATTTTGGCTACATCGGCCGGGAGGAGGACTACGTGCTGCCCTGGGAGTGCATCGGCCGCATCGGGGACGACTTGATACTCGTTGAGTCCGACGCGGGCATCCGCCGGGAGAAACGGCCCAAAAAGGGGCTGTTCGGGTGAAAAAAGGGCTTGAAATGGTTGGATAATGCTGATATAATATCCTAGCTTGCCTATTACGCACGGGCGCTGACGCACGGCCCTGTCCCGCAAGGGTGGCCGCAAGGATGAGGCGTCCGGAGGGTAAAAACTGAAAAAATAAGGAGGAAAAAACGTAATGGCAGTAGTAACGATGAAGCAGCTCCTGGAGGCCGGCGTCCACTTCGGACACCAGACCCGCCGCTGGAACCCCAAGATGGCGGAGTACATCTACCTGGAGCGCAACGGCATCTATATCATCGACCTGCAGAAGACCGCGAAGAAGCTGGAGGAGGCCTACGCCTTCGTCCGCGGGCTTGCCGAGAGCGGCCAGTCCATCCTGTTCGTGGGCACCAAGAAGCAGGCCCATGACGCGGTGGCCGAGGAGGCCAGCCGGGTGGGCCAGTACTACGTGAACGCCCGCTGGCTGGGCGGCATGCTCACCAACTTCAAGACCATGCGCACCCGCGTGGACCGTCTCAACCAGCTCAAGCGCATGGCCGAGGACGGCACCTTCGATATGCTGCCCAAGAAGGAAGTCATGAAGCTCATGGGCGAGCAGGCGAAGCTGGAGAAGTACCTGGGCGGCGTGAAGGACATGAAGAAGCTGCCCGGCGCCCTGTTCGTCATCGACCCCCGCAAGGAGCACAACGCCATCGCCGAGGCCCGGAAGCTCCACATCCCCATCGTGGCCATCGTGGACACCAACTGCGACCCCGACGAGATCGACTATGTTATCCCCGGCAACGACGACGCCATCCGCGCCATCCGGCTCATCTCCAACGCCATGGCCAACGCCGTGCAGGAGGGTCGCCAGGGCCAGGACGCCGAGGCTGAGGCCGAGGCTCCCGCCGAAGTGACCGAGGAAGAGACTGCCAAGGAGGAAGAGGAATAATGGCTGCTGTTACCGCGAAAATGGTGAACGACCTGCGCCAGAGCACCGGCGCGGGGCTGATGGACTGCAAGAAGGCCCTGGTGGCCTGCGACGGCGATATGGACAAGGCCGTCGACTATCTGCGTGAAAAGGGCCTGGCCAGCGCCGGCAAGAAGGCCAGCCGCATCGCGGCCGAGGGCATGGCCTACGCCACCGTCATCGACGGCGTGGGCGTGGTGGTCGAGGTCAACTGCGAGAGCGACTTCGTCGCCAGCAACGAGAAATTCACCGGCTTTGTGAAGGACCTGGCCAAGGTCATCGCCAAGGAGAACCCCGCCGACGTGGACGCCCTGCAGGAGTGCAAGTGGGTGGACGGCACCGGCACCGTGGCCGACGCCAAGAACGAGGTGTTCCTGGCCCTGCGTGAGAATATGCAGATTCGCCGCTTCGAGCGCGTCGAAGGCGGCGTGAACGTGCCCTACGTGCACATGAACGGCAAGGTGGGCGTGCTGGTGACCCTGGATACCGCCTCCACCGCCGAGCCCGTCATCGAGCTGGGCAAGGACGTGGCCATGCAGATATGCGCCATGCGTCCCCAGTACCTGGACAAGTCCGTGGTGGACGAGGCCTTCATCGCCCATGAGAAGGAAGTCCGCCTGGCCCAGGCCATGCAGGACCCGAAGAATGCCAAGAAGCCCGAGGCCATCATCGAGAAGATCGTCATGGGCGGCATCGAGAAGTATTACAAGGAGATCTGCCTTCTCCAGCAGGCCTACGTGAAGGGAGAGGGCGAGGACGTTTCCGCCCATGTGGCCGCCGTCGCCAAGGAAGTGGGCGCGCCCATCACCGTGAAGAGCTATATCCGCTACGAGAAGGGCGAGGGCATCGAGAAGCGTCAGGACGACTTGGCCGCCGAAGTGGCCAAGATGATCGGCTGATTGGCCCAAACAGAAAACGCAGAGAGGCGCTCCATGCGGAGCGCCTCTTTTGTTTGCCAGCCCGACGGGCGGCGAGAACCGGCAGTGCCCCGCACGCGGTTGGTGAGCGAAGCGAACTTTAGCGGGAGGGGCCCTGTCGGGCGAGGCCGCCCTTTGCCAACCACATTTGACAGCCTGCGGGATATGGAGTAAAATCGTCGGAGAAGCGGGGTGGTCGGATGAAAAAGCGGGAGGACGGCCTGGAAAAGGTGTTCTGGCCCTATTATATCGGCGCGGCGGTCATCTGCGCGGTGCTGGGGTGCGTCTACCACTGGAACGTGTGGATGTGGCTGGGCATGTTCGTGTGCTGGTCCGTGACGCTGCTGCTGGCCTGGGTGCTGATCGTATGGGCGCTGTCCTGGACGGTGGATCTTAATAAGCCCGTGAAGGAGGACCACCCGGGCGCCCGGCGCATCATCCTCAGCTTTATCGGCATTCTCTGCCGCATCGGGCGGCTCCGCATCCACGTCACCGGCTGGGAGAACATCCCTGAGGGGCGCTTTCTGCTGGTTGGCAACCACCGCTCCAACTATGACCCCATCCTCACCATCTGGGCCCTGCGGCAGAGGGGCGTCGATATCGCCTTTATCACAAAGCCGGAGAACATGAAGATACCCCTGGTTCGGTATATCCACATGGGCAATTATCTGGTCATCGACCGGGACGACCCCCGGAAGGCCATCGCTACCATGAACGAGGCGGCGGAGCTTTTAAAAAACGACGTGGTGAGCGTGGGCGTCTACCCCGAGGGCACCCGCAGCCGGGGCAAGGCCATGGTCCCCTTCCACAACGCCATCTTCAAGATCGCCCAGAAGGCCAAGGTCCCCATGGTGGTGGCCGCCGTCACAGGCACGGAGAACATCGCCCGCAACATGCCCTGGCGGCACACGGACGTGTATCTGAACTTCTGCGCCTGCCTTTATGACGCCGCGGCCATGTCTACAAAGGACATGAGCCAGCGGACACAGGAGCTCCTGACGGCCGCCATGGGGGACGATTGAGGCGGATTTTGCAATTGTACAAGCATTGTGGTATAATATCCCTGTAAGCATCAAGAGCGTCATCCGAAAGGAGGGAAGGCGTCTGAAAAAGCGTGAGAAAAAAGAGGACAAGCCCCAGGCGGACAAGCGGAAAAAATCCCGAAAGAAGAAAATAGCCGCCGGCATCGCCGGCATGCTGCTGGCCGCGGGCGTGACCGTGAACGAGGCCTTCGACCCCAAGGAGCTCCTCCAGAGCAAGGACACCCTGGCCCAGCCCAAAGTCCAGGAGCAGGTCCGGATGGCCGCGGAGCAGAGCGTGGCGGAGGAGAGCTATGAGCGGGTGACCCTGGCGGACGCGGCCCGGGGCTGGTTCATCCGGCTGCCCGTGGCGGTGAAGGGGACCATACTGCTGCCCCTGTGGGCCATCGGGGCCATCCCCGTGGCGCTGGCGTCGGCGCTGTCGCCCCTGCGGTGGGCGCTTTTGAGCCTGGCGCTGCAGGTCGTGGTGCTGCTGGTGCTCTTTTGCGTCGTGTACAAGCTCATCTTCCCCCAGCGGAAGGTGCGGGAGCTCTTCAAAAAGAAGAACCTGGCCCGGCTGTTCCTGGGGGCGCTGACCGTGACGGCGGCTAACATCCTGCTGACCCAGCTTTGGACGGACTGGCCCGTGTGGCGGGCGGTGCTGCTGGCCGTGGTGGGCCTCGCCGTGGTGTGCGTGCTCTATAAGCGCATATGCGGCGCGTTCAAGGCCCCCGCCCCGGAGGTGGTGAAGACCCGCCTGGTGGTGGAGAGCGGTACCTAATTATTAAATTTTCCGAAGGACAGGGACGTTGGACAGGTTCCAACGTCCCATTTTTCGGGCTTTTTGGCCCGTGGGCCTGTCCATGTCGCGGCGTTGACAAAGCCGGGGCGGATGGATATACTACCTCTTGGACCAATCTTAAATATAGGAGTGAAAATATATGAGCGAGACGTGTTCCCATGACTGCTCCAGCTGCGGGGTGGACTGCTCCCAGCGCACCGAGCCTTCCAGCCTTTTGGAGCCTTTGAACGAGGCCTCCCGGGTAGGCAAGGTCATCGCCGTCGTCAGCGGCAAGGGCGGCGTGGGCAAGAGCATGGTGACCTCCATGCTGGCGGTCAGCGCCGCCAAGGCGGGGAAAAAGGTGGGCGTGCTGGACGCGGATATCACCGGCCCCTCCATCCCCACCGCCTTCGGCGTCCACGCCAGGCCCCAGGCCACGGAGAAGGGCCTGCCCGCCCTGGTGAGCCGGGACGGCGTGAAGATCATGAGCATCAACCTGCTTCTGGACAGCGAGACCGACCCGGTGGTGTGGCGGGGGCCCATCATCGCCTCGGCGGTGAAGCAGTTCTGGACGGACGTCATCTGGGGCGACCTGGACTATATGTTCGTGGACATGCCTCCCGGGACGGGGGACGTGCCCCTGACGGTGTTCCAGTCCCTGCCCATCAGCGGCGTGGTGGTGGTCACTACTCCCCAGGACCTGGTGGGCATGATCGTGGAAAAGGCCGTGAACATGGCGAAGATGATGAATGTGCCCGTGCTGGGTCTGGTGGAGAACATGGCCTGGTATGAGTGCCCCTGCTGCGGGCAGAAGCTGCCCATCTTCGGCCAGAGCCACGCCGAGGAGCAGGGCATGCGCCTGGGCATCGGCAACACCGTGAGCCTGCCTCTGGACGCCACGATCGCCGCGGCCTGCGACAGCGGGAAGGTGGAGGACGCGGACGTGTCCCGGCTGTGGGAGTTCTCCCAGCGGCTGTAAATCCGGCGGGAAAGAGAGGAGCCCATGATACGTATCCTGGTGGTGGAGGACGAACGGCCCATCTCGGACCTCATACGCATGAGCCTGCAGAAGGCGGGCTATGAGTGCGCCTGCGTCTACGACGGGCTGGCCGCGGCGGATACGCTGGAGACGGAGCGGTTTGACCTTATCCTGCTGGACGTGATGCTCCCCGGCGTGGATGGCTTCGCCCTCATGGACTATATCCGGCCCCTGGGCATCCCGGTCATCTTCCTCACGGCGAAAAACGCCCTGGACGACCGGGTGAAGGGCCTGAGGATGGGGGCGGAGGACTATATCATAAAGCCCTTTGAGGTGCTGGAGCTGCTGGCCCGGGTGGAGGTGGTCCTGCGCCGGTATAACAAGCTGGACGAGGTGCTGCACGTGAGCGGGCTGGACATCGACACCCGCTCCATGACCGTGGCCCGGGACGGGGAGGACATCCCCCTCACCGCCAAGGAATATGAGCTGCTGCTCCTCTTTGCCCGCAACCCGGGCGTGGCCCTGTACCGGGAGACCATTTACGAGCGGGTGTGGGGCGGCGACTATATGAGCGGCAGCCGCACCGTGGACCTGCATGTCCAGCGCATGCGCCGGAAGGTGGGCTGGGAGGACCGTCTGGTGGCCCTGCCCAAGGTGGGCTACCGCCTGGAAGCGTAAGAATATATGAGATTTCGACTGCGGATGACGCTGTGTATCGTGATGCTCCTGGCCCTGGTTTTCGGGGCCGGGGGCAGCATGCTCATATCTGTCTCCTTCCGGCAGAGCCTGGAAAGCGAGCGGGACACGGCCGTCCGCAGTTTCCGCATGGTGGAGAGCACTATGGTGCTGGCCAATTCCATCTCCCCCCAGACGGGCTATGAGGACCTGACGGGCACCCTGCGCCAGCTGGACAGCCAGGCCGACGCCCCCTGGAGCGGCCTGCGCCTTTCCGACGGGGAGCGGGCCCTCTATGAGAGCGGGAGCCTGCCCTTCCCGGCCCGGATGGACGGCGAGCCGGAGCTGTGCACGGTCCGCCTCTGGGCGGAGGACGGCGCGGGGATATTGCAGGTCTCCGGGGCGCTGCAGGTGAATAACTCCTACCTCTACCTGGACGCGGGGTATTCCGTGAGCCACCTCTATACCCTGCGGCAGATACAGCTGAATATCTACTACCGGCTTCTCGCGGCGGTGGTGGCCGTGGGGGCGGTCATGAGCTGGTTTTTATCCATGTACCTGACCCGGCCCCTCTATCAGCTTTCACGGGTGACGCGGCAGATCGCCGGCGGCAATCTCGCCAGCCGGGCCAACATCCGCTCAGGGGATGAGTTCGAGCAGCTGGCGGGGGACTTCAACGTCATGACCGACCGGGTGGAGGAGGACATTGCCGCCCTGCAGGAGGCCATGCGCCGGCAGGAGGAATTCATGGGCAGCTTTGCCCACGAGATGAAGACGCCCATGACCTCCATCATCGGCTATGCCGACCTCCTCCGGGGACAGAGCCTGACGGAGGAAGACCAGCAGAAGGCCGCCAACTACATCTTCTCCGAGGGCCGGCGGCTGGAGAGCCTGTCCTTAAAGCTCCTGGACCTGCTGGTGCTGCGCAAGAGGGACTTTGAGCTCACCGAGGGCTCCCCCAAGGCGGTGATCTCCGCCCTGGTGCAGGTGCTGCGGCCCGCCATGCTGGAAAAGGATATCATCTTGCAGTGCCGGTGCGAGGAAGGGCGGTGCCGGATGGAGCCGGACCTGGTGAAGAGCCTGGTCATCAACCTCATCGACAACGCCCGCAAGGCCATGGACGGGGCGGGAAACATCTATGTGCTGGGCCAGATGACCGATACCGGCTGCCGCATCCAGGTGGTAGACAACGGCCGGGGCATGCCCCAGAAGGAGATCAGCCGTATCACCGAGGCCTTTTACCGGGTGGATAAATCCCGCTCCCGGGCCCAGGGGGGCGTGGGGCTGGGCCTGGCTCTGTGCCAGGAGATCGTGGCGCTGCACGGCGGGACCATGGAGTTTCAGAGCGCCCAGGGCAAGGGCACCATCGTGACGGTATGTTTGAACGGAGGGCGGCTATGAAGAGAAAGACGGCCCTTTGGCTCATCCTGACCGCCCTGGTTGTGGCAATAAGCGCCCTGCTGCCGGAGGCGGCCCTGGCCATCCAGGACGCCCGCTTGGAGGGCGCCGTGGACACCCAGCGGGTGGAGACGGTGGACCTGAGCCTGCTGGCGGAGCTCAGCATAGAGGACACCCTCTATATGGTCCAGACCTACCAGTCCCGGGTCCGGCTGGACACGGGCCGTCAGCTGAACGAGGGCCAGGCCGGCCGCATCGCGATCGACACGCTGGAGGAGGTATACGACCGGATAGGCTACGCCTCCGGGTTTTATGTGACGGACACATCGCCCTGGCTCTACGTGGGGCCGGGGGGCGAGAGCGTGGTGCTGTGGGAGGTCGCCGCCTCCGGCCAGGAGGAGGTCCCCCTGTGGGCCATGCTGGGCTATGAGGCCCTGCGCCGGGTGGACGCCACAGCCCTGGTGGACGAGCGGAGCGGACAGGTGGTGTCCCTGCGCATACGCCTGGCCGACGAGACATCCGGCGAAAGCGTGCTGCCCGACCCGGTCCCCACGGCCCTGCCCTACGGGGAGGTACCGGTGGAGGAGATACAGGACATCTCCAATGCCGTCGGCTATACGATGCTGTGGATGTTCGCGGACCGGCTGGGCCTGCGGGACGCCCCGCGGGACGTGATACAGGACGGGGAGTATGGGACGTATCTCACCCTGACCACCGACGGCGGCACGCCCTTCACCGTCACCGTCTCCTGCGACCTGAACGAACTGCGCTTCAACTGAAAAGGGCAAAAAACCACCGCCCGGCATACGCCGGGCGGTCAGTCGTCCTTATATTCTGCTATATCTTCCAGCCGGCAGGAGAGGATACGACACAGCTGGGAGAGGGTATAGGTGCTCACATTTTCATTTTTCCGTAGCCGGTCCAGCTGGCCGCTGCTGACGTGATGGTCCTTTATGAGCTTGTATTGGGATACGCCCCGGTCCCGCATGGTGGCCCAGAGCCGGTCATATACGATCATGGCAAAGCCCCTTCACTAGCCTTGCCACTAGGATATTTTCCTATACGTTTGTTGACAATAGCCCGTGTTCGGGCTATACTTTTATCATCAAACGAAGGAGGGCTTTGAAGATGAAAAAGCTTATATCCATGTGCCTGTGCCTGGCCATGATGCTGACGCTGACGGCAGGGATGGGGGTATCTGCCTTGGCGGCAGATGACTTCCAGGAAGTGACCGCGGTGGACAATGAGGTGTGCGCCGTTACCATCAAGAGCATCGACCCGGACGACATGTGGGGCTATACCCTAAAGGTGCTGCTGGAAAACCGGTCCGCGGAGACATCCTATATGTTTGCCGTGGAGAGTGCGTTTATAAACGGCGTGGAGTGCGACCCCTTTTTTGCACGGGAAGTGGCGCCCGGCAAGAAATCCAATGAGGATGTCAGCTTTAAACTTGACACGCTGGAGGAAAATGGCGTGGGCGAGCCGACGGATATAGAGATCGTCTTCCGGGTCCATGACGCCGATGACTGGACGGCGGAGGATGTGGCCCATGAGACGGTGCATATCTATCCCGCCGGGGAGGACAAGGTCCAAACATTCCAGCGGCAGGAACAGGATACGGATACGGTCCTGGCGGATAACGACGATATCTCCGTCATCGTCACCGGCTATGACCCGGACAGCCTTTGGGGCTATACGATGAAGGTGTTTCTGGCCAACAAGACGGACCGGTCGATGATGTTCGGCGTCAATGATGCCTCCGTGAACGGCTTTATGCTGGACCCCTTCTATGCCCATAAGCTGGCGCCTGGCAAGTGTTGCTTCGGCGAGGTGAACTGGTCCAACAGCGGCCTGGAGGAGAACAGCATTGAAACAGTGGAGGAGTTAGCTTTCACGCTCCGGGTCCATGACGCCGACGACTGGACAGCGGAGGATATCTTCAACGAGGTCCTGACGCTGAATCCCTGAAACAAGCCGCAAAAAACCACCGCCCGGCGTATCGCCGGGCGGTACTATATTATGTTGACTTAATGCAATGCGGCGACGATCTCGATCTCGCACAGCACCTTTTTGGGCAGTTCCTTCACCGCCACGCAGGAGCGGGCGGGCTTGCCGGTGAAGTACTGGGCATACACGCCGTTGAAGGCGGCGAAATCGGCCATGTCGGCCAGAAAGCAGGTGGTCTTCACCACGTCCTCAAAGCCCAGGCCGTTGGCCTTCAGGATGGCGGCGATGTTTTGGCAGGCCCGGTGAGTCTGCTCCTCGATGGCCGTGCCCACCACCTCGCCGGTGCCGGGCATGAGGGGGACCTGGCCGGAGGCGAAGAGGAAGCCGTTGGCCTTCACGGCCTGGGAGTAGGGGCCGATGGCCTCGGGGGCGTCGGGGGTATAGGTCTTTTCCAGCATTTAAGTCAGTTCCTTTCTTTAGTTTAAAAGGGGATAGCCCCTGCCCAGCAGGGACTTTTTGATGTGGGCCACATGCTCGGCGTCCCGGGTCTCCAGGACCATGGTGACGGTGCAGGTGCCCACGGCGGCGTGCTCATCCTCACGGGCGTGGTGGATGCGCACCACGTTGGCCCCGGTCTGGGAGACGATTTGGAGAAGGTCGATGAGGCTGCCGGGCTTGTCGGCCACCTCTACGGAGAGCTCCACAATGCGGCCGGATTTGACGAGGCCCTTGGTTATCACCCGGGAGAGAGTGGTCACATCCACGTTGCCGCCGGACACCACGCACACGGTCTTTTTATCCATGTCCACCTTCCCGAACATGCAGGCGGCCACGGAGGCGGCCCCGGCGCCCTCGGAGACAGTCTTCTGGTTCTCCATGAGGGAGAGCATAGCGGCGCATATCTCGTCCTCGTTGACGGTGACGATGTCGTCCACATACTCCCGGCACAGGTCGAAGGTGAGCCTGCCGGGGGTGAGGACGTGGATGCCGTCGGCGATGGTGTCTCTATCGGGGACGGTGACGATCTTGCCCATGCGGACGGACTCGTACATGGAGCCCACCTGGGCGGCCTGGACGCCCACGATCTGGCAGGAGGGCTTCAGGCTCTTCACGGCAAAGGCGATGCCGGATATGAGCCCGCCCCCGCCGATGGGGCAGACGATCTGCTCCACGTCGGGCAGCTGCTCCAGTATCTCCAGGCCGATGGTGCCCTGCCCGGCGATGACGTAGGCGTCGTCGAAGGGGTGGGCGAAGGTGTAGCCGTTTTCTTCCGCGAGACGCGCCGCCTCCCGGGCGGTGTCGTCGTAGACGCCCGGCACCAGCACCACCTCCGCGCCGTAGCTGCGGGTGGCCTCCACCTTGCTGATGGGGGCGCCGGCGGGCATGCATATGATGGCCCGGATGCCCAGCTTTGCCGCGGACAGGGCGATGCCCTGGGCGTGGTTGCCGGCGGAGCAGGCGATGACGCCCCGGGCGGCCTCCTCCGGGGCCAGGGAGCGTATCTTGTTGTAGCCGCCCCGGAGCTTGAAGGAGCCCGTGAGCTGCAGGTTCTCCGCCTTGATGTAGAGGTTTTTGCCGATGCGGGGGGCGTTTTCCAGGGGCGTGCGCCGGGCGATGCCCCGCAGGGCCGACTGGGCGTCCCATATCATGTCCAGAGTGAGCATGGTATAGCCTCCTTATTTGCTACATCCCGAAGACCCAGAGCTTCCACATGGCGAAGGCCTCCCGGACGGCGTAGTTGACGAACAGGGGGAAGATGCTGGTTTTTGCGGCTACCAGCGTGGCTTCGCAGCCCAGGTGTTCAGCCATGTACCCCAGCCGGTGCAGGTGGTACTCGCTGGATAGGATGGCCACCCGGCCGTCGTAGCCCGGCTCCCGGGCCCGGATGAGGGCGAGGGAGTTGGCGATGTTCTCATAGCTATCGTCCGCCCGGTCCTCCAGAATGAGCCGGGCCGGGTCCACGCCGTGGGCCGTGAGCCAGTCCACCATGGCCTGGCCCTCGGACAGGGCCTCCCGGGGCCCCTGGCTGCCGGTGAGGACGGCGGAACTGTCCGGGTTCTCATTGAGCCACGTGAGCGCGGCATTCAGCCTGTCCGCAAGGGACCGGGAGGGCTCATTGCCCTTGAGGCCCGCGCCGCAGACGATCAGATATGGCGCGGAGGTATCCGCGTCGGAGCGGCAGTCGGCGAGGATGGGTATCTCCGCCGCCAGAAAGCAGCCGCAGCCGATGATGAGAACGGCGGCCAGGGCTATGCGGGCGGCCTTGGCGGCTTTGGTAGTCTTCCCGGAAAGAGCCCCGAATATGGCAAGCACCGCCGCGCCCGCCAAGAGCAGCACCGCCGTCACCCGATAGCCCACCAGGGCGAACTCAAACACGGCCGCCGCGGCGATGAGCAGGCCGGCGCCGATGAATAAGGTTTTCTTCATCCCTCCGCCAGCGCCTCCCATTCCTCGTAGAGGCCGTCCAGCTGCTCCTGCACGCCGGCACGCTCTTCCGACAGCTCCATGAGCTTCTGGTAGTCGGTGGCGGCGGCCTCCTCCCGGGCGGATATGTCCGCGAGGGCAGCCTCCAGCTTTTCGATCTCCCGCTCCACCTTGGCCAGGCGCTTGGCCGGGTCCTTCTCCCTCGGAGGGCGTTGGGCCTTTACCTTGGGCTCGTGGTGCTTGGCGATCTGGGTGAGCTCCGCCTGCCGGGCCTTATAGGCCTCGTACTCCGTGTAGCCCCCGGGGAAGTCCGTGAGCACGCCGTTTTTGAGCTCCCACACCCTTGTGGCGAAGCGGTCCGTGAACCATCGGTCGTGGCTTACGAACAGGAGCGTGCCGCCGTAGTCGTCCAGGGCCTGCTCGATCCACTCGCGGCTCGCGATATCCAAATGGTTGGTAGGCTCGTCCAGGATGAGGAAGTTGATGTCCGACTTCATGAGCATGCACAGCCGAAGCCTGCTCTGCTCGCCGCCGGAGAGGCTGCCCACGGTCTTGAACACGTCCTCGCCGGTGAAGTTGAAGGCGGCGAGACGGTCTCGTGCGTCCTGGGGCTGGGCCTTGTCGTCGTAGATGAGGGTGTCCACCAGCGTCCGCTCGGGATGGGCGAAGGTCACCTGCTGGGGCAGATAGGCCGCCCGGATGGCGGGGCCCAGGCGGGTATAGCCCGCGTCCGGGGTCACCTCGCCCAGAATGATCTTCACCAGGGTGGACTTGCCGCTGCCGTTGTCTCCCATGACGGCCACCCGCTCCCCGGGGCGGATGAGAAGGTCCAGGCGCTCGAAAAGCAGTTTCTCGCCGTAGGCCTTGCCCAGGTCCTGGGCCACCAGCACCTCGTCGCCGAAAAAGTCCCGCTCCTTGAACCGGACCGAGAGCTTTTTCGCCTGGGTGGGCTTGGGGGCCATCTGGAGCTTCGAGATGCGCTTTTCCATGGAAAAGGCCCGCTTGTAGAGCTTGTCGTTGCCCAAAAACGCCCACAGACGCAGGTTCTTGGCCGCCTCCTCCAGGTGGGCGATCTCCCGCTGGCTCTTCTCATACTGCCGCCGCAGCTCTTGGTACCGGCGCTGCTTTTCCTCGATATAGAAGCTGTAGCTGCCCGCGTAGAACTGGCACACGCCGTTGTCCAGCTCGATGGTCCGCTGGGCGATGTTGTCCAAAAACCACCGGTCGTGGCTGACGGTGAGGACCGTACCCTTGAACTTGGCGAGGAATCCCTCCAGCCACTGGGTGCTCTTGAGGTCCAAGTGGTTGGTTGGCTCGTCCAAGAGCAATATGTCCGTGTCCTCCAAAAGGAGCCGGGCCAGGTTCACCCGGGTCTTCTCCCCGCCGGAGAGGCTATCGAAGAGCTGCTCCCGCATGGCGGGGGAGAGGTCCAGGCCGTTGGCCACCCGGTCCCGCTCGAAGTCCGCGTCGTAGCCCCCCAAGCGGTCAAATTCCGCTGCCAGGCGGTCATATTTGGAAAGGGTGGCTGGGGAAGCGTCCGTAGCCATGGCCGCTTCAAGCTGGGTCATCTGCTCCCGGATGTCGTCTAAGTGGCGCACGGCGGAGCGGAGCACATCCTCGGTGGTGTAGCCCTCGGGGTAGACGGGTATCTGGCTGATGAGGCCGATGCGCTTGCCCGCGGCCAGAACCACCTCCCCCTCGTCGGGCTCCAATGCCCCGGTGAGGATGCGGAGAAGAGTGGTCTTGCCCGCGCCGTTGGGGCCCAGGAGGGCCACCCGCTCGCCGGATTGGACATCAAAGCTGACGCCGCGGAGGATCTCCACGCCGCCGAAGCTCTTTTTTACGTTGTGCAGGGATATATCGATCATCAATATGTTTCCTTGTAAGCGTTATAGAGGCCGCCAGCCCGACGGGCGGTGAGAACCGGCAGTGCCCCGCACGCGCTCGGTGAACGAAGTGAACTTTAGCGGGAGGGGCCCTGTCGGGCTCAGCCGCCCTGGGACCAGGCAGGTCTTGCCCGGACGGGCCCGCCAGTATGCCTGCTGCTAAAGTTCGCGATGCTCACCAACCGCATCCGGCACACTGGCGGCTCCCGCCGGGCGTCGGACTGGCAAGGGCGGCCTCAGCCATTTGCCTTTTGCACCGCCTTCTGCAATGTGGCGTTGGCGATGGGGGAGGCCACGTAATAGCCGCCGCCGGCCCGCTCCGCCAGGACCACAAAGGCATAGGGGGCGTTGGCGTTGGTGATAAAGCCGGCGAACCAGGCGTGGGTGCCGCCGTAGGTCTCGGCGGTGCCGGTCTTGGCGTGCATCTCAAGCCCTGGGTATGTACCGGCGCCGTATTCATACTGCACGTTGTAGCCCATCATCTCGGAGAGGGTCTGGGCGGTGTTGGGGTCCATGAGCTGGGTGGTGCCGGCGCTCTCCCCGTAGAGAATGGTGGGCTCCACGCACACGCCGCCGTTGGCGATGGCGCCGATGAACCGCAGGAAGGCGTAGGGGTTTATTAGGTCCTCATACTGGCCGATGCCCTCCCAGGCCGCGTCGCCTATCTCCCCGCGCCCGGCGGGCACGCTGCCCGCGGCGGTGGGTATCTTGCCGTTGAGCATATGGGAGGAGGTGAGGCCGTACTTCTCCGCGTACTGGCTTATCAGGGCACTGCCCAGCTGGGCGGCGATCTCGCCGAAGGCGCAGTTGCAGGAGTGTGCCAGGGCCTGCTCCACGGTGATGGTGCCGTGCACGCCGGAGCACTTCACCCGCTGGCCGCCGATGATGGTGTCCCCGTCGCAGTAGAATGTCTGCTGCCAGATATCCGGGATGTTCTCCAGCGCCGCCGCCAAGGTGACAAGTTTGAAGACAGACCCCGGGGTGAAGGTGGAGCTCAGGGCCCGGTTGATGAACGCGCCCTCGTAGGCCTCGCTGTTGGCGTCGAAGTCGATGCCGTATTCCGGGTCCCAGGTGGGGGTGGAGACCATGCAGATGATCTCCCCGGTGCGGTAGTTGTACACCAGCACCGTGCCCTTCTTCCCGGCGATGGCGTTGTAGGCCGCGGCGCACACGTCCGCGTCCAGGGTGAGTTTCATACTGGCCGCCTCGGCGGTGGTACCGGTGAAGAAGGAGTAATTGACGAAGTCCGCCCGGTACATGGACAGGATGCTTGTGCCCACGTTGCCCCCCAGGTCGCCCACAGCGTGCAGGCAGGCCTTTCGGATGTCGGCGTCGTCTGCATAGTGGAAGCCCTCGTCGCTGGCGGTGGCCAGGACAAGGCCGTTTCGGTCCGCGACGGAGCCCCGGTTCAGGACGCCCTCGGAGTAGATGCTCTGGTTGGCATAGAAGGTGGCCCAGTCGCCCCCGTCCACGGCGAGCCTATAGATGAACACGCCGGTGCCGGCCAGGGTGAGCGCCACTAAGAGCAGCACGGCGAAGGCGCGGGTAGTGACTTTTTTCATGCGCGCCCGCCTCCCCGGTAATAGCCGTCCTTGGGGTCGTCATAATAGCCGCCCTCAGGACTGCCGTCATAGTATCCGCCCCCGGGGCTGTAGTAGTCCTCCTCCGGCTCGCTTTCGTCCTCCACGCCCGCGCCGCCGGTGAACCGCTCCGGGCGCACCACGGCGAAGCTGGCGTTGGCCCGGGTGTCGCTGCCCTTGACGAAGGCCAGCAGCATCCAGCAGGCAAGAAGGCTCGTGCCGCCCATGGACACGAAGGGGAAGGTGACACCGGTGAAGGGCAGGATGTCCATGGCGCCGAACACATTGAGGCACAGCTGCACCAGCATCATGCTCACCGCCCCGGCGGCGGCGATGCAGAAATAGGAGGACCGGCCCGCGGCGGCGTTCTTCACCACGAAGCCCGCCAGGGCCAGCAGGGACGCGATGCAGCACAGGGCGGTGATCAGCCCCAGCTCCTCGCACAGCACCGCGAACACCAGGTCTGTCTCCGCGGCGATGATGCCGATGAACCAGCCGTTGCCGGCCCCGTGGCCGAAGAGGCCGCCGCTGGCCGCGGCGGAGAGGGCGCGGGACTGCTGATAGCCCCGCCAGTCCACGTCCTCCCACACGTGGCCCCAGGTCTCGAACCGGGCCACCACGTGGGGCTTCACCGTCACTACCAAGAGCACCCCCAGCACCGCCCCCGCTACGGCGAGAAACACCGTGGCGAAAGAGCCGGAGCGCATGAAGGAGATGACGAGGAACGTCACGAAAAACACCAGCGCCGTGCCAAAGTCGCCCATGAGGGACAGAAGGCCCACACACCCGGCGGAAAAGCCGATGTAGAATATCAGGTTTCGGTTCACGAAGAGCCGGTCCAGGGTGGCCGCCCCGGCGTAGATGTACAGGACTTTTACAAGCTCCGAGGGCTGGATAGAGAGGCTGCCGAAGTGGAGCCAGCTTCGCGCGCCGTTGTCCACCGGCGCCAGCACCAGCGTCACCAGAAGCATGCCGATGGCGGCGATGAAGGCGTACAGCCGCACGGATTTCACCCGGTCCAGGTTACGTATCCACAGGCACATGAAGATGTAAAGGCCGATGGCCGCGAGAAGAAGGATGATCTGCTTGAGCATGTCGTCCGGGGTCTTGGACGCCGCTACGGAGAGGCCCACCGTGGACAGGAACAGCGCCAGTATCTCCGGCTCGAAGCCCCGCTGGCCGGAGGCCCGCAGGACGATGAAATAGCCCCACTGGACCGTGGCCAGCACGGCGAAGGCCATGATGACGCCCAGGCCCGCCCCGGCGTCATAGGCCAGGTGCTGCAATAGAAGGCCGATCTGGAATATGGTCAGCAGCAGCAGCGTCACACTGGGCCGCACCCGGCGGCCGGGGGCGTGGCGGTATTTCAAAAGGGAGGAGCGCTCCTGCTCCGTCAGGTCCACGAACCGGGCGGAGACCGTGCCCAGGGTGAGCACGTCCGCGTCCTGGATGGGAGCGCCGCCGGGCAGCACCTGCTCGCCGTTCACATAGGTCCTGCCCTTGCCCAGGTTGTAGACCGTCCAGGTCCCCTCCGGCGTGCGGATAAGGCAGGCGTGCATCCGCTCCACCGCCGGGTCGTCCACCCGCCCGTCCACGGACCGGGCCCGGCCCAGGATGCACTCCCAGTGGCGCAGGGGCACCATCACGTTGCCGTTGAGGTAGAGGTAGGCCCAGGTCTCCGGGTCGTACCGCTCCCGGAGCATGCTCACGATGCAGCGGGCCACGATGAGCACTGCCACAAAGGGCAGGATATAGCGGGATATATCGGCGATGCGGGGGGCATATTCGCCGAAGATGAAGGTGACCAGTTCCACGGGCGGCTCCTTTCCGGAAGGATGGGGGTAGTAAAAAGTTCGGGGACAGACCAAACCGTCTATTGACATTATACGATATTGTAACTAAAATGTAAACTATGAAAGGCAAAACATGGAAGGGAAAAACGGTATTCTGGGCGGTGCTGTTCGCGCTGCTGGCCGCGGGGGGGATAGGCGTATACACGCTGCGCCCCGCCGGGACCGTGGCGGCGGTGTCCGTGGACGGCCAGCTTTGGGAGACCATCGATTTGGCGGCGGTGGCGGCGCCCTATGAGAAGACCGTGGAGACGCCCTGGGGCAGGAACACCATCCGGGTGAGCCCCGGCGCCATCCAGGTCATCGACGCTGACTGCCCCAACCATGACTGCGTAAAGCAGGGGGCCATATCCGACGGGGCCATCCCCATCGTGTGCCTGCCCCACCGGCTGGTGATAGAGATAGAGCGGGATGAATAGGACACGAAAGCTTGTATTCATGGCGCTTTTGACGGCGCTGGAGCTGACCATATGGGTCATTGAGGCCCAGATACCCGCCCCTGTCCCCGTGCCGGGGATAAAGCTGGGGCTGGCAAGCGTCATCACCCTGGCCGCCATGGCCTCCCTGGGCCGGAGGGAGGCGGGCTGCATCCTGCTGGCCCGCATCCTGCTGGGGGCCCTGTTCGCGGGAAGCGCCTCGGCGCTGCTCTTCTCCCTCACGGGCGGCATCGTGAGCTGGTGCGTGATGGCGGCGCTCCTGGGGCTGTTCCCGGAAAAGCTCATGTGGGTGGTGAGCGTGTTCGGCGCCATCGGCCACAACGCCGGGCAGCTGCTGGCGGCAGTGCTCGTGACGGGCACGCCGGGCATACTGTGGTATGGACCGGCGCTGCTGGCGGCGGCCATCGTCACCGGCGTATTCACCGGCCTGGGGGCCATGTACCTGACCCGGGCCCTGCGGGCCTATACGGGCCGGAAATAAGGAGAAAAAGATATGCGTATCGATAGACGTGAGCTGAAGCAGCAGGCACGGATCGCCATGGGCAATGCCCGGCCCCGGCCCTACTGGGTGTGCCTGGCCTATATGGTCATCCTCACGCTGCTGGAACTTTTGAGCATGAGCCTGAGCGGCAGCATCGAGGCCTATAAGCAGATGTTCCTGAGCGCCCGGATGGGCGTGGTGGCCTATGTGGAGCCCGTGCCTATGGGGGGCATGACGGGCTGGATACTGGACGTGGCGCTGCAGATCATGACCGCGGTGATGGCCGTGGGCTTCGTGATCTACGCCCTGCGGGTCTGGCGGCATGTCCACGCCTCCGTGGGGGACCTGTTCGACGGGTTTGGGGTGTTCTTCCGGGCCGTGTGGATTCAGCTTCTGCCCTCGCTGCTCATTGGCCTGTGGAGCATGCTCTATGCCTTCCCGGCGGCTACGCTGGTGGTGATGACCCGGCAGAGCTGGTGGATGATCGTGCTGCTGCCTCTGCTGGCCCCGGCCATCATGGCGTCCTATTCCTACCGCCTGGCCACCTACGTGATGCTGGACAGGCCGGAGCTGGGCGGCTTCCAGTGCGTGGCCGTGAGCCGGGACATGATGCGGGGCCACCGGTGGGAGCTTTTTAAGCTGGACATGAGCTTCATCGGCTGGGGGCTTCTGTGCGCCATCCCCGTAGTGGGGCTCTTCCTCGCCATATGGCTGTACGTATACATGCAGGTGACGGAAGCGGGGTATTATGAGACCCTGGCCCGGCAGACCATGCCGGGGTGGGCGCCGCCGGAGCCGCCCCCTGTGTGAATCAAAAAAGCAGCAGACGGCGACGCATCTGCTGCTTTTTTACGGTCAGAATTCCGTGGAGTAGGAGCGGAACTGGGTGGGCTTCGGCCGGTATCGTATGCCCGAGACGATGCCCATGGCGGCGAACATGGTGAAGAGACTGGACCCTCCGTAGCTGAAGAAGGGGAGGGTCAGGCCGATGACCGGCGTGAGCCCTGTGCACATGCCCACGGAGTTGAAAAGCTGGAAGCATATCATGGCCGCCATGCCCATGCACACCAGCATGCCGAAGGTGCTGTGGCAGTGGAGCCCCACGTACACGCACCGGATGATGATGGCGGTCAGCAGCAGGATCACCACGATGCAGCCAACCATGCCCATCTCCTCGCCGATGCAGGCAAAGATATAGTCGGCGTGCTTGCTTCGCAGGCCGCCCTCGGCGGTCTGGGTCTGGGTGCCCTGATAGAGCCCTGTGCCCCAGAGACGGCCGGAGGACAGGGCCAGCTGGGCCCGGGTGGGCTCCCAGCTCAGGCCGTAGCCGGAGGGGTCGATCTGGTCCTGCATGTAGGGCAGGAGGATGCGTATCTTCTGGTTGTCGCTGAGCACATAGTTCCAGGCCAGGGGGATGGCCAGGGCCATGGCCGCCGCGCCGAAGAGGAACCAATAGAGCTTTATCCCCCCGGCGAACACCATCACCACGAATATGAAGAAGAACACCAGGGCGTTTCCCAGGTCGCTGGAGATGACCATGTACAGCCCGAACAGCAGCAGCAGATGGCCCACCAGCTGGAACACGGAAAGCGGCGAGGAGAGGCTCCGGTACTCCTTCAGGTACGTGATGTGCTTGGCTGTCAGGACGATATAGATGACCTTGATGATCTCCGCCGGCTGGATGCCGATGCCGAGAAACCGTATCCAAGCCCGGTTGCCGGTGTCATCTTTGGAGCCGAACACCGCCAGCAGCAATATAAGGCCGATCTCCGCCACCAGCAGCAGCGGCCACTGGTCGGCGAACACGTCCGCGTCGATGAGGGTGAAGGCGAAATAGAAGGCGATGCCGATGAGCAGCGCGAATATCTGCACGTAGATCATGGTTGGGCTCATGGTTCGGGTGGCACTGGATATGGCCACCAGGCCCATGATGGACGCGGCCATGCACAGGATGAACAGGAGCATGTCCGCCCGCTTCAGAAAATCGCGGACCACGGCCATCTTCCCTTTCACGGCACTCCCTCCTTCCATCGGACTTGCTCCGACAGTATATCACACTCGATACAAAGTAGCAATTAACATTTCATTAAGAAAGAGATAATGCATATGGCAGATCACACCGGACACCGCCGGCGGATGCGGGAGCGTTTCATCCGCTACGGCCTGGACAATTTCGACGACCACAACGTGCTGGAGCTGCTGCTGTTCTATGCCGTGCCCCGGCAGGACACCAACGCCCTGGCCCATGACCTGCTGGAGGCCTTCGGCACCCTGGACGGGGTCTTCGACGCCTCTATCGACGCGCTCAAGAGCGTGAACGGCGTGGGGGACACGGCCGCGGCCCTCATCCACCTGGTGCCGGAGGCCGCCCGGCGGTACTTCATCTCCAAGGCCGGGCCCGGGGACATCCTGGCCGACAGCGAGGCGGCGGGGAAGTATCTGCTGCCCCGGTTCATGACCTGCCGGGACGAGACCATGTATCTCGTCTGCATGGACGCGAAGCTGAAGGTGCTGGACTGCCGCCCTGTAGCGGAGGGCAGCACCACCGCCGTCAGCGTGAACCTGCGGCGCGTCGCGCAGATCGCCCTGGGGCAGAACGCCTCCTGCGTGCTGCTGGCCCACAACCACACCAGCGGCATCGCCCTGCCCTCCCAGGAGGACGTGGCCGTGACGCTGCGCATCCGGGACCTGCTGGAACAGGTGGGCGTCACCCTGACGGACCATATCGTGGTGGCCGGGGACGATTTCGTCTCCATGGCCGACAGCGGCCTTTTGGCGCAGAAGTGAGGAAAAATGCAAGCGAAGGGTGCCTCGCTGGCATACTGTCCGCCCGGTATGCAGAGCGCTGTGAAAAGTCCGGATTATGTTATATAATAAATTGAAACTATTTGTTGCTTTACACGTTACAAGAATTTGAAGAAATTGGTAAATTTGGCTGAAACCGTTGGGAAATCGCGATTCAACGGGTGTTGAAAGACCTGTTCAAAATGTTGATAACATTCTGCATTAGAAATGAAATAAAATATTATGTGAATTAAATTATCGCAGTTTCAGATGCGAAAGAACGGTTGAAACAAGGGGCTTTCCGCCCCTGGTCAAAAATGGAAACAGGTATTCCGGCGGATGAAAATGCACGCTGCCGGGATGCAGATGGGCCGGAATTGCAAGACATAATACGATCTGTAATCGTGGGCCTATACAGAACATTTCTGTTGACTTCCCGGGGGGCTGTATGCTACAATATGCGGGCGTGAAACGCTAGTGTAGCTCAGTCGGTAGAGCAGCTGATTCGTAATCAGCAGGTCGCCAGTTCGAGTCTGGCCACTAGCTCCAACGTCGAAAGGCTTCTGAAGATTTGAGGTCCTGGCAAGCCAGGCCCCCTCATCGGTCAGAAGCCTTTCTCCTTTTTTAGCCCTTTCACTTCATCTTTATGCCCTGCTTCTCAGGGTATCCACGTCCAGCATATCCAGCGAGCCGCCCAGGTCCGTCAGCGCCAGCTGCAGGCCAAACAGGTTCAGCGCCGTGGCGAGGAACTCCAGTATCACGTTCAGAGCCGTCATGATGGCCACCGCCTCCATGGGCATGCCCAGCTGGGTGAAAAGCAGCGTATAGCACGTCAGCGCCGCTCCCGGCACCGGCGGCGCCGCGATGGCCAGCATCACGGAGATGAAGAGCAGCGTCAGCAGCCACGCAGGGGTTATGGCCACGCCGTATGTCTCCGCCATGCACAGGCCTCCCACCAGAAACAGCACCGACGCGCCGGGCATGTATATGACCTGCCCCAGGGGGATACCGAAGCGGGTGATCTTATCGCTTATGCCCAGTTTCCTTTCGCAGCACTCCTGGTTGGTTGGATAAGCCGCCACGGCAGAGGCCGTGCTCAGGCCGATGAGGAAGGTGGGCATGGTCTTTTTGAGAATGGTCATGGGCCCGACCTTCCACCGGACACACACCAGCGCCAGGTCACATGCCATCACTACCGCCGTGCCCAGGACCATAACGAGGATGATCTTATAGGACCGGGCCAGAAGCAGGAACTCGTCCCCCAAAAACATCTTGAAGACGCTGCCGAACACGAACACCGGGACCAGGGTACTGACCGCCTCCATGATGAGCTGGACCACGTAGTTGGACTGCTCCACGAAGGTGATCGTCACGGAGACCTTCTCCCCCAAAAGCAGCATCGCTATACCGATGAGCACCGCCACGAAAATGATCTGCAGGGGGTTGCCCTCCGTGAAGGGGGTGAAGAAGTTGGCCGGCACGATGTCCAGCACCATGTCCATCAGTTCCGTCGGGTCAAAGGCCTGTCCGCTCCCCGAGGTCACGGAGAAGAAGGGCAGCACGGCCGCCCCCGCGATGGTCGTGAGGACGACGGTGAGCAGGATGAACATGGCGATCATCCGCTTGCCTATCCGCCCGAAGGAGACCACGTCGCCGATGCAGCAGATGCCCCATGTCACCGACAGGAATATCATGGGGCCGGATACGGCGGTGAGAAGGCCCACGAAGGTGTTGAAGAGGGGCGAGACCAGCTTATCCGAAAGCGTGAGGCGCGCCGCCTCCGGCATCAGCCTGCACAGATAGCCCAGCGCCACCGCCAGCACCAGGGCGATGGCCAGGGAGCCCATGAGGGAACGTTTCTTCCGCTTGGGGGTGAACAGGACGCGGTTGACCCCGTCCTTGTACTGCCACAGGGGCGCGAGACCCATCTGGGCCATCATGCCCGTCAGGGCGCCGCTGTCGGGCTGGTCAGGTTCCGCCAGGGGGTCCAGGGACGGGCCGGGCACATCAAGCTCTACCCGCGGGGCGTGAAAACGCCGGCGGCAGCGCAGGGTGAATCCATCCGCCGTCCCCTCGTCCCGGTAGCGCAGCAGCGCCTCCTCCAGGGCCAGCCGGACCCGCAGGGCGTCCTTCCGCTCCACCTTCTCCGCCGTGAGGAACTCATAGGCCGCCTCCCCGGCGTCGTCGATACCGGCGCCGGTCAGTTCATATCTCTCTTTCACACTTTCCATAGCTTTCCTCATTATCATGATCCGCCTTCTGCCTCAACAGCAGGAAAACGGCTTCTTTTTCCAAGGCCATTTCATATCCGAGTTCCTTTCTGCAATTTTCCCATTTGGCTAGCAAAGTACAGTTTAGCGGCCAGGAGGGTATTGCACAGGTTGGCGGCCTTTGCTATAATAAAGTATCAATATATGTATTAGTATCAGTGCCTTTTTGGCTTCCTGTTCTTTTGGAATTCAAACTGTACTTTTTTGCCCAATTGCATTAGATGATGCCCATTTTAGGAACGTGCTGTGCGAGACGCCTAATAGCTGTCCCGCCTTTCTGGCAGAGAGCCCGCCGTCCTTCCATCTCTCACAGATCTCCGGGAATCCCTCCGGCGGGGGAACGGCCGTCCGGCCAAAGTGAACGCCTCGTGCCTTGGCGGCCGCAATGCCCTCTGCCTGGCGCTGCCGGATGAACTCCCGCTCTGTCTGCGCCACATATGAAAGAAGCTGCAGCACGATGTCCGCGATCAGGGTCCCTGTCAAGTCCTTCCCCCGCCGTGTGTCCAGCAGGGGCATGTCCAGGACGACAACTGCCGCCTTTTTCTCTTTTGTCAGCAGCCTCCACTGCTCCAATATCTCATCATAATTCCTTCCAAGCCGGTCGATGCTCTTTACCACAAGGGTATCGCCCGGTTTTATTTTTCTCAGGAGCCGCCTGTATCCCGGCCGCTCGAAGTCCTTCCCAGACTGCCGATCCACGACCACGCAGCTGGCAGGGACCCCGAACTCCTCCATGGCGATCATTTGGCGGTCCGTGTTCTGGTCTTTGCTTGAGACGCGAACATATCCATACGTTGTCTCACTCATCATGTTTCCTCCGATCGATCTTTTTTGTATTTTTAGTTTAGAGGAAACTATTAATACACTAATACTTGTTTGTTCCATTCTTTCCTAAGGCGGAGAAAGCGAAAAAGAAATAACCCGCTCAGACGCAAGAAGAGCAGGCACTTAAAATGTGCCTGCTCTTCTTCTGTTGCGCTTGATATTATGATTCACCGGGAGCAAAAGGGCCGCCAAGCCATAGGCTTGGCGGCCCCGGAAATACGGGTCAGGATCAGTCCTCGACGTAAGCGTAGTTCCAGACGATGTCGCCGGTCACCAGGACCTGCAGGCCCTTGATGTTGGGCTTCACCATCGCGGGGTTGGTGTAATAGTATATCGGAGCCACAGCGCCGGTAGCCATCAGGATGTTCTCAGCCTCGGCAGCCATGTCGGCACGGGCCTCCATGTCGGACTCAGCCTTGATATCGCTGACCAGCGCGTCATAGGCGTCGGCCCAGGTCTGATCGCCGTTCAGGCCGTAGACAGCGTCCAGGCCGGCGGTAGCGGTGTTCTCGGTGTTACGGGTGTAATCGCCGATGTCCTGGCCAAGACGGGGATAGTTGTTGCCGGAAGCGCTGATGAAGATCTCCAGGAAGTTCACAACATCGTCGAAGTCGGCGACCCAGCCCATGCGGGAGGCCTCGGCGTCGCCCTTGCCCAGCTTGTCCTGCAGGGTGGCCCAAGCTTCCTGGTTAATGGTGGCGGTCACGCCGATGCTCTCCCAGATGGCCTGGACGTACTGGATGATAGCGGCGTTGGAGCCGGAGTTGTTGAAGGAGAACTCGATGTTGGGCACATCGGTGAACTGGATGTCGCCGGTCTCCAGGCTGCCGGTGTAGTTATAGCCCAGGTCCATGAGGATCTGGATGCCCTCCACCTGGTCCTCGGTGTAGGTGGGATACTCCTCGGAGTAGGTGTTGGTGCCGGTGTACCACTGGCTGTAGCGCTGGCCCTCGCCGCGGATGACGCCCTCGGCGCCGTCGCCCAGGCCGTCAGGGAAGAAGCCGGTGGCGGGCAGCTGTCCGGCCATGGTGACATAGTCCACCAGCTCCTGCCGGTTGGGCATCAGGCCCAGCGCGTAACGGGCCTTGGCGTTCTCGGCGGCGGTGAAGGTCTTGCCCTCAGGGGACATATCCTTGTGGACGTTGAACAGGATGTACCAGGTACCGATCTGCGGGAACACGATGCGCTCGCCGGGATAGGTGGCGTCGATGCGCTCAAACTCAGTGGGGTCGATGGAGTTGATGACGGAGACGGCGCCGGACTCATAGGCGGACAGGATGGCCACGTCGTCCTCGGACAGGTAGGCGTTGATGCCGCCGATCTGGATGTTCTCAGCATCCCAGTAGTACGGGTTCTTCTCGTAGGAGATCACGTCGTCCACGGCGTACTTCGTCACGCGGAAGGGGCCCATGCCGATGTAGGTCTCGGGATCAACGGCCCAGGCGCCGTCACTGGTGGCGAGGTCGGTCCTCACGGGATAGAAGGTGGTGAAGGCGGTCAGCTCCAGGAAATAGGCGCAGGGGCCGGCCAGGGTGACCACGATGGTGCCGGCCTCGTCGTCGGCGACCACGTTCAGCTCACCGGTGCCATAGCCGTCGATCACGTCGAACAGGTAGCCGTAGTCGGCGCCCAGCGCGGGGTCGGCAGCGCGGTTCCAGCTCTTGACCACGTCGCTGGCCACAAAGTCGGAGCCGTCGGACCACTTCAGACCGTCGCGCAGCTGGAAGGTGTAGGTCAGGCCGTCGTCAGAGACTTCCCAGCTCTCCGCCAGCTCGGGCTGCACGCCGTCCTCGGTCTTGATGGTCAGGCCGCAGAAGGCCAGACGGATCAGGTTGGAGCCGTTGGACGCGGAGTTCAGGGCCGGGTCCATGTCCTCCGGGGTGCCGCCGCCGTACATGACGCTGACGACGGGCTCTTCCCCGTCAGCCAGGGCGACAGCGCCCAGGCTCAACACCATGGCAAGCGCCAACACCAGTGCAAGCAGTTTCTTCATAGTGTTTGTTTCCTCCTAAAAAATTTATATATTGCAGCGCGTGAGCGATACAATCAAAGGTTATGGCAGGCCGCCATATGGCCGGGGGCGACCTCCTCCAGCTGGGGGCAGCTCTCGGCGCACTTATCCGTGGCGCGGGAGCAGCGGGTGCGGAAGGGGCAGCCGCTGGGCATATGCAGGGGGCTGGGCACGTCGCCCTCCAGCACGATGCGCTGGCTGGCCCGGGCGCGCTCCGGATCGGGCATGGGCACGGCGGACAGCAGCGACACGGTGTAGGGATGGACGGCGTGGTGGTACAGCTCGTTGGCCCCGGCGATCTCCACGATGTGGCCCAGATACATCACCGCGATACGGTTGGAGATATGCTTGACCACGCTCAGGTCGTGGGCGATGAACAAATAGGAAAGCCCGAACTGGCTCTGCAGGTCCTCGAACATGTTGATGACCTGGGCCTGGATGGACACGTCCAGGGCGGAGACTGGCTCGTCGCAGACGATGAACTCGGGCCGGGACGCCAGGGCGCGGGCGATGCCGATGCGCTGGCGCTGGCCGCCGGAGAACTCATGGGCATAGCGGGTCATCTGCTCGCTGGAGATGCCCACCGTCCCCAGCAGCTCCAATATCCGGTCGGAGCGCTCCTTCCGGGACTTGTAGAGCTTGTTCACGTCCAGGGGCTCTCCCACGATGTCGGCCACGGTCAGCCGGGGGTTCAGGGAGGAGTAGGGGTCCTGGAACACGATCTGGGCGCGGCGGCGGTATTCCTTGATGGTATCCGGGCCCACCAGCTTGCCGTCAAAGATCACCTGGCCCGCCGTGGGCTTGTAGAGGTGCAGGATGGTGCGGCCCACGGTGGATTTGCCGCAGCCGGACTCGCCCACCAGGCCCAGGGTCTCTCCCCGGCCGATGGTGAAGCTCACGTCGTCCACGGCCTTCAGGGGCGTGGTGCGGAGAAAGCCGGTGTTGATGGGGAAATACTCCTTGAGGTTTTTGACCTCCAAAAGGTTTTCGCTCACTGCTCGTTCCCTCCTTCCGCGGCCCCGCCCAGGTTTCCTTCCAAATCGATGGCGGTGATCTGGCCGTCCTGGTCCGTTTGGATCACGCCCCGTTCAGCGCCCTCCTTCACATTCATCCAGCAGGCGCTCAGGTGGTCGCGGCCGACCAGCACCTCTTTCGCCCTGCCCGTGAGGCAGACCTTCATCGCGTTGTCGCACCGGGGCGCGAAGGGGCAGCCCTCCGGCATGTTCAGAAGGTCGATGGGGGTGCCGGTGATGGGCACCAGCCGCTCCCGCTCGTCGTCGTCGACGGAGGGGATGGAGCGCATCAGACCCTTGGTGTACTCGTGGGCCGGGTGGTAGAATATCTCATCCGCCGTGCCCCGCTCGCAGACGCCGCCGGCGTACATGACGATGACCTCATCGCACAGGCTTGCAATGACGCCCAGGTCGTGGGTGATCATGATGATCGCCATGCCCAGCTTCTCCTGCAGGTCCTGCATCAGCTCCAATATCTGAGCCTGGATGGTCACGTCCAGGGCGGTGGTGGGCTCATCGGCGATGAGGATATCCGGCTCGCAGGCCAGCGCCATGGCGATCATCACCCGCTGGCGCATGCCGCCCGACAGCTCATAGGGATACTGGCGCAGGCGCTTTTCCGGTTCGTTGATGCCCACCAGCTCCAGCATCTCCATGGCTCGCTGCTTCGCCTGCTCCTTGTTCCGGTCGGTGTGGAGCAGGATAGCCTCCGTCAGCTGGTTGCCTATGGTATAGACGGGGTTGAGGCTGGTCATGGGGTCCTGAAAGATGATGGATATCTTGTTGCCGCGGATCCCGCGCATGACGCTCTCGCCCGCGCCCACCAGCTCCTGGCCGTTGAACTTGATGCTGCCGCTGACGATGCGGCCGGGGTGGGTCAATATCTGCAAAATGGAGTAGGCGGTGACGCTCTTGCCGGAGCCGGATTCGCCCACGATGCCCAGGACCTTGCCGCTGTCCAGATCGAAGGAGATGCCGTTGACTGCCTTCACCTCGCCGGCCGGTGTGAAAAAGGAGGTATGCAGGTCTTTTACTTCCAGCATTGCCATAGCAGCACCCTCCTTATCAGGAACGGAGCTTGGGGTCAAACGCGTCGCGCAGACCATTGCCAAGCAGGTTGAAGGACAGGACGATCAGGAAGATCGTCAGCGCCGGGAACAGCAGCATATAGGGATAGGACACCAGACCGCTCCGGGCGTCGGACGCAAGAGAGCCCAGGGAGGGCATGGGGATGGAAACGCCCATGCCCACGAAGGACAAAAACGACTCGGTGAAGATGGCGCTGGGGATCTGCATAGCCGCCGTGATGATGATGACGGAGATGCAGTTGGGGATCATATGCTTGAGGATGATGTGCATGGCGGAGGCGCCGGCCGCCTTGGAGGCCAGCACATATTCCTGCTCCTTGATAGAGAGGATCTGTCCCCGCACCTGCCGGGCCATACCCACCCAATAGAGCAAGCCGAACACGATAAAGATGGAGATCATGCCCGCGCCCAGGCGAACGATGAGGTCGCTCTTCGACGTGCTGATGATGTCCTTGATGGCCACGGACAGCAATATCACGATGAGCACGTCCGGCAGGGAGTAGATGATATCCACGATGCGCATCATGATCAGGTCCACCTTCCCGCCGAAGTAGCCGGACACGGCGCCGTACAGGATGCCGATGCATACCACGATCAGCGCGGAGATGAAGCCCACCATCAGGGAGATGCGGGTGCCGTAGATGACGCGGATGGCATAGTCCCGGCCCAGGTTGTCCGTACCCATGATGTGGGGAAACACCTTCTGTCCGGCGGCCATGCGTGCCTGCTCCTTGGCGGAGTACTCAAAGGGCCGCAGGTATTTGGCCGTCACGTCCTGCTGGGTGTATGTATAGGGGTAGACCATGGGGACGATGATGGCGATAAGGGTGATGACCACCAGGATCACAAGGCAGATCATCGCCATCCGGTTGTGCACCAGCCGGCGCATGGCGTCCCGCATGAAGGAGACGGACTCCCGCTGGGTGACGATCTGGGCCTTCTCCTCGTCGCTGGCCCGCTGGAACAGGTTGGGGTCGATCTGGAAGCTGAGCGGATTTTTCTTGATCTTCTTCTCCATATAAACCACCTCAGGACAGATCGATCCGGGGATCGAGCAGCTTATAGACGATGTCGGCGATGAAGTTCATCGTCACGATGAGAACCGCCAGGAAGATGGTCACGCCCATGATCATCATGTAGTCCGTGCGCAGCATGCTGTTGACGAACAGACGGCCCAGCCCCGGCACGGAGAAGATGTTCTCCACCACCATAGAGCCGGTCAGGATGCTGGCGATCATGGGCCCGGCGTAGGTCACCACGGGGCCCAGGGCGTTTTTCAGCGCGTGCTTGAAAATGACCTTGCTGTTCTTCACACCCTTGGCCCGGGCGGTGCGGATGTAGTCCTGACCCAGCACATCCAGCATGCTGGAGCGCTCCAGACGGGTGATATAGGCCATGGGGTACAGGCTCAGGGACAGTGTGGGCAATATCATGCCGCCCGACTGGTTCGCCATGGTGGGCAGCCAGCCCAGCTTCAGGGCGAAGATGATGAGAAGAAGCGTCGCGATGACGAAAGAGGGCATGGACACCAGTGCCGTGGTGACGACCTGCACGACCTTGTCGATCATCTTTCCCCGGTTGAGGGCCGCGACGGCGCCCAGCACTATGCCCAGCACGATGGCCAGTGCCGCGGCGCCCAGGCCCAGCTTGGCCGAGTAGGAGAAGCCGTCCTTGATGAGGTCGATGACCGTGGAGCCCACCCACTTGGTGGACAGGCCAAAGTCTCCCCGGAGGATATTTTTCAAATAGTTGACGAACTGCACAGGCACCGGCTTATCAAAGCCGTACTTGGCCTCCAGCGCGGCGATAACGGCGTCGGATTTCGCCTTTTCCGAGCTGAACGGGCTGGCGGGGATGGCATGCATCACGAAGAAAGTGATGGCGATCACCAAAAAGATCGTCAGCACTGCCATCAGAAACCGCTTGAGGATATAGAGCAGCGTCTTTGTGTTCACACACTGCGCCTCCTTTCATGAAGCTTTATTATGCCTTTTGCATACAAAAGGCATGTAAGGGCCGGCCCTTACGACGCGGTCGGATATGGCTTATAATATTTCTATTTACCATATTTCTGTTTTACTATATTAAAGTAAAAAGCGCAAAAAAGCAAGGTCTGTTTTTCCAATTCGCCTCAAACCGTCGGAAGCTGCGCGATTTTCGCCATTTTTTACGATGCCCTTCCCCGATGCGGCCGGAAAAGCTGTTGAAAATGACGTATGCGTTCTCTGGTCTTCTCCGGGTGGCCAGCATCGGTCTGGTGCACCCTTGATCGACGTGCCTGCCATATTTGGCGCAGTGTGAGATAATAAATGTAGGCATGTGAGCCATGCTTGCTGCCATGTCTCCCGGTTTTACACGGCTATCTCAAAAATTGGTGCAAGCGTGTAAAATCTTTATGGGCGGTTTTTGAATCTCCAAAGGTGACGTGAGAGGGCACAACGTCGAAAGGCTTCTGTTAATTCGAGGTCCTGGCAAGCCAGGCCCCCTCATCGGTCAGAAGCCTTTTTCCTTCTTCCCGGTATATACTTTCACGCTGCTGTCATCCCGCATCTCGGAATGAGTTATCTCGGTATCGTCGTCCAGGGTCATACAAACGGGGCCTCAGAGGCATGGGGACCGGGAGACTTTCTATTTTGGCGTTTGCATGCTATAATGGGCAGGGAAAGGAGGGAGCGGGGTGTTCAGGAACGTATTCAACCCGATGAACGGGTTCTGGCAGGGGCTGGGCCGGGTATGTGACCTGGTGGGCCTGAGCATATGCTGGGCGGTATGCTCCCTGCCCGTATTCACCATGGGCGCGGCCACGGCTGCCCTCTACGACGCGGTGTTCCACGGCGTACGCAAGGGGGAGATGGGCGATTACAGCCGCTTCTTCCATACCTTCCGGGATAACTTCAAGACCGCGACGCTGGCGACGCTGCCCTTCCTGGCGCTGGCAGCGGGGCTCTTCTATATGTGGTACGTGGCCTATGTGATGGCGGCGGGGGGCAGCGAGGCGGCCATGGTGTGGCTGTACGCCTGCCGCATCCTGCTACTGGTGCCCCTGGCGGTGTGGCTGTTTGCCATGTTCACCCTGTCCCGGTTCACCTTCGGCGTCAAGGACCTGCTCATCACGGCGGCGAAGCTGGTCATAGGCCATCTGCCCTCGGCGGCGGTGGTGGCGCTCATAGGGGAGGAGGCGGCGGTGGCCTGCACAAAGTTTCTTTTTCTGCCGGTGCTGGTCATGCCGGCCCTGGCGGCGCTTCTTTGCTCCCTCTTCATGGAGCGCATCTTCGCGCCATACCTGCCCAAGGAGGAGCCGCAGTCGGATGAGAAAGATTAACATAATTCAATTTACATAATATTATATCGGCGCAAAAAACGGGACCGGCTGAGCCGGTCCCGCGTTCGTTTTTATACCAGCGTGGGGACGAGGTCCGCCAGCATGTGAGCAAGCTCACTGTGGCCCTTTTTCGTCAGGTGCATGTGATCGATGGGGTTGAACTCACAGGCCTCCGCGTCCATGAAGTGGGCGCCGGTGAGCTCGGCGGCCTGCTGAAAGGCGGCGGCCATGCCCAAGGTGCGCTCCCGGCAGCCCTCGCCCATGGCCGGGTCGAAGAAACCCTCCCCGATGGGGGGCGGGGCCACTACCAGTACGTTGGGGCCCTTTTCCGTCCAGCACAGGGTGCTCTGGGCCTTGCGGATCAGCCGCTGCATGGCCACGCCCACCGCCGCGGCGGTGCAGCCGAAGCGCTCCTTAGAGTCGTTGGTGCCCAGCATGATGATGAGAAGGTCCACCGGCTCATGGCTGAGAAGGCAGGGGCTTATGTAGTCCACCCCGGCCAAGTCCCCGTGGATGGGGTCGTCGAAGACCGTGGTCCGGCCGCCGAGACCCTCCTCCAGGCAGAGGTATTCATCCCCCAGCAGGGATTGCAGCACGCAGGGCCAGCGCTCGTCCTCATTGAAGCGGGCGCCGCCGTCGGCGCAGTCGGTGGGGTCGGCACAGTAGCCGTGGGTGTTGGAGTCACCGAAGCAGACGATGTGTTTTTTCATGGTTCAGCCTCCTATGATGGCCGGCAGGCTGGCTGCCGCCGCGGACTGGCCCACCCGGCGGAACTTCTCGTCGGGCAGGGCGGGGTGGATGGCCTTGTCCACTTCCGGGTATTCATCGGCCAGTACTTCTTTGCACTTGGCGAGGATCAGGTCGCCGCCCTTGCCGGACATGACCCGGCCCAGCAGCAGCACATGGCGGAAATGGTAGAGGTCGTAGTAATATGCCAGGGCGTGGCCCAGGTACACGCCGATAGACTCGTAGATCTTCTTGGCCCGTTCGTCGCCGGCCTCCATCAGCTCCTGCACCGCCTTCAGCTTTTGGGCGGGGGACAGGCTCTCATCCAGCTGGATGCCGGCGGGGCCGGCCAGCTTGATGACGCCGTCCTGGGAGAAGTACTTGACGCCGCAGCCGATGTCGCCGCTCCACTCGTCCCGCATGGCGGCGGGGCTGGCGTCCACGGGCACGAAGGCCAGCTCGTTGAGCCAGCCGGTGATGCATCCGTCGGCGTCCACATAGCCCACCGCCTCGCTGGTGCCCATGGCGATGCCCAGCACGTTGGGCTCCCCCAGGCTCATCATGCCCGCCAGGGCGGACACGTCGCCGTCGTTGATAACTGCGTAGGGGACATCGCCGAAGGTGTCGGTGATGGCCCGGATGTAGATGTCCTTCACCTTGGCGTCGAAGAGGTCGTCGGGCACCTGCAGGAACAGGCTTGCGCGCATGGTGCGGTTGTTGATATAGATGCCCGCGGAGGACACGCCCACCGCGTCCACCCGGGGCAGATGCTCCGCGGCGGACTTCAGCGCCGACACGATGCCCTCGTAGTGGTAGTCCGGGTCGGCGGTGATCTTGGGGTACCACACCACCTCCTCGGAGTAGACGCTCTCCCCGTCGATGACGGCGGAGACCTTCCGGTCGGAGCCGCCGGCGTCAAAACCGATGCGGCAGCCGTCCAGGTGGCCGCCGATGCGCTGGGGGCTGTCCTTGGCCGCGGGGACTTTATCCACCCGCACCACCTCGAAGGGGTGCTCGAACACGTGGGCCATGAAGTGGAAGTCGAAATCCTGCTGCCCGCCGTCGGCGTATATGGCCTTGATGGCGTCGCATATGGCCTCGTTCCCGGCCAGGTATACCCGGAAGCCGCCCTTCATCCACAGGATGGTCTTCACCAGCCGCTCGATGTGATACACATCCGCGTCGAACATGTCCTTCGTGCCGTGGACGAAGGTGTCGTACACGGCCATCTGGCCGCTTGCCCGCTCCACGGCCACGTGGAAGGGCTCCTTGGCGCCGGCCAGGAATGCCTGGTTGTAGAGGTTCAGGGGGATGAAACCCGGGTCCAGCGGGGGGACGTTTTTGACGGTGACTTCAATGCCGAGATGGTTCATAGCACATCCTCCTTGTGAGATTTTTTGTAGAAACTATATAAAAACTGTTTTCTCTTCTGCCTCTAGGCTACCAGTTTTTTTCAGCTTGTCAAGAGGCGGACAAAAATTTCTTTTCCGCCTCCCGTCCCCTTGACGGGGGGCGGAAAAGGCAATATGATGGGTCCATCAATATAAAAAGGGGGCTTGCATCGTGATAGAGCAGCAAGCGTTTATGAAGGCCAGCCGGGACTGGATGCAGGGGGAGCTGCGCGCCTGCGTGGACTTCTGGCTCACCCACGGTATGGACCATGAGCACGGCGGGGTGTACACCTGCCTGGACCGGGAGGGGAATATCTACTCCACCGACAAGAGCGTGTGGATGCAGGGCCGGTGCGGCTGGACCTTCTCCTATCTCTGCCACGTCTATGGCGTGCGGCAGGAGTGGCTGGACGCGGCCAAGAGCTGCATCGACTTTCTGGAGGAGCACTGCATCAACCCGGCCGCCGCCGGGCGGATGTACTTCACCGTCACGGCGGAGGGCAGGCCCCTGCGTCAGCGGCGGTACTGCTTCTCCGAGGGGTTCTATGCCCTGGCCAACGCGGAATATTATGGCGTGACGGGCAAAACGGAGCACCTGGAGCGGGCCCGCCGGGCCTATGAGCTCATATGGCAGCTCAACCAGGGACTCATCCCCGACCCCGCGGGCCTGGGGCCCAAGACCATCCCCGAGACCCGGACAGGCCGGGCCCTGGGCAATCCCATGATATACCTCAATATCACCTCCGTCATGCGCCGGGTGGACCCGGAGCAGGCGGCTCTCTATGACCAGCGGGCGGCCATCTGCGCGGAGGAGATATTCAAGTACCACGTAAAGCCGGAGCTCAAGTGCACCCTGGAGAATGTGGACCCGGATGGGGAACCCCGGCTCTACTACACCGAGGGCCGCACCGTGAACCCCGGTCATGACATCGAGTGCGTGTGGTTCCTGTTGGAGTACGCCAAGCGCACCGGGGACACGGCATTGCGGGATAAGGCCGCCCAGGTGTTCGACTGGGCCATCGAGGCCGGCTGGGACGAGGAATACGGCGGGCTTTTGTACTTCACCGACTGCCTGAAAAAGCCCCCCGAGGCCTACGAGCACGACATGAAGCTGTGGTGGCCCCACAACGAGATACTCATCTCCTCTCTGATGCTCTACCGGGACACGGGGAAGGAGAAGTATCTGGACTGGTTCAAAAAGACTCTGGACTACTGCAAAGAGCATTTTGCCGACCCGGAAAACGGGGAGTGGTACGGGTATCTGCGCCGGGACGGCCTGCCCACCCAGCCCTCCACCAAGGGCTCCACCTTCAAGGGCCCCTTCCATCTGCCCCGGTGCCTCATCATGTGCGACATCATGCTGGGCCAGCTTCTGGGAGGCGGCGACGGCGCCTTCGGGCCCGTGGCCTGAGAGCAGGCTGTATGCCCGTCCCGATGCGGTAGACATAATAAAAATAGTTGTCTGTCCCCGGTGGATTTTTGTTGACATTATCCTTGACATACTGTAAAATTTATACAGCGTAAAAGTATTTTTGCAAGCAAAAATTATTCAAAATTTTTAAGGAGGACGACCCATGAATATGAAGAGATGGCTCGCTCTGGTGCTGTGCCTGGCGATGATCTTCTCCCTTGCGGCCTGCGGCAGCAAGAAGGAAGAGACGGCCGAGGTCACCCCGGAGTCTGAAGCGGCCACGGAAGAGCCCGTGACCGAAGAGGCGAAAGAGCCCGAGGCAGAAGAGCCCGAGGAGCCTGAAGCTCCCGCCGAGGCGGCCTCGGATACCGAGACCGAGGCCCCCGCGGAGGAGGCCGCCGACGAGGCGGAGTCCGCCACCGACGCGGAGGAAGCGGTGGATGAGCTGGCCGAGGAGGCCGGCGAGGCCATTGTGGACGCCGCCATCGAGGCCGCTGAGGAAGCGGTGGAGCCTCCCATGGAAGCGCCTGCGGCGGATATCACGCTGTGGACGTATCCCATCGGCAAGTGGGGGGATGAGGTCACGGTGAAGGAGCTGATCGCCGGCTTCAATGAGGTGTATCCCGACATCAACGTGACGGTGGAGTATCTTGACTACACCGAGGGCGACAACAAGGTGAACACGGCCATCGAGGGCGGCGTGGCGCCCGACCTGGTGATGGAGGGTCCCGAGCGCCTGGTGGCCAACTGGGGCGCCAAGGGCCTGATGGTGGACCTGAGTGATATCTGGGACGAGCAGGACACGGAAGAGGTCAACGCGGCGGTGCAGGCGGCGTGCTTCAACGCAGACGGGGCGCTGTACGAGTACCCCGTGGTCATGACGGCCCACTGCATGGCGATCAACTATGACGCGTTCGTGGAAGCGGGCGCGGACCAGTATGTGGACCTGGAGAGCCACACCTGGACGACGGAGCAGTTCATTGACGCTGTGAAGGCGCTGTATGACCACTATGGCGACACGGTGGCAGCGGTGTTCTGCAAGGACCAGGGCGGCGACCAGGGCACCCGCGCACTGGTGAACAACCTGTACGGCGGCACGTTCACGAACGCTGAGCACACGGCCTATACGGCGGATGACGAGGCGAACGCGAAGGCATTGGAGCTGCTGCAGGGCCTGGACGGGATCGCGTTCGACCCGGGCATCAACGGCGGCGAGGAGATCGCGCTGTTCTATCAGGAAGTGCTGAAGATGGCGTTCTGCTGGAACATCGCGCAGCAGCTGAACCCGAACTCCGCCGGGACGGGGGAAGAGCTGACGATCAACGGACAGAAGATCGAGTTCATGAGCTTCCCGTCTGAGACGGGAGAGAGCCAGCTCTGCGGCGGCATCTGGGGCTTCGGCATCTTCGATAATGGCGATGCTGACAAGATCACGGCTGCGAAGGCGTTCATCAAGTACATGGCGGACAGCAAGGAAGGGCTGACGGCATCTGTGAAGGCGGCGAGCTACTTTGCGGTGCGCGACACGGTGGACGGAGAGGACATCTCCGACATCTGGGCGGACAACGCGATCATGGCTGAGTACACGAAGCTGATGCCGTACCTGGGCGATTACTACCAGGTGGCGGCTGGCTGGACGGAGGCCCGTGCGGAGTGGTGGAACATGCTGCAGCGTGTGGGCACCGGCGGTGATCCCGCCGAGGAACTGGCCACCTTCGTGACCAACTCCAACGCGGCGGCTGGCTTTGAGGCTCCCGCCGACGAGGCCGAGGCCGCTCCCGCTGAGGAGCCCGAGGCTGCGGAAGAGCCCGAAGCTCCCGCCGAGGAGCCCGAAACTGCGGAAGAGCCCGAGGCTCCCGCTGAGGAGCCCGTGACCGTGGACGCGGCCGCCGCTTTCGGCGGACTGATCGCCGCGCTGAGCAATGAGAATGCCGGCATGGCCGACCGGGAGACCGGAGAGCCCGAGGAAGCTGCTGAGGAACCCGAGGAGCCTGCCGAGGAAGAGGCCAAGGTCAATCCCGCGCTGGTGACCGGCCCCGGCCCCGCGCTGGAGGCCCCTGCGGCGGATATCACGCTGTGGACGTATCCCATCGGCAAGTGGGGGGATGAGGCCACGGTGAAGGAGCTGATTGCGGGCTTCAACGAGGTGTATCCCGATATCAACGTGACGGTGGAGTATCTGGACTACACCGAGGGCGACAACAAGGTGAACACGGCCATCGAGGGCGGCGTAGCGCCCGACCTGGTGATGGAGGGCCCCGAGCGCCTGGTGGCCAACTGGGGCGCCAAGGGCCTGATGGTGGACCTGAGCGATATCTGGGACGAGCAGGACACGGAAGAGGTCAACGCGGCGGTGCAGGCGGCGTGCTTCAACGCGGACGGGGCGCTGTATGAGTACCCGGTGGTCATGACGGCCCACTGCATGGCGATCAACTATGACGCGTTCGTGGAAGCGGGCGCGGACCAGTATGTGGACCTGGAGAGCCACACCTGGACGACGGAGCAGTTCATTGACGCTGTGAAGGCGCTGTATGACCACTATGGCGACACGGTGGCAGCGGTGTTCTGCAAGGACCAGGGCGGCGACCAGGGCACCCGCGCACTGGTGAACAACCTGTACGGCGGCACGTTCACGAACGCTGAGCACACGGCCTATACGGCGGATGACGAGGCGAACGCGAAGGCATTGGAGCTGCTGCAGGGCCTGGACGGGATCGCGTTCGACCCGGGCATCAACGGCGGCGAGGAGATCGCGCTGTTCTATCAGGAAGTGCTGAAGATGGCGTTCTGCTGGAACATCGCGCAGCAGCTGAACCCGAACTCCGCCGGGACGGGGGAAGAGCTGACGATCAACGGACAGAAGATCGAGTTCATGAGCTTCCCGTCTGAGACGGGAGAGAGCCAGCTCTGCGGCGGCATCTGGGGCTTCGGCATCTTCGATAATGGCGATGCTGACAAGATCACGGCTGCGAAGGCGTTCATCAAGTACATGGCGGACAGCAAGGAAGGGCTGACGGCATCTGTGAAGGCGGCGAGCTACTTTGCGGTGCGCGACACGGTGGACGGAGAGGACATCTCCGACATCTGGGCGGACAACGCGATCATGGCTGAGTACACGAAGCTGATGCCGTACCTGGGCGATTACTACCAGGTGGCGGCTGGCTGGACGGAGGCCCGTGCGGAGTGGTGGAACATGCTGCAGTGTGTGGGCACCGGCGGTGATCCCGCTGAGGAACTGGCGGTGTTCGCGGAAAATTCCAACGCCGCGGCTGCGGGCTGAGTTTTCCGGCTGAAAGTCAACGGACTTTGATTGAATAGGTGCGCACCCTCTCCCGCTTGTGCGCGGGAGAGGGTGTTGCCCTTTTTCCGGGACAGACACCTCCGCCCGGGCGGCCGGTCCGGACGGAGCTGTGTGCCCCGAAAATAAGAAGAACAAGGAAGGAGGCTGATCGGCTTGCGCAGATCATCCATGAGCAAGGCGCTGGTGCGGCGGGAGACCATCTCTGGATATCTCTTCCTGCTGCCAAGTCTGATCTTCTTCGTGGGATTCGTGGTGTACCCCATGATCATGTGCGTCTACACCAGCTTTTTTGACGCCACAATGGGCAAGGACCGGCAGGACATCTTCATCGGCCTGCAAAACTACAAAGACCTGTTCAAGGACCCGGCCTTTCTCAAGGCTCTGAAGAACACCCTGGTCATCGTGATCGTCTCTGTGCCGGTGACCTGCGCCTTCTCCCTGTGGGTCAGCTCCGCCATCTATAAGATGCGGGGCCCTATCCGCTCGGCGTTCCGGTGCATCTTCTACCTGCCCGTGGTCACTGGCTCCGTGGCCGTGACCGTGGTGTGGAAGTGGATGTACAACAACTACTACGGCATCTTCAACTACATCGGCAAGGGCCTGGGGATCATCGAGAAAAACATCAACTGGCTGGGCGACGAGCGCTTCGCCCTGGGGTGTATCATACTGATCCTGCTGACCACCTCGGTGGGCCAGCCCATCGTGCTGTATGTGTCCGCCCTGGGCAACGTGGACAACTCCCTTGTGGAGGCCGCCCAGGTGGACGGGGCAAACGATCTTCAGGTGTTCTGGAAGATAAAGTGGCCCCAGATTATGCCTACCACCCTGTACATCATGGTCATCACCACCATCAACTCCTTCCAGTGCTTCGCCCTGATACAACTGCTCACCTCCGGCGGGCCGAACCACAGTACGGACACCATCATGTACTACATCTATTACCAGGCGTTCAAGCTGTATCACTACGGCTACGGCAACGCCATGGGCGTGATCCTGGCCATTATCATCGCCATCTTCTCCGCCGTCCAGTTCAAGCTGGCCAAGGCGGACACCAGCTATTAAAGGAGGTGGGGACATGAATAACCTGAATCACGGCGTACACCATACCACCCCCTATAAGGTCATCAGCGTGATCATACTGCTGGTGATGGCGTTCCTGTTCCTGTTCCCCTTGTACTGGATCGTCACGGGCTCGTTCAAGACCATGAAGGAGATCAACTCCACCACTCCGGCCTGGTGGCCCAGCGAGTGGGTGCTGACCAACTACGAAAAGCTGTTCAGCCGCCGGTCGGCCCCCCTGTTCAGCATCCCCATCCCCTTCACCGATGAGGTCGTCACCGGCCCCACGGTCCCGGCGGCCATCCGCTGGCTCATCAACACGGTGTGGATGGCGGTGGCCTCCATGGTCCTGACCTGCATTACCGCCACCATGGCGGGGTATTCCCTGGCGAAAAAGCGGTTCGTGGGCCGGGGGCTTGTGTTCACGCTGATCGTGTGCGCCATGGCTCTGCCCAAGCAGGTCATCCTCATCCCCCTGATCCGGGAGATGAACGCCCTGAAGCTCTATGACAAGATGGGGGCGGTGATCTTTCCCATTGTGGGCTGGCCCTTCGGTGTGTTCCTTATGAAGCAGTTTTCCGAGGGCATCCCCGGGGAGATGCTGGAGGCCGCCCGCATCGACGGCGCCAGCGAGGCCAAGACGTTCCTGCGGATCGTGGTGCCGCTGGTAAAACCGGGCGTGGGCGCGCTGGCCATCTTTACGTTCATCAACTCCTGGAACGACTACTTTATGCAATTGATCATGCTGTCCAGCACCAGCAACCTGACCATCTCCCTGGGCATCGCCCAGCTGCAGGCGGAGCTGAGCACCGACTACGGCCTGATCATGGCCGGCGCGGCTCTGGCCGCGGTGCCCATCCTGACCGTGTTCATCATCTTCCAGAAATACTTTACCCAGGGCATCACCATGGGAGCCGTGAAAGGCTAAAAGGAGGATATATCATGAGGATATACTGCACTGAAAACTACGAGGCCATGAGCCGCAAGGCAGCCGCCGTCATGGCGGCCCAGATCATCGCCAAGCCCGACTGCATCCTGGGCCTGGCCACCGGGTCCACGCCCGTGGGGCTCTATCAGAACCTGATCGCCGCCTGTGAGGCCGGGGACCTGGATTTCTCCCGGGTCACCACCGTGAACCTGGACGAGTACGCGGGCCTGGACGGGACACACGACCAGAGCTACCGCTACTTCATGAACACCAACCTCTTCGACCACGTGAACATCGACAAGGCCCGTACCAACGTCCCCGGCGGCAAGACCGGGGACCCGGAGGCGGAGTGCGCCCGGTATGAGGCGCTGCTGCAAAAGCTGGGCCCGGCGGATATTCAGCTGCTGGGCATGGGCCGCAACGGCCACATCGGCTTCAACGAGCCGGCGGATACCTTCACCGTGCCCACCCACGTGGTGGAGCTTACACAGTCAACCATCGAGGCCAACGCCCGGTTTTTCGCCAGTGCCGACGAGGTGCCCAAGAAGGCCCTGACCATGGGCGTGGGCGCCATCATGCGGGCGAGGAAGGTGCTGGTAGTGGTCAGCGGCGCCGACAAGGCCCAGGCCGTGAAGGACGCCTTTGCCGGTCCCATCGACCCCCATGTGCCCGCGTCCATATTGCAGGTGCACCCCGACGTGGTGCTGGTGGGCGACAAGGAGGCCCTGGCGGGTCTCATAGAGGCGGGGGTGGCCGTATGCGGCTGACAGGCGGACGGGTATTCGACCCGCTGAAAGGCTTCGTCCTGCGGGACGTGTGCGTGGAGGACGGCGTCATCACCGCCGACGCCGGCGGTGAGACCGTGGACGTGTCCGGCTGCTGGGTCATCCCCGGCCTCACGGACCTGCATTTCCATGGCTGCCAGGGCGCGGACTTCTCCGATGGGGACGCCGCGGGCCTGCAGACCATGGCGGACTATGAGCTCGGCCGGGGCGTGACCCAGATATGCCCCGCGGGCATGACCCTGGACGTGCCCCAGCTGGAGAAGATATGCCGCGTCGCGGCGGCGCATAAGGCGGGCGCTAAATCCGGCGCGGACCTGGTGGGCGTAAACCTGGAGGGGCCCTTCCTCTCCCAGGCCAAGAAGGGCGCCCAGAACGGCGCCTGGATCCACGACCCGGACCCGGAGCTGCTGCTGCGCTTAAAGGAGCTGTCCGGGGGACTGGTGAAACTGGTCTCCTTGGCCCCGGAGGCCCCGGGGGCCATCGACTTCATCAAGAAGGTCAAGGACCAGGTCACGGTCAGCGTGGCCCACACCGCCTGCGACTACGACCAGGCCATGGCGGCCTTCGACGCGGGCGCGAAGCAGGCCACCCACCTCTTCAACGCCATGAACCCCTTCGGCCACCGGGCCCCGGGGCCCGTGGGGGCCGCCTCCGACTCCGACTGCCGGGTGGAGCTCATCTGCGACGGCGTGCACATCCACCCCGCCGTCATCCGGGCGGTGTTCAAGCTCTTCGGCAAGGACCGCGTCATCATCATCAGCGACTCCCTGCGGGCCTGCGGCATGCCCGACGGCCAGTATGAGTTGGGCGGCCAGGACATCTTCGTCAAGGGCCCCCTGGCCACCCTGGCGGACGGCACCATCGCCGGGTCCATCACGGACCTGATGGGCGGCATGGTCCGGGCGGTGGGCTTCGGCCTGGATCTGCACACCGCGGTGACCGCCGCGGCGGTCAATCCGGCCAAGGCATTGGGCATTTACGACCGCTACGGCAGCCTGGATGTGGGAAAAACGGCAAATATTGCCGTATTAAATGGCGATTTGTCCTTGCATTCCGTCATATTCCATGGTAAAATAGCAAAGTAAAATCAACTTTTTGGGCATGATACATAACTTTGTCAAACAGGTCCTTCGGCGCTACTCCTCTACCATAGCGCCGCGGGACCGTAAAAAAGGAGGATAAAATTTCCGCCGGGCCGGCGGTGCGGCAGTGTGGAGACCTGTCGTAATGGACGGGGAGTTTCGCTCTTCCCGGACGAGGGGGTATTTGCGGAGGCATTGCCCTTACGGCCTGAAGCTATGGCAACTGTGACCCTGAAAGGAATCAAGAAGGTCTACGACAACAAGGTGACCGCGGTCCACGATTTCGATCTGGAGATCGCCGACAAGGAATTCATCGTTCTGGTCGGCCCCTCCGGCTGCGGCAAATCCACCACCCTGCGCATGGTGGCCGGCCTGGAGGACATCTCCGCCGGTGACCTGTACATCGGTGACCGCCGCGTCAACGACGTGGAGCCGAAGGACCGCGATATCGCGATGGTCTTCCAGTCCTATGCTCTGTATCCTCACATGACCGTGTATGACAACATGGCCTTCGCCCTGAAGCTGCGGAAGATGCCCAAGGACGAGATCGACCGCCGGGTGAAGGAGGCCGCCGCCATCCTGGACATCACCCAGTACCTGGACCGCAAGCCCAAGGCGCTGTCCGGCGGCCAGCGGCAGCGCGTGGCCATCGGCCGCGCCATCGTCCGTGAGCCCCAGGTGTTCCTGATGGACGAACCTCTGTCCAACCTGGACGCAAAGCTCCGTAACCAGATGCGCGCCGAGATCATCAAGCTGCGCCAGCGCATCGACACCACCTTCATCTACGTGACCCACGACCAGACCGAGGCCATGACCCTGGGCGACCGTATCGTCATCATGAAGGATGGCTTCATCCAGCAGATCGGCACCCCCCAGGAGGTGTTCGACGAGCCCACCAACATGTTCGTGGCCGGCTTCATCGGCACGCCCCAGATGAACTTCTTTGACGGCAAGGTCGTGAAGAAGGGCGACGGCTATGAGCTGCACACCCACGGCGCTGTCATGGAGCTGACCAAGGCGGCTCAGGAGAAGCTGAAGGCCCAGAACATCACCGAGAAGGATGTCACCGTGGGCATCCGCCCCGAGCATGTGCACCTGGCCGAGGCCAGCAAGGCCACCCTGGGCGCCAAGGTTGACGTGTCCGAGATGATGGGCTCCGAGATCTACCTGCACGTGGACGCCGACGGCAAGGACGTGGTGCTTCGCATCCCCTCCACGGAGCTGCCCAGCGAGTGGCGCGCCGGCATCCCCTACGGCACCCAGATCGCCTTCACCTTCCCGCCGGAGCTGCTGCACCTGTTCGACCCCGAGACGGAGAAGAATATCCTTCTCTGAGTCGTTTGAAAGGAGCAAGCTCCTTCCAAACGAAAAAGCTGCGGCATGCTGCAGCGCAAAGCGTCCCCGTCCGAAAGGACGGGGACGTTTACGTTTGCATGCCGATAAGTATGATTTCCGAGGTACACGCCCCCGGAAATCATATCCCACTTTTTTCGCCGCTCCGGCGGCGAACTCTGCGAGGCATTTTTATAAAAAACGCGACCGGGGCGGATTTTTGTTGACTATATAGGTGAAAGGGGGCGGCGGCATGGAGGACGAACAGATCGTGGACCTGTACTGGGCCAGGGACGAGCGGGCCGTGGCGGAGAGCCAGGCAAAATACGGCGGCTGGTGCCTCGCCGTTGCCCGCAACATCTTATCCGACGGCGCGGACGCAGAAGAGTGCGTCAACGACACCTGGCTTGGCGCCTGGAACGCCATGCCGGAGGACAGGCCTGCCCGTCTGGGGGCATACCTCGCCGCCATCACCCGGCGGACGGCCCTCAACCGCTGGAAGGCCGCCCGGACTCAGAAGCGTGGCGGCGGCGAGACGCCGCAGGTCTTGGAGGAGCTGGCCGAATGCGTCCCCGGCGGGGAGAGCGCGGAGGCGGCTTTGGAGGCGAAGGAACTGGGCCGGGCGGTGGCCGCCTTCGTCCGAACACTCCCGGGCACGGAGCGGCGGGTGTTCCTCTGCCGGTACTGGTACCTGGACAGCGTCATGGACATCGCCGAGACCTTCGGCTTTTCCCAGAGCAAGGTGAAGTCCATGCTGGCCAGGACGAGGAAGAAGCTGCTTGCATACTTGCGGAAGGAGGGGTTTTATGATGGCCGGTGAAAAGCTTTTGGAGGCGTTCGCCTGGGTGGACCCGGAGATGGTGGAGGACGCCCGGACGGGGGCGCAAACGCGCCGCAATACGGGCCGCAGGGCATTGATGATCGCCCTCGCGGCGGCGCTGGTGCTGGCCCTTGGGGCCACGGCCTACGGCTATCTCAGCGGGGCGGACTGGTTCAAGACCTGGTTTTCCAACCGGGACCGGGAGCCTCTGACCCAGGGCCAGGAGGCCTATATCGAAAGCGCCGCTGTGGACGTGGGCCAGAGCGTGACGGCGGACGGCTGGACGGTGACGGTGGAGACCGCCTTGGCGGACCAGTATGACATATACGTGAAGACCCGCATCGACCCGCCGGCGGGCGTGACCCCGGAGGATAACTGCAAGCTGGAGGGCGCGGCCATCCTGGACGCCGACGGCCAGAAGATACCCTTCACCCAGCGAAGCGAGAGCCTGACCTATTATCAGGAGGCGGGGGCCTGGTACTGCGTCTGGTCCCAGAGCGTGGAGTCCGTGAGCGGCGAAGCCGCCTATCTGGACGGGCGGCCCCTGACCCTGGCATTCGAGAAGATCACGGTGGACGGCGGGATGGTGGCCCAGGGGCCCTGGCGCTTCACGCTGGACCTGCCCGCCGGAGGTACCCAAGCGGTGGAGCTTCTTAGCGAGCCCTTCCCCTGCAAGGGCCGGAGCCTGGCCTATGAGGGCGGCGGGATCACCGAGAGCTACTACGATGTCACGCTCCTGTCCCTGGAGGTGCGGCCCCTGCGCCTGCGGGTACAGTACCGGAGCGAAAAAGAGAAGGAGCTCGGGGACGGCCTGCCCATTTCCGTGGTGCTGAAAGATGGCACCGTGGTGCCCACCGGCTTTTCCGGCGGCAGCTTTGGTAGCCATATGGCCGACTGCCGCTACCAGCTGGCGGCCCCGGTGCTGCCGGAGGAGATCGCCTATATCCAGCTCCCGGCGGGATACACCGTTTCCATGCCGGAATAAGTTGACATAACATATAATGCCGGGCTTTTGCCCGGCATTGATTTTTTGTGGTACAATGCGACCGGGCGCCGTTTTTTCCGACTGGATGGGTGAAGGAGGCGAAGGCCATGAAGGACGCTGAGATCGTGGACCTCTATTGGGCCCGGGACGGGCGGGCCGTGGCGGAGACGGAGGAAAAATATGGCCGGTACTGCCTTGCCATCGCCGGGAACATCCTGGCGGACCGGGAGGACGCCCGGGAGTGCGTCAACGACACGTGGCTGGGTGCATGGAACGCCATGCCCGACGCCCGGCCCGACATCCTCTCCGCCTTTCTGGGGAAGATCACCCGCCATTTGGCCCTGGACCGCTGGCGGGCCAAGTACGCCGCCAAGCGGGGCGGGGGCGAGACGCCCCTGGTGCTGGACGAACTCATGGACTGCGCCCCGGCGGCGGGCGGCCCGGAGGACGAGCTGGCCATGCGGGAGCTGACAGCGGCGGTGAACGGTTTCGTCCGGGCCCTGCCGGCGGTGGAGATGGGCGTGTTCCTGCGCCGGTACTGGTACATGGAGAGCGTGAAGGACTTATCCCAGCGCCTGGGCTTTTCCCAGAGTAAGGTGAAGTCCATGCTGGCCCGGACGAGAAAGAAGCTGCGGGCGCATCTGGAAAGGGAGGGACTTATATGAAAGGGAACGAACGGCTTTTGCAAGCCATCGGCGAGGTGGACCCGGCGCTGGTGCTGGCGGCGGCGGAGATGGGCCCCGTCCGGCGGGGCCATGGGCGCAGGGCGCTGGTCATCGGCCTCGCGGCGGCGCTGGTGCTGGCCCTGGGGGCCACGGCAGCTGCCTATTACGGCGACGTGCTTTTGGACCACTTCGCCTGGCGAAACGGCGGGGACCTGACGGATAAACAGTTGGCCACCATCGAGGCGCTGACTGCCGTGGTGGACCAGAGCCAGACCGTGGACGGCTGGACGGTCACGGTGGACAAGGCTATAGCCACGCGGCACGACGCCTATATCATGCTGGACGTGACCGCCCCGGCGGGGACGGTGCTGGACCCGGAGGAACAGAATTACGACTGCGACGTGGAGATATCCGGATTCAACACGGAGGACACCTCGGATGAGGGTGTGACCGGTCATGGCCTGCAGATGACCATGTTCAAGGACGAGGGCATGGGGGAAAACGAGGGCGTCATCCTCCTGGAGCTGGACCGTACCGCCACCGCCGCCAGCGATCTGGACCTGGCTGACGGGAAGGAGCGGACCGTCACCGTGAAGGACCTGCGGGTGTGGGAACTGGACGAAGAAAGCCATCGCTCCGAGCAGACGCTGGTAGAGGGGACGTGGCAGTTCACCTTCGCCCTGCCCGCGGCGGAGGAGATCGAGCTGCTGGATGGGACCGTGAACGTCCTGGCGAAGAACTCATCCACCGGGAATGAGGAGGATGTGGGGCTCAGCAGCTTCCGTCTGACGGCGCTGGGGGCGACGGTGGAGTATATCACCGCCTACGACTACATCCAGCCCTTCGACGACATGACCGTGACCATGTCCGACGGCTCCACCGTTATGGGGAGAGAGGGGACAAACAGCGCGAGGGACTTCGGCAAGGTCTGCTCTTTCCAGTTCGACGTGCCCGTGGACCTGGGCCAGGTGGACCACGTGACCTTCCAGGGCGTGGAGCTGAAGGTGGCAGGATAAGTTTACATAATATAATGCGGGCGTGGTTCCACCACATCCAGTCCCGGCAGGGCGCAGAGGAAGATGAGGGGGATGAAGTTGGAAAAGTACCGCCACCGGGCTTCCCAGAATAGGAGGAAGAGCACGAGGCCGAAGACGGCGAGGCGGGGGATGAGCATCCCTTCCTCGGGCCGCAGGCCGTCCCGGAGAGCGGCGGCGATCAGCAGAAGATACACCGCCAGCAGCACCCCGGTGCAGATGTGCTTGTAGATCCCGTTGTATGTCCCGCCGGGCAGGATCCACTCCCGCAGGCGGCTCTCGGTCAGCGGCTCCCCGCCCAGACAGTCCGAAAGGCCATAGGTGCCGTCGCCGAAGAGGATGACGCCCTTCTGGCCGAGATGCCTAATAAGCCCCTCCGGGCCCAGAGCGCGGATGCGGTTTCGTATCTCCTGTTTTATGGCGGCACTCTGGGCCTCCTTATCGGTGAAGGATTCGGTAAAGGCGTAGTCGGCGGGATCATACATGCCGTTGCCGTCCAGGCCCATCATGACCCAGTGGAGCACCGGCACCCGCTCCTGTTCCGAGCGGGTGCGGTCCAGGTGTTGGAAGATGGCGTGCTCCAGCCCCGCCTGCCCCGCCAGGAGGATGACCGCCCCGATGAGGGCAACGGCGGCGGTCCGCTTCCATTGGCCCCGCCAAATGCCGTCCAAAAGGATAGCGATAAAGACGATGAGGACCGTGGCTTTGATTTGGGCGCCCAGGGAGACGGCGAGGCCCATCAGCGTGTACAGTAGGAGTCTATCCCGCCGGCGGGGCCTCTCCTTTGCTATGAGCCACAGCCAGTAGGTGAGGATGGGGAAAGGCATGCTCAGCGCGTCGGTATAAAAGGCCGGGGCGAGGAAGTAAAAGGGCGGGCTCAGGGCAAACAGGGCATAGGCCATCATCTGGCCCCGGACGCCCAGATGCTTTTTGGCAACCTGCCCGGTGACGTACATGGTCCCCAGGGAGAGCGCCCCGTTGGCGATCGAGGCGGCGAGGTACCGGTCATGTATGCCCAGCGTGTCGGCCAGGCGGAGGATGCGGTACATGAACCGCAGGCCGCCGAAGTTGTTGGCGAAGCGGTAATAATAGTCGTAGTAGGAGGGGAAGGAGCCGGTCTCCACCCACTGGCTGGCGCCGCCGAAGATGGCGTCGATGTCGAACACCGGCTCATAGCGCAGGCGCAGGGCCAGGATGAGCTGCAAAATGCCCATGCAGGTGAGGAACACCCCCGTGATGAGCCCGGCCCGGCGGGCCAGGAGGGCCTCATAGCGGGCGATGAGCCGCCATGCGGTCACCAGCACGATGAGGGCCAAGGCAGCGGCGAGTCCCAGCCCCAGCTCGGTCTGCTCATAGTAATACCACCCGCCGTTCACCATGATGTGGGCGGTGAGCCATAGAAACGTCAGGGCGAAGAGGATATAGAATAGCCGCAGCGCGGCGGTCTTGCAGGTTCGGAGCATAAGTCTACCTCAATAGATGGGCGCTCCTGTGAGGAAGGCGTAGAGGTACGCCCCCTCCAGAAGGGCAAAGGCGGTCACCGTGAACTGGCCCAGGGCAGGGCGCTTTTCCCCGGCCACGGCCAAGGCCGCGAACAGGGGAAAGGCGCAGGCCATGTACCGGCCGCAGCTCAAGGGCCAGCTCAGAGAATAGTCTATGAGCAAATGCCCTAAAAAATATGCGGTCCAGGGCAGGGGCAGGGCCCGGGCGGCGTACAGGAGCGCCCCGGCGGCCAACAGATACACCCCCAGCTCCGGCCCCAGGGTGGCGAGAGCGAAGCCGTCTGTCCCGTGGCCGATGAGTTCGTTCCAAATGACGGCGAGGCACCTTGTCAGCGGCACAGGATACTGGGCCCAATGGTCCCGCTGGTAGAAGGCGAAGTGGAAGGGGTCCCCCTCCACGGCCCAGTTCAAGGCGAGGTAGAGCCCCGCCCCCAGCCCCAGCAGCCCCAGTGGCAGAAGCCTGCGAAGGAAATCTGCCCCCAGACGACGCCAGTCCCGGCGGCACAGCTTAGCAAGGGGCCGCTCATCCATCCAATACTGCGCAAGCCACGGCAGTACCAGCAGCATCCCCTGCATCCGGGTGAGCACGGCAAGGGCCCCTGTGAGCCCCGCCAACCACCAGCGCCGCCGGCGGATGAGATAGAAGGCGGACACGGACAGCAGGAAGAAGAGGCTCTCCGTGAACATGCCCGCGAAAAAGAAGGAGAAGGGCCAGGCCGCCAGCAGTGCCAGCCCCCGCATGGCGGCGGGCCACCCCAGGTCCTCCGTCATCAGCCGGGCAAACACCACGCACCCGCCCACGAAACACCCCGCCGACAGCAGATGGGCGCAGGCATCCCAGCTGCCGCCTAAAGCTGCGTGCAGCGCCCGCACGGCCCAGGGGTAGAGGGGAAAGAACACGAGGAAGAGATGCTGCCCGTTCTCGATATAGCCACGATAGCCCAGCTCCGCCAGGTTCCGGTAGTGGGTAGCGTCGGACTTGCGGAAAGCGTCGAAGATGCCCTGCCAGGTGACCTGCCCCCTGGTGACGGCGCAGGAAAGGGCCGCGGCGGCATAGATGGCGGCCAGGTACCCCAGCGCGAACAGCGCCGCCTTCAGGGCCATGGCCCGAGTGAAGCGCTCGCCCAACATGGGCGCCTCCCGGTCCTTGAAGCGGCGCAGCATCAACGCTGTTCCGGCCAGCGGCAGGGCGGAGCCTATGAACAGAAACAGATATTTAATTGTGTCCACAGCGCCCACCCCCTGTTCTATCTCGATAGAGGTTCTATTGCAATAGAAATTCTATTTGAGTAGAACATACACCAAAATGAGGCGCGTGTCAAGAGGTGGGGAATAAATAAGGAAAGCTAATATCTTCCATCGTCGATTCTCATAAATCAGGACCGGCTCTGCCGGGGAAAGTCTATGAAATCCGACAAAATGCACAAAACAGGACCGAAAAACTGGTCATTGTGCCTTGACAATCGAACTTTTGGGGTTTATAGTGCGTAACGTGAAACGGCAAGGACGTCGTGACCGAGTGGTCAGAGCGTCCCTGCCGTTTTTAAGTTTATCCCATCAAGAGGAGGAAGAAAAAATGGAGGAGATACTGGAGAGCCTGTCGGGGGAGATATTTGCCGTATGGTTTTTGATCGGCGCGGCGCTGGTTTTCTGGATGCAGGCGGGCTTCGCCATGGTGGAGAGCGGCTTCGCCCGTGCGAAGAACGCGGGCAACATCCTGATGAAGAACCTGATGGACTTCTGCATCGGCACGTGCGTGTTCATCCTGATCGGGTTCAGCCTGCTGCTGGGGGAGGACCTCGCCGGCTTCATCGGCAAGCCGGGGTTCGACATCTTCACGGCCTATGAGAGCTTCGACTGGTCCAACTTCGTGTTCAACCTGGTGTTCTGCGCCACTACGGCAACCATCGTGTCCGGCGCCATGGCGGAGCGGACGAGGTTCATATCTTACTGCGTCTATTCCGGGGTCATCTCGGCGCTCATCTATCCCATCGAGGCCCACTGGATCTGGGGCGGCGGCTGGCTTGCCCAGCTGGGGTTCCACGATTTCGCCGGGTCCGTGGCCATCCACATGGTGGGCGGCGTGTGCGCCCTCATCGGCGCGAAGCTGGTGGGTCCCCGCATCGGCAAGTTCACCCGGGACGCCAAGGGCAAGATCGTGAAGGTGAACGCATTCCCCGGCCACAACATCCCCATCGGGGCCCTGGGCGTGTTCATCCTGTGGCTGGGCTGGTACGGCTTCAACGGCGCGGCCTGCACCAGCGTGGAGCAGCTGGGCTCGGTGTTTCTGACCACTACCGTGGCTCCCGCCGTGGCGACGACGGTGTGCATGATCTTCACGTGGCTGAAGTTCGGCAAGCCGGACGTCAGCATGTGCCTGAACGCCTCCCTGGCGGGCCTCGTGGCCATCACGGCGCCCTGCGACGTGACCGACTGCCTGGGTGCCGTCATTATCGGCGCGGTGGCGGGCGTGCTGGTTGTGTTCGGCGTGTGGCTTCTCGATAACAAACTGCGCATCGACGACCCCGTGGGCGCCGTGGCGGTCCACTGCTTAAACGGCATATGGGGCGGCATCGCCGTGGGCCTGTTCGCCACCACCTCCGCCCCGGGCAATGAAAGCCTGGTCGGCCTTTTCTACGGCGGCGGGTTCAAGCTGCTGGGCATCCAGCTTCTCGGCATCGCGGCGGTCATCGCCTGGACGGCTGTGACCATCACCATCTTCTTCCTCATCCTGAAGGCCACATTGGGCCTGCGGGTCAGCGAGGAGGAGGAGCTGAAGGGCCTGGACGTGACGGAGCACGGCTTGGTGAGCGCCTACGCTGACTTCATGCCGGCGCTGGGCATGCCCGCCATGATGGCGGCAGGGGAGAGCGCCCCCGGCGACGTGCCCGCCGCGCCCATGGACGACGCGGTGCCGGTGCAGGTCCGCTCGCCCAAGCCCGTGGCCTCCGACGGGGCGGTGAAGATGTCCAACGTGACCATATTGCTGCACATGGAGAAGTTCGAGGCCCTGAAGGCGGCCATGCTGGACATCGGCATCACCGGTATGACGGTGACCAACGTCATGGGCTGCGGCGTGCAGAAGGGCAAGCCCGAGTACTACCGCGGCGTTGTCCAGGATATCACCCTTCTGCCCCGCATCCAGGTGGAGATCGTGGTCAGCAAGGTGCCGGTCCGCACGGTCATCGAGACGGCAAAGAAGGTCCTCTACACCGGCCACATCGGAGACGGCAAGATATTCGTCTACGACGTGGAGAACGTGGTGAAGGTCCGCACGGGCGAAGAAGGCTACGACGCGCTCCAAGACGTTGAACAGTACTAAAACACATAGCATGAGCCCCCGCCTGCCGGCGGGGGCTCTCTTTGTCGTTATTTATACCAGTTTGCGGCCCATCAAAACGCCCATAACACTGCTCATCATGAGCCCGCGGGTCCAGCCGGAGCTGTCCCCCAGACAGTGCAGGCCGGGGACGTTGGTGTTGAAGTCCTGGTCCATCTTGATGCGGTTGGAGTAGAACTTCAGCTCCGGGGAGTACAGCAGCGTCTCATAGGCGGCGAAGCCGGGGACCACCTGGTCCATGGCCTTGATGAAGTTGATGATGTTGATCATGGCCCG
>CANQMW010000012.1 GCA_947625045.1 uncultured Oscillospiraceae bacterium
TGGCTCCAGACCATGAGCCGGAGCTGGCCGGGATAGGGCGTCATCTGGGGGATGCCCTGGGCCTGGGTCTCCAGCACCAGATAGGGGGCCTTTTTTCCAGACAGTCAAAGAGCGTCCAGGGGGCTATTGGTATACAGTCCTTCTCCTTCCCTTATTACCGAAGGCCAAAGAAGCCTTTTCTCTCATAAGGCCCACTCTCCACGGACAGCACCCTGTACCCCGTGGCGTCAATGGCCGAGCGGAGGGCTGCCTCGTCGATGTCCGTCTCTGTCACGATCACCGTCTCGCCTTTTGTATGGGAGGACGTGACCTTCTTCACCGGGAAGTCCCGGCGGATGGCGTCGTTGATGTGGGATTCGCACATCCCGCACATCATGCCGTCGATCTTGACTGTTACCTTTTTCATTGCTTACCTGTCCTTTCCACAGTATCATCCTTTCAACAGGGTTGTTTGTATAGCTAATCTAATGTAACACGATTCCGCGCCGCCCGCAAGCTTGATAACGAAACTCCCCCTTCCCCCCGCCCCAGCGCACTGACAAGCGCCCGGTCCCTCTACAAAACATGACGATATGGAGATGCAGGCGCGGTCCTAAAAATGGGGCCGTGTTCATTTTTAGTATTGTGGCCTATTGACATGCAAACAACTTTATATTATACTTAAGTCAATCTCGCAAGATTAAAAAGCCGGTATCAAAGGAGAATTTTCAATGAGCATTTATGACTTCACGGTAAAGGCCCGGGATGGGAGCGATGTCTCCCTGGAGCAATATAAGGGTAAGGTTCTGGTCATCGTCAACACCGCTACCGGCTGCGGCTTCACGCCCCAGTACAGTGAGCTGCAGGACCTGTATGCGCAGCACCAGAAGGACGGTCTGGAGATACTGGACTTCCCCTGCAACCAGTTCATGGACCAGGCCCCCGGCACCGACGAGGAGATACACTCCTTCTGCACCGGCCGCTTCGGCATCACCTTCCCTCAGTTTTCCAAGATCGACGTGAACGGAGAGAACGCCATCCCGCTATATCAATACCTCACGGCCAACACAACTTTTAACGGGTTCTCCGGACCCATGGGGCTGGTCTTGAAGCCCATCGTGAAGAGGATGGACAAGGACTATAAGAATAACGGCAATATCAAGTGGAACTTCACCAAATTCGTCATCGACAGAGATGGCAATATCGCCGGGCGGTTTGAGCCCACGGACTCCATGGACAAGCTGAAGGCGAAGGTGGAGGAGCTTTTGTAATACGGCCATGGACCGGGAAAAAGCAATCGTAAAAGTAAGCGTCGTCGGCATCGCCGTCAACGCCGTGCTGGTGGCGTTCAAGCTGGCGGTGGGGTTTCTGTCGAGCTCTATCGCCATCATCCTGGACGGGGTAAACAACCTCACCGACGCCCTGTCCTCGGTGGTCACCATCGTGGGCACGAAGCTGGCCGGCAAAGCCCCGGACAAAAAGCACCCCTATGGCTACGGCAAGATCGAATATGTAAGTTCCGTCACCGTGGCGGTCATCATTTTACTTGCCGGCCTCACGGCCTTCCGGGAATCCCTGGACAAGACGCTCCACCCCACCCCGGCGGACTATTCTGTTGTGACCCTCGTGGTCATCGCGGCGGCCGTGGCGGCAAAGCTGGTCCTGGGGCGGTATGTGAAGGCGGCCGGGAAGACATGGCGCTCCGAGTCGCTCATCGCCTCCGGCACCGATGCGGTCATGGACGCCATCATATCCCTGTCCACCCTGGTCGCGGCGGGTGTCAGCATGGCCTTTGACCTCAGCGTGGAGGGCATTCTCGGCCTGGTCATCTCCCTGTTCATCCTAAAGGCGGGTATCGAAATATTGATGGATAGCATGGGCCAGCTTATCGGCGAGCGGGTGGACAGCGCCCTGGCCCGGGAGCTGAAGGACTTCATCGGAGAATATCCCTCTGTCCTGGGTGCCTATGACCTGTCGCTGCATCAGTACGGGCCGGAGCGGCTGATAGGGTCGGTGCACATCGAGCTGCCCGACGACATGACCGCCCGGGAGATACACGGCCTGACCCGCCAGATCGCCGAGGACGTGTACCGCGCCTTCGGCATCGTCCTCACCGTGGGCGTTTATGCCTCCAACACGGCGGACGGGACCGCCGCCGATATGAAGCGGACGCTGACTGAGATCATCCGTGGATACCCAGAGGTGCTGCAGATGCACGGATTCTATGTGGACAGGTCGAAAAAGCTGGTCTACTTTGACCTGATCCTGGACTTCAAGGCGGAGAACAAGGCGGAGATCGAGGCCGGCGTCATTCGGCGGATGAAGGAGCGGTTCGGAGAATATGAGTTCGCCGCGGTCCTGGACAGCGACGTGAGCGATTGAAAGGCGGGTGAACAAGATGCGCGACAAATACGCGGCGCTTCGGCTGGAGAACCAGCTGTGCTTTCCCCTGTATGCCTGCGCAAAGGAGATCGTCAAGGCCTATAAGCCCTTTCTGGACGAGCTGGGGCTGACATACACCCAGTACATCACCATGATGGTCCTGTGGGAGCACAAGGAGCTGCGGGTCAAAGAAGTGGGCGAAAAGCTGTTTCTGGACTCCAGCACCCTGACGCCGCTTCTAAAGCGCCTGGAAGAAAAGGGTTATGTCACGCGCCGGCGCTCCGCCCAGGACGAGCGGGACGTGTTCGCGGCCATCACCCCGGCGGGCGAGGCCCTGCAGGAGAGGGCTCTCTCCGTCCCCAGCCGGCTGGCCGCCTGCGTCCAGCTGGAGCCGGAGAAAGCGGCGGCGCTCTACGGGACCCTTTACGAGATCATCGGAAAGCTGACGGCGAGGGAGTAAAGGAAATGGACGAGAGATTTGACATACAAGCCTATATGACCCGTGGCGTGGAGAACATCGTCTCCGGTGCGCTGCGGGCAACTCTGAAAGACCCACGGGAGGGCGCGTTCATGGTCCGGTTCGCGGCGGCCAGCCGCAAGGCGTCCCAGCGCCGGAAAGAGGCGGAGAAGGCCGGCGAGCACATCCCGCCCTTTCTCATCGCCAGCATCACCAGCGCCTGCAACCTCCACTGCGCCAGGTGCTACTCCCGCTGCAACCACGCCACCGTGGACGGGGAGCCTACGCGCCAGCTCACGGATGAAGAATGGCTCTCCATCTTCCGTCAGGCAGAGGAACTGGGCGTCAGCTTCATCCTGCTGGCCGGGGGCGAGCCCATGCTCCGCCGGGGCGTGCTGGAGGCGGCGGGGAAGCTGCCGAACATCCTCTTCCCCATCTTCACCAACGGTACACGCCTGCGGGACGGCATCGCCCGGCTGCGGGAGCAGTATCCAGAGGTGGTATTCGTGTCCTTCCCCGGGGACGAGAAGAGCTCCGGCGGCTGCATCGCGGCGGGTCGGGGCTTTTTCCACATCAATTCCCATGGCGGCGCGGAGCCCTGTCCGTTCTCGCCCTATTCGGACGTGAACGTGCGGGACGCCTCCCTGCGCCAGGCGCTGGCCTCGCCCCTGCTCACCGCCCTGCAGGAGGGGGAGCTTCTGGCAGACGACCATGTGGGCGGCTGTGTGCTCTTTGAAAAGCGGGCGGCCGTGGAAGCGCTGCTGAAACGTTAGAATACTGATAAACCATCAGACCGGCGCGTTTGCCGCGCGCCGGTCTGATATTGCGCTGAAGACGGATGATCCTGTTGAGCCCGCTGCGGGTGCACCTCGTCCCCGTCGCATAAGCCCGAAATCGCTGAAAATGTATAAGAGGCTCTGACCAGCCTCTCTGTGATGCTCCGCGGGATATAAAGGAATCCATAACCGTCGGTGGCATACACTGCCCCGTCCATGCATTCCGCGCCGGAGCACTGCAAGCGTTCTGAGCGCTTTCTCCCTGCTGCGGAATCCCACCCACGACGCCGCCAGCCCACGTTCCTGGCGTCACAGCGTTGATATGGCCACAGTATGACGCCCTTCCCAGTTAGTACAAGCGCCCGGAGCAGCTTGACCCACCTATATTTCATTAGGCACTTCATGTGTCTCCTCCAGATGCAATGTGGATATGAAAAAGGCGACCTCAAAAATGAAGTCGCCCTTACAATAGTTTGATTTAGCCGGTTCTTTCAGCGTTTTACTTCACCCTGCACCGCTTGCGTCGCCGAAGCGCTGGAAGTGGACCACCTCCCTCTCCCGCAGGAACCGTATCACGTCGATCACGTCCGGGTCGTCGCACATGCGCAGGATGTTGTCGTAGGTCACCCGGGCCTTCTGCTCCGCCCCCATGTCCTCGGCCAGGTCCGCAATCACGTCGCCCTTCACCTGGAAGGTGGCGGCGGAGTACGGGAAGCCGGAGGCCGCCTGGGCGTATACGCCGGCGGTGTGGTCTACGAAGTAATCCTGGAAACCCTGCTTCTCCAGCTGCTCCACGGTCATGTTCCGTGTGAGCTGGTGGACGATAGTGCCAACCATCTCCAAATGGCCAAGCTCCTCTACGCCGATGTCCGTCAAAACGGCCTTCAGCTCGGGATACGGCATGGAGTACCGCTGGCTCAGATAGCGCAGGGATGCGCTCAGTTCGCCGTCGGGTCCCCCGTACTGGCTGATGATATACTTTGCCATGGCGGGGTTGGGCGTCTTGATGTTGACGGGGTATTGCAGCTTCTTCTCATATACGAACATTACTTCTTACCTGCCTTTCTGCCGTTCCAGAGCCAGGGGTCCTCGGGCCAGACCCAGCCGTCGAACATGGCCGTGTCGCCGCGCTGGACGGGGCCGCACATCTCGTTGTAGCGCCTGCGGCCCTCCTTGGCGAGAGCCGTAAAGCTCTTCCACTTTTTGAAGGCCTCGGCGTCGTTGGGATGGGTGTCGAGATACAGCGCCAGCTCCTGGCATACGAAGTCCAGGGCCATCAGTTCCGTCAGCGGCGAAGCCTCCACAGGGCCCTTGGCCACGTAATCCATAAAGGGCAGGTCCAGCCCGGGAAAGAGCGTGCCCTTGGTCAGGGCGTCCACGCTCTCATAGGCGGGCTCGCTGTGCTGCTGGGCGGCCAGCATGGGCACGGCCAGCGGTGCGCAGGAGGGCAAGGGGCCCTCTTTGTAAGTGCAGTTATCTTTATCGGACAAAAAAATTTCCCCCTTTGCACGCCATACTATGCAAAGGGGGCTTTTTGTTGTGCTTGATGGGTCAGGCAGGAGCGGCCAGCTTCTTTTCCATGTCCTTCAGGGCTTTCCGCAGGAAGAACACGCTGGCGATAAGGCTCATGAGCTCCGCGATGGGGAAGCACCACCACACGTTGTCCACGTTGCCGGTGAGGCTCAAAAGCCAGGCCGCGGGGATGAGGGCCACGATCTGCCGCAGCACGGAGACGAAGAAGGAGTATAAGCTCTTGTCCAGCGCCTGGCAGGCAGAGCCCGCCACGATGCAGAAGCCAGCCAGCAGGAAGCTCAGGCTGATGCGCCGCAGGGCGGGCACGCCGATGGCCAGCATAGTCTCCGACGGGCTGAATATCCCCAGGAAGACCTTAGGGAACACCTGAAAGCAGATAAGCCCCAGTATCATGAAGAACGACGCGTACAGCACGCCGTAGCGGATGGTGCGGTAGATGCGCTCTTTCTTCCGGGCGCCGTAGTTGTAGCCGATGATGGGGATGATGCCGTTGTTCAGGCCGAACACGGGCATGAAAAAGAAGCTCTGGATCTTGAAGTAGGCCCCATAGACCGCCACCGCCGTGGAGGTGAAGCCGATGAGGATGATGTTCATCAAATAGTTGGTGATGGAGCCGATGCCAACCATCAGTATGGACGGGAAGCCGATGCGGTATATGTCCCGCACGATGCTCCAGGGCAGGCGGATATCGCGCCAATGGATGGGCAGCTCCTTGTTCTTCTTGAAGTGGAACAAAAAGCCCACGCCAGCGCCCATGGCCTGGCCTATCACCGTTGCAATGGCTGCGCCGGCGGTACCCATGGCGGGCAGGCCGCACCAGCCGTAGATGAAGAAGGGGTCGAGAATGATATTGGTTACCGCGCCAACCATCTGAGTCCACATGGAGAGGGTCGTGAGACCTGTGGACTGCAAGAGCCGCTCGGCGCATATCTCCAGATACACGAACGTGGAGCCGATGGTCACGATACGAAGATAGGAGTCGGTATAGGCCCGGATGCTCTCGATGCTCGTCTGGGAGCGGATGAAAGCGTCCGCGCCGAATATGCCAAAGAGGGCCATCAGAAGCCAGCAGCACAGGCTCAGGGCAACGGCCGTGCCCGCCGTGCGGCTTGCCAATTTCTCGTCCTTACTGCCCAAGGCGCGGGATACCAGGGTGCTCACGCCCACGCCGGTACCGGTGCCGAGGCCTATCATGATATTCTGGGCCGGGAACGCCAGGCTCAGGGCGGAAAGGCAGTCCTCCGACACCCGGGACACATACACGCTGTCCACGATATTGTATAATGCCTGCACCAGCATGGAGAGCATCATGGGCACAGCGATGGTCAAAAGCAGCCGTCCCTCCGGCATTTCCCCCATCCGGCTGGAATCCTGCCGGGTCTTTAATTGCGCCATTATGTGTTACTCCTCGATCATTTGCAAGAATTCTTCCTCCGACAGCACCGACACCCCCAGGCTCTGGGCCTTCGTGAGCTTGGAACCGGGGTCGGCTCCCGCCAGCACATAGGAGGTCTTTTTGGAGACGGAGCCGGAGGCCTTGCCGCCGAAGCGCTCGATGATCTCCTCCGCCTCTGAGCGGGTGAACCGCGTAAGCGTCCCAGTGAGGACAAAGGTCTTGCCCGCAAAGCGGGTATCCGCGATCTCCTCCCGGCTTTCAAAGCTGACGCCTGCCTGCCGCAGCAGCTCTATTTGGTGCCGGCTCTGCTCGTTTTGGAACCACCGGACGATATACCGGGCGGTGATGGGCCCCACGTCGTCGATGTTGGTAAGCTCCTCCTCCGAGGCCTCCATGAGCTCGTCCAGGGTGGCGAAGCGCCGGGCCAGGACCTTGGCAGCCTTGGCGCCTACCTGCCGGATACCGAAGGCGCAGAGAAGCCGGGCAAGGCCCCGGCTCTTGCTGTCGGCCAGGTTGTTGATAAGATTCTCTGCGGACTTCTTCCCCATCCGCTCCGCCGTGGCCACGGACTGGGCGTCCAGCATGTAGAGCTCCGCCGGGGTCTTTATGAGTCCCGCCTTGTCCAGGGCTTCCACCACCGCGGGACCCAGGCCGTCGATGTCCATGGCGTCCTTGGAGGCGAAGTGGACGATGTTGCGAAGCCGCTGGGCCGGGCACTCCGCGCCGGTGCAGCGGATGGCGGCGCCGTCCTCGTCCCGCTCCGCCGGCGCGCCGCACACAGGGCACACCGCGGGCAGGCGGAAGAACCCCTCGCTGTCCTTTTTCACGACCTCCAGCACCTCGGGGATGATCTCCCCCGCCTTCTGTACCAGCACCGTGTCCCCCACGTTCACACCCATGTTTTCGATGAAGTCCTGGTTGTGGAGCGTGGCGTTGGTGACGGTGGTGCCGGCCAGGCGTATGGGCTCGATGACCGCCTTGGGGGTCAGCACGCCGGTGCGGCCCACCTGGACCAGGATATCCACCACCTTGCTGGGCTTTTTCTCCGGGGGATATTTATAGGCCACGGCCCAGCGAGGGTATTTGGCCGTGCTGCCCAGGGTCTGGCGCTGGGCCAGGTCGTTCAGCTTTATGACAGCGCCGTCGATGTCGAAAGGATAGCCCTCTCTCCCCTCGCCGATGGCCGTGATGGCGTCGGTACACTCCTTCGGCGTATTGCAGAGCGTATGGGCCACCACGGGCAGGCCCATCTCCCCCATGGCCTCCAGGGTCTCAAAATGGTTTTGAAAGCTCCTGCCCTCGGAGAGCTGGATGTTGAAAAATATCACGTCCAGCATCCGCTCGGCGCACACGGCCGGGTCCTGCTGGCGCAGGGAACCGGCGGCGGCGTTGCGGGGGTTGGCCAGGGGCGGCTCTCCCGTCACCTCCCGGCGGGCGTTGAGGGTGTTGAAGGTGTCGTGGGACATGTATACCTCGCCCCGGACGATGAGCCGGGCGGGGGCGTTTTTGAGCTTTTTGGGAAGAGAGCGGATGGTGCGGAGGTTTTCCGTCACGTCCTCCCCTACCTCACCGTTACCACGGGTAGCGCCCCGGAAAAAGACGCCGTCATGGTACTCCACCGCCACGGAGAGGCCGTCGATCTTGGGCTCCGCCACGTAGTCGTGGGGCGCGGGCACGGAGGCATCCATACGCTCCACGAAGGCCGCCACCTCCTCGAAGGAGAACACGTCCTGCAGGCTCTCCAGGGGCACCTCATGGGCCACCGGGGCAAAGGCCTCGCTGACGTGGCCGCCCACGTGCTGGGTAGGCGAGTCGGGCCGTATCCACTCCGGATGCTCCGCCTCCAGGCGCTTGAGCTCGTTGTTCATCCGGTCATATTCAAAGTCCGACACCAAGGGCGCGTCGTTGTCGTAATAGGCCACGGACAGCGCCAAAAGCTTTTCCACCAGCTCGTTATAGGCTTCTATCGTCGGTTCCATTTGTCATCTCTCCCAGTTCATATAGCTGCCGGGCACCTGGCCCACGATCACGGTCTCCGATACCAGTATCTCCGTCTGCATGCCGGTCTCCATGCCCCGCCAGGGCATGAGGAACGAAAGCTGTACGTCCAGCTCCAGGAATATCTGGTGGCGGGTCTGGTTGATGCCGGCGCTGGAAAGCTCACTGCGGAAACACGCCGTGCTGGACGAGAGCATGGTCACGTCCACGCCCACGGAGGGGCCATGGTTCATGAAAAGGGCGCTGCCCAGCAGGTTCATCACCGGTATCTGGATGCGGATGGCCTCCTGCTCCGTGGCCTGTACGGCCCGGCTGAGCACCTCCGCGGCCAGGCTATTGATGGCGGCAGCATTGGCCGTCACCGCTGTGACGGCGCCGTTTGCGTCCCGCTCCAGGTCCACCAGAGGCGTTCCGGCAAACTCCGGGGCGGCCATCACGTCCTGGACGATGGCGTTCACCTTCGTCACCACCTCATCCCGGGCGGCAGAAATGGCATAATCCGTCACCATACGCCGGAGCGTGACGCTGAACGACCCCGCCAGGGCCGTCAGCATGAGGATAAGGACGCACAGGACCACCCGGCGAAAGGCCGGGCTTGTTCTTTTGCGCCGGGGCCAGCGTCTCGGCGGCATATGACCACCCCCTTATGGGGAGCCTATGCCGCCTTTCGCCGGTTTATCACATCATTTTGCCATTTCCGCCAGGAAGAGCCGCGCCATGCGCAGCTGGTCCTCGCACTCGGCACACTTTGCCACGCAGGCCGGGGAGTGGATGTTCCGCACCGGTACGGATACGGCCGCCACGGCTACGCCCGCCTCGCTTCGCTGCACGGCGGAGGCGTCGGTGCCGCCGGATATCTTGCTCTTCGTCTGCCAGGGGACTTCATCTTCCTCCGCCAGGCGGGTCAGGGTCTTGAAGAGGGTCTTGTCGTAGATGGTACCCCGGTCCATAAAGGGGATCACGATACCCTTGCCCAGCTCGCACACACGCTCGGCGCCCTCCGCGCCGGGGATATCCGCCGCGGTGGTGCCCTCCAGGATGAGGGCCACGTCGGGCTTGATGCTCTTCGCCGCCACAGCAGCGCCCCGGGTGCCCACCTCCTCCTGGACGGTGAAGGCGAACCAGCAGTCGCAGGGGATGTCGCTCTCGATGAGCTTGAGCATGGCGGCGCAGCCCACCCGGTCGTCGATGGCCTTGGCCTTGATGAAGCCGTCGCCGAAGCGGACCACGGTATCGTCAAAGGCGGCCAGGTCGCCGATATGGACCAGTTTTTCCGCCTCTTCCCTGCTTGCCGCGCCGATGTCGATGTACATATCCCGCATCTCGGGCAGCTTCTTGCGCTGCTCCGCCGTGGTCATGTGCACGGCCTTGGAGCCAACCACGCCCAGGACCCGGCCCGGGCCCACGAAGACCTTCTTGCCCAGAATGACACGCCTGTCCAGGCCGCCGGCCTGGCTGAAGCGCAGATACCCCTCGTCGGTGAAGCTTGTCACGATGAGGCCTACCTCGTCCATGTGGGCGCAGAGCATGACTTTTTTGGCGGGCGTCACCGCGCCCTTTTTGAACACCATCAGATTGCCCAGGGCATCGGTGCATATCTCGTCGGCATGGGGCATGGCCCGCTCCAGGATGTAGTCCCGGACCTCATCCTCGCCCCCGGTCACGCCCTCCAGGCAGCACAGAGTTTCCAACGTATCCAGCATCTCTTATCCCTCCATGCCTTCCACATAGGCCGCGATCAGGTCCACGATGGCCTGCATATCCGCAACGTCCACCACTTCCACCGGCGTGTGCATGTATTTGAGCGGCAGGGATACCAGCGCCGTGACCACGCCAGTCTTGGCGATCTGTATGGCGTGGGCGTTGGTGCCGCTGTTGCCGCCGGGCACCGCCTCCGGCTGATAGGGTATGCCCTTTTCCTCCGCCAGGGCCATGAGCTCCATGGCGAGGGCCCGGTTCGTGTTGGGGCCTATGCCGATGGCGCCGCCCTTCCCGCAGTCGGTCAGGGCCTCCGGGCCATCCGGCGTCCGGCCGTGGGTCACGTCCACCACAATGGCAATATTCGGCTCCAGCCCATAGGCCGCCACGGTGGCGCCACGGTGGCCCACTTCCTCCTGGGTGCTGACGAGGCAGCAGAGGTCCACGTTCAGGTCCTTCTCCGCCAGAAGCTCAAATGCCTTCATGATCACGGCGGCGCAGGCCCGGTCGTCCAGGGCTTTGCCGCACAGCTGTCCCTCGCCCAGCTCGTCGCAGGAGGCGGCGTATACCACCGGCGTGCCCGGGGGCGCGGCCTTCACCGCTTCCTCCTGGGATAGACCCACGTCGATGAAGAGCTTGTCCGGGTCAATGGACTTGTCCATCTGCTCCGCCGTGAGCACATGGGGCGGCATGGTGTCGATGACGCCGAACAGCGGCGGGTCGGAGAGCACCCTCACCTCCCGGGCGGGCAGCATCCGCTGGTCCACACCGCCCAGCATGCCGAAGGACAAAAAGCCGTCCTTCGCCCCGGTGACGATGAGGCCGATCTCATCCATGTGGGCGTCCAGAAGCACCAGCTTGGCCCCGGGCTTTCCGCAGCGCTTTATGGCGATCATGTTGCCCAGCGCGTCCGTACGGACCTCGTCCGCCGCGTGGTGCAGGTAGGAGGCGATATACTCGTATACCGGCTCCTCAAAGCCCGAGGGGCCGGACAGGCCCGACAGGCATTTCGTCAGTTCCTTCAGTTCCATGTCTTATGCAAGTTCCTCCACGATACGGCGGAACAGGTCTCCCCGTTCCTCAAAGTTCTTAAAGCGGTCAAAGGACGTGCTGGCCGGGCTCATGAGCACCGTGTCCCCGGGCTCGGCCGCGGCGGCCGCCGCCTTCACCGTCTCGGTGAAGTCCTCTATCTCAAATATCTCCGGCGCGCCGGGGACGTATTCAGGGGCGTTCAATACCGCGGCTTTTATCTTCCCCGCCGTGAGGCCGGTCAGATACAGCTTCTTCACGTGTTTGCATATGGCCGGGCCCAGGCTCGCGAAGGGCACGCCCTTGTCCTTGCCCCCGGCGATGAGGATCAACTTCTCGTCAAAGCAGGCCAGGCCTGCCAGGGTCCTGTCCGGGCTGGAGGCGATGGAGTCGTTTATATAGGTCACACCCTTGTGGACCCGCACGGTCTCCAGCCGGTGGGCCACGCCGGTGAAGGTCCGGGCCACAGTGCACATGGCGTCCATGTCCGCGAGACCCCACACCGCGGCGAAGGCGGTCATCATGTTCTCCACGTTGTGCATGCCGGGGATGCGGATGTCCGCCGCGGGCAGTATCTCCGTCGTTTCCCCGTTCACCCCGGCGCAGATCATCCCGTCGGGCCGGAGATATACGCCGGGTGATACCGGCTCTTTCCGGCTGAACCACCACACGAAGCTGTTGGCCTCGCCGGCGCAGGCCGCCGTGACGGCGTTATCGCGATTCAAAACAAGCTTGGCGTTCTGGCGCTGGTGCTTGAATATCTGCTTTTTCGCCTCGATATAGTCGGCATAGTCCTTGTGGATATCCAGGTGATTGGGGGCCATGTTGGTTATAACGGCCACATCGGGCGCACACATCATGCTGTGCAGCTGGAAAGAGCTCAGCTCCAGCACCGCCGCGTCATGGGGGCCGATGCCGTCCGTCTCCGCGAGCAGCGGGTGGCCTATGTTGCCCCCCAGCCAGACCTTCCGGCCAGAGGCCTCCAGCATTTTGGCAATGAGGGTCGTGGTCGTGGTCTTGCCGTCGGAGCCCGTCACCGCGAGGATGGGACAGGGGCAGAGCGACATGAACACCTCCATCTCGCTGGTGATGAGGGCGCCCTGCTCCGCTGCCCGGGCAAGCTCCGGCCTAAAGGGCAGGACGCTGGGACTGCGGAAGATGACGTCGCCGGAAAGGCCTTCAAGATACCCCTCGCCCAGGCGGAACTTCACACCCTTTGCGCTCATATCCTCATAAAACGCCCCCAGACCGGCGGCGTCGGACTTGTCATATACGGTGGTATCGATGCCCGCGCCGGCGAGCAGACCAACCAGCGGGCGGTTTGAAAGCCCAGCGCCCACCACGGACACCCGCTTGCCCTGCAAAGAGGCGAGATACTCTTTCAGCGTCATGGTCACACCTCACGATCATAAGCATTATAATACAACATCTTGTGTCACACAAGAAACGAATAACTACAAAGAGACAGGACCAATGTCCTGTCTCTTTGATAAAACGAGCCTTCCTGTAAGCCGGATTCTGTTAAAAATGGCCATCTATCTAGGCGGGACGTTGCCGTCACGCTCAAGCCACCTCCCCGGGGAGGCCGGGCCGGCCTATGTTCCCCTCCACGGTGTTGCTCCGGATAGAGTTTACAGCAGCGCTCTGTCGCCAGGGCGCCGGGTGGTCTCTTACACCGCCTTTCCACCCTTACCGCGCGAATGCGCGGCGGTTTGTTTCTGTTGCACTCGTCCTGATGTCGCCATCGGCGGGCGTTACCCGTTATCCTTGCCCTATGGAGCCCGGACTTTCCTCACGCACAGCCTTTCGGCTCGTGCCCGCGGCCATTTAGAAAACTCGATACCTTTTACTCGTTACTCGTCGGGATTGTCCCAGTTATGCCAGACGTTCTGCACGTCCTCGTTGTCCTCGAACACGTCCAGCATCTTCTGCATGTTCTTCCGGTCGCCCTCCGCCGTCAGGGTGACGTAGTTCTGGGGGACCATCTCCTCCTGGGCGGAGTCCAGCTTATAGCCGTGGGCGGTCATATACTCCGCCACGGCGGTCACATCCGCCGGCGCGGTGTAGAGGGTGAACACACCCTCTTCCGTCTCCATATCGGCGGCGCCGGCCTCCATGGCGTCCATCAGCACGGTGTCCTCGTCCAGGTCGCCGTCCTCGTTGTCCACCACGATGACGCCCTTGCGGTCAAAGGACCAGCTCACGCAGTTGGCGGGGCCCATGTTGCCGTTATACTTATCGAAGGTGTGGCGCACGTCGCTGGCGGTGCGGTTTCGGTTATCGGTCATGGCCTCCACGATGATGGCAACGCCGCTGGGGCCGTAGCCCTCATAGGTGACGGACTCGAAGCTGGAGGTGTCGCCGCTGCCCAGGGCCTTGTCGATGGTCCGCTTGATGTTGTCGTTGGGCATATTGGCGGCCTTGGCCTTGGTGATGACGGCAGCCAGGCGCATATTGTTCTTCGGGTCGCCGCTGCCCCCCTCCTTCACCGCCACGATGATCTCGCGGGCGATCTTGGTGAAGGCCTGGGCGCGCTTTGCGTCAGCGGCGCCTTTCGTTTTCTGTATGTTGTGCCACTTGGAATGTCCGGACATGGTGTTATCCCCCTGTATGATCACTTTACAGGTCATTGTAACACAATTTCTCTCTAATATCAACCAAAACTATCTCGCTTTGGGGATGAGCAGCAGTCCCGTCTCCTTCCCGGCGTTCGCGGCGGCGATGGCCTCCACGGTGGAGCGGTATCTACGCGCCAGGGCCCACATGTCCGCCCCCGGCTCTACCCGGACCAGGGTGATCGACGGCGCGGGGGGCATGGTCGCCCAGGCCTCGGGGTCCTCCTCTACCGCCGTCACGGCGGCGATAGCGGAGCGGGTCACGGCCGTGGCCTCCATCTGCAGGGTCGCCCGCACGTCCAGGCTCGCCCCAGCCGGGGCACAGAACACGTCCGCCGCGGTGACGCATACGCCTTGCAGCTCCGCGTCGGGATCTATATCCGTGGTGAACTCCGCCGCGAGACGGCACCGGACGCAGGTGTAACCTCCGTCCTCCTGCCGCAGGATGGCCCGGACATTCAGATTCACCTTGACGGTGCTGCCCTCCACCGTGGTCGTTCCTACGCTCGCGGAGAGGCACAGCACATCCCCTCCCGCGCCCATGAGCTCGGCCGAGCCCGTAACGGACTGGCGCATGGAGACGCTCTTCACGGCGCAGGAAAGGGGTATCTGTTCCCGGCATGGCTCCAGGCAGGTGCGGTTGCTGTAAAGGTCCGCGATGTACGCCGCCTCGCCCGTCACGCGGCAGGTGGTCTGGGCAACCAGGTGCAGCTCCGCCGCCACCCGGCCGTCCTCATCCTGCCGCTCGGGCAGATCGAAATAGGCACCTGTGAACATGAGCGCCACCTCCGGCGTCACATCCCCCTCCTGGGGCTCCACCTCCATGATCTGGGAAAACTCCGTCTCATACCGCCCGGCGAAGATCTGCCCGTCCCGGCAGGCGAATATGAGGCCGGAGCGGACTTTGCCCCGGAATATCACCTTGCCGGGAACAAACTTCACATCCTCCACCGCCGCGTCCACCCGCTGGCTCAATATGCGCTCCACGCCGGCGCTGCCGGTGGGAAGCTGGTAGCCGTCGGTGAGCACGAAGGTCTTCTCCCGTACGTCCGCCACGGTCACCATGGGCGCCGTTTTGGTGAGCACATGTACGCTCTTATCGCCCTCCGCCAGGCCGGAGGGCAGCTCCATCGTCTTTCTCTGGTAGACGCAGGCCTCGCAGTCCACGTCCACCCGCACGGACATCTTACGGGAGTTGACCATCCGCGCGTCCAGCGCCCGGACCCGGAGCCTGGCCACGGTCCGGCAGTCGCTGTCCGCCCCGGGGGCGTCGGTACGCATCTCCACAGGTATGACCACCGCCAGGCTCTGCAGCGGCCCGCCGTTCTCCGGCGTGTACAGCACCGACACGCTGACGCTGGCACCTAGGGTGAGGCACCCGGCCTCCGTCTCCTTGCTGCGCAGGGTGATAACGCTCTCCGCGTCCACCACACCCGCCATGTCCGGCATGGCGTCGGGCACGATGCTCTCCGCGGTGAAGTCCCGGCTGAAGCAGCCGGACCACACAGGGATGAGCTGGTCATATATATCCTTTTTCAGGGCCGTATCCATACAAAATCGCTCCTTGCCAAAATTTTCTATGGCAAGGATATGCGCGTACCCTCTTGGATATGTCAGCCCAGGAACATCCCCCGGCAGCCCCAGGCCAGCAGGAGCACCCCCAGCAGCCACCAAAGCCAGTTGGGCATCATCAGTGTCACCAGGATGAGCGTGCCCACGATCACCGCGCAGCAGCAAAGCGCACCGCCGCCCCGGCCTCTTTTTCTCATAAAGACCGCCTCCCGTCCATCCTATGGGCGGGAGGCGTTGTATGTTCACTTTTCGATCTCCCAGCGGTCCAGCCGGGCCGCCTCTTCATAAAGGCGTAGATAGGAGCCGTAACGGCTGGGATGGATGGTCTCTCCCACCGCCTCCCGGACGGCACAGCCGGGCTCCGCCCGATGGGTGCAGTCGTCAAAGCGGCATTTATCAGAAAAAGGCCGGAACTCCGGGAACAGCCCCGCCAGGTCCTCGGGCAGGATAGGCTTATCCGTATCGTCCTCAAAGGAAGCAAAGCCGGGGGTGTCCCCCAGAAGGGTACCGCCGCCGATGTCGAAGAGCTCCACATGGCGGGTGGTGTGCTTTCCCCGGCCCAATTTTTGGCTCACCTCAGCCGTGGGGATGGCGAGGCCGGGCGCCAGGGCGTTTATGAGGCTGCTCTTGCCCACGCCGGAGTTGCCGGTGAAGCAGCAGGTCTTCCCCGCCATGGCGGCCCACAGGGCGTCCACGCCCTGGCCCGTCACGGCGCTGACGGGAAAGACCCCATAGCCGGTGCCGGCGTATATCCTTCGCAGGTCCTCCGCCGGGTCCAGGTCGCATTTATTGACGGCCAGCAGGACACCGCAGCCCTCTTTTTCGCACTTTACCGTTATCCGGTCGATGAGCCAGGGGTCCGTCACAGGGATGGCCGCCGAGACGACCATTACCAGGTAGTCTATATTGGCCATGGCCGGGCGGGAGAAGGCATTTTTACGGGGCAGTATCTCCGCCACGGTGCCGGTGCCGCCGGCGCTGTCCTCGATATTCACTCTATCCCCAACCAGGGGCGTCAGGCCCTCTTTGCGGAAGCGGCCCTTGGCCCGGCACTGGACGAGGTCGGCCCCGCAGCGGACATAGTAAAAACCGCTGAGGGCGCGCATGATGATGCCTTCCCGCAAGCTCAGCCCTCCGGCGCGGGGGCCGCCTCCTGCTGAGGCTGGGCAGGCTGGGCGGGTACGGGCGTGACGGCCGGGCCCGTGCTGATCTGCAGGTAGACCTGGGTGCCCTGGATGACCGTGGTTCCGGCGGCATAGCTCTGCCACATGACCCGGCCGGGCTCATAGTCGTTGGAGCTCACATAGGAAAGCTCGTTTTCGCCGCAGATGAGGCCCTCCCGCTGGAGCATGAGCAGTGCCGCCTCCTTCGTCAGGTCCTTGACGTTGGGCACGGTGGTGTAACTGGCCGCGGGGCCGGCGCTGACGTGCAGCGTCACGGTGCTGCCGCTGGCCACGGAGGCGCCGGGGGCGGGCTCGGAAGAAATAACGTAGTTCTCCGTGACGGAGCCGGACTCCTCCAACACGATGTTGACGTTCAGCTCCTTGGCCTGGAGCCGGACCTGGACGTTCGTATAAGGCGCGTTCAGGATGTCCTCGGGGATGGTGACCAGCTGCACGCCGGAGCTGACGGTCAGGGAGATGTCGATGCCGTCGGAGGTGATCATGCGGCTGGTGCCGGCGGCGGGATCCTGGTCGATGACCATGCCCTCGTCGTGGTTGGAGTCCGCCTGGTAGGTGACTTTGAAGTTATATAGCTCCTTCATCTCCTCGTCCAGCATGATGTCGTCATACTTCAGACCCTCGAAGCTGGCCACAGAGATGCGCTCCGCGTCCCGGAAGATGTCCGCCAGCCAGTACTGCCACACGAACACGAACAGCGCAAGCGCAAAGGCCGCCACGATCACGAACCCGGACAGCATGCTGACGCTGGCGGCCCGGGCCCGGCGGCGGGCATAGCCCTCCTTGGACAGCTCCCCGCTCTTGCTGATGCGGGGCACGTTCTTGCTGATCACATGGACCTCGTCCCGGATCTGCCGGGCGGCCTGGGCCGCGGCGGTGCCGTTGCGGGATCGGCGGAAATCCTCCAGGTCCGCCAGCATGTCGGCGGCGGTGGCGTACCGGTCGTCCGGCTCCGGCTGCATGGCACGGAGGGTGATCTGCTCCAGCTCCGCCGGCACGGCGTTATCAAGGTCGCTGGGCGCGTCGGGCAGCGAGGACACCTGCTGCACCGCCACCTCCTCCACAGTCTTGCCGTCAAAGGGCAGCCTGCCCGTGAGCATCTCGTACATGACCACGCCCAGAGAATAGATGTCGCTGCGGGCGTCCACGGTGCCGCCCCGGGCCTGCTCCGGAGAGATATAGTGGATGCTCCCCAAAGCCTCCTCGGCGTCGTTGGGGTCGGCCTCGTCCATTTGGGCGATACCGAAGTCGGCGATCTTCACCGTGCCGTCCTTGGGCAGCATGATGTTCTGGGGCTTGATATCCATATGGATGATGCCCCGGCTGTGGGCATGGCTCAGGGCCCGGGCGATCTGGGTGGAGAAATGCAGGACCTCCTGCCAGGAGAGGACGCCCTTGCCCTTCATATACTGTTTCAGGTTGATGCCGTCCACATATTCCATGACGATATACTCCGTGTCGCCGGAGGACACCACGTCATAGACGGCGCGGATGTTGGGATGGCTCAGCTTCTCCACGGCCTCATATTCCTTGCGGAACTGGCGGCGGCTGTCCGCGTCCACGGACACGTCGTCCCGCAGCACCTTCACGGCCACGTCCCGCTTTTTCTCCAGGTCGTAGGCCTGATATACCACAGCCATGCCGCCGATGCCAACCACGGACACGATCTCGTAGCGGCCATCCAATACCTTTCCAAGACGCCAATTGACTTTATTTTCCATTATACGGCGCCACCTTTCTCAGCATAGATCACGATCGCAGTCACATTGTCCCTCGCCCCGCCGGCGATGGCCTCATCCAACAGTTTCCGGCAGGCGCTCTCGGCGTTTTCCTCCGCCAGCAGGACCCGGTGCATCTCCGCCTCTTCCAAAGCATTGGTCAGCCCGTCAGAGCAGAGCAAAAACCGGTCTCCCGCCCGGATGGGGACGGCGTATTCGTCACAGGAGACGAACCGCTCGCTGCCCACCGCCCGGGTAATGATATTTCGTCGGGGATGGGTCCGGCCCTGGGCGGGGGTGATCTCCCCCCGGTCTATCATCTGCTGGACCAGGGAGTGGTCCTTTGTGATCTGCAAAATGCCGTCCTTGGCGATGCGGTAGGCCCGGCTGTCGCCCACGTTCACGAAATAGGCCGTGTCGCCCTGCCAGTACCCGGCCACCAGGGTGGTGCCCATGCCGGAGTACTCGTCCATATGGGCGGCGTAGCGGAACACCTTTCGGTTGGCGGCGTCGGTGGCCTGCCGGAGGGCGTCCGCCGGGTCCTCCCCGTCGGAGGCCTCCAGGGCCGCCCGGGCAAAGGCCGAGAACCGGCCCGCCGCCAGGTCGCTGGCCATCAGGCCGCCCGCCGCGCCGCCCATGCCGTCGCACACGACGGCCAGCACGCCGCCGGCCACGGCCTTCAGGTCGAAGCAGTCCTGGTTCTCCGCCCGGTATTGCCCTTTGTCGCTCAATCCAAAGTAGTTCATTTCTTCCTCATCTGTCCCCGGCGGAGCTGGCCGCAGGCAGCGTCGATGTCGCTGCCCAGCCGCCGCCTGACGGTAACGGTGACGCCCCCATCCTCCAGGCGCTTTACGAACCTGTGGACGGTCTGTTCCGATGAGGGCCGCAAGCCCCGCTCGGACACATAGTTCAGCCGAATGAGATTTATATGAGACCCGGTCCCGCCCAAGCGCTTTATGAGCATGTCCGCGTGGCGGGGGGTGTCATTCACGTCCTTCACCATGGCGTACTCAAAGGAGATGCGCCGGCCGGTCACGTCAAAATACCGGCGGCAGGCCGCGTACAGCGCGTCCACGCCGTATCTTTCGTTGATGGGCATGAGTTTGGAGCGGGTCTCGTCGTCCGGCGCGTGAAGGGACACGGACAGGGTCAATTGTAACCGGGCCGCGGCCAGTTTGTCAATCGCCTCCACCAGTCCGCAGGTGGAGAGAGAAATATGCCGCATGCCGATGTTGGCCCCCTCCGGGTCATTCACGAGCTTAAGAAACCGCATGACGTTATCGTAGTTGTCCAGGGGCTCGCCGATGCCCATGAGCACGATGCCGTCCACTTTATCCCCGGCGGCCAGGCCGGTGCGGATGACCTCGTCCAGCATCTCCGAGGCGGTCAGGTCCCGGACCTTCCCGCCGATGGTGCTGGCGCAGAAGGCACAGCCCATGCGGCAGCCCACCTGGGAGGAGATGCACACCGTATTGCCGTGCTTATAGCGCATGAACACCGTCTCCACGCTCTCCCCGTCAGGCAGCTGCCAGAGAAATTTCTCCGTGCCGTCCTGGGCGGATACCTGCCGGCGCAGCATGGTGAGGCTGGGGATGGTGAAAAGCCCATCCAGCTTCTGCCTCAGGTCCTTGGAGAGGTCGCTCATCTCTTCAAAAGAAGTCACGCCCCGGCCCAGCCAGCGGAACACCTGCTTCGCCCGGTAGCCGGGCAGGCCCAGGTCGCTGAACGCCCCGGCGATCTCTGCCGGCAGCATGGCCTTTATATCCCGTTTGACCGCTCCATCCGGCATAGATAAAACCCGTCCGTTCCGTCCCGGTCCGGCCAGAAGGTCCGTTCCAGGGTCTTGGTGAATTGGGGATGTGCCTTCAAAAAAGCCTCCGCCACGGCCCCGTTCTCCCGCGCCCGCCAGGTGCAGGTGGAGTAGATGAGCCGCCCGCCGGGCCGCACCGCCGCGGCGATGCTGTCCAAAAGCTCCAGCTGCAGCTCCGGCAGCGCGTCCAGTTCTATGGGGTCACGATAGCGTATATCCGGCTTTTTGCGTATGACGCCGAGGCCGCTGCAGGGAAGGTCAGCGAACGCGACGTCATAGTCCCCGCCGTCGATGTCCCGGGCGTCGCCGGGCTCACATCGGATGCAGTCAAGGCCCATGCGCTCCGCGCCCCGGGCCACCAGGGCCAGCTTTTTTGCCAGGATGTCCCGTGCCGTCACAGAACCCGTATTTCCCATAGCGACGGCGGCGGCGAAGCTCTTGCCCCCCGGCGCGGCGCAGGCGTCCAGCACCTTCATGCCGGGCCCCAGCTCCGCACACTCCGCCACGGCGTGGGCCGCCGGGTCCTGTACATAGAAAAGCCCCTTTTGAAAGGCCTCCGTGGCGGTGATGTCCCCCGCCCTGTCCAGTACCAGGCCCGCGGGCGTCTCCGTGAGGTCCAGCATGGCCTTCATCTCTTCCGCCGTTGTGCGGCAGGTGTTGACCTGCACATACACCGGCGGCGGGTCGTTGTCCGCCTTGAGGACCGCTTCCGCACCCTCATAGCCCCGCAGGGCCATGAGTTCCTCCACCAGCCATTGGGGGTGGCTGTACCGGATGGACAGGTATTCCGCTGTGCCCTCTCCGGGGATGGGCGGCAGATGGTCCTTGTTCTTCCCTATGCGCCGCAGGACGGCGTTCACCAGGCCCGCCGCCCGGCCATAGCCCAGCGCTTTGCACAGGGCCACGGACTCGTCCACCGCCGCCCGGGGCGGGACCTTGTCCATAAAGAGAAGCTGATATACGCCCAGACGCAGGATATCCCGCACCTTTGGCTCCAGCTTGCTCTTTGCGTAGCAGCCGATATAGAAGTCGCACAGGGCCATGTTTTGCAGCACGCCGTAGAACAGCCGCGCCGCCAGGGCTCTGTCCCGGCTGTCCAGGCGGTTTTTCTCCCCCAGCACGTCCATGACCTGCCGGCTCCAGGCAGAGTCCCGCCGGAAGCGCTCCAGGGCCTCCAGGGCCGTTCTCCGGGGCATTACCGGACCTCCATGGGATGGCCAAGAAGGTAGGCACCCGCGGCCATGCGCCTGCCGCCTGCGGCCTGCAGTTCAGTGACGAGCAGGGTCTCTCCCCCGCCGCATACCACCTCGATGCCCGCCTTCCCGGCGGACACCACCGTGCCGGGAGTCTTGTCGCTCTGCCGCCCGGTGGCCTCGCCGGCAAAGAGCTTGAACGCCGTGCCGCACAGCTCCGCCGTGGCGCAGGGCCAGGGCTGCATGCCGTAGATGTGCTTCAGGACCATTTGGACCGGTTTTGTCCAGTCCACTGGGGACTCTTCCTTTGTCAGCGGCGGCGCGTAGGTGGCGGCGCTGCCGTCCTGGGGAACGCGGGGCGCAGTTCCCGCCTCTATGTCCCGCAGGGTCTTTACCAGCAGCTCCGCGCCCATGGGGGCCAGGCGGTCGAAAAGCTCGCCGCTGGTCTCCCGCTCGCCGATAGTCGTCTCGGCGGTGTAGATCATATCCCCCTCGTCCATGCCCGCGGAGAGATACATGGTGGTGACGCCGGTGACGGCTTCGCCGTTCAGCACCGCCCGCTGGATGGGGGCGCTGCCCCGGTATTTGGGCAGCAGGGACCCGTGGACGTTGACGCATCCATACCTGGGCAGGGCCAGGATGTCCCCGGGGATGATGCGCCCGTAGGCCACCACCACGATGATATCCGGCTTAAGGCTTTTCAATATGGCCAGGGCCGTGCCGTCCCGCAGCTTTTCCGGCTGGTATACGGGTATGCCCGCCGCCTGGGCAGTCTGCTTCACGGCGCAGGGAACAAGCTTATGGCCCCGGTCCCGGGGCTTGTCCGGCTGGCAGAATACGCCGCACACGTCAAAGTCCTCCGCCAGCAGCTTTTCCAATGAACAGGCGGCAAAGTCCGGCGTGCCCATGAACACGATCCGCATCAGTCCTCTTCCTCCCGCTGGGCGGCGTAGTAGGCCTCCAGCTCCTCGTCGGAGAGGATATGGTCGCAAAGCTCCGTGAACATATGCCCGTCCAGGTGGTCCAGCTCATGGCAGAAAGCCCGGGCCGTCAGGCCAACGCCCTCGGCCTCGAACCAGTTTCCATCCCTGTCCTGGGCCTTCACCCTCACATAGTCCGGCCGCTTCACCATGCCGAAATCCCCGGGTACGGAGAGGCACCCCTCCGGGCCCTCCTGCTCGCCGCTGGATTCCAATATCTCCGGGTTCACCAGCTCGATGATGCGCTCCGGCTCCCCCTCGGGCACGTTGGTCTCCAGGACCACCACCGCCCGGCGGAGAATGCCCACCTGGGGCGCGGCCAGGCCCACCCCGTTGGCGGTGGTCATGGTCTCAGCCATGTCGTCCAAGAGGGTGTGCAGGCGCTCGTTGAAGTCCGTCACGGGACGGCAGCGCTTTGTGAGGGTCTCGTCGCCCTGTTTCAGTATGTTCCGAAGAGCCATAGATATCTCCTGTCAGTCCAGGGGGTCGAAGTCCGCGTATACGCCCACGCCCCTGTATCGTTTTCCGTCGTTTGCCAGCATCAGCACCCGGCCCACCGCGGCCCGTATCTCCCTGGAGGCGGGGCAGCACACCGTCACCCGGTAGCGCCAGGTGCCCATGACCTTGGCGATGGGCAGCGGCGCGGGGCCCAGCACCTTCGCCCCGGGCATATCCCAGGTGAGCCTTGTCATCTCGTCCCGGATATCGGCGCAGCAGCGAAGGACCGTGCTCTCGTCGGCGCCGGTGGCCATGATCTCATACATCTCTGAGAAGGGCGGCGAGCCCGTCACGCTCCGAAGGCCTATCTCCCCCTCGTAGAACCCGTCATAGTCCTGCCGCGCGGCCTGAAGGATGATCTGGTTTTCCGGGGTGAAGGTCTGGATCACCGCCCGGCCCGGTTTTTCAAAACGGCCGCTGCGGCCTATCACCTGAGTGATGAGAGAGAAGGTCCGCTCCCCCGCCCGGTAGTCGCTGTTGTAGAGGCTCTGGTCGGCGTTCAGCACGCCCACCAGCGTCACGTTCTCAAAATTCAAGCCCTTTGTCACCATCTGGGTGCCCACCAGAATGGGGATGCGCTGGGCCCGAAACTGTTCAAAAAGCGCCCGGTGGCTCCCCACCGGGGCCACCGCGTCCGTGTCCATGCGCAGTACGGGCACGTCGGGAAAAAGCTCTCCCAGCTCCTCCACCACCTTCTGGGTCCCGGCACCGGTGAAGGTCAGCTTCCCGCCGCACTGGGGGCAGGCGGCGTCCAGCCGTTGGGTATGGCCGCAGTAGTGGCACATGAGCCGGTTTCCCACGCTGTGGTAAGTCATGTTGGCGGTGCAGTTGGGGCATTTATAAGTATACCCGCATATGCCGCAGGCTACCAGCTTGCTGGCGCCCCGCCGGTTGAGAAACAGAATAGACTGCTCCCCCCGGTCCAGATTTTCCGCGATCTCCTGCCGCAGGAGCGAGGATATGCTGCCGCCGTTGCCGGCCCGGAGTTCCTGCTTCATGTCCGCGATGCGCACCTTCGGCAGGCGCATGGCGTTGTAGCGGTGGGGCAGCGTGAAAAAGTGATACCGCCCCGTCTGGGCCCAGTAGCGGCTGCATACATCCGGCGTGGCGCTTCCCAGCACCAGCAGCGCCTTGGACCGGGCACAGAGGAACTTCGCCACGTCCCGGGCGTGATAGCGGGGATTATTTTCCGATTTGTAGGTATCCTCCTGTTCCTCGTCCAGGATGACGATCCCCAGGTCGGACACCGGCGCGAAGATGGCGCTGCGGGTGCCGATGACCACCCGGGCGGCCCCGGCGCGGATGCGCTTATATTCGTCGTAGCGCTCGCCCATGGACAGCGACGAGTGGAGCACGGCGATGTTGTCGCCGAAATGGGAGGAAAAGGTCTGGAGCATCTGGGGCGTCAGGGCGATCTCCGGCACAAGGAATATGGCCGACTGGCCCCGCTTCAGCACTTCATCGATGAGATGCAGATAGATGGTGGTCTTGCCGCTGCCCGTGACGCCAAATAAAAGCGCGGCTTTGGCCTCTTTGCCGTCCGCCAGGGCCAGGATGCCCTCAAAGGCGGCCCGCTGCTCCGGATTCAATTCCGGCAGTGGTTTCTCCCGGGTGCAGACGCCATAGTCCGGCCGGCGGTATACCTCATGGTCGGAGAGGGTCACGAGACCCTTCTCTGAAAGTCTCTTCACCGCGTCCCGGCCCGCGCCGGTGAAGTAGCATATATCCGCCACGCTGGCCCGGCCCAGCTCGGCGAGGAGGCGCAGCACTGCGCCCTGGCGCACAGCGCGGGTATTCTTTTCCGCGATCTTAAGGGCCTCCTCCGGGCTCACGGCCAGCTCCGCCTGGAGGATGGTCTTGTCCCCGGCCCGGCGGGCGGCGCCCGCCTCCGTGCGGAGCACGCCCTTCTTCACAAGGGACGCCAGCGCGGGTCCGGGATTCTTCGCGCCGAACACAGCTTCTATATCCGCCAGCTCGCACCGGCCGCCGTGGCCGGCCACCGCGTCCAGCACCAGCTTCTCCCCGGCGCCTTTCGCTTGGATGTAGGCTTCTTCCGCCTCCCGCGCCAGCAGATACACGGGCCACACGTCGTACCACAGGCCCGCCGGGAGCATGGCCCGCACCGCGTCCATGACCGTGCAGAAAAACCGCTCCCGCATCCACATGGCCAGCTTCAGCTGGGTCTCGCTCAAAAGAGGCTCGGCGTCCAGCACATCAAGGATGTTCTTGAGCCGCTTGTCGGTCTGGCCGCCCATGGCCAGCACCACCCCCTCCCGGGGGCGGCTGCCGCCGAAGGGCACCGCCACCCGCACGCCGGGGCGCACCTTATCCGCGAGCTTATCCGGCACGGCATAGGTATAGGGCCGGTCCACCCAATAGGTCACGTCCGCCACGGCGACACGGGCCGTCAAGCCGCTCATGAGTCCTTATTTCCCCCGCTGGATGCCCGGCTCACATCTCGCCGGACGGGGCGTTGTTATCGCTGTTGATGGTGAGCTTGCCGGTATATACCTCGTCGATGGCGGCGGACACGGGCTTTTTCGTCAGGGGCTCGCCGGAGTTCTCCGCCTCGGCGGAGATGGAGCGGGCCCGCTTGGCCACCAGGTTGATGAGGGCGTAACGGCTGCCGACCTTGTCCACCAGGTCGGCTACGGGGGGATAGAGCATCATGATAGCAAGTCTCCTTTTGCCATAGATTCCAGTTTCCGGCCGCTGCGGCAGCTCTCCGCCGTGATGATGGCGTCCAGCTCCCGGGCGGCTTTTTCCGCGTCGTCATTGACGACGATGTAGGTGTAGTTATTGGCGAGGGCGCACTCCCGCCGGGCCGTCATAAGGCGTCCCGCGATCTTTTCCTCGGTGTCGGTTCCCCGGCCCCGGAGGCGGCGCTCCAGCTCCGCGAGGCTGGGGGGCGCCAAAAATATGCTCACGGCGTCGGGCCGCTTTTGAAGGACCTGGGCCGCGCCCTGGACCTCGATGTCCAAGAGCACGTGCCAGCCCTCCGTGAGCCGCTCGTCCACGGGCCGCGCCGGGGTGCCGTAGAAGCTGCCCACATACTCCGCGTGCTCCAGAAAGGCATCCTCGTCGATCATGCGAAGGAATTCCTCCCGGGTGCGGAAGAAGTAGTTGACACCGTCCTCCTCCCCGGGGCGGGGGTCCCGGGTGGTGGCGGAGACGGAAAAGCGCACATCAGAGCGCATTTTCATAAGCCTCCCGATGACGGTGCTCTTGCCCGCGCCGGAGGGGCCGGACAGCACGATCAGAAGTCCCTTCTCAGCCATGGGATGCGCCTCCCTCCTGCCCCATCCTTCCGGACAGTTCCTCCGGGGACACAGGGGCGAGGATGACATGGCCGCTGTCCATGATGAGCACGGCCTCGGTCTTCCGGCCATAGGTGGCGTCTATGAGCCGCCCCGCCTCTTTGGCCTGGGATATGACCCGCTTGATAGGGTTGGACTCCGGCTCCACCGCGGCCACCAGCTTGCCCGGGGCCACAAAGCTTCCAAATCCGATGCTTACAAGCTCCATAGACGGCTCACTCCATGTTCTGGATCTGCTCGCGTATCTTCTCCAGCTCCGCCTTCATGTCGATGACGGTGCGGGCGATCTCGCTGTCGGCGCATTTGGAGCCGGTGGTGTTAGCCTCCCGGTTCATCTCCTGCACCAGAAAGTCCAGCTTCCGCCCGGCGGGGGAGCCGGCGGCCAGCAGGAGCCGGAACTGGGCGATGTGGCTCTTGAGCCTCACCATCTCCTCGTCCACGGCCACCTTGTCGGCATAGATGGCGGCCTCCTGCAAAATGCGGCTCTCATCCACCCCGGCGTCCGCCAGCACCTCCTGCATGCGGCCCAGGAGCTTTTCCCGGTACTCCGTTACGGTCTGAGGCGAGCGCTCCTCTATCTTCGCCACCATGGCCTCCAGGGTGGCGAGCTTGCCCTCGATGTCCTCCCGGAGCTTCTCCCCCTCCCGGGTGCGCATGGCATCGAACTCCTCCAGCGCTTCAGAGAGAACAGTTACGATGGCATTGGATACCGCGTCCCGGCCCGCGTCGGTCTTGTCGGTGGACAGGACCTCGGGGAAGCGCACCAGGCTCAGGGCGCTGATGTCCCCGTCCAGGCCGAACTTTTCCGCCGTGTCCCGCACGGCTTTGAGATAAGCCGCCGCCAGGCTCTCGTTGACCTGGATGACGGCTTCCTCCGCCTTGGAGGCGTCCACGGTGATGAATACGTCCACCTTGCCGCGGCTGATGACGCCCGCCACGGCAGAGCGCACCGCCTCCTCGGCGAACAGGCAGCTTTTGGGCAGGCGCACGGACACATCCAGGTAGCGGTTATTGACGCTCTTCAGCTCCGCCGTCACGGCGATGGCATCCACCTCGCCCTTAGCGCCGCCGTAGCCTGTCATGCTCTTGATCATTCAAAGTACCTCGCGATCTTCACGATATAAAACCGGATGAGAGAGGAATAGGCCTGGTCGTAGAGCCAGAACACCACCGCTCCCAGGGGGTAGAGTATGTACCAGGAGAGCTCCCTGCCTGTGAAGGAGAAGAGCGCCTTTGCCAGGAGCCAATAGATGACGAAGGCAAAGGTGTAGAGGGCGAACTTGCACGCCCAAACCTGCCACAGCTTGTGGAGCTTTTCAAAAAGGCTCTTGGCGATGGGATAGAACCCGAAGAAGGCGATATACATGATGGCCGCCGCCCCGGGGAACAGCAGCGCCCCCAGCGCCGCCGTCAGCACGAATACGCCGAGAGACCACTTGACCCCGTACATCATCAGCGCCACGCACACCGGCACGCTGGAGATCGCCACCAGCGCAAGCCTGCCCGCGGGCAGGACAGAGCCCAGCACCAGCAGCACCGTGCCCAGAGCCGTCAGTATGGCCAGCCGCGCCAGCCGTTTCGTCCCGCTTTTCATCTCACCGGCAGCCGATGCAGGGGATAAGGTTCCCGCCGACCATCTCGCAGCAGCAGTCCGCGCAGATGAGGTTCTGGCACAGGTTGCAGGCCGCGTCGCCGCCCATCATGTCGCCCATGCCCGTCCCGGCGGGCCGGTAGGCCTGACCGCCTTGGTTCATGTACTGCACCGCGTTGCGGTACTCCACATTGGTCGGGTCCATGGTGGAGGCGGTGCGGAAAAACTGCCCCGCCTGGTCCATCCAGCCCTTGCGCCAATAGACGCTGCCCATGAGATAGTACCACTCCGCGTCGTGGGTGGAGATGGCGTTCAGCATGGCCTCGGCCTGGGCCAGGTTGTTGGCGTTGATGAGGGCCCGTATCTGGGCATAGCTCCCTGTCTGGCCCGCGTTCTGCCGTCCCGGCTGGGACTGATAGGCCGCGCCGCCGCCGTAGGAATACCCTCCGCCGCCCTGTTCCCGGCTCTTGGTTATGGCGTCGTAGGCCTCGTTGATCTCCTTCATCTTCTCGGAGGCCAGGTCCGCCAGGGGGTTATCATGATAGTTGTCAGGATGATACTTCCTGGCCAGGTCCCGGTATGCCCTCTTGACCTCGTCGTCGCTGGCCGAGGGGGACACGCCCAATACGCTGTAAGGATCGTTCATGATATGCTCCGTTCTTTTTGTAGTTTCGTTTTCGTCTTCCATGTCCCGGCAAAGACGGCCTGCGCCGCCGCGGGAAGGCCGAGATAGATGGTGTTGGTCAATATCCCTGCGTAAATGTTTTCATCCAGCAGCGCATATGCCCCCGCCAGGGCGTTGTGGGAAAGCTGCAGACTGGCCCGGATGGTCTTCTCATCCTCCGCTGTCAGTTTGCTGTCCACTGGCTTGAACCGGTACCGCAGGGGATTGTAGCTGTCCGTTTGGATATCCTCGGAAAGGTCGTCCGCCGCGTCCAGGATGTAGATGATGCGGCCCAGGTGGTAGAGAAGCTCCGAGAGGATGCGCCCGGTCTTCTCATCCTCCGCCGCCTCGCCGGCGGCCCGGAGTATGAGAGCGAACTTGTCCGCCGCCTCGTCCACGCTGGGGCATTTGGCCTTCTCCAGCGTTTGCAGCGCCCGGAGGTTATTCTCCGTCGCCGCGGCAAAACCCGGCCGGCGGGAAGCCGCCTTTTTGTAGGCGCCCTTCAAAAGGCCGCAGGCGGCTTTATACCCCCATGACGCGGGAAAAGCCTTGTCCTCTGCCCCGTCCGCCAGCTTCCACCAGCCCAGTATGACGGTCATATCCGCCGCGAGAGCGAGGCTCTCGCAGCTTTCCAGGCACACGGTCTTTTGGATGGGATGAGCCGCGCACCGCCGGGGGCAGGTTGTTGCCGGGCCCGTCGGGGCCAGCAGCATGGCGAGAAAGGTGAAGTCGTAGTTCACCAGGAACCGGGCTGCGAAGCCGTACCGCCGGGCAAGTTCATGGCACAGCCCGCAGTACACGCCCCGGAACCGCTCGAATTCCGATATCTTCAGCTCGCCCTTCACCGGGCGGACGTAGCCGTACATCAGCGCTTGTAGCCGGTGATGAAGTAGTCTATCTTCTTGAACCGCTTGCCCAGACCTGTGGCGGCCGCGGCGCCCGCGGCGATGCCCAGGGCGCTGCCGATGATGCATTTCTCCTGATCCAGGCCGATGGCCGCGGCGATGGCGTAGCCGGCGAACAGCATGGCCACCGGCAGCATATATATGAGCAGCGTCACGGCCAGGATGGTTGTGGTCTTGCTCTCCAGCACCACCCGCTCCCCGGGCTGGGCGTAGATCTTATTCTCCGCCTCTACGTGGATCTCCTTGCCGTAGATGCACTCGCCGCAGCCGGAGCAGTGGCTGCAGGCAGTGACCCGCTCCACAGCCACGTCCGCCAGGCCGTTATCCAGTATCTTCGTTATGATCCCCGTCTGGGTCATTGTATCTCCTCCAATCGTATGTACAGCGGATATGTACCCACCGCACCGGCGCTCTCAAAGCCGTCCACATACACCGTCGTGGCCACGCGGGACGTGGCCGTCACATCCGTCAGGTCCGCCACGATGCGGATATTGTTGGCGGATATCATGGGCAGCACGTCCTTGGGCGCCCGGATGGTGACGATCTTGTTGGCGTCCATGACGCTGGCCCGGTAGCCCTCCGGCACATTCGTATAACGCAGGTTGGTGACGGTGAAGAGCCCCGTCTCCAGGCCGGTGAACTCCATGTTCACCGAAGCCGTGGTCTCCCCGGACAGGCACTCCACCCCGTTGGGCAGCACAATGTTATAGACCGTGGGCTCAAAGCTCAGAGTATTGGCCAGCTGCACGGTGGCGAGAGAGATGATGTTCAGCCCGTCCAGCGTGGCCGCGTCGCCCGCCACGGTGATGGCCGCGGGCTCGATGGTGGTGATGACATTGCTGGCCGTGGCGCCGCCGCCGGGAACCAGGTCCACGCCCAGGGCCACTTCTTTGACCATGCTCACCGGCACGTTCACGGATACGGTGTCCACATCCGCCTGCACGTCGTCGAATTCCAGGATATTGCCCTCGGCGTCCAGCATCACATAGTTGCCCACGGCGGTGAAGGCGGCGTTCACTTCATCCCGGGCCACCACTACCTGCAGCTTGTCTATCTGGTCCAGCTCCTCCTCCGGGCCCGTGAAGGTCACAGAGGCCGGATCGAAGGTCATCTCGGAGGCATCTACCATGTAGCCCTCGGCGGTGGTTCCCTCGAACTGGCCGGAGACCACCATGGGCTTGGTGGAGAGCTTGCTGATCTGCAGGCCCACGGTGGAAGGCGAGCGGGAGGTCTCCCGGATGTTGGCCTGGTTCACCCCGGCGGGATAGCTGATGGAATAGGTCATGGCCCGGTTGCCCGCCATAGTGACGTTGGAGAGGTTCACCACGGCCTTCATATCGTCGGCGGTGAACTTGGAAAGCTCCCGGCGGGTGCCGGAGAGGGTCACGTTCACCCGGGTGGTATCCTGGTCGGAGACCACCATGTTCAGGGTGTCCCGCATGGCGTCCTGACCGGTGAAAGTCACCTCCACGCCATAAAAGGTCCTGGTCTGGGTGCTGCCGTAGTTGGACGTATAGTAAAGCCACATGACCAGCGCCGCCAGCAGGCTCAGAATAGCCCAGAAAAGGCGGCTGTCCAGTATCCCGCGGCTGCGGGCGTTGGCACTATTATTGTTTTTCATGGTCCGCTCCCTTTCTGGCCCTGAGCCTGTCCAGCCAGCTGACGCCCCGGGATTCCTCCGCCGGGAGCAGCTCCCGGCGCAGCAGGGTCTCGAAGGTGTCCGCGCTCAGATGGCGCTTCAAAAGCCCATCCTCCGCCACGCTGATGCCGCCGGTCTCCTCGGAGACGATGACCACCACTGCGTCGGACCGCTCGCTCATGCCGATGCCCGCCCGGTGGCGCATCCCTAAGTCCCGGCTCAGATTGGCGTTCTCGCTCAGGGGCAGCATGCACCCCGCCGCGGCCAGCCGGCCGTCCTGGATGATCACCGCCCCGTCATGGAGGGGGGACTTGTCGTAAAATATGTTTTTCAAAAGCTCCGAGGACACCACCGCGTCCACCTGGGTGCCGGAGGCCATGGCCTCGTTGAGCCGGTTGGTCCGCTCAAAGACGATGAGCGCGCCGGTGCGGCTTTTGGACATGTCCTCGCAGGCGTATACGGTCTGCATGATGGCCTTGTCCATCACCTGACCGCCCATGATGCCCCGGCCAAAGATGGAGAAGAGCCGGTAGGAGCCCACGCGCTCCAGGGCCCGGCGTATCTCCGGCTGGAACAGCACGATCACCGCCAGAACGCCTATCTCGAACACCTGCCGCAGGATGAAGCTGGTCAGGGTCAGGTTCAAAGCGGTGGACAGCACCAGCGCCGCCAGCAGCAGCAGTATGCCCTGGGCCAGGCGCATGGAGTTGTTCCGCCGGACGAAGGAGATGACCGCGTACACCGCCACCGCCACGATGAGCACGTCGACGATGTCGGCCAGTCCCATATCCAGGATGAGGCCGAAGGACTCTTTTATGTTGGTCAGAAAATTACTCATAGGCCCGTACCATTCATGATCTATACCGTATTGATGAACACTCTACGTCGACTTTGTATTATATAACAAATTAGTTCTGTTGGCAACATAATTTACTGCATTTTAGCGGCGGGCCGAAGCCCGCCGCCTGTAAAGTCATCCCAATATCTCCTTCACGGCCTCCGCCGCTGCCAGGACCTCGCCCACCGTGTTGAAGGGCGAGAAGCTGAAACGCACCGTCCCTCTGTCCAGCGTCCCCGCCGTCTCATGGGCCAGGGGCGCGCAGTGGAGCCCCGCCCGCACGGCGACGCCCCGCTCCGCCAGCTTTTCCGCCGCCTCCTCGCAGTCCATCTCTCCCATCTGCACCGACAGGACCCCGGCCTGATATGCCGGGTCAGAAGAATAGAACTGCCGTACTTGTTTATTCCCCGCCAGTGCGCCGGAGAATGCTGCCAGCAGCTTCCGCTCGTGGGCCAGCAGCGCGGCGGGCGTCTTTCGCCGCAGCCATTTGACGCCTTCCAAAAGTCCCGCGATTCCCGGCACGTTGTGGGTACCAGGCTCCAATCTGTCCGGCAGGAATGCCGGCATGGCCGCCTCAGCGCTCACGGAGCCGGTGCCGCCGAAGAGCAGCGGCCGCACCCGCTCGTCTTTACACAGCAGCACTCCGGTCCCCTGAGGGCCCAGCAGACCCTTGTGGCCCGGCATGGCGGCGAAGGCGCAGCCCAGGCCGTCGAAGTCCAGACCCACCGTCCCCGCCCCCTGGGAGGCATCCACGATGAGGGGCACGCCCATCTCCCGGCACAGGGCGGCAATTTTTCCAATGGGCAGGATATAGCCGAACACGTTGGACACTTGGGTGCACACCGCCGCTTTCGCCCCCGGCAGCAGTTTTCGGAACGCCTCCACGGCGGCGTCCGGCTCAAACAGCGGCGAGGCCGCTATTTGCACATCCGCCCCTATCCCCCGCAGGGTCCGCCACACGGCGTTGTGCTCATAGCCGGAGATGACCACCCGGTCCCCGGGGCCAATGAGGCTCCCGATGGCGATGTTCAGGCCGTGGGTGGCGCTGGAGGTGAACACCACCCGCTCCGGGTCTTTGACGCAGAAGAGGTCCGCCAGGGCCAGACGGCAGTCCAAGAGCACCTCCGCCGCCGCCATAGCGCTTTCATATCCGCCCCGGCCGGGGCTGGACAGGGTCTCCATGGCCCGGGACATGGCGTAGCGCACCGCGGCGGGCTTTTGGAAGGAGGTGGCGGCGCAGTCCAGATAGATCATGCCTCCGCCTCCAGCGTCCCGTCGGGGTGGCGCAGCAGCACCCGCTCCGGTTGGATGCCCGCGCCGGTGAGGATGGCCGTGGCCCGCTCCTTATGCCGGGCCGCCACGATGACGCAGTAGGCGCAGCCCTTGGCGGAGGCGGCCTTGGGCACGCGGGAGACCGTTCCCGTGATGCCCGCCCGCTCCAGGACCCGGGCCGCCCGCTGGGCAAAGGTCAGGCTTCGGAATGAAAGAAGATAGTGCATAAAAAGACCTCCCGCATAAGTCACAGCACATCTTATGCGGGAGGGGCTTATTTTGTTTAACGGGTGTGGAGCAGCGCCACCGCGTGGCAGCTTATCCCCTCCCCGGCGCCGGTGAAGCCCATCTTCTCCTCGGTGGTGGCCTTCACACTGACGCAGGATATATCCACGGCCAAGTCCTTGGCGATATTTTGGCGCATCTCGTCGATATAGGGTGCCAGCTTGGGCCGCTGGGCGATGACGGTCACGTCGCAGTTTCCGACGGCAAAGCCCGCCTCTGCCGCCGCCTTTGCCGCCGCCCGGAGGATGACACGGCTGTCGATGCCCTCGGTGGCGGGGTCGTTATCCGGAAAGAGCTTTCCGATGTCCCCCAATGCCGCCGCGCCCAAAATGGCGTCCGCCAGGGCATGCAGGAGCACGTCCGCGTCCGAGTGGCCCAGAAGGCCCTTGTCATAGGGCACCTCCACCCCGCCCAGAATGAGCTTTCGCCCCTCCACAAGGCGGTGGGCGTCATATCCGTGGCCAATGCGCATGTTCATGGTTCGCTCCTCTCCGCCAGCAGCGCCCGGGCCAGGGTCAGGTCCAGGGGCGTGGTGATCTTGATGTTCTCCCCGCTGCCCGGGGAGATGAATATCTTTCCCCCGATGCGCTCCACGGCCAGGCAGTCGTCGGTGATGTCCGGGGCGTTTTCCGCCGCGTCCTGCAGGGCGGCGCGGATGAGGTCCGCCTGGAAGCACTGGGGCGTCTGGGCCGCCCAGAGGGATGCCCTGTCCGGCGTGGCCGTCACCACACCATCCGCGGCCTCCTTGATAGTGTCCCGGACGGGCACGGCGGGCAGGGCCGCCGTGTGGCGGTACGCGGTCCAGAGGGCGTCCAATATGACCTTCTCCGTCACCAGGGGCCGGGCCCCGTCGTGGATGGCAATGAGCTCCGCTTCCGGCGGCACGGCCGTCACCCCGGCAAGGCATGACTTGGCCCTCGTCTTTCCCCCCGGCACCACGGCCGTGAGCTTGGATATGTCATACCGGGCACAGAGGCTTTTGACCTCCTCCACCATATCCGCCCGGGCGGCGATGACGATGGCCCGCACCGCCTCGGCTTTTTCAAAGGCCAGCACGGAGCGTATGAGCACCGGCATGCCCCCCAGGTCCGCCATCAGCTTGTCCGCGCCGAAGCGCCGGGCGGAGCCCGCCGCCACGATGACGGCGGCGGCGTAGGGCAGCCGCGCATTCTTCAGTTGTTCCGACGGTCTTCTCATGGCAAGAGCAACATATCCTCCCAATTTGTCCCATATAAGTGATTATACCCGTTTGGGACATCTTACGCAAGGGCGCGGGGAGGAGTTTTATTGCTGCGGGACAGAAAGCTTGCGTTCAACACGGCGTTGCTCACCGGCTCAGGCCTCGCCATGCGGTTCGTGGGCATGGTGTGGCAGGTGTGGCTTGTAAGCCGCATCGGCGAGGCGGGCATCGGGCTATTCCAGCTGGTCATGAGCGTGAACGCCCTGGCGGTGACGGTGGCCATGAGCGGCAGCCGCTACGCCGTGACGAGGCTGGTATCCGAGGAAAACGGCCTGGAGCGGCCCCACGGGGCGGCCCAGGCGCTGGGCGCCTGCATGCTCTACGGGCTGGGCTTCGGTCTGGCCGCCGGGCTCATCCTCATGGTCCTTGCCCAGCCCATGGGCTTTCTCTGGCTGGAGGACGCCCGGACAGTGCGGCCGCTGATGCTCCTGTCGCTGACCATGCCCCTCACCGGCATAGACTCCGTCATGCACGGCTACTTCACCGCCGTGGGCCGGGTGTGGAAGAGCGTGGCCGTGTCCGTGGGCCAGCAGCTGGTCACCATCGCGGTCACCGCCGCCATGCTGCTCGCGGCCCCAGCGGGAAATCTGGAATACACCGCGGCGGTCATCACCGGCGGCAGCCTCATAGGGGAGCTGGCCGGCGTCACCGCCCTGGGCCTGGCCTATGCCTTCGACAGGCGGCGCCACGACATCGTGCGGGGCGGCGCCCCCGCCCTCGCCGGGATGACGGGCCGGATGCTGCGCATCGCCCTGCCATTGGCGGCGGCGTCCTACGCCAGAAGCGGCCTCTCCACATTGCAGCACCTTCTGGTGCCCCGGGGCCTGCGGGCCTCGGGCCTCAACGCGGAGAGCGCTCTCGCGGGATATGGGGTCATACAGGGCATGGCATTACCGGTGGTGCTCTTCCCCTCCTGCCTCATGCTGGCCATCGCGGAGCTCATCGTGCCGAAGCTCACGGAAAAGCAGATACAGGGGCAGCAAGACAGCATCCGGGCCGTGACGGAGGACGTGCTCTACAAGAGCTTTCTCTTCAGCGCCGTCACCGCCGCCCTGCTCCTGGGGCTGGGGGACAGCCTGGGCCTGGCGCTCTACGATTCGGCGGAGGCCGGGCGGTATATCCAGCTTTTCGCCCTCATCGTGCCGGTGATGTACATGGACACGGCCACGGACGGCTGCCTCAAGGGCCTGGGCGAGATGATGTTCTGCATGTACGTGAACATCGCGGACGTGGGCCTTTCCGCGCTGATGGTGTGGCTCATGCTGCCCCGGTGGGGCCTGGGGGCCTATATCTTCGTCATCTGCTTCACGGAGATATTCAACTTCGCCCTGAGCCTGTGGCGGCTCCGGCACGTCTCCGGCGCGGGCCTCCCCTGGCGGGCCCTCTGCCGGGCGGGGCTCTGCGCGCTTTTAAGCGGTCTGGCCGCCCGGCTGCTGGGGACATACACCGGCGCGGGGTCGAGCGTACCGGCGCTGGTCCTGTCCATGGCCGGGGGACTGGGGCTCTACTGTCTCATGATGCGCAAACACACAACTATCCTTTGACATCGGGGGCGGTATCTGATAAGCTGTGGTCAGGAAGTGATCAAAATGCTTTTGACTGTGGACTTATCCAATTCCCGCATCACCCTGGCGGGCGTAAAAGACGGCGCGGTGGCCTTCTCCTGCGGCATGGCCACGGTGAAGACCCGCACGGCGGACGAATACGCCGCCCTCATGGGCCTCATCCTGGAGCAGCACGGCGCTGTACGGGACAGCTGGGACGGGTGCATATTGTCCTCCGTGGTGCCGGAGCTCACCCTCACCCTGCGCCAGGCCCTGGAGCTTCTCACGGGAACCTCTCCCATGGTGGTGGGCCCCGGGGTGAAGACCGGGCTCAACATCCGCCTGGACGACCCCTCGGAGCTGGGAAGCGACTTCGTGGCCGCCGCCGTGGCCGCCCAGGACGCTTACCCCCTGCCGGTGATCACCGTGGACATGGACACCGCCATCGGCATGGGCGTCACCGACGGCGAGGGCCGGTATATCGGCGGCGTCATCGCCCCGGGCATCATAACCTCCACCGCCGCCCTCACCAGCCGGGCGTCATTGCTGCACAACGTGGTGCCCCAGGCGCCGGGCCACATCATCTGCAAGAACACGGACGAGTCCATGCGCTCGGGCATCATCTACGGCGCCGCCGCCATGCTGGACGGGCTCCTGCAGGGCATGGAGGAGGAGCTGGGAACGGCCGCCACGGTGGTGGCCACCGGGGTGTGGGCTCCCGCCGTCATCCCCCACTGCCGCCGGAAGGACATCCGCCTCGACAAGGACCTGATCCCCCGGGGCCTGTGGCTCATATGGAAGAAGAACCAGAAGCGATAAAAAAGCCGTCAGCGGAAGCACCGCTGACGGTCTTTTTTAACGAAGGCGCAGGATCATCTGGGCGGCCACGGCGCCGTCGGGCTTTTGCACCAGCAGGTGCCAGCCCTCCCCGTCTTTGCGGCGGTAGAGACGCAGCTCCTCCCCCTCCCGGCAGGCGTCCTGGTAGTTGATCTCCGCTTCGGCAATGTCCATGCTCTCCAGCTCCGCCACGGTGAAGGAGCCCATGAGCATGCGCACATAGGCCACGTTGTTCATGTGCCGGCCGGTGTCGATGTCCCGGGAACAGACGGTATAGGTCGTGTGCAGATTTTCCGGCTCCGGCTTTTCCCTGAACCGGGTGAAGAGCCCTTCGCACACCCGCTCCGGCAGGGGCTCCATGTCCACTGGGTAGCCGAACTCCGACGTCTTCATGACCCGGCCCGTGTCCACGTTCTGGGCCGCCCACTCGGTACGCCCCTCGGCCAGCAGCTCGCCGTCCCGCCTGAGGGTATAGAACCTGTCGCACTTGATGATGCCCGGCTTGCCCGGCCAGGTCTTCACCGTGACGGTATCGCCGTAACCGGGTACCTTGTGGATGCGCACCCGGGTGCGCACCGCCAGCCAGAAGGCCCTGTGGCCCATCATGTCGGCGTAGCCTACGTCCATGCGCTCGGCCTGCTCCGCCGCTAGGTCCATGAAGAGGTCAAAAAGCCCCGCCAGCTTCAATTTTCCCTCGTAGTCCAGCTTGCTGGTATACAGGGTCTCTTCCTTTTCCAGATAGTTTTCCATTTGCTCTCCCCTATATCGAACCGGCACCCCGCTCTAGCTGCGGGATGCCGGAAACATTTGGTCGTCCCAGAGGACTGGCTTACCCGCCTCGCGGGTCCTGTTCATATCGATGAGCCGCTGGTTCCGGGAGCCCCGGAACCGGAGGCCTATGTCCTTCTCCGCCAGGATAAAGGGCCCGTCCACCAGCACATCCGTCAGGGCCAGCAGTTCGTCCGTCGCCTCGCAGCGGGGGTGGCTCCCCTCCCGCAGCAGGTCCTCGTAAACGAAGCCTGTGAAGGCCCAGATGGTCTTCTTGGGGTAGGTCTGCTTCACCCGCCGGAGGAAGGGGACCAAGGCCCGCTGGTTGTCCGGCTCAAAGGGGTCGCCCCCCAGGAGCGTCAGCCCGTCGATGTACCCCGGCGACAGCATGTCCAAAAGCTTCTCCTCCGTCTGGGCGGTGAAGGGCTGGCCGTAGTCAAAGTCCCATGTCTGGGGCTGAAAGCATCCCGGGCAGCGGTTGGTGCAGCCGGACACGAACAGCGTCACCCGCACGCCCACGCCGTTGGCGATGTCGCAGTTTTTGATCTCGCCGTAGTGCATAGTTTACAGGTGCAGGACCCGGTCCTTGATCTCCTGGGTGCGGCCCTGGTTCCAGAACTGGGTGCCGATGTAGCCGCAGGTCCGCCGGGCCACGTTCATCTTGTCCTGGTCGGTGTTGCCGCAGCGGGGGCAACGCCAGATGAGCTTGCCGTCGTCCTCCACGATCTCGATCTCCCCGTCCCAGCCGCACACCTGGCAGTAGTCGCTCTTGGTGTTGAGCTCGGCGTAGATGATGTTGTCGTAGATGAAGCGCATGACCTGCAGCACCGCCTCCAGGTTGTTCTGCATGTCGGGCACCTCCACGTAGCTGATGGCGCCGCCGGGAGACAGGTGCTGGAACTGGGCCTCGAATTTCAGCTTGGTGAACGCGTCGATCTCCTCGGTCACATGCACGTGGTAGGAGTTGGTGATATAGCCCTTGTCGGTGATCCCCTCGATGATGCCGAAGCGTTTCTGCAGGCACTTGGCGAACTTGTAGGTGGTGCTCTCCAGGGGCGTGCCGTACAGGGAGAAGTCGATGTTGTGCTGTTCCTTCCAACGCTTGCAGGCGGCGTTCATGTACTGCATGATCTCCAGGGCGAAGGGCGTGGCGGAGGGGTCCGTGTGGCTCTTGCCGGTCATGTACTTGACGCACTCGTAAAGGCCTGCGTAGCCCAGGGAGATGGTTGAGTAGCCGTTGTAAAGGAGCTTGTCGATGGGCTCGCCCTTCTGCAGTCTCGCCAGGGCGCCGTACTGCCACAGGATGGGCGCCGCGTCGGAGAGGGTCCCCTTCAGACGCTCGTGGCGGCACATCAGCGCCCGGTGACACAGCTCCAGCCGCTCGTCGAATATCTTCCAGAACTTCTCCAGGTTGCCGCCGGAGGAGAGAGCCACGTCGGGCAGGTTGATGGTGACCACGCCCTGGTTGAAGCGGCCGTAGTACTTGTGCTTGCCCGGCTCATAGTTGCCGGCGTTGGCGATGTTGCCGATGCCGGCGTCGGTGAACCGGTCAGGGGTCAGGAAGCTGCGGCAGCCCATGCAGGTGTACACGTCGCCCTTGAGCTCCAGCATCTTCTTCTCGGAGATGTAGTCGGGCACCATCCGCTTGGCGGTGCACTTGGCCGCCAGCTTCGTCAGGTAGAAGTAAGGCGTGCCCTCCTCCACGTTGTCCTCCTCCAGCACGTAGATGAGCTTGGGGAAGGCGGGGGTGACCCATATGCCCTGCTCGTTCTTCACGCCCTCGTAGCGCTGCAGGAGGGTCTCCTCGATGATGATGGCCAGGTCCCTCTTCTCCTGCTCGCTCTTGGCCTCGTTGAGGTACATGAACACGGTGACGAAGGGGGCCTGTCCGTTGGTGGTCAGCAGCGTTACGACCTGATACTGGATGGTCTGCACGCCCCGGCGGATCTCCTCCCGCAGGCGCTTTTCCACGATATGGTCCACCTGCTCCTTTTCGGGGATGACGCCCAGGGTGCTGATCTCGTCCCGGACCACGGCGCGGATCTTCTCCCGGCTCACCTGCACGAAGGGGGCCAGATGGGCCAGAGAGATGGACTGGCCGCCGTACTGGTTGGAGGCCACCTGGGCCACGATCTGGGTGGCGATGTTGCAGGCGGTGGCGAAGGTGTGGGGCCGCTCGATGAGGGTGTCGGTGATGACGGTGCCGTTCTGGAGCATGTCCTCCAGGTTCACCAGGTCGCAGTTGTGCATGTGCTGGGCATAGTAGTCCGTGTCATGGAAGTGGATGATGCCCTGCTCATGGGCCTCCACGATGTCGGGGGGCAGCAGCAGGCGGTTGGTGATGTCCCGGCTGACCTCGCCGGCCATATAGTCCCGCTGGGTGGAGTTGACCACGGGGTTTTTGTTGGAGTTCTCCTGCTTGGCCTCCTCGTTGTTGCACTCGATGAGGGCCAGGATGCGGTCGTCGGTGGTGTTGGACTGGCGCACCAGGGAGCGGGTGTAGCGGTAGGTGATATACCGCTTGGCCACCTCATAGGCGCCGTGGGCCATGATCTGCTCCTCCACCATGTCCTGGATCTCCTCCACGGAGGGAGAACGGCCCAGCTCGATGCAGGCCTTCTCCACCGAGTCCGCGATGCGGTGGATCTGGGTGTTGGTCATGCGCAGGTCCTCGTCCACCACGTCGTTTGCCTTGCCGATGGCGTTGATGATCTTGGTGATGTCGAAAGCGACTTCCGAACCGTTCCTCTTGATGATCTTCATGGCGTGCGTCCCCTCTCTTATCCTTTGTCCCACAGTTAACGCGGCCGCCCATGAGCAGGCCGCGGATGGTTACATAATCCCGGTAGCCGTTATATTAGCACAATATCTTGTGCCTGTCAACCGTTTCATGACCAATATTTTGTAAGCGGCCAAAACACCCGCAAAGCATTGGGAGCAGTACATGTCCGGGCTTTTTGCCGGGCAAAAATGCATGTCTTGCCAAAAAAATTTTTTTCCTGCACGGCGGGGACCACCCCTAAATATAGTCATGCCGCCGCCCGGGATGGGACGGCGGCATGACACATAGGAGAGATATCACCGGGCCAGCTTCTTCTGCAGCCAGTCCCTGCCGTCGGTGAACCGGGACACGATATAGCACACCACGTAGTCGCCGGCGGCGTTGATCATGGTGGCAGGCGGGTCCACCAGGTTGCCGATGGCCACCAGGATGGGGAACGCCATGGTCATCTGCTCCGGGAAGAAGATGGAGCATATGATATACTCGCCGATATACCCGCCGCCGGGCACACCGCTCATGCCCACGGAGCTGAGCACCGCCACCAGTACCACGGGAACCAGCATCTTGAAGCCCAGATCCTGACCGAACACCCCCAGCACGAAGGCGATCTTCAGCACACAGGAGAAGCAGGAGCCATCCATGTGCATGGTGGCGCCCAGGGGCAGCACCATGTCGGACACGTCCTTGGAGATGCCGGTGGCCTCCGCCTCCTCCATGTTGGTAGGGATGGTGGCCACGGAGGAGCAGGTGCCAAGGGATACCACCGCGGGCTTGGCGATATGGCTGAACATGGTCTTCACCGCGCCCTTGCCGCCGCCGAACCAGGCGAACAGGGGCCAGGCCGTGAAGATATAGATAAAGCAAAGCGGATAATAGAGGATGAGCGCCCGACCGTAGCTGGCAGTGATCTGGGGCCCGTAGGAGGCCACCAGGTCGGCAAAGATGGCGAAGAAGGCGATGGGCGCATAATAGGTGACGATCTTCACGAACTTCAGCATCACGTTCGTAAGATCCTCCAGGAACTTGCCAACCACGGTGTCATGCCCGCCGTTCAGGTTCACGGCGAAGCCGAACAGCAGCGAGAACACGATCAGCGGCAGCATGGCCCGGCGGCTCAGAAGGCCCACGAAGTCCTCCGCCGTGAAGAAGTTCACCAGCATGGTGGAGAAGCTTGCGTACTCCCCCATCTCCTCCTGGGGTATCTCCTGCCAGGGCTCCAGCACCGGCGGGAACACCTTCACCAGCAGGAACATGATCACCGCGGCGATGGCGCCGGTGACCACGAAGGTACCGATGGTAACGCCCATGATCTTCCCCGCCCGTTTGCGGCTGCCCATGTTGGCCACCGCACCGGCGATGGAGGCGAACACCAGGGGCACCACGATGCAGAACATCATGTTGATGAACACGGTGCCCAGGGGCTTCAGCACCGAGGCGTTGGGCCACACCCAGCCCACGACGGCGCCCGCCACCATGGCAATGAGCATCACCGCCATAAAGCGGTAATTCTTCGCGACTGCTTTCTTATCCATAAAAACTTCCTCCTGGATAGTCCTCCGGCCGGGTCTGCCCCGCCGGAATATCTGCCCTATTATAGCGACATAGGAATGCAAATAACATTGCCATATGTGCTTGAAACATTTCAAAAAGTGCTGTATAGTATGTCCACGACCCAGTAATGCGAGGTGCTTTGCGTGAATACCAGCTACAGCCGGGAGGGTTACCTCACCGAGGACTACCACTATTTCCACCTGAAGGACACCGCCGGCCAGGAACGGGATTTCCACTTCCACGACTTCGACAAGCTGGTGATCCTCCTGTCCGGCCATGTGGACTACATGGTGGAGCGGGCCACCTATGCCCTGCGGCCCTGGGACATCCTGCTCATCGGCCACCATACCATCCACAAGGCCCTTATCGACAAATCCGTGCCCTACGAGCGGGTCATATTATATCTGGATAGAAATTACCCCGCCCATGCCGGAGGCGGCACAGACCTCGCCGAGTGTTTCAAGGGGGCCGACCGCCTGGGCCGCCGCCTGCTCACCCCCGCGCCAAATGACATCGGCGTCATCGGCGGCGTGCTGGAGGCGCTGGACAGAGCGGCCTCTGACGAAGGCTTCGGCGCCCAGGCATTGCGGGACACGCTGGTTACTCAGCTTCTCATCGCCGTGAACCGGGTGTTCCTCACCGGCGGCGGGGATGCGGCCGAGACGCCGCCTCAGTATGACCCCAAGATCGCCCAGACGCTGTCCTATATCAATGAGAACCTGGCCAAGCCCCTTACCGTGGAGGCCCTGGCCGAGCGGGCATACCTAAGCAAATACCACTTCATGCGCCTTTTCAAGGCCCAGACGGGCAGCACGGTTCACGCCTACGTGCGCCAGCGGCGGCTTTTATACGCCGCCCAGCTGATACGCCAGGGAGAGAACGTGAACAAGGCCGCCGCGGACAGCGGCTTTGAGGAATATTCCACTTTTTTCCGGGCCTTCCGGGAGTGTTTTGGCGTCAGCCCGGGACAATTAAAATAGTATAAATGAAAACCATCCATTTTGAAAATGGATGGTTTCGTATATTATTCAACGAAGTCCTGGGCATTAAAGGGTGAAAACGGTTGAATATGCAGCGCTTTATGCAAAAATGTTGTCTTTTCGCCTGTCTCTGGATGCATAAAAGACAGTTTATACGACCACAATCCAATATCGCTTTCATCCTCCGGCGCGCCGTATTTCCGGTCCCCCGCCAGGGGCATGCCCCGGCTGGCAAATTGGCAGCGTATCTGATGGGTGCGCCCCGTGAGCAGCCGTACCCGCACCAGGCTCATGCCGTCACGGCTTTCCAAACACTCATATTCCAGTGCCGCCGGTCTTGCATCCGGCCCGGGCACATCGGTGACGTAAGTGAGCCGCCGGACCCTGTCCCGGGCCAGCAGGTCCTCCATCCTCCCCTGCCGCTCATCCGGCACACCTTGGATCACGGCCAGGTATTCCTTATTGAATATACCCTCCCGCACCTGCCGGCTCAATTCTGATGCCGCTTTCACGCTGCGGGCCAGGACCATCACCCCGCCCACAGGCCTGTCCAGCCGGTGGACCGTGCGCACGCAGGCATGCCTATCCCCCAGCGCCTGGCGCACCAGGGAGGGCATCCCGCCCGGCTCGTCCGTGGACAGTACCCCCGCGGGCTTTAAGCACACCGCTATGCGCTTGTCAAGATACAGAAACTCCATGAAGGCACCCTCCCGTCTCTGCCCATTATAGGCCATGGCCGCGCGTTTCTCAAGGCATTTCCATCATAGCAAAAAAAGGTGAAAAAACCCTTGATTTCATCGGACAGGTATGGTATAGTAATTGAGCGAATTTTGGATAAAGGACGAGATCATCATGACTATAGCCGTTTCTGTACTGCAGCTCATCGCCGACCTGTTCCTCATCGTCGTCATCCTCTTCCAGAGCGGAAAGCGCTCCGGTCTGTCCGGCGCCATCGCCGGCGGCGCGGATACTTTCATGACGAAGAGCAAGGCCAAGACCTGGGACGCGAAGCTGGCAAAGATGACGAAGTGGGTCGCCATCGTCTTCGTGCTGCTGACCCTTGTGCTGAACTTCATCTGATAACTGCATATAAGCGCAGCGCCGCTCATGTGAGCGGCGCTGTTTTTTGTTGTCTTTCTCACGCGGTGGCCGGTTCCAGCAGCACGAGCTTTTTTCTGTCCGCGTCCAGCCGGCACCTGAGCCCGTAAGGAATGATGCCGATGGGCTCCGCGTGGCCGAAGTTCACATTATATAATATTGGCAGCTCCGGGTGTCCCGCCTCTCCGCCGACGACCTTTCGGTATACCTCTTTGTAGGGCTCATACTTACTGCGGCGGGCTGGTTTGCCTACGAGGATGCCGTTGATCACATCGAACAGCCCCTGGGCGGCCAGGTTCCGGAGGTACCAAGTGAGATAGTCGCAGGGTATATCCTCCTCGCTGGTCTCCAGGAACATGAGCTTCCCGGCCCACTGCTCTTTTGTGGGCCATATGGCCGTGCCTACCACCTCAGGGAACACATCCACACATCCGCCCAACAGCTCGCCCTCTACAACGCCGGAACCCTGGACGATCTCATAGCCCACCGTCTCCGGATGGTACGGCTTGAGCCGGTGCATGTTCTCCGGCTTCCACCATATCTTCTCGTCCTCGTCGTCGCACCAATAAGGTGCGGAGAGTATCTCCAGGGTGGGCTTGGGCTCAAAGAGCGTATCCCGGATCATGGCGGCCGTGTAGTCGTTGATGCGGACATATTCAGAAAAGTTGTTCATGACGCTGGCACCGTAATAGGACACCAGCCCAGCCTTATAGCACATCAGATGGTTGGTGGTTGTATCGGAAAAGCCGGTGAATATCTTGGGATTGGCCCGGATCACGTCAAAGTCGATATATGGCAGCAGCCGGACGGTGTCGTCCCCGCCGATGGCGTTGAATATGGCCTTGACGCCCTTGTCCCGGAAGGCGTCCATCATGTCCGCCGCCCGGGCCTCCGGATGCTCGTAGAGATAGTCCCGGCCCTTGAGGGCGTTGGGCATGACGGCCACGCGAAGACCATAGTCCCCCTCCAGCCGTTCTCTCGCGATGTCCAGCTTGTGGATGGCCCAGGGTTCCCCAAGGGTGCCCGCCGAGAGGCTCACCACGGCCACAGTGTCGCCCCGCTCCAAGTGCTTTGGCTTTATCATGCCCGAGACCATGTCATGCCCTCCCGGCCATATCCCAGCCCCGGTCGAACTCGCTGCGCCGGTCCCGGTTCATGAGGCTCCGGAAGACGTCCTCCGGCTCCATGTCATCATAGAGGATGCCGTAGATACTTTTGCAAATAGGCATCTCGGTATGCAGCCGCTGGGCCAGGGTCATGACGCTGGCGGCGGCATAGTAGCCCTCCACCACGGCGCCCACCTCCCGCAGGGCGATGGCCACCGGGGCGCCCCGGCCGATGAGAAGGCCAGCCTGGCGGTTCCGGGAGTGGCCGGACAGGCACGTGACGATCAGGTCGCCCATACCGGCGAGGCCCGAGCAGGTAGTGCGGTCGCCCCCCGCCGCCTGGCACAGCACCGCGATCTCCGCCATGGCCCGGGTCATAAAGAGGGCCTTGGCGTTGTCGCCCAGGGCCAGGCCGTCCATGATGCCCACGCCCAGGGCGATGATGTTCTTCACCGCGCCGCAGAGTTCCACGCCAACCACGTCCAAGTTCACATAGACCCGAAACATGTCGTTCATAAAGGTGCGCTGGACCAGCTCCGCCACGGCCTGGTCCTCGCAGGCGGCCACGCAGCCCGTGGCCATCCGGCGGGAGACCTCCTCCGCGTGGGAGGGGCCGGACAGCACCGCCACAGGGCAGTCCTTCCCAACCTCCTGGCGGATGACCTGGCTCATGCGAAGCTCGGTTCCCTCCTCGATGCCCTTAGTGGCCGAGACCAGCACTGTGCCCGGCTTTATATGGGGCGCGGCGGTCTTCGCCGTGCGCCGAAGGATGTTGGACGGGGACGCGAACAGCACAAGCTCCGCCCTCTCCGCGCCCGCGGGGTCGCTGGTGATACCCAGGGCTTCGGGAAGGATAGCGCCGGCCATGGCCGGATTCTTCCGCCGCTTCGCCATGGCCGCGGCCTTCTCCGGGTCATGGGACCACAGGGTCACGTCGTGGCCGTTATCCACAAGCAGCATGGCCAGGGCCGTGCCCCAGGCGCCGCTGCCGTATACGAATATGTTCATGGTTTATCCTCCAAACGGCGGTCATCCGCCGCTTTTTCATTCCCAGCTCTTCCACACGTCCGGGCAGTAGCCCACCGTGGCCTGTTTGCCGTTTCGGACGATAGGCGTCTTCAAAAGCTCTGGATATTCGAAGAGCTTATCCAGCTTGTCCTCGTCGTAGGCAAGATAGCTTATCTCCGGCGCGTCGCTCATGGCGGCCAGCCCCACCGCGTTCTTCACGCTGGTGAGCTCTCCCCGGCTCATGCCGTAGCGCTGGACGTCCACGTACTGGAACTTGATCCGCCGCTCCTTGAAATACCGCTGGGCTTTTTTCGTGTCGAAGCACTTATTCTTGCCAAATATCTGGATATTCACCTGGCATACCTCCACTCCGGCCAGACATGACCGCTCTGCTTTCAATAGAAAGAGAGCTCGATTGGCCACAGTATAGCCAATCGAGCTCATTATGTCAAGTTGGGCTAATAGGCAGAGCCTCCTGCTGGATGTCAGGGCCACCAGTCACTCAAGGTCCCAAAGACGATCCGCCCTCCTGTATCACCGCTGCCGCCGGAAACGGCTTACACGTCGTCGGACAGCGCGCCATCGGCGGACACGAAGAACTGGCTGAAGCCGGTGTCCTTCAATATGGCCGCGACGGCGGCGTTCACGTTCGTGAGCCGGAAGTGGCCCTCGCCCATCTGCTTATACATGATGAGCATGACCCGCAGGCCCGCGGAGGAGGTGTATTCCAGGTTCTTGAGGTCCAGGGTGATATCCTTCACGGCGGTGGGGATGTCCCAGAACGCGTTCAAAAGCGCCGGCGCGCTGATGGAGTCCATCCGGCCCGCGAGGCGTACGGTGAGCGCGTCCCCGTTCAGGTCCTGGTCGATGGCGAGCCCGCCGGCTCCTGTCCCGGCGGGCTGGGCCGCCTTCGCGACGCTGGGGGTCATGATCCACACATTGATCTTCTCCAGGGCCGCGGCAATGGCCTCGCGCTGCTCCGGCGTGCAGGCATAGAGGGTCCGCAGGCCCATGTTGGCCACGCCGGTGATGGGCCGCCGCTCCACAGAAAGGCCCATGCTCTCCAGGAAGGCCAGCTTCTCCTCATCGTTCGCGAACACGGGCGCGTGGTCCGCGTCGGCGGTCTTTTTGTTCACCTGGGAATCCACCAGCTTCAGGAATTTCTCCCCCTGACCGCCGGTGACCGCCTGGATGATGGCGAGGAAATAGTGATCGCTCTCAAAGTCCGTGGTGACCCAGCAGCCGCCCCGCTGAGCCAGGAGCGCAGCGAAGTTTTTGACCATGGCGGTCATCTCGTTCTTGTCCAGATACGCCACCAGCCCCTCGCAGTCGATGGTGACGGGCCCCTCCGGCAGATGCGCGGCCGCCGCCGTCACGCTGGTGCCGTTGGTCACGTCCACCGCCTGGAAGATGGCCTTGCCGTCCAGCAGCTCCCTGGACACCCGGGCCATGTCCTCCACCACCGCGGGCAGGTCGCCGCCCACGTAGTTATAGCCCCGGTCCATCAGGTACTTGGCCTTGGGCGTATAGCCGCAGGCCAGATCCAGCACGTTTTTGTTCCCCGCCTGCTCGATCATCCGGTTGGCCAGGGCGTAGCGCAGCTCGATGGTGATGGCGCCGATGCGCTTCAAAAGCTCGTACTCTTTGCCCTTGGCGTCCACGTGGGGCATCTGCTCAAAGCCCAGCACCTTCTCAAAGGCGATGGAGTCCTCGTTGCCCACGGCGCTTAAGAGCGTCAGGGTCATCTTCGCGGTGTTGAACACAGGGTTCGTAAGTTCATAAAGCTCGTTCATAAGTAGTCTCCTTTCGTCCCGGCCTTATCAGCTCTTGAAATTCGGGCACTTCGCGTTGGGGTTCCCGCCGAACATAGCGTAAACATCTTCATGATCCATCTCTAAAGTCGTGCAATCCCAGTATAACTGGCAACTGTCGCAATTATTGTTGTTCTTAAATTGCTTAACAAAATTGATATATTCCATAAGTTCACTGGCAGTCATTCCCCCGGAGACCTTGTCCAGGGCCTCGTCGGCCAGCTCCTTAGAAGCTTTTTTGTTCTCGCTGCCGTTCATTGTGATACCTCCGCCAGGTCCGCCAGCCGCTGGGCGGCTCTGTCAAGCCCCAGCGCCGCGGCCTGTTCATAGAACTGCCGGGCCATATCCAGGTCCGCGTCCACGACCTTGCCGCGCTCGTACACCATGCCCAGTATCTCCATGGCATAGTACTCCCCCTGCTCTGCCGCGCCGGTCAGCAGCTCCAAGGCCTTTTCCGTGTTCTGTTCCACGCCCTGGCCGGCAAGATAGCAGAGGCCCAGCATATACATGGCTTCCCGGTCATTGTCCCCGGCGGCGTCAGCCAGCAGTTCCGCGGCCTTTTCATAGTCCTGCTCCACGCCATAGCCATCGAGGTACAGCATGCCAAGGGTCCGCTTATCGGAGATGTCCAGTTCGTCCTCTGCCTCCCACGCCAGCAGAAGCTCTGCGGCCCGGCCAAAGAGCTCTTCGGCCCTCGCCTCGTCCTTTTCCTCGCCATCACCGTCTTTGAAAAAAGCGCCCAGCTCGATCATGGCCTCTACCGTTTCATCGTCCGCCTCCAAGGCCTTTTCATACCACTCCACGGCCTTGGCGTCGTCCCTCTCCACCACGCCGTAGCCATACTCATAGAACTTGGCCAGCTGACACATGCCGGCGCTCTCACCGGCATCCGCCGCCGCCTGGGCCAGCTCGAAGGCCTTGCTCTCGTCCCGCTCAACGCCCAGGCCGCAGGCGTACAGCCAGCTCAGGTTCGCCGCGGCCATCGAGTCGCCCTGGTCCGCGGCCTGAGCGTAATACTCCGCCGCCTTGGCATAGTCACGCTCCACGCCGTCGCCGTATTCGTAGAGGCAGCCGATGTTGTTGAGCGCGTCGGTGCTGCCCATCTCCGCGGCCTTTTCGTACCACTCCATCGCTTTGGCGTAATCCTGCTCCGTGCCCTCGCCGTAATCGTGCATCACCCCCACGTCGAACGCCGCGCTGGCGCTGCCCAGCTCCGCCGCCGCGGTATAGCAGGCCAGGGCCTGCTCGTAATCCTGTTCCACGCCCTCGCCGGCATAGTACATATAGCCCAGCCACTCCCAGGCGTTGGGATCGTCCTGCTCCGCCGCCTGGCTGAAGAGCTCGAAAGCCTTTTCATAGTCCTGTTCCACGCCGTCGCCGTACACATACGCCATGGCCTTATCGAAAGCGTCCTCCGCAGCAGGAGCATTCTCCGCCGGGGCAGCGTCCTCCGCCGTCTCCTCCTCCGGCTCCGCCGCCAGCTTTTCCAGCACCTGGGCGGCTTCCTCAATGCCCAGCGCCGCGGCCTGTTCCAGCAGCTCCCTGCCCTTGGCCTGGTCCTGCTCCACGCCGTTTCCGCGCCAGTATAGGGTCCCCAGCGCGAAGAACGCTGCGGGCTCGCTCCATCCAGCCGCGGCGGTCAGGTACTCCACGCCCTTGGCCTCGTCCTTTTCCACGCCGTTGCCGAAATAATAGCAGGTGCCCAAAGCGAACAGGGCGTCCGGGTCGTCGTCCTCCGCCGCGGCGGCAAGCAGCTCCACGCCTTTGGCCTCATCCTTTTCCACGCCGTAGCCATGGAGATACATCTCGCCCAGCACATACTGCTCGCTGGAAGAAAGGTTATCCTCCTCTTCCCACTCCTGCAGCAGCGGCAAAGCCTGGGCATAGAGCTCGTCGGCCTTGGCCTCGTCCTGCTCCACGCCCTCGCCATAGTCATACATCCAGCCCAGCTGTACCATGGCCTTGGCGTTTTCGTCGTCCGCCTCGATGGCCTTTTCGTACCACTCCACGGCCTTGGCGTCGTCCACATCCACCGCGCCGTAGCCCTCGTCATAGAGCTCGCCCATCAGAAGCATACCGTAGGAGTCGCCCGCGTCCGCGGCCTTTTGGGCCAGCTCCAGGGCCTTGGCGGCGTCCCGCTCCACGCCCTTGCCGTAGAGATAGAGTTCCGCCAGGTTGCACATCGCCCGGCTCCTGCCCATATCCGCGGACTGGGCGTAATACTCCGCGGCTTTGGCATAGTCACGCTCCACGCCGTCACCGTTTTCATACATCAGGCCCAGATTGTTGGCAGCCGCGCCGCTGCCCAGCTCCGCGGCCTGGGTATAGAGCTCAAAGGCCTTGCCGGGGTCCTTCTCCACGCCCTCGCCCACGTTGTACATATAGCCCAGCTGGCCCAGCGCGCTGGCATTGCCCAGCGCCGCCGCCTTTTCGTAATACTCTATGGCCTGAGCGTTGTCCTCCTCCATGCCCTTGCCGTTGTCATACATCCAGCCCAGGGCGTAATAAGCCTCGGGGAGTTCCTGCTCCGCGGCCTTGGTGTAAAGCTCAATGGCCTTGTCATAGTCCTGGTCCACACTGTCGCCGGAATAGTACATATAGCCCAGGTCGTACATCGCCCGGCGCACGCCGTGCTCCGCCGCCTGGGTGTAGAGCTCCGCAGCCTCGGCCTTGTCCTCCTCCACACCGTAGCCATAGAAATAGCACTGGCCCAGATCGTACACGGCCCGCCAGTCGTCCATCTCCGCGGCGGCGGCCATGAGCTCCACGGACCTGGTCTCGTCCTGCTCCACGCCCTTGCCGTAGTCATAGAGGCAGGCGAGAACGCGCGCCTCCGCACCGGAGAGCTCGCTCTCGTCTATGGCGGTGAGCTGGGCGGCAAGGCGGTCGTAGAGCTCCTGGCTCTTGGCCTCGTCCTGCTCCACGCCAAAGCCCTCATCATAATCCCTGGCCAGATAGTACAGAGCCTCCGGCTGGTCCTGCTCCGCCGCTCTTTCATACCATTCCACAGCCTTGGCCAGGTCTATGTCCACCGCGCCAAAGCCGTTTTCATAGAAATCGCCCACCATATACATGGCGTCGGCGTAGCCGTCTTCCGCGGCCTGGGAGTAGTATTCAAAGGCCTTGGCCGTGTCCTGCTCCACGCCGTCGGCGAACATGTATATATCGCCCAGGGCCTTCATGGACCAAAGGTCCCTCATGGCCGCGCCCTGCTCATAGAGCTCTTTTACCTTGGCCGCGTCCTGTTCCACGCCGGCGCCGGCCTGATAGACCTGGCCCATGTAGCCGTATGCCTCGGGTACGCCGTGGGCCGCCGCGTCCTCCAGCAGCTCCAGGCCCTTGGCCTCATCCTTCTCCGTACCCAGGCCCATGATGTACATCACGCCAAGCTGGTTCTCGGCCTCGAAGATATCGTCCTCCGCCGCGGCGGTGAAATACGCAAGGGCCTTTTCATAGTCCTGCTCCACGCCGTAGCCATGCCCATAGAGATAGCCCAGCACCAGCTGGTTATAGCTGTAATCCTCATCCTCCAAGGCGGTCTCAAGGGCTTGGGCAAAGAGTTCCGCCGCCTTGTCCTTATCCATCTCCACGCCCTGGCCCTGCTCATAGAGCCAGCCCAGGTACAGCATGGCCTCGGCGTCGCCCTGGTCCGCGGCCTTCTGATACCACGCCGCGGCTTTGGCATAATCTACGTCTACCACGCCGTAGCCGTAGTCATAGTACCGGCCCAGGGAAGTCTGGCCGTCCACATAGCCCAGCTCCGCGGACTGGGTGTAGAGCTCAAAAGCCTTTTCCTTGTCCATCTCCACGCCCATGCCGTAGTCATAGAACCAGCCGTCGCTCTCCAAAGCGTAGCCCAGTTCATCGTCGTCCTGGGTGCGGGTCATGGACTGCTCATAGTACTCCCGCGCCTTGGCATAGTCCTCCTCCACGCCCTGGCCATACATGTACATGTCGGCCAGATAGAAGCAGACGTTGGCATCCCCCAGGGCCTCGCCCTCGGTCAGGAGCTCCATGGCCTTTTCATAGTCCCGCTCCACGCCGGTGCCGGTCTTATAGGCGCCGCCCAGATAGTAGTATGCCATCGGCACGCCGTGGGCCGCCGCGTCGGAGAGCAGTTCAATGCCCTTGGCCCCGTCCTTCTCCGTGCCGAGGCCCCGCAGATACATCATGCCCAGCTCACATTCGGCCTCGAAGATATCGTCCTCCGCCGCCGCGGTGAGGTACGCCAGGGCCTTTTCATAGTCCTGTTCCACGCCGGTGCCGTCCAGGTAAAGGTAGCCCAGCACCAGCGCGTTATAGCTGTAGTCCTCATCCTCCGAGGCTGCCTCAAGAGCCTGGGCATAGAACTCGTCGGCTTTCGCCTGATCCATCTCCACGCCCGCGCCCTGCTCATAGAGCCAGGCCAGATACAGCATGGCCTCCGCGTCGCCCTGGTCCGCCGCCTTCTGGTAGAGCTCCGCCGCCGTGGCGTAATCCTTGTCCATTATGCCGTAGCCATAGTCGTAGAACCGTCCCAGGGAGGTCTGGCCGTCCTTATAACCCAGCTCCGCCGACTGAGTGTAGAGCTCAAAGGCCTTGGCCTTGTCCATCTCCACGCCCATGCCGTACTCGTAGAACCAGCCGTCGCACTCCAAAGCGTAGCCCAAGTCATCGTCGCCCTGGGGGCGGGTCATGGACTGCTCGTAGTACTCCCGCGCCTTGGCGTAGTCCTTCTCCACGCCCATGCCGTACATATACATGTCGGCCAGGTAGAAGCAGACGTCGACGGCGCCCAAGGCCTCGCCCTGTTCCAGATACTCCGCGGCCTTGGCATAATCCTGCTCCACGCCAGTGCCATCCACATAGGCGTGGCCCAGATAGTAGTATGCCTCAGGCACGCCACGCTCCGCCGCGTCTTCCAGCATCTCAATGCCCTTGGCCTCGTCCTTCTCTGTGCCGAGACCCCCGAGATACATCGAACCCGCATGGCACTCGGCCTCGAAGATATCGTCCTCCGCCGCGGCGGTAAGGTACGCCAAGGCCTTTTCATAATCCTGTTCCACACCGGTGCCGTCCAGGTAAAGGTAGCCCAGCACCAGCTGATTGTAGCTGTAGTCCTCGTCCTCCGAGGCAGTCTCCAGGGCCTGCGCGTAGAACTCGTCGGCCTTGGCCTGGTCCATATCCACGCCCTGGCCCTGCTCATAGAGCCAGGCCAGGTACAGCATGGCCTCGGCGTCGCCCTGGTCCGCGGCCTTCTGGTACCACTCCGCGGCCTTTGTATAGTCACTGTCCACTACGCCGTAGCCGTAGTCGTAGAACCGGCCCAGGGAAGTCTGGCCGTCCACATAGCCCAGCTCCGCCGACTGGGTGTAGAGCTGGAAGGCCTTGGCCTTGTCCATCTCCACGCCCATGCCGTACTCATAGAACCAGCCGTCGTTCTCCAAAACGTAGCCCAGGGTCTCGTCGCTCAGCCCGTCAAAAGTCACGGCCTGCTCATAGTACTCCCGCGCCTTGGCATAGTCCTCCTCCACGCCTTGGCCGTACATATACATGTCGGCCAGGAAGAGGCAGACGTTAGGCTCATCCAGGGCCTCGGCCTCGTCAAACAGCTCCAGAGCCTTGCTGAAGTCCTGGTCCACACCTTCGCCGTAGTAGTACATGGCGCCCAGTCCCTCTATGGCCTCGGGCATGTTCATGTCCGCGCACTCGTTCAAAAGCTCCAAGGCCTTGTCGTACTCGCCCGCCTCATAATAGCACAGTGCCAGGTCGAACATGCCGTCCGGGTCGCCCAGCTCCGCGGAGGCGGTGAGGTATTCCATCGCCTTGCCGGCGTCTTCCTCCACACCCAGGCCGTACTTATAAATATAGCCCAGGAGGAAATAGCCGTTGTCATACTGCGCCTCCTCGCCGGCGTCGGTAAGGGTCTCCAGCGCCTGGCCGTAGAGCTCGTCGGCCTTGGCCTCGTCCTGCTCCACGCCCAAGCCGTTGGCGTAAAGGTCGCCCAGGAAGATCATGCCGCCCGCGTCACCCTGGTCCGCGGCCTTCTGATACCACTCCGCCGCCTGGGCGAAGTCTATATCCACCACGCCGTAGCCGAACTGATAGATCCGGCCCACGAACTGCTGGGAATAGGCGGAGCCGGCCGACCCGGTCTGGGAAAACAGCTCCAGGGCCTTTTCATAGCTCTGCTCTATGCCCTGGCCAAAGAAATACGACTCGGCCAGGTTCTCGATGCACTGGGTCTTGACGGGCCCATCCGCGCATTCCTCCATGGCCTTGGTCCAGCACTCCACGGCCTTGGCATAGTCCTTCTCCGTGCCCTCGCCATAGAAGTAGGCGGTGCCCAGGTTGCCATAGGCGTCGGGGGTCAGCTCCGCCGCCTTGGTGAACAGCTCAAAGGCCTTGGCTGCATCCTTTTCCACGCCCTCGCCCAGGACATACATCACGCCCAAGGCGTCCATGCTGCTGCCGTCGCCGCCGTCCGCGGCCTTCTGGTACATCTCTGCGGCCTTGGCCAGGTCCTGCTCCACCCCGTCGCCGGAGTAATACATCGTACCCAACTTGGCGCTGGCGGGGGCATAGTCCTTCTCCGCCGCCTTTTCAAGCAGCTCCTCGCCCTTGGCGGTGTCGCCGCCCTCCAGGGCCTCTATGGCCTCGTCATACATCTCCTCGGGCTTTTTCCCGCAGCCCGCGCACAGTCCCAGCAGCATGGCCGCCGCCAGGATGAATGCCAATACTTTTCGAAGCTTCATTTTATGTACCTCCCCGGTTTAATATTTTTTATTCAGACAGGTCCGCCAGGGCCTCATTGCTCTTTTTTGTCTCGCCGCTTTCCATGTTCGTTCTCCTTTTCTGACTATTTCACTACCGTCTCGCCTGCCGTACTGTATAGCCCTTTTTCCGGCGATCATCCATGCAGCTCGGACATAATGAACAGTTCACATCGCCGCACAGACAGTGCTGAACGCTTTTGTCCTGCCGGAGACAATCAATACATATCAAATACTGTTCAGTGCTGTCGTCTGTCCCACCGGAGACCTTGTCCAGCGCCTCGTCGGCCAGTTCTTCGCTGCTCTTTTTGGCCTCGTTGTCGTTCATGATCGTTCTCCTTTTGATCCTCACGCCTTATCGGGGCAGGACGTATTGCCCAATTTCAAAAAGCCACCAGTCGGAGCACCGTAGGGACAGCCATCATAAAAGTGACAGCAGACGTCGCAATTGTTCTCTTTAAATACTTCCCAAGAAGTATACCTCCCCCCTGCCACCTTGTCCAGGGCGTCGTCGGGCAGGGCTTCGCTGCCTTTTTTGTTTTCATTGTTTTCCATGGCGGTTCTCCTTTTACCTTTTCCAACCGCTGAGTTGATACCAGCAGGTCTCACAAAACCATACTCCATCGGTCCTTTTGAAGGCGGCGTTGCCGCTGACCGATTTGTGGCAGTTGCTGCACTCGTGATCGGAATAGAGTTCATCGAACTCGAGCATCTCGCTTGCCCAGCTTCGACTCCCGCCGGCGACCATATCCAGCGCCTCGTCGGTCAGCTCCTCAAAGCTCTTTTTATTGTTTTCCATGACGGTTCTCCTTTCTGGCTTCTGTCCCTTTATACGACCCACCGGGGCAAAAGGGCCAAAGATGACCCGCTTTTTTCATGCGTTCTCCCTGCTGTTCCACGCGGACAGCAATATGTCCTCTACCATTTCCTCGTAGGCTATCCCGGAGTACTCCGCCGCCCGGGGCATCAGGCTCTCCCGCTTCAGCCCCGGCACCGCGTTTATCTCCAACGTGTAGATGCGGCCCGTATCGTGGCTCACCATGAAGTCCACCCGGCCCACATCCTTCGCGCCGGTGATCTTAAATACCTTCTCCGCCGTCCGCTCCATCTGGTGGAGCAGCTTTTCATCCAGCTTCGGCGGCTCCACGCCGTACTCCCCGGTGAACAGCGTCAGGTCGTTCTTCTTATGTACCCGCGCGCCGGACAGGGTCTCCACACCCTCCACGCACTTGAGGGTGATGAGCTTCCCCTCCTTTTCAAAGAGCCCCACGGTGTAAAAGCCCCCGTCGATGAACTCTTCCAATAAGATGGGGTCGTCGAATTTAAACACATGGGCCATCTTGGGCAGGTCCTCCGGGGAGCGTATCAGCTCTATGCCAAAGCTGCCCCCCTGGCTGGGCGCCTTCGCCACGAAGGGATAGCCCAGCGCGGCATAGTCGAAGTCTCCCCGGTCGTATTCCTCCTTCCGCAGGATGGTCCACCGGGGCGTGGGCACGCCGTAGTGGTCGAAGAGAAACTTGCAGAGGATCTTATCGTTGATGAGCATGGCCGCGTGGGTGCGGCTGCCCGTATAGGGGATCCCCTCGTGGTCCAGCATGGCCTGCAGGGTCCCGTCGCCGTGGTACTTTCCCTGCACGCAGAGATAGACGATGTCAGCCTTCTCCCGCCGCAGGGCATGGACCATGTCCCGGCCGTATTCCAGCATGCATACGTCATAGCCCTTCTGCCGCAGGACGCTTTCTATGCTCTTGGCATTCTTTGTGGAGGCCCCCGCCTCGCTGGAGGTACCGCCGTATACGATAGCAACTTTCATGTGTTTATACTCCTTTTCTTTCCGGGCAGCCCGGTATCAGATCGTGATGAGCAGGTTGTTCATATCCATCGTGTTGGTGTAGGTCACATCCTTGGAGAGAGACAACACCAGGCGGATGCCCACATTTTCCTCCGGATGCTCCGGGTCCAGGGTCCAGGAGCGGACCTTCTCCTTCAGGTCGAACTTGGCGCAGTCGTCCCGCAGCCGCAGCAGCACGTCCCCGTCCCGCAGTATGACCCGGATGTCCACGCTGTGCCGTTTTCCGTCGGCGAAGCCGTAGGTCACCGTGTTGCCCGCCATCTCCTCCACGCACAGCGCCGCCAGATAGCTCCTTCGCCGGTCTACGTCGTGGCTGGAGCAGAAGGCACTGATATGCTGAGAAAGGCCTATGACCTGCTCCATGGCCGTGACGGACACGGATATGTAGTCGCTCTCAGGCAGGCTGAAGCCCCGGGGCAGGAACAGGAGCTTTTCCGCCCCTTTCGCGTCCGTATCGCGCCGCAGCGCGCCGCAAAGGAGGAACACCGCCAGCGTCACGAGCTGACTTACGCAATAGGCCGCCCACACGCCGTTGATGCCGAACAGTTTTCCCAGCACGGCCACGCATGCCACCAGGCTTATGAGCTCGTTGCCGATGTTGATGGTATAGGCGCGGCGCCGGTCCCCCAGGGCCGTCAGGTAGTTGCCCACGCACATGTTCACCGCCATGGGCGGCAGGGACAGGGCAAACCAGCGCAGCGCGTTGGCCGCCATCTTTTTGGCCTACGGCGCGTCCGGCAGATAAAACGCCGCCAGGGCTGGTGCGAACAGAATCACAGCGCCGGCAATGACGCTCATCAGGCCGACAGCGTACCACAGCGTCACCCGCACGGTCTGCTTCAGGCCGTTCACGTCCTTCTCCCCCGCGTACACGCCGGTCATCAGCATCACCGCCCCAGCCATGCCCACGATGGGGCTGCGGACCACCAGTTTCACATTACTCTGCGCCGACAGGGCCGACAGCCCCGCCGTGGCGGCCACGGACAGGACAATGCTGTTGATGAGGATGGGCCCTATGGCCCGGCATATCTGGGTGGCGCCGCTGGGAAGGCCCCCCGCGACGATCTTCGGCGTCAGCCGCCAGTTCATATCCTTGGCCCGGAAGTGGAAGAGCCGGTCCTTCTTCCTGAAATGGGTCAGAAGCACCGCCAGGGCCGCGTAGTTGCTGACCGCTGTGCCCAGGCCCAGGCCCAGCAACCCCATCTTCATCACGACCATAAACAGGACGTCGCCGATCACGTCCACTACCGTGATGGTCAGACTTGCCACGGTGGTCCGTTTCGCCCCGCCGTCCAGCTGGACGATAGGCGAGAGGATAGCCACCATGATGAGGCCCGGCGTGCCGGTGAAGAGGCCTATGAGATAGGCTCTGGCATAGGGCAGAAGCTCCGCTGAGGCGCCCCGGGCGCCCAGCAGCCGCGCGAAGGGCCCCGCCAGGATGATCCCCACTGCCGTCATCACGCAGGACAGTACCATCCCCAGTGTGCAGCACAGGGAGAATATCCGGTCCGCCTCGTCCAGCCGGCCGCTTCCCACGCTGCGGGCGCACATGGTCTGACAGCTGGTCATCAGCACGCCGCTGATGACGGCGGCGATGCTGTAGTAGGGCGTACATATGCCCAGGGCGGCCAGCTCCGCCGCGCCCAGCAGCCGCCCGGCCATGGCCCCGTCCACCAGGGTCGCCGCGGCGTGGGCCAATTCCATCATGGTCATCACGATCATGGCGCCGAAAAACTGCTTATAGATCACAGATGATGTATGGGCTTTTTCCATCTTTCCTCTCCCTTGTCTTAAGGCAATATTCTACCTATTAGATTTTATCACGGCCGCCGGAGCCCTTCAACGAGTGAGTCCTGACGTTTTCGCAGTCAGACCTGACTTTTGCGAAGTGGGCCCGTTGGCCTTTCAACGATACCCCCCCATCGCTTGCGCTGAAGGCTCGCCCCTGTTATAATGGCATCCATGCCAAAATGAGACCGATGAAAAGGAACGACAGACCATGGATCATGCGAAGATCATAGCGGAGGAACTGGGCCTGCGCCCCGGGCAGATACAGGCGGTCATCGACCTGCTGGACGGGGGCAACACCATCCCCTTCATCGCCCGGTACCGGAAGGAGGCCCACGGCTCCATAGACGACCAGACCCTGCGGCAGATCGCCGAAAGGCTTTCGTATCTGCGGGGGCTGGAAAAGCGCCGGGAGGAGATCGAAAAGGCCCTGACAGAGCAGGGCGTCCTGACAGAGGAGCTCACGGAAAAGCTGCGGGCCGCGAAAACGCTGGCGGAGCTGGAAGACCTCTACCGCCCCTTCCGGCCCAAGCGCCGGACCCGGGCCACGGTGGCTAAGGAGCGGGGCCTGGAGCCCCTGGCCCAGTGGCTGCTGCTGAACCAGGCCCGGTCGGACGTGGCTGCCGCGGCGGAAAAGTATATAAGCGAGGACGTGCCGGACGCGGAGAGCGCCCTTGCCGGGGCGCGGGACATCATCGCCGAGACGGTCAGCGACGACGCGGCCCTCCGCAAAGACCTGCGGGCGCTTCTGCTGCGGGACGGTGTCATAAACACGACCGCTGCCAAGGACGAGGACAGCGTCTACCGGATGTACTATGACTACCAGGAGCCGGTACCCCGCATGGCCCCTCACCGGGTGCTGGCCGTCAACCGGGGCGAACGGGAGGGATTCCTGAAGGTGACCCTTTCTGTGCCGGATGACCGCGTTCTGGACCGGATACGGCGGCGCTTCGTCCGGGCCAATGGCGAGGCTGCCCGGCAGGTGGCCATGGCCTGCGAGGACGCCTGGGACCGGCTCCTCTTCCCCTCTCTTGAGCGGGAACTGCGGGGCGAGCTGACAGATAGGGCCAACGAGTCCTCCATCCGCGTCTTCAGCCAAAATCTCCACCAGCTTCTCATGCAGCCGCCGGTGAAGGGGCGGGTCATATTGGGCGTGGACCCGGGGTTCCGCACCGGGTGCAAGCTGGCCGTGGTTGACGAAAACGGCAAGGTTCTGGAGACGGGCGTTGGGTATTTCACCCTGCCCGGCCAGACCCGCCAGAAGGAGCAGGCGGCCAAACTGATCGAGAGCATGGTGCGGCGGCACCATGTGACGGCCATCGCCATCGGCAACGGCACCGCCTCGAGAGAGAGCGAGCAGTTCATCGTCTCCCTCCTGCCCCGGCTGCCCGGCGCCGCCTACGCCATCGTCAGCGAGGCGGGCGCGTCCGTGTACTCCGCCAGCCCCCTGGCCGCCCGGGAATTCCCCGATTACGACGTGTCCCTGCGCAGCGCCGTGTCCATCGCCCGGCGGCTGCAGGACCCCCTGGCGGAGTTGGTGAAGATCGACCCCAAGGCCATCGGCGTGGGGCAGTATCAGCATGACCTGAAGCAGGCGGAGCTGTCCGCCGCCCTGGACGGGGTGGTGGAGCAGTGCGTCAACGACGTGGGCGTGGAGGTGAGCACCGCCTCGGCGGAGCTATTGAGCCGCGTGGCGGGCATCGGTCCCGTGCTGGCCAGGAATATCGTGGCCTGGCGGGAAGAAAATGGGCCCATCCCCTCCCGGGCGGCCCTGAAGAAGGTACCCAAGCTGGGGCCCAAGGCCTTCGAGCAGTGCGCCGGCTTCCTCCGGGTGGCGGACAGCCGGGAGCCCCTGGACGCCACCGCCGTCCACCCGGAGAGCTACGACAGCGCCAAGGCGCTTTTGAAGACCCTGGGCTTCTCCCTGGGGGACATCCGAAACGGCGGCGTGCCCCAGATAGGCCCGCGGGCAAAGGAATACGGGCTGGAGAAGCTGGCCGCGGAGCTGGATGTGGGCCTGCCTACCCTGAAGGACATGCTCGCGGAGCTTGCAAAGCCCGGCCGGGACCCCCGGGAGGAGCTTCCCGCCCCGGCTCTTCGCACCGACGTGCTGGACATCAAGGACCTGAAGCCCGGCATGGAGCTGACCGGCACGGTGCGAAACGTCATCGACTTCGGCGCGTTCGTGGACATCGGCGTCCACCAGGACGGTCTGGTCCACATCTCCCGCATGGCGGACAGGTTCGTGAAGCACCCCTCGGACGTGGTGAAGGTGGGCGACGTGATAAAGGTCTGGGTGGTGGAGGCGGACCCGGTGAAAAGGCGCATCGCCCTGACCATGGTAAAGGAGCATGATGACCAGTAAACTAGTGGCATGATCAGCCCCTGGAAGGGGCTCTGAAAGTTTGACACCGCATTACCATCTCGGGCAGTCACTTTAAGCTGCGATGAGCGCCTGGAGTACCGTTTTGCTGTCAGGGACGGCGCTGAGCTTTCCGTGGCATCACCCCATTAAATGCTAGCACGCAGAACAGGACTTCGCGAAAGTCAGGTTTGACCGCGAAAACGTCAGGTCCCCCGCATTGAAGGAAGCGCCGCGCATGATTTATAATGATACGCGGTACACAAAACTAAAAAGGAGGACCACAAGAAATGAAAAAACTGCTAGCTGTCATCCTGAGCGCTGTACTCATGCTCAGCGCCTGCGCCTTTACGGAGGGCCCCGGGGCCGGTACCTGCTACTGCCTGTCCGGCGTCACCGTTGAGACGGGCGATATGAACATCGACCTGTCCGACGTGGAGATCGGTGTGGACGTGATGGACGGTGAGCCGGGCGCCGTGCTGGTACACGTGGATAACGCCGGCGAGCGTGTCTGCGAGATCGGCTTTACACAGGTGGACGATCTTTACATCATCCACCTCGCCAGCCCCACCCTGGGCGACAAGGACTACGCCATCGACCCGGTGATGGAGCTTGCCAACAGCCTGGACGAGCTGCGCGACGTGCTCATCGAGAAGCTCCAGAACATGGACGCCAACCAGGCCGCCCAGAGCATCTTCGACTTCTTCGACCGCGTGGAGGCCGGGGAAATACCCGCGCCCGCTGAGGTTCCCGCCGAGACGCCTGAACCCGGTCTTGTGGTGAACGGCGACATCCTGGAGGTCCTGGAGGACAACGTCAGCGCCGACCAGACCGTCACCATCGACGAGGACGTCACCGACCCGGATACCGGCGAGGTGCTGCTGCCCGCGGGCGAGTATAAGGTGACCAGCTTCAGCGTGGATAAGGAGCACCTGCTCCAGGTCGCGGACATGATCACCATGAACGGCCAGCCTTTTGATGGCGCTGAGGAACTGCAGGACGAGAACGTGGACGCGGTGCTGGAGGGTGCCTTCTATCAGGGCATGAACGGCCTGGATGCCGGTCTGGGCTACGTGCTGGTGTCCGCCTCCGATGGCGAGACCGAGGGCCACAACGGCCTGAGCTACGTGCTGACCACCACCGAAGAGGGCAAGACCCTGGCCTTTGATATCATAAGCATCGACGGCGACAAGCGCGTGGACGTGCAGTTCGACGTCAACAAGCACACGGTCGAGGACGCCACCTTCGGTCCCGACGCCATCGACATGGACAGCGTCGTGAACCTGAGCGAGCTGGACGCCGCGGGCGAGGAGAGCCCGCTGCCGGCGGACCTGCAGACCCTGCTGGGCGAAGCCCTTGGGGCGGTCCTGAGCCCCGTCCTGGCCGCCATGGCGGCCCAAGCCCCCGCGGCATAAGCGCGTAAAGACTTTTCCTGTGCGGCGGTCCAGGTCTGTGATCTGGGCCGCCGCATTGCGGGAGGGAAAACTTCTGGCGTAGATCACACGCGCGACCGTGACCAGCTTTCTTTGTTCATCCACCCAATAGAACATCTGGTAACTGTGCACCCGCATCCATAGATCTCACGCTCCCGCTTTGTCTCTTAGCATAATTACGCTAAAATACGACATACGCAAAAACTCCTCACCTCCAACAAGGAAGTGAGGAGTTTTTTATACTACCGGCGTCCCCGTTACCCAAGAGCCTCCGTCATGGCCCGCACATACGCGCCCACGTGCTCCGGCGCGTCCTTGCCGTACTGGGCCAGCAGCTTGATGATGGCGGAACCCACGATGGCCCCGTCGGAATAAGAGGCCATTTTGGCCGCCTGTTCCGGCGTGGAGATGCCAAAACCGATGGCGCAGGGTATGGACGTATTGGCCCGGACCACCTTCACGATGGAGGCCAGGTCCGTTGTGATCTCGCTGCGGGTGCCGGTAACGCCCAGGCTGGAGACGATGTAGAGGAAGCCCTCCGCCTCCCGGGCGATCATGGCGATGCGGTCGGCGGAGGTGGGCGCCACCAGGGATATCAGGTCCACCCCATACTGCCGGCACAGGGGCAGGAACTCCCCCTTCTCCTCGAAGGGCAGGTCGGGCAGGATGAGCCCGTCGATGCCGATGTCCCGGCAGGTGGAGATGAAACGCTCCGCGCCGTAGGAGAATACCACGTTGGCATAGGTCATGAACACCATGGGCACTCTCACGTCCCGGCGCAGGTCCCGGACCAGATCGAAGATCCTGTCCGTAGTGACGCCGCCGGTCAGCGCCCGCAGGTTGGCTCCCTGGATGACAGGGCCCTCGGCGGTGGGGTCCGAAAACGGGATGCCCAGTTCTATGAGGCTGGCCCCGTTTTCCGCGCAGGCACGCACACAGGCGGCGGTGGTTTCCAGGTCCGGGTCGCCGCAGGTGATGAACGGGATGAACGCCTTGCCGTTTTCAAACGCCTTATGGATGTTACTCATGGATATCCTCCCCTCTGTAGCGGGCGATGGCGGCGCAGTCCTTGTCCCCCCGGCCAGAGATGGTGATGACGATGATCTGGTCCTTTCCCATGGCCGGGGCCAGCTTTTGGGCGTAGGCCACGGCGTGGGCGGACTCGATGGCGGGAATGATGCCCTCTGTCCGGGCCAGGTACTCAAAGGCGTCCACCGCCTCGCCGTCGGTGATGGGCACATACTCCGCCCGGCCGGTGTCGTGCAGCCAGGCGTGCTCCGGGCCGATGCCGGGATAGTCCAGCCCCGCGGAGATGGAATATACCGGGGCGATCTGGCCGTACTCATCCTGGCAGAAGTAGCTCTTCATGCCGTGGAAGATGCCCAGCCTTCCCGTGGCGATGGTGGCGGCAGTCTCAAAGGTATCCACGCCCCGCCCGGCGGCCTCGCAGCCGATGAGCCGCACGGAAGGCTCCGGGATGAAGTGATAAAAGCTGCCGATGGCGTTGGAGCCGCCGCCCACGCAGGCGATCACCGCGTCGGGCAGCCGGCCCTCCTTCTCTTGAAGCTGCTGCCTGATCTCCCGGGAGATCACCGCCTGGAAGTCCCGCACGATGGTGGGGAACGGGTGCGGGCCCATGACGGAGCCCAGGCAGTAGTGGGTGTCGTCGATGCGGCGGGTCCACTCCCGCATGGCCTCGGATACGGCGTCCTTCAGCGTGCCGGTGCCGGTGGTCACGGGCACTACCTCCGCACCCAGAAGACGCATCCGATACACGTTCAGGGCCTGGCGCTTCGTGTCCTCCTCGCCCATGAACACCACGCACTGCATGCCCATGAGGGCGGCGGCGGTGGCGGTCGCCACGCCGTGCTGGCCGGCGCCGGTCTCGGCGATGAGGCGGGTCTTGCCCATCTTCTTCGCCAGCAGTGCCTGGCCCAGGACGTTGTTGATCTTGTGGGCGCCGGTGTGATTCAGGTCCTCCCGCTTGAGGTAGATCTTCGCCCCGCCAAGGTCCCGGGTCATCTTCTCGGCGTAGTAAAGCCGGGAGGGACGCCCGGCGTACTCGTTGAAGAGATAGGTAAGCTCACTGTTGAAATCCGGGTCGTCTTTGTAATGGTTATATGCGGCCTCCAGTTCGATGACCGCGTTCATCAATGTCTCGGGGATATACTGTCCGCCGTGGATACCGAATCGTCCGTTGGACATGGCGTTCATTCCTTTCGCGCGGCGGCCACGGCCGCCATGATCTTTGTAAAGTCTTTCTTTTTATCCGTCTCCACGCCGCTGGAGATGTCCAGCCCCCAGGGGCGGAGCCGGGCAATGGCGTCGGGGATGTTCTCCGGCGTCAGACCCCCGGCCAGGATATAGGGCCGGGTCACGCCCTGGGTCAGGGACCAGTCGAAGGCCGCGCCGGTGCCGTAGCCGTTGTCTAAGAGGACCATGTCGGCGGCGGAGGCGTTGGCGGCGGCCAGGTCCCCAGCGGTGCGGACCTTGAAGGCCTTCCATACCGTACAGCCGGGGGCCAGCTCCCGGAGCCGTGCGATATAATCATCGTCCTCATGGCCATGGAGCTGGGCCACGGATATGGTGCCGTCGTTCAATAGCGCCGCCGCGTCCTCCACAGGGCTGTCCACAAATACGCCCACAGGGGTGATACCGCTGTCCAGCCCCGCCCGCAGGGCCCGCACCTGGTCCGGGGCCAGGTCCCGGTGGCTCTTGGGGAAGTTGATGATGAACCCGCACCAGTCCGGCCGGGCGGCGTTGACGTATTCTATGTCCTGGGGCCGGTACAGGCCGCATATCTTGATCTTCGTCATCGGGCCGCCTCCCTCATGGCCGCCAGCAGCGCGGCCTTGTCCTTTGCCCGCATGAGGACCTCCCCCATGAGCACCGCGTCGGCTCCCAGCTTCCTCAGCGCCGCCGCGTCCTCCGGACCGGTCACGCCGCTCTCCGCCACATATACCGCCTCGGGCGGTATCAGCTCCCGCAGCCGGGCGGCGTTGGAGAAGTCCACGGTAAAGTCCTTCAAATTCCGGTTGTTCACACCGATGATCCGGGCTCCGGCGCTGAGGGCGGAACGTATCTCCCCCTCGTCATGGGTCTCCGCCAGAGCGGCCAGGCCCAGAGCGTCGCATATGTTCAGGTATCTCGCCAGCGTGGCCGTGTCCAGAAGGGCGCAGATGAGAAGCACCGCGTTGGCGCCCATGACCTTGGCCTGGTATAGCTGGTACTCATCCACGGTGAAATCCTTGCGGAGCATGGGGAGGGATATGGTCCGGCGGATATCCCGGAAGATGTCATCTGACCCTAAAAACCACTTGGGCTCCGTGAGGCAGGACACCGCGTCCGCACCCGCCGCCTCGTATGCCCGGGCGATGTCCAGGTAGGGAAAGTCCGGCGCGATGAGCCCCTTGGAGGGGGATGCCCGCTTCACCTCGCAGATGAAGCTGAGGCCCGGCTTGGTGAGCGCATCCATGAATGCCCGGCCATTGGCCGGACCGCCCTGAACGGCAAGCTCCTTCATGGCCTCCGGGCTGACGATCTTTTTGTCCGCCGCCGCCCGTTCCCGGGCGTGGGCGGCCAACTGGTCCAGGATGGTCATCTCAGGCCTCCGGACGGTTGGAGACCTCTATGAACCTGGCCAGGGTCGCGGCGGCCCTGCCGCTGTCGATGAGCTCCGCCGCGAGAGATACGCCCTCGGCCCAGCTGGCCGCCTTGCCGCCGATATACAGGGCCGCGCCGGCGTTCATGAGCACCGCGTCCCGCTTGGGACCGGGGGCGCCCGCCAGGATGTCCCGGACGATCTGGGCGTTCTCCGCCGGGGCGCCGCCCGTGAGGTCGCTCTTTTCGCACCGGGTCAGGCCGAAATCCTCCGGCGTCACCGTGTAGGACTTGAACCAGCCGTCCTTGAACTCGCACACGGCCGTGGGGGCGGACAGGGATATTTCGTCCAGCTTGTCTTTGCCGTAGACTACCATGCCCCGCTCCACGCCCAGGCTGATGAGCACCTGGGCCAAGGGCTCCACCAGATACTCGTCATACACGCCCAGCAGCTGCATTTTGGGACTGCCGGGGTTGGTCAACGGCCCCAGGATATTGAACACCGTCCTAAAGCCCAATTCCTTGCGGATGGCGCCCACATATTTCATGGAGGTGTGGTATTTCTGGGCGAAGAAGAAGCACATGCCCACCTCGTTCAAAAGCTCCACGCACCGCTCCGGGCTCTGCTGGATGTTGACGCCCAGGGCCTCCAGGCAGTCGGCGGTGCCGCACTGGGAGGAGGCGGCCCGGTTGCCGTGCTTGGCCACCTTGATGCCGCCGGCGGCGGCCACCAGCGCGGAGGCGGTGGAGATGTTGAAGCTGTGGGCCCCGTCGCCGCCGGTGCCCACGATCTCGAAAACGGGATAGGGCACATCCACCTTCGTGGCGTGGTCCCGCATGGCGGCGGCGCAGCCGGCGATCTCGTCGCTGGTCTCGGCCTTGGCGCTCTTGGTGGACAGCGCCGCGAGGAACGCGGCGTTCTGTGTCTGAGTGGTCTCGCCGGACATGATCTCGTTCATGACGGCGTAGGCCTCCTCGTAGGTCAGGTCCTCCTTGGAGACGATCTTTGCAATGGCTTCTCTTATCATGATAGGAACTCCTTTCCTTTTATTTAAGATGGATAAAGTTTCGCAGCATGGTCTGTCCATCCGGGGTCATGATGGACTCAGGGTGGAACTGGACGCCGAAAACAGGATACTGCCGGTGCCGTACCGCCATCACCTCCCCTTCCTCCGTGCATGCGGTGACAGCGAGACACGCCGGGATGGTGTCCGGGTCCGCCGCGAGGGAGTGATACCGGGCCACGGGCGCGCGCTCGGGACAGCCCGCGAACAGGGGGCAGTCAAGGTCGAAGCGGACGGTGGACTGCTTGCCGTGCATGAGACGCCTGGCGTAGGTGACCGTGGCCCCATAGGCGGCGCAGATGGCCTGGTGCCCCAGGCAGACCCCCAGCATGGGGATGGCCGGCCCCAGCGCCCGCACCACCTCCATGGTGACGCCCGCATCCTCCGGCCGTCCGGGGCCGGGAGAGAGGATGATGCGGTCCGGCGCCAGGGCGGCGATCTCCGCCACGGTCAGCTCATCATTGCGGATGACGCGGATGTCCGGGTCCAGGGCCCCCACCAGCTGATAGAGGTTATAGGAAAAGCTGTCGTAATTGTCGATGAGCAGGATCATAGGTCTTCCTCCTGGGCCAGCTTCAGGGCGTTCACCACAGCCTGGGCCTTGTTGATGCATTCCTGGTACTCCTTCTCCGGCACGGAGTCGGCCACGATGCCCGCGCCGGACCGGACGAATACCTGGCCGTTCTTCTTATAGGCGATGCGGATGGCGATGCAGGTGTCCATGTTGCCGGTGAAGTCGATGTAGCCGATGGCGCCCCCGTAAATACCCCGCTTGTTGTCCTCCAGCTCTCCGATGAGCTGGCAGGCGCGGATCTTGGGCGCGCCGGACAGGGTGCCCGCCGGGAGTACCGCCGCGATGGCGTCCAGGGCGTCGAACTCCGGGCGTATCTCCCCCCGGACCGTGGAGCCGATGTGCATCACGTGGGAGTAGCGCTCGATGGAGTGGAGCTTTTCCACCTGGACGGAACCGAACCTGCTTATCTTCCCCAGGTCGTTGCGGCCCAGGTCCACCAGCATGTTGTGCTCGGCCAGCTCCTTTTCATCCGCCAGAAGCTCCGCCTCCAGGGCGGCGTCCTCCTCGTCGGTCTTTCCCCGGGGGCGGGTCCCCGCCAGGGGGAAGGTGTGCAGCACGCCGTTTTCCAGCTTCACCAGGGTCTCCGGGGACGCGCCGGCCACCTCCACGTCCGTACCGGAGAAGTAGAACATGTACGGCGAGGGATTCACGGTCCGCAGGACGCGGTAGGTATTCAGAAGGCTGCCCTCAAAGGGCGCGCTGAGCCGGTTGGACAGGACGATCTGGAAGATATCCCCCTCCCGGATGTGATGCTTGGCCCGCTCCACCATGGCGCAGTAGGCGTCTCTTCCAAACAGGGGCGTCACCTCGCCGGTGAGACGGCCGCCGGGCTCGCTCTTTTTCGCGCCGCTGCGCAGCAGCTCCCGCATGTGCGCCAAAGACAGGACCGCCTGGTTGTAGCCCGTCTCCGGGTCGGTCAGAGGCATGTTGGCGATAAGGATGATCTTCTGGGTGACGCTGTCAAAGGCGATGACCCTGTCGAAGAGCATCAGGTCCACGTCCTTGAACGCCTCCGTGTCCTTTGCCCCCGTGCGGACAGCGGGCTCGCTGTAGCCCAGATAGTCATAGGAGAAATATCCCACCAGCCCGCCGGTGAAGGGCGGCAGATAGTCGAAGCGGGGGCTTGTATACTCCGCCAGGATCTGCCGCAGCGCCGCCGAGGGGTCGTCCGTGTGAAAGCGCACGTCCCCCGCCTTCATCACCCCGCCGGTGCAGGTGATCTCCATCCTGGGCTCGAAGCCCAGAAAGGTATAGCGGCCCCATTTCTCCCGCTCGGCCACCGATTCCAGCAGGAAACAGTGGGTGGAGACATTCTTCAATATCTTCATCGCCTCGATGGGCGTACATATATCCGACAGCATCTCGCAGCTCACCGGCAGGACCTTGTACCGGCCCTGGGCGGCGATCGCCCTTACCTCCTCCAAACTGGGTCTCACGACCATAAAACGCGCCTCCTTGTGTTTAGGTCCGGGAATATCCTGCCGGGGCATGAAAAAACGTCCCTGACAGAAACTTCCTTTTCTGTCAAGGACGAATAAAAACCTTATCCGCGGTGCCACCTTGATTCACGGCTGTGAAGCCGTGCGCTTGACAGGATACCTGCATATCCCCGGCAACTGACGTATGCCCACACGTCGCACATTACTGCGCCCTCAGCGGTCCATTTGACGGCTTGTTTCCCACCCCGATCTCAGCTTAGGGGGCTCTCTGTGCGGGCATCACCGCCGTTATCTCCGCGTCAACGGTTTAGTGTTTTAAATTGTTGGCGTTATTCTAGCACGCCAAAGCCCATTTGTCAAAGGTTTTTTTCAGAAGCGGCCGGAGGCACCGGACAATGAAATACTTACAGGGCAAAACCTTCCCTGCAGACGGCCCGCAGCGCCGTGGGGGCGGCCCCCAGAAGGGCCCGGCTCCGCCCGTCGGGCTGGGATTGGCCCACGAACACGTCGTAGTCCCCCTCTTCCACCCGGAGCACTCCCTGGTCGTCGTACAGGCCGAAGGCGGCGGCGGGCAGCGCTATGGTAACATCCTTCTCCTCCCCCGGCGCCAGGGCCACCTTTTTGAGGCCTTTGAGCTGGGCGTTGGGGGTGCCGGGACGGCGGGCCTTCACGTAGACCTGCACCGGGATCCGGGAGGCGTATGCGCCGGTGTTCTTCACCCGGCATGTGACGGTGAGGCCATCCGCCGTGACCGTATCGGAGGACAGCGCCTCCCGGTCAAAGGCGAAGGCAGTGTAGCTCAGCCCGTATCCGAAGGGATAGAGGGGCTCCGAGTCCAGATACCGGTAGGTCCGGCCCTTCATGGCGTAGTCGGTGAAATCGGGCAGGGTCTGGCCCTCGCTGTAGAAGGTCACCGGCAGCCGGCCCTCGGGGCAGTTGTCCCCGAAGAGGGTCTGGGCGATGGCCGTGCCGCCCCGGGCCCCGGGGTACCAGCCCTGCAGTATGGCGGACACGTTTTCCTCCGCCCAGTCCAGGGCCAGGGCGCTGCCGCTGAGCACCACCAGCACCACCGGCTTTCCGCTCTCCACGATGGCCTTCAATATCTGCTCCTGCAAACCGGGCAGGCGCAGGTCCTTTTTGTCGCCGCTGGCGTGGGCGTTGCCCTGGTCGCCCTCCTCGCCCTCCAGGCTGGGGTCCAGGCCCAGCACGGCCACTACCACGTCGCTTTCCCGGCACACAGCCTTCACCTCGGAGAGCCGGTCGTTGGCCTGGCCCAGGTGCTCCGCCCTGTCCATAAAGAGGTGGCAGCCCTGGGAATAGACCACCCGCACGTCGCTGCCCAGGTAGTCCTCCAGCCCCTCCAGCACGGTCTCGTACCGGGAGGCGGTGCCCTCGTAGTTGCCCACCAGGGCCCGGCGGTTGTCGGCGTTGGGGCCGATGACCCCCAGGGTCTTTATCTTTGTCTTGTCCAGGGGCAGCAGCCCATCGTTTTTCAGAAGGGTCAGGCACCGCTTCGCCGCGTCCAGGTCCAGCGCCTTCATGGCGGGGCTGTCCACCACGCTGTAGTCTATGCTGTCATAGGGCACCTTCCCCGGCTCCTCGAACAGGCCCAGCTTCATCCGGGTGGTGAACAGCCGCTCGCAGGCCTGGGTGATCTTGTCCTCGCCGATGAGCCCCTCCCGGACCGCCTGGACCAGGTTCACGAACACCTCGCCGCAGTTGACGTCGCAGCCGTTGGTCACCGCCAGGACCGCCGCCTGGCGGGCGTTGGCCGTGACGTGGTGGCCCAGGTAGAAGTCCTTGATGGCCCAGCAGTCGGACACCACGTGCCCGTCAAAGCCCCACCGGCCCCGGAGGATGTCCTTCAAAAGGGTCTCGCTGCCGCAGCAGGGCTCCCCGTTGACCCGGTTATAGGCGCCCATGACCGCCTCCACGCCCTCGTCCCGGACCAGTTCCTTAAAGGCGGGCAGGTAGGTCTCGAACAGGTCCTGTTTGGACACCTCCGCGTCGAACTCATGGCGCAGGTCCTCCGGCCCGGAGTGGACGGCGAAGTGCTTGGCGCAGGCCGCCACCTTCAGGTAGTCCGGGTCGTCCCCCTGCATGCCCCGCACAAAGGCGCCGCCCAGGCGGCCGGTGAGGAAGGGGTCCTCCCCGTAGGTCTCGTGGCCCCGGCCCCAGCGGGGGTCCCGGAAGATGTTCACGTTGGGCGACCACATGGTCAGGCCCTTGTAGATATCCCGGTCCCCGAACTGCTGCTGGGCGTTGAATTTGCCCCTGGCCTCGGTGGAGACGGCGTCGCCCACCTCATGGACAAGCTCCTCGTCGAAGGCGGCCGCCATGGCGATGGCTTGGGGGAACACCGTGGCCGTGCCGGCCCGGGCCACCCCGTGCAGCGCCTCGTTCCACCAGTTATAGGCGGGCACGCCCAGCCGCTCGATGGCCGGGGCGTTGAAGAGCATCTGGGATACCTTCTCCTCCAGGGTCATTTGCGCCACCAGGTCATGGGCCCGCTTTTTATATTCCTCAGTCTTCTTTTTATTTTCAAAAAGCCGCATAAGTCGCTCCTTGATATCGTAATTATGGTCCCTGCTCCGCCACGGACTGGGTGAAGTACTCCTCCGCAGCCGCGGCGTTTTCCCCGTTCACGCCCACCGACGTGCGCCCGATGTACCGGGGCCGGGCATCCGCTCCAACCGTGAAGGTCTCCTGCATGTAGCGGGAATCGTCCTGTAACCGGAGGCCCGCGGCCACATAGCCGTTTTCCACCAGCTGCTGCATCTCATCCTCCGGGGCGATGACCAGGTCCAGGGGGTCCGTGGTCAGGCGGACCACGAAGGCCTGCATCTGGGCCGTATCGCTCTCCAGATAGCTGGTCACGTCGCACGCGCCGCCCACCAGCTCGCCCAGCTCTTGGGCAAAGGTCTGGCACTGCTCCGTGCTCAGCCGGTCGTCCAGGGCCATGACCCGCAGGGCATACTGCTCCCCCGGGCCGAACACGGACTTGATAAACACCGCGCCCACGAACACCGCCGCGGCGATGACCAGCATGGTCACACCGTAGTATTGCAGCACCCACTGTATCTTTTTGGGAAAGGTCAGGGCTTTAAATTTTTCCCTGTCCATCCTGTCCTTCATGGCGTGCCTCCGTCTTCTGAAAGACCGTGAGCATGATCCGGGCGATCAGGTAACCCGGATAGCTCAGCCCATACAAAAACCACAGCCAGAAGAAGTAGTCCGACAGCAGCATCAGGGCCAGGGGGAACAGCATCAGCACCGCCATGGCGAGGCTCCTGGGCAGGAATCCCACGGTGAGCAGCGCCGCGTTTTTCAGCGTCTGCTTCCAGTTCCGGTCGTACCGGGCCAGCAGCGCGAAGTAGTAGTTCAGCACCATGACCGCCCCCACAATGATGAGGGAGATGAGCCCCAGGGTCACCTTGTACAGCACCCCGTAGGCGTCCATCACCCCCTGGTGCAGCAGCCACAGCTCATACCCGTACACGGCCAGCACCACCAGCCCTATGAGCCACACGGCCGTGGCGTTTTTGAAGTTTTTGCGGAAGGCGCGGAAGAACCCGCGGGTCAGCGCCCCGCTGTCGTTTTCCGCCATCCGCAGCAGCAGATAGTACATGGAGGCGAAGGATGCGCCCGCCGTAACAACGGGCAGGGCGCATACCAACGTCAGCAAATTGATCCATACCAGGTCAACGAGCTTTCCGATGGCGCGGAAAACCACGTTGTCCATGCTGAACAGCTTATCCACGTATCTTTATCCCTTCACGCTGCCCAGGGCCACGCCCGCGATGATGTACTTCGATAGCAGGAAGTACACGATGAACAGGGGCAGCACCGTGAGCGTCAGGCCCAAATAAATGGCGCCGTTCTCTCTCTTGTAGATATCGCCTTTCAGCAGCGACACCATGATGGGCATGGTGTACTTCTCCTGCCGGGTCAGAAGGATCAGCGGCAAAAACAGCTGGTTCCAGGAGTTGACGAAGGAGAAGATGGCCTGGGTGGCGATGGCGGGTTTCATGATGGGCAGCACGATCCGGTTGAAGGTGTGGAATTCCCTTGATCCGTCGATACGGGCCGACTCCACGATCTCAAGGGGCAGCGACGAGAGCATGAACTGCCGCATGAAGAACACCGTGCTGGGCGCCGCGATGGCCGGCAGGATCAGGGGCAGGAAGCTGTTGGTCAGGTGGATGCGGTACATGAACTGATAGAAGCCGATGCTGATCACCTGGGAGGGGATCATCATCACCGCCAGGATGAAGGTGAAGAACGGCTTGCGCAGCTTCCAGTTATACACCACCAGGGCGTGGGCCGTCAAGGACGAGAAATACACCGTGCAGGCCGTGGCGCCCAGGGAGATGATGGCGGAGTTCAGGAAGCCCCGCATGGGGTTGAAGGCCTTGCCCGTCAGGATCTTGAAGTTCTCGATCAGATGGCTGGACGGAATCAGGGAGATGGCCTGCTGCTGGATCTGCACGGTGCTCCTGGTGGAGTTGATGACCATGATCAAAAAGGGCATGATGCTCAAAATGGCCAGGAAGATGCAGACGATATAGACCATAGCCAGAAAGCCCTTGGATACATTCAGCTTTTTCATGCGCCCGTCCTCGCTTTCTGCTTCTCCTCGCGAAGTCTCTGACGTTCCGCGCGCTTCAGTTCCTTCTGGGCCGCCGCCTCGTACCGGTCCCGCATGAGGTAGAATACCACGGCGGAGAGCACGCAGATGATGGCGAACATGATCATACTGGCGGCGGAGGCGCGGTTATACATATAACTGCCGCTGAACGCCTGGTTGTAGATGAACACGCTGGCGGTCAGCGTGGCGTTGTTGGGCCCGCTCTTCGAGACCAGCAGATAGGGGATATCGAACATCTGCAGGCCGCCGATAAGACTGGTTACCAGGGTGTAGATCAGGATGGTGCGCAGGTTGGGAAGGGTGATGTAGAAAAACTTCTGCCAGCCCGATGCGCCATCCAGCTCCGCGGCCTCGAACCACTCGGTGTTCATGCCCAGGATGCCGGATATGAGCACGATCATGGTGTAGCCGTACCACATCCAGAACTGGATGAAGGATACGACGCCCTTCGCCCACCACTTGTTCTGGAAGAAGTTATAGGGCGAATTGATAATGCCCAATTTCTGCAGCAGGCTGTTCATGGGCCCCATGGGGTAGCCGAACAGAGTGCCGAACAAAATGGCGATAGTGGCCGCCGTGATGATGTTGGGCATGTAAAAGACGACTTTGAAGAAGCCCTGTCCTTTGACATGGAACAGCGTCCCGGAGAACCAGGCCGCCAGCAGCAGGGCCAGCAGGATCTGGGGCAAGAAGTTCAGGCCCCACAGCACGAAGGTGTTTTTCAGCGCCGTCTTGAAGGACGGAGAGCTGAGGATCTGCTGGAAGTTCTTAAAGGGTTCCGACAGGAAGTTGAAATTCGTCGCGCCCAGGCCCTTGAAGTCCGTGAAGCCGATGACCAGCGTGAAGATGACCGGATAAAGGGTGAACAAACAGAAGGCGACGACGAAGGGGATACTGAATATGTAGCCGTATTTGGCGTATGACAGTTTTTTGGGTCTCATATACGCCCTCCTCTCCGCTGCTGTCAAAAAAGGGAGACGGCCCATGTGTATGAACCGTCCCCCTCTGCCGTCAGAATTTTAGAACTCGACCTCGATATCCAGGTTGTCGGCTATGTTGGTCTTGAAGGCCTCGATAGCGCCGTCGCGGTCCAGCTCACCGGAGGTGTAGGCACGGACAGCGTCACGCCAATAGGAGTTGATGGTCTCGTCGTACTGGGTCAGGTTGGTGCCGTTGGCAAAGGCGTTGGCGGGAACGAACACGTCGAACATATTCTGGCCGCCCAGGAAAGCGACAGCGCCGTCGGAAGCGGCCATCACGGTGGAGGAAGCGACGCAGTCCTTGGTTCCCTCTACGCCATCGACCATGGTGCCGTTGGCCCAGTGATACTGCAGGCCGTCCTCAGTGGAGTCCAGGGTGACCCACTCGATGAGCTTGGCAACAGCGTCCTTCTTGGCCTCGGAGACGTCCTTGTTGGCCAGCAGCCAAGTGCCGCCCCAGAAGAAGCCGATGGGGCTCTCGCAGACGGCCCAGTCGCCGTAGGTGCCCTCGCCGACAGCCTCGCCGCCGGAGTTGGGAGCCATGGTGTAGTTGATGAGCCACGCGGGGCCGAAGAAGCCGAACACGGGCTTGGAGCCGATACCGGCCATGTCATTGTACCAGGCCTCGGTCCAGTCCTGAGTATCGTTGTGATACTCGTTGTCCTTCAGCTGCTTGGACAGGTCCAGGAAAGCCTCACGCTTGGGGTCGATGTTCAGAGCGCCGTCAACGATCCAGCCGCTGTCGGAGCTGTTCTCCACGGCGTGCCACAGGTCGCCGTCGCCGGAGATGATGGCGTCGCCGGCGGCCTTCAGGGTCTCGGCGGCCTCGAAGAACTTATCCCAGCTGCCGGAGCCGGCGCCGATGATCTCACCGATCTCAGCGGGGTCGTCGGTACCGAAGACTTCCTTGGCGATGGAGCGGCGATAGATGAACGCGCCGCCGGTGGCCTGATAGCCCAGGGCCACGACCTTGCCGTCGGGGTTGGTGCCGATGTCCACGCTGTACTGGGCGATGTCGGCGGTCTCCAGCTCACCGGCCACGTCGATGCCCAGGTCCTCATAGGGAGCGGCATAGCCCGCAGCGTCGCCCTGGGAGTACTTCAGGACGAAGGCGGCCTCGGCGCAGTAGATGTCGGGGGCGTCGTCGCCGCCGGCGGCCAGGGCCTGGTCCAGAGCGGGCTGATAGGCGCCGTCCGTGGTGGCGATGATGGTGGTGTTCAGGGTGTAGCCGAAGTCGGGATGCTCATCGATGTACTTCTGGAGCATCGTGGGGACCTCGTCCGTGAAGGCATAGAGGTTGATCACATTGTCGTCAGCCAGAGCGGTGGTGCCCAGACCGGCGAACAAGGATACGCACATCACGAGGACGAGCGCGATGGAAAGGATCTTCTTCATGGGATACCCTCCTCTGTTAGAATATAAAAATTATATCAAGCCCCTTGAGGCGGGTATACAAAATACTTGCTCCACCGATTTTCAATTCTTGCTGATTTGTGCATTTTTGCCCTTTTTATCGGCCTATCGTTGCATTTTTTTGCAGTTTGCTATAAGATGAAATTAATTTCACTATCTTTATCAACAAAAATACCGGGGAAAGGAGGGAGCCATTCGTGGGAGTTGAACACTTTGGGGGATACCATGAGATCGTGCCCTTTACCGATAACCGTCATGTGATCGTATACAGGAACGACGAACCAACCAGCTATCCCACCCACTGGCACACCCCTCTGGAGATCCTCATGCCCATCGAGAACGGCTACACCGCCCATATCGGCAACCGCACCTTCCACTTGGAGCCCTCGGATATCCTGTTCGTGGCTCCCAACGTCTACCACGCCTATGCGGCTCCCACCGAGGGCAAGCGCTTTTTCGTGCTCATCGACATGTCTATTGTCTCGGATGTACTTGGCGTCCGGCAGATGCTCTCCATGATAAATCCCACCGTCCTGTTCACCGCCTCCAACTCCCCTCTCATCCACGCCCGGCTCCAGCGGCTTTTGCGGGAGCTGTGCGACGCTTATTTTGAGCGGGAAAAATACCTGATACCCCCCCCCGATGGGATTTTTGGCCTCCCCGGTGCCCCGGCCGCGCCGGTGGACCTGATGGAGCCGGTGATCTACAGCCGGGCCATGGAGATGCTGGTGCTGGCGGCCCAGAACTACGGCACCTCCGACCGGCCCGCGCCGGTGAGCCGGGAGCGGCGGCAGGAATACGTCAACAAGATGACCATGGTCTGCTCCTACATCGACGACCATTGTACCGAGGACCTGTCCCTGGACAAGGTCTCCGGCATGATGAATTTCAGCAAGTTCCACTTCTCCCGGCTGTTCCGGGAGTTCACCGGCGAGTCCTTTTACCGCTACGTGAACCGCAAGCGCATCCAATATGCCTGCCAGCTCCTAGTGACCCAGGGCATGACCGTCACGGACACGGCCCTGGCCAGCGGCTATTCCAACGCCTCCTCCTTCATCCGCATGTTCAAATCCGTCGTGGGCTGCACCCCGGGGCAATACCGGGACCGGGCGATGGACAATTAAACGCATGATAAAGGTGACCGGCCTGAAAGGCCGGTCACCTTTATCATGCGTGCCCTTTCAAATGGTCCTGTTACAGCTCCCTTTTCAGTATCTCCGCGATCCGCCGACTGGCCTTCCCGTCCCCGTAGGGGTTCACGGCGCTGCTCATCATCCGGTAAGCCTCGGGATCTGCGAGCAGGCGCAGAAACTCCCGGTGTATGGTCTGCCGGTCGGTCCCTACCAGCTTCAGCGTCCCCGCCTCGACTCCCTCGGGCCTCTCCGTGGTGTCGCGCATGACCAGCACGGGCTTGCCCAGGGACGGCGCCTCCTCCTGGATGCCGCCGCTGTCGGTCAGGATCAGATATGCCCTATCCATGAAGTTATGGAAGTCCAGCACATCCAGAGGCTCGATCAGCCTGATCCTTCCGCATCCGGCAAAGACCTTCCGCGCCGTATCCCGGACAGCCGGATTCATGTGGATGGGATAGACGACCTTGATATCCCGCACCTGCTCCACAGTGTCCCGGATCCCCTGGAACATGTGCATAAGGGGTTCGCCCAGGTTCTCCCGCCGGTGGGCCGTGAGGAGGATCAGGCGGCTGTCCCCTGCCCAGTCCAGAACGGGATGGCTGTAATCCTCTCTGACCGTCGTCGCCAGCGCGTCGATGACCGTGTTTCCCGTAACAAAGATGGACGACTCGCGCTTCCCCTCGCGGAGCAGATTATTTTTGGCGGTCTCCGTGGGTGCAAAATGGAACCTGGCTAGGACCCCTACGCTCTGCCGGTTGAACTCCTCGGGGAAGGGCGACGCCAGATCATAGGTCCTCAGTCCCGCCTCCACATGGCCCACGGGTATCCCGAGATAGAATGCCGCCAGCGCCGAGGAAAACGCGGTGGTCGTATCCCCTTGCACCAGCACCAGGTCCGGCCGCTCCTTCTGCAGCACGTCTCTCATGCCCAGCAGCACGTTCGCCGTCACGTCGAACAGCGTCTGGCTGTCCTCCATGACCGCAAGGTCATAGTCCGCCTCTACGCCGAACGTCTTCAAAACCTGGTCCAGCATCTGACGGTGCTGGCCGGTTACGCAGCACACCACTTGAAAATCCCCGTGTCTGCGCAGTTCTTTTACCACAGGACACATCTTTATCGCCTCGGGCCTTGTCCCGAAAACGACCATGATCTTTTTCATATGAGTCTCCTTACCCCCCATGGTCCGCGCTCACGTCACTCGTCATCTTCTGTTATACGACCGGATGCGGAGCAGATTGATGATGACGGCGTTCAGGCACATCAGCATGACGGAGGTAGTTTCACGCCCAGGCAAAGTTCTCCGGACCTGCACCCAGTTCAAAATGGTACTTCACGATGCCCAGGTCCACTTTGGAGAAGGGGCCCTTCAGGGCCTCGGCCTTCACCTTGCCGTCCGGCTCCAGGGTGAAGCAGAACTTCTGCTGGTTGATGGCCGTGGGCGCCAGCATGGCGTACTCCATCCCCCGGCGGAACCAGTCCGGCATGCCTCCCTCCGCCCGGCAAAGCTTCTCCATGGGCTTATCCTTATGGGCCGTGCCCTGCGTGGCCCCATAGCCCAGGGAGATCACCATTACCAGCTTCTCCCCCGGGCCAACTTCGATATGGGCCTTCTTTTTGGAGAAGGTCAGGCCCACCCAGCAGGTATTGAGCCCCAGCGTCTGGGCCAGGAGCACCAGCCGTTCGCCGTAGTACCCGGCACGCTCCTCCAGGCCGTCGTCGTCCGGTCCCGCCAGCACGAAGTAGTTTTTCACACCGGAAAAGCTTCCGTATTTGGCCATGGCGCAGTCGAACGCCCCCGGCTCGTCCGTCACCAGCTGGATATGAAGGTTTCCCTCTTGATTGCAAGTGTCCACTTCCGTGCGGAGCTCTGCCAGCACATCCGCCGGGATGGGCTTATCCAGATATTTGCGCACGCTGTGCCGCGCCCGCATCGCCTCAAATACGTCCATGATGATACTCCTTCATGCCAATTTCTCGCAGAACGCCGCCAGGGCGTCCTCGTTGGCCTGGCTGGGATGGCTCTTAGGGTCCCGGAGGCTCAGGGTGGGGATATCCTCTGCCACGCCCAGGAGCGCCTTTATATTCTCAAAGGTCCTGCCCGGGCTGCCGCCCATGCTGCTGGCCGCCAGGGCGAATCGCTTGCCGGAGAGGTCCTCTTTCTGGATGAACGTGCGCAGCGGCGGCGCCATGGTCCCGGCCCACACGGGCGTGGCCAGGATGACGCGCTCATACTGTGCCAGATCGACGTCATAGCTCTCCAGCTCCGGGGTCTCCTTCATGACCGCGCTCTTGCCGCCGAAGAGGAACTTTTTAAAGCCCTTGTCGGGATAGGCGGCCTTGGGCACCAGCCGCAGCGTGTCCGCGCCCAGCTTTGCGGCGATGCGCTCCGCCGCCCACTGGGTATTGCCCTCCAGGGAATAATAGACGATCAGCGTTTTCATACTTTTCCTCCCTCAGTCCGCGTCCTCGATGACCAGCTCCGACTGCTTCAAAAAGGACACCGCCCGCTCCTTGGCCCGGATGGCGGGGAATTCCTGTATCCACACGTTGGCCGCCTCCCAGACGGAGAACGAGCCGATGGTGGAGACGATGGCCGCCGCCACCGCGCCCATCTTGTCCGTGAAGACCAGGCCCAGGATGATGAATATCACGCCGATGGCCAGCAGCCGCAGGCTGTTGAGCCAGCTGCTCCGTTTGAGCCTCCGCACGCTCCGCTCCACCGACTGCATGTACTGGGCAATGGCGTTTTCAAGCCTCTCTTCGTCCAGGTCCAGAGCGCTCACGAAACAAAGCCGCAGCTTGTCGCCCCGCTTTCGGCCCTCCATGGCTTTGACGATGTAGGCCAACACGCCGTCGCTCAGTGTCGCGCCCGCCTCGTCAAAACCGCAGTAAAGGTCCTCTTCCCGGTCTATCTTCACCCGTATCTCAAACATGTCCTATTTCCTCTCACTTCGCCAGGTCGCAGTATCCACATGCCGTCAATCGTCCTCATCCGGCTGCTGGCCGTCGTGGGCAAGCCATTTGCACTCACCCAGCTCCATATCGGTGAATACGGCCTGGAAGAACGAATCCTCCGGGCTGCAGGCATAGACGCCGAAGCGCACCGGGCCGGCCGCCTCCCACATATGGCACACCCGCATCTGGGAAAAGCGCACACCGTCGGCGGAGCACTCGACGCAGAAGTCGTCCTCCCGGCGGCTCAGGCGGTACCACATGCTCTTGACGGAGGCGTCGATCTCTGTCGTCGCCCAGTCCGAATAGCCGTGATTCGTGACCACGCTGCCCAGGTGCTGGAACCGCTCGTTTTCATACTCGATGGAGCCCTTCAGCCAATTCTCGCTGTCCAGATACAGCACCACACCGCACTGGTCGAAACGGTGATGGGCGCTCTCAAACTCTGTCTTCACCATGAAGGAGAAGAACTTCTCGTCCGTGCTCATCTGAAAGACCGGGGCGTTGTCGTTGCGGAAGTGGTAATAGGTCCGCTGCCACAGGTCCGTGTGGGGCTTGGTGACCACCTCGATGCGGCCGTCTTTGATAGCGCAGGACGCGGGCTCCCTTGTCCACGCCCATTTTGTGAGATCGATCATGACCTTACTCCCCCTCCTTATCTTCTGCCCAGGGCGAATCTGCCCGCCCGCATGGAGGCGATGACGCCCCCGTCGATGAGAAGGTCCGTGCCGGTGATGAACCCCGCGTCCGGCCCCAGCAGGAACGCCCCCGCCGCCGCGATCTCGTCGATGGTTCCCGTGCGCCGCGCCGGGGAGGCGTCGATCATGCCCTGATAGGTGTTGCCGGGGGCGTTGAACTCGTCGTAGGCCAGGGGCGTGACGATGATGCCGGGACTGAGGGTATTGATACGCGCCCGGCGCTCGCCCCAGGTGGTGGCGGCCGCCGCCTGGACCCGGAGCTGGTTGGCCCGCTTCGCCACGATATAGGCCGCGCCGGAAGTGGCCGTCTTGCTCCCGTCCAGGCAGGGCAGGGACGCAAGCTCCGCCGCCGGCGTCATGGCCAGGGCCTGCTCATCCTCCTTTGTCAGGGCCGAGGGCATATACCCGGTCTGGCTGGCCACCACCAGCCCCGCGCCGCCGGGAGCCATCACCGCTCCGAAAGCGTCGATGGCGTAGGCGGTGCCGATGAGGTCCAGGGCGATGATATGCTCCGGCTTGGCCTGGCTGGGGGAGGCCCCCGCTGTCATCACGAACACCTTGACCGGGCCCAGGGATGCGGCCTTTTCCGCAAAGGCTCTCAGAGAATCCGGGTCGCAGGCGTCCACGATGTGGGTGGTCACGTCATAGCCGCTGTACTGAAAATCGTGGCTCACCCGCTCCAGGGCTTTTTCGCTGATGTCGCCCAGGAGTATCTTTTTGCCAGCCGCCACACGCCGGACGATGGCGGTGCCCATGGCTCCCGCGCCCAGCAGGACGACCACATCTTTATTTACGTTCCGATCTAATATCATATCGTATGCTCCTTTACTTTTCCAGCATCTGGGCGCACTGGGCGAGGTGCTGGGTGATAGGCAGATGCTGGGGGCAGGCCCCCTCGCACTGTTTGCAGCCGACGCAGTCGCTTGCCCGGTGTCCCTCCCCGGCCACAGCTGTGTAGCGCTCCTTCGCCTGGGCCATCTGGCCGTTTCCCAGCTGCATATTAGCGGCGGCGAAGATGTCCGGGATGGGGATCTGCTTGGGGCAGCCGTCCGTGCAGTAGTGGCAGGCGGTACAGGGGATAGTCGAGGAGTGGCCCAAAATGCGCTGGGCCTGGCGGATGATGCCCTGCTCATCCTCGTTGAGGGGCTTGAAGTTCTTCATGTAAGAAAGGTTATCCTCCATCTGGGCCACGCTGCTCATGCCGGACAGGACCGTCAGAATGCCGTCCAGGCTGGCCACGAACCGGATGGCCCAGGACGCCGGGGATGCGCCGGGGGCGTAGTCCGTGAACAGCTTTTTCACCGCCGCGGGCGGGTCGGCAAGATTGCCGCCCTTCACCGGTTCCATGACCACGATGCTCTTTCCGTGCTTTCGCGCCGTCTCATAGTTGGCCCGGGCCGTCACCTTGGGGTTTTCCCAGTCGGCATAATTTATTTGCAGCTGGACGAAGTCCACCTCCGGGTGGTCGGTCAAGAGCTTATCCAGCAGCTCCGGCCCGGCGTGGAAGGAAAAGCCCAAGTGTTTGATGAGCCCGTCCGCCTTCTTCTGTCCCACATAGTCCCACAGGCCGAATTTATCGTACTTTTTGTAGTTGTTCTCCATCAGGGCATGGAGCAGGTAGTAATCGAAATATCCCGCGCCGGTGCGCTCCAGGCTCGTGTCGAACTGCTTTTTGGCCATCTTTTCCGTGGCCGCCATCATGGCGTTCAGTTTGGTGGCCAAGGTGAAGCTGTCCCGGGGATAGCGGTCCACCAGGGCCTTTTTGATGTCCGATTCGGAGGAACCGTACACATAGGCGGTGTCAAAGTAGGTAAAGCCCGCCGCCAGGAACAGGTCCACCATCTTCTTCACCTGTTCGATATCCGTCTTGATCCCCTTCTTGGGCAGCCGCATCAGGCCAAAGCCCAGCTTGGGCGTCTCTTTTCCAAACCAGTCAGACATAGGTAGTTCCTCCTTATCGATTTTACTTGATACAGTATAACACAGCTTGGCCGGTCGGTTCAATATATAAGACTTGAGCGGCTCCGGAAAGGAGCCGCCCGAAGGCATTTTCACGTTCACACGGTGAGCAGCCGCTCCAGGCGGCGCAGGCACTGGCTGTGATAGAGCTTCACGGTGCTGTAGCCCAGGCCCATCTTCCCGGCCACCTCTTTTAAGGAAAGGCCGTGGTAATAGTGCAATATCACCAGGTCCCGCTCCCGGGCGGGCAGCGCCTCCAGCGCGTCGGCCAGGGCCTCCAGCTCCGGGTCGGCCTCCGGCGCGGGGACGGTCTCATCCAGCTCCGCCGCGGGGCGCTGAAGGCGCAGGAAGTCCGTCACCGTGTTGCGGGTGATGGCGTATATCCAGGTGGACAGGCTGGCGCGGGATTCGTCGTAGCTGTCCAGCTGGGCATACACCTTCATGAACACCGTGGAGCAAAGATCCTCCGCGTCCTGCTGGTTTTGGACGCGGGCGCGTATGTATCCCTGTACCTTCGGATAAAACCGCCGGTACAGTTCTTCCCCGTCAAGTGCCGTCATGCTTCGTAAACGTCTCGCTGGGAAGGTCCGCCCGCATCTCTCCCGCCGCGGCCACGAGACCTACGTCCTCGTCCGACAGGGCGCTGGCCCAATACCGTTTCCCGGTCTTATCGATCATCCCGGCCAAACGGGGGTCCTGCACGGCCCACTGCCTGTCGAACAGCTGCCGCAGCCGCATATCCATATCCATTCGCACTACCTCCCTGAGGCTTGGATTCGTTCGCTTTTACTGCCTCAGTCCTTTATACGTCCCAGACGTTCAAAAGGGCTAACATAATTTTAAACTTCCGTGATCACCGGCAGGATCATGGGGCTGCGGCGGGTCATCTTGTAGAGATAGCCGCTCAGCTGGCTCTTGACCCGGCCCTTGATCTCCGCCCAGTCGTTGATATGGGCCCGCTCGCAGGACTCGATGCTCTCGTATACCACCCGGAGCATCTGCTCGATGAGCTCGGCGTTGTCCCGGACATAGACGAAGCCCCTTGTCATGATCTCCGGCTCGCAGAGAAGGGATCCGTCCTGGGCGGACATGGTCATGACCACTACCACCATGCCGTCCTGGGCCAGGTGCTGTCGGTCCCGCATGACCACGTTCTCCACGCCGCCGTCGTCGGCGCCGTCCACCAGCACCCGCCCGGAGGGCACGGTGCCGTTTTTCGCGATGCGCTTGGCGGTGAGCTCTATCACGTCCCCCACCCCGGCGATCATGATGTCCGCCGGGCGCATGCCCATCTCCTGGGCCAGGTCCCGGTGGCGGCAGAGCATGCGGTGCTCCCCGTGGACGGGGATGAAGAACCGGGGCTTTGTCAGGGCCAGCATGGTCTTCTGCTCCTGCTGGCAGGCGTGGCCGGAGACGTGGATGTCGATGCTCCGGTCGTAGATGACCTCCGCGCCCTTGGAGAAGAGCTCGTCGATGACCTTCGTCACGGTCCGCTCGTTGCCGGGGATGGCAGAGGCGGAGATGATGACCCGGTCCCCCGCGCCGATCTTCACCTGCCGGTGCTCGGAAAAGGCCATGCGATAGAGAGCCGACATGCTCTCGCCCTGGCTGCCGGTGGTGATGATGACAAGCTTCGCAGGATTCAGGGTGTTGATGTGGTTTATATCCACCAGCACGTCCTTGGGGACGGTGAGATAACCCTCCTCCACCGCGAGACGCATCACGTTCTCCATGCTCCGGCCGGTGACGCACACCTTGCGCTTATATTTATAGGCACAGTTCACGATCTGCTGGATGCGGTGGACGTTGGAGGCGAAGGTGGTGACGATGATGCGCTTGTCGCAGCCCCGGAAGAGCCGCTCCATGCTCTCGCCCACGTGCCGCTCCGACTCGGAATACCCCGGCCGCTCCACGTTGGTGGAGTCGCTGAGCAGGGCCAGCACCCCCTCTTTCCCCAGCTCCGCGAACCGGTGGAAATCGAACACGCCGCCCTCGATGGGCGTCAGGTCTATCTTGAAGTCGCCGGTGTGGATGAGCGTGCCCACGGGGGTTTTTATGGCCACCGCCACGCTGTCGGCGATGGAGTGGTTCACGTGAATGAGCTCGCAGGTAAAGGCGCTGCCCACCTTGAAGGTATCCCCCGCCGAGCAGGTGACGAGCTTTACTTTATCCGCCAGACCGTGTTCCTCCAGCTTCAGCCGTACCAGCCCCGCCGTCAGGCGGGTGGCGTAGATGGGGCAGTCGATGCGGCTCATGACGTACGGCACCGCGCCTATATGGTCCTCGTGGCCGTGGGTCAGGACCATGCCCCGGACCCTGTCCTTGTTCTGCACCAGGTAGGTCACGTCCGGCACTACGGTGTCGATGCCGTACATGTCCTCGTCGGGGAAGCCCATGCCGCAGTCCACGATCAGGATATCCTTGCCGTACTCGTAAACATAGAGGTTCTTGCCGATCTCGTCCAGACCGCCAAGGGCCATGATCTTCAATTTTTGTGCCATGAAATAATGATTCTCCTTGCCGTATGTAACACACATTCGGACAGGCGATCCTGTCCGTAACAAATATTGACCGTATTAAACGATATTATTCCGCGTGCGGCGCTTTTACATGTCGCGCCGGCCCTCCAGCGCCCGGACCAGGGTCGCGTCGTCGGTAAATTCCAGGTTGGAGCCCACGGGGATGCCGTAGGCCAGGCGGGTCACCCGCACGTCGAATGGCTTTAAGAGCCTGGCGATGTACATCGCCGTGGCGTCCCCCTCCGTGTCGGGGTTGGTAGCCATGATGACCTCCTCCACGCCCCCGGCCGCCACGCGCTTTACGAGCTCGGAGATGCGGATATCGTCGGGGCCTATGTGGCTCATGGGGGACAGCACCCCGTGAAGCACGTGATACACGCCGTTATACTCCCGGCTCCGCTCTAAACTCGCCACGTCCCTTGCCTCCGCCACCACGCAGATGACGGACCGGTCCCTTTTGCCGTCGGCGCACACAGAGCACAGCTCCCCGTCCGTCAGATTCTGGCACACGGGGCAGGTATGTACGGTCCGGCGGGCCCTGAGGATGGTCTCGGCGAATGCCTCCGCCTCCCCCTCCGGCAGTGCCAGCACATGGAAAGCAAGGCGCTGGGCACTCTTGCGCCCGATGCCTGGCAGGGCCGCGAAGCGGTCTATCAGTTCTTCAAAGGATACGGGGAAAAAAGGCATAGCGTCTCACCTGCTGCGAAGTTCTTCTATGACGGCGGCGTAATCCTCATGGCCGAAGATGGCGGAGCCCGCCACCAGCACGTTGGCGCCCGCCGCCTTCACGATGGGGGCGGTGTCGGGCTTGATGCCCCCGTCCACCTCCACGTCGCAGGCCGGGTTCACCTGGTCCAGCCTGCGGCGGATGGCCTTCACCTTCTCCATTTGGTCATACATGAAGGGCTGGGCCCCGAAGCCGGGCTCCACCGTCATCACCAGCACCATGTCCAGCTCTTTGAGCCAGCTCTCCAGCGCCACGGCGGGGGTAGCCGGCTTGACGGAAAGGCCTGTCCTCACCCCGTGGCTGCGGATCTGCGCCAAGGCCGAGGCGATGTCCTCGGTCTTGTCCGCTTCCAGGTGGATGGTGATGCTGCTGGCCCCGGCCTCGCAGAAGGCGTCCACGAAGTCACCGGGGTTCACGATCATCAGATGCACGTCCAGGAAGGCCTCCGGGAAGGCCCTGTGGATGCTCTCCACCACGGGCACGCCCATGGAGAGGTTGGGCACGAACTGGCCGTCCATCACGTCCACATGGATATAGTCCGCGCCGGCCTTCAGCACGGCGTCGATCTCATCGTCCAGCCGCGTGAAGTCAGCCGCCAATATAGAGGGTGCGATCTTGATGTTTGTCATGGCATTCACCCACTGCATAATATGGTCCAGCCCCGCCGCGCGCGGCTTGGCTTTCATATAGGGGATGGGCCGGCCCGGCCGGTCTGTCCCCACCGTTGTCCGGACAGTCCCCGCTGCTGACAGTATAACATGAGACTGGCAAAACTAGCAAGTAATCCTTGACGGAATTGCGTGATTAGCATAAAATATTTATAGTAGGTTTTACCAAGGAGGCGGTCCCATGCGTGAAGTGAAGCGGAAAAGCGCCCTGCCTGTGTATATCGCCGCGGCGGTATTTGCGGTGTACGCGATGGTATTTCCCCTGTACGCCTGGAGCCATTTTCTCATCGCCGCGCTGGTGACGGCGGCGGCTTGGCTCATCGCGGACAAGCTCATCAAGCCCACAGTGGAATATGTCCCCGAGCCGGAGCCGGAGCCCGTGAGCTACGGCGCTCCCGTGGACGCCATCCTCGCCGAGGCGAAAAAAGCCCGCGGGGAGATGGAGAGGCTCTCCGCCTCCATCGGCGACGCCGCGGTGAAGGAGAAGATCGCGAAGCTCATCTCTTTGAGCGACGCCATCGCCCAGGACGCGGTGCAGGACGCCTCGGACGTGCCCCAGATACAAAAGTTCCAGAGCTACTTTCTCCCCTCCACCATCCAGCTTCTGGAGGCCTATGACCGCATGAGCGCCCCCGGCGTGGAGGGAGAGAACATCTCCGGCGCCAAGGGCCGCATCGCGGACATGCTCCAGACGGAGGCGGACGCCTTTCAGAAGCAGCTGGACGCACTTTACAAGAACGACGCCATGGACGTGGACGCCGACATCAAGGTCATGGAGGACCTGCTGGCCCGGGAGGGCCTGGGCAAGGCCGACAGCCTGCAGGAATTCCTCCGCAAGGCCAGGCAAAAATAACGTAAGACACAAATCAAGATAAAAGGAAAGGAACACAATCATGGCCGACGAGAAGAAATACGAGTTCAACCTGACCCTTGACCCCGGCGCTTCCGACGCGCCTGCCGCCCCCGAGGCTCCGGCCGCCGCGGCCGCCGCCGTGCAGGAGGCCCCCGACGCCAATGCCGTGGCCAACCAGGCCGAGGCGGAGGCCCCCGTGGAGAAGCTGGACATCGACGACCTGGCCCCCGAGGAGCAGGCCGCCGTCCGGGAGTTCGCCAAGCAGATCGACATCACCAACTCCGCCCAGGTGCTGGCCTACGGCTCCGCCGCCCAGAAGAACATCGCCGAGTTCTCCGCCCAGGCGCTGGAGAAGGTCCGCACCAAGGACCTGGGCGAGGTGGGCGACATCCTCTCCGACCTGGTGGGCCAGCTGAACGGCCTGGACATGACCGGCGAAAAGCCCAAGGGCCTGAAGGGCCTGTTTAAAAAGGCCGCCCAGAGCTTTTCCGACATGAAGGTGAAGTACGACAAGGCCGAGACCAACGTGAACAAGATCACCGAGGCCCTGAACCAGCACTGGATAACGCTCAACAAGGACATCGTCACCATGGACAGCATGTATGAGATGAACCAGGCCTATCTCAAAGAGCTGACCATGTACATCATCGCCGGCAAGCTGCGCCTGGAGGAGCTGCGGGCCACGGAGCTGCCCGCCATCCAGAAGAAGGCGGAGGAATCCGGCGCTCCTGAGGACGCCCTGGCCGCCAACGACTACGCCGCCATGCTGGGCCGCTTTGAGAAGAAGATACACGACCTGGAGCTGACAAGGATGATCTCCATCCAGATGGCCCCCCAGATCCGGCTCATCCAGAACAACGACTCCCTCATGGTGGAGAAGATCCAGACCGCCATCGACAATACCATCCCCCTGTGGAAGAGCCAGATGGTCTTGGCCCTGAGCATGTACAACTCCCAGCAGGCCATGGAGGCCACCCACGAGGTCAGCGAGGTCACCAACGAGCTGCTCCGCAAGAACGCCGCCGCCCTGCACACCGGCTCCGTGGGCGTGGCCCAGGAGGCCGAGCGGGGCATCGTGGACCTGGAGAC
>CANQMW010000013.1 GCA_947625045.1 uncultured Oscillospiraceae bacterium
GTGACGGCGGCGGAGCTCTTCGCCCACGCCGTGGGGGCCATCTGCGAATAAAGGACATACAAAGACCGCGCCCGGTCCATGCCGGGCGCGGCATTTTTTATATTTGTTCGGTTCAGCTTACCACCGTGTCGTCCTGGTATATCCACTCGTTCACGTCCGTCTCCCGGATGTGGTCTTCCCCCAGGCGGGCCACCACCTTCACGATGCCCGCGTTGATGATGAGCCGGCGGCACATGGAGCAGGAGGTGGTGTCGGTGAGGTATTCGCCGGTCTTGGCGTCCCGGCCCACCAGGTACATGGTGGCGCCGATCATGTCCCGCCGGGCGGCGGAGATGATGGCGTTGGCCTCGGCGTGGACGCTGCGGCAGAGCTCATACCGCTCGCCGGAGGGGATCTGCAGCTCCTCCCGGTGGCATACGCCCATGTCCACACAGTTGCACCGGCCCCGGGGCGCGCCGTTGTAGCCGGTGGCCAATATCTCGTCATTCTTCACGATGATGGCCCCATAGGTCCGCCGCAGGCAGGTGGACCGCTCCCGGGCCGCGTCGGCGATGTCCAGATAGTAGTTGAGCTTGCTCTTTCGTTCCATGGCCGTTCTCCCTCCTATGATGACGCTGTTATTATAGAGTTTTTTCCCAATGAAGTGGTTACTTTTTTATTACATCTGTGGTATGATGGGCTTATGGAAAAGCGGAACTTTCAAAAAGAGTTGGACGGGGTAACGGTCGGCCTCACGGGGCGGCCCAGCCTGCTGTTACAGGCCTGCTGCGGGCCCTGCTCCAGCTATGTGCTGGAGTACATGACGAAGTACTTCGACGTGACGGTCCTCTTTTATAATCCCAACATCCGCCCGGAGGCGGAATACGATAAACGCCTCGCGGCCTTAAAGCAGCTGCTGACGGCCATGCCCATGGACCATCCGCCCGCGCTGATGGAGCCCGGCTGGCGGGGGGAGGAGTTTCTCTCCGCCGTGAAGGGCCTGGAAGATGAGCCGGAGGGCGGGGCCCGGTGCGCGGTATGTTTTAAGCTGCGGCTGGAGGAGACGGCCCGGATGGCGGCGGAGTGGGGCTTTGACTATTTCGGCACCACCCTCACCGTGAGCCCCCACAAGAACGCGGAGGTCATCAACGCCATCGGGGAAAAGCTGGCCGGGGAGTATGAGGTGAAGTGGCTGCCCTCGGATTTCAAAAAGCGAAACGGGTATCTGCGCTCTATCCAATTGTCCAAAGAATATGATCTTTATCGACAAGAATATTGTGGATGTGGACTGCCTGAGAAATATTGACAAGCCGGGATACGGCGCGTATAATGGCCATACAATCGAAAAGGGGTGCTGGGTGTGACCCGGCTGAGATGGCGCGTAGACGCGCCGGGCCCTGGAACCTGATCCGGATAATACCGGCGTAGGAAAAATGGCAGCGTTTCCCGCTGCGCTCCGCCGTCGGCCATATCATGACCGGCGGCGTCCTGTTTTTCCGCAGAAAGGAAAGGAGAAAAAATGCAGAAGATCCAAACTCGTAAGCTCGTGGAGAGCGCCATGCTCATCGCCGTGGGAACGGTGCTGAGCCTCATCAAGTTCGATATGCCCATGGGCGGCGGCGTCACCCTGGTGAGCATGCTGCCCCTCATCATCCTCAGCCACCGCTATGGCTGGAAGTGGGGCACGGTCAGCGCCTTCGTGTACAGCCTTTTGCAGCTGGTGCTGGGCCTGGACAACGTCCGCTACGCCACCGGCTTCGGCATGGCCGTGGCCATCATCATGCTGGACTACGTGGTGGCCTACACGGTCATCGGCCTGAGCGGCATCTTCGACAAGACCATGGGCAAGGGCCTCCCCGCCGTGGCGGTGGGCATCGCCGTCACCTTTGTGCTGCGGTTTATCTGCCACTTCATCACCGGCGTGTGGATCTGGGACGCCATGTGGCCCAACGACTACGGGATGAACAGCTACATCTACTCCCTGGTATATAACGGCTGGTACATGGGCGCGGAGCTGGTGATCACGGAGATCGTGGCCCTGCTCATCTACAAGCCCCTGGGCAAGTATTTCCGGGGCGAGGACCTGGCGAAATAAATAAGGCAACCGTGTTTCTCTCTTTTGATAAAGGCGCGACCCCGCACTTTACGGGGCCGCGCCGCTCTTTTTTATTTGCCGTAGTGCTCGGCGAGGTATTCTATTGCCATGCGGTAGCCGTCGAAGCCGAAGCCCGCGTAGGTCTTTACACAGGCCATGCCCGCATAGGAGATGTGGCGGAACGCCTCCCGGGCGGACACGTCGGACAGATGCACCTCCACCGCCGGGATGGATACCGCCTTCAGGGCGTCCAGGATGGCCACGCTGGTGTGAGTGTAGGCGGCGGGGTTGATGACGATGCCGTCCACCTTGCCGTAGGCCGCCTGTATCTTGTCCACGATGTCCCCCTCGTGGTTGGACTGGAAGCACTCACATTCCACGTTTTGCCGGGCGCACACATCCTCCACGAACCGCACCAGGGCGGCGTAGCTCTGGTCGCCGTATATGCCCGGCTCCCGGATGCCCAGCATGTTGAGGTTGGGACCGTTGATGACCAGTATCTTCATTTCAGCGCCTCCAATATCTGATTGAGTGTGTCCTCCGGAGCCCCGTCATTGTCCACAACAAGGTCCGCGAAGGCGGCGTATTTGTCCTTCCGCTGGGCGTACAGAGTCTCGGCGGAATTGCGCTGGGACAGCGGCCGGCCCGCCGTGGGGAGCTTGGAAAGGTCTCTCGTCAGCCAGACGATGAACCCGTTCTGGTGCAGGAGGGGATAGTTTTCGGGCCGCGTCACGCACCCGCCCCCGGTGGCGATGACCGCCCCGGAGCCCTTGCCCAGCTCCGCCAGCGTCTCCGTCTCCCGGCGGCGGAAGCCCTCCTCGCCCTCGCGGTCGAAGATGACGGGGATGGGCATTTGGCTCTCGCGTTCTATCTCCCGGTCCGCGTCGATGAAGGGCCGGTCCAGGGCTTTGGCCAGATTCCGGCCCACCATGGACTTGCCGCAGCCGGGCATGCCGATGAGGACGATGTTGGACATCTGGCGGGAGAGAGTTGACATAATTTCTTCCACCTTCTCGTCGGGGAAGGGGCGGCCCGCGAACTGCTCCGCGCTGGCCCGCGCCTGGGCCACCAGCATGCCAAGACCTCCTGCGCAGGGGATGCCGAGGCGCTCCGCCTCCATCAAAAACGCCGTGCGCTGGGGATTGTAGACCACGTCGAACACCGCCTTGCAGGCGGGGAAATCGGCCACAGTCACCGGCGCTTTGCCCGTATCCGGGTACATACCGAGAGGGGTGGTGTTCACCAGAACCTCTGCGTCCCGGTGAAGATCAAGGTTACCATAATTATTCTCCCCTGTCCGGGATATGTTCACGATGGGCGCGGCCTCCATGTCCTCCAGGGCGGCGATCACCGAGAGTGACGCCCCGCCGGTGCCGAAGACCAGGGTCTTCCGCCCGGCCACATCCACGCCGGCGCTTTTCACGATATAGCGAAAGCCGGTGTAATCCGTGTTGTCCCCGTGCCAGCCGTCAGGCGTGCGGACAAGGGTGTTCACCGAGCCGATGCGCTTTGCGGCATGGGAGAGGGAGGCGCAGTAGGGCACCACGTCCTTCTTATAAGGGATGGTCACGTTCATCCCGGCCAGGTCCGTATTTTTCAGGAAACCGTCCAGCTCCTCCGGCTCCACTTCGTAAAGGCGGTAGTCATATCCCGCCAGCATGGCGTGGATCTGGGGGGACCAGCTGTGGCCCAGCTTCCGGCCCAGGAGGCCGAACTTCTTATTTTCCATGGCTGCCCTCCATGCGACTCGTCTCATAGGCCCGCGTGGCGGCGATGATGGAGCCGTAAAGGGAGCCGATGAGCTCCGCCGTCTCAGGGCGGCACCGGGCCTTTACGGCCTCTATCTTGGCTTTCTCCCGCCCGGCGTCCAGCACCGGCAGGCCGTGGGCCTGCTTGTAGTCCGCGATGGCGGCGGCCACCTCAAAGCGCTTTTCCAAAAGGGCGACGAGCTCAGCGTCCACCCCGTCGATCTGCTCCCGCAGTTCGGAAAGGTCCATCCTCAGCACCTGCTTTCCAGATACGCGTCGTAGAGGGCCACGGCCGCCGCCGCCTCCACGCAGGGCGCCGCCCGCAGGACGATGCAGGGGTCGTGGCGGCCCTGGACGGTGAGCTTCACCGGTTCGTGGGCGGTCAGGTCCACGCTGTCCTGCTCCATGCCGATGGAGGGCGTGGGCTTGAAGGCGGCCCGGAACACGATGGGCATGCCGCTGGTGATGCCGCCCAAAATGCCGCCGTGGTTGTTGGTCCGGGTACGGACCACGCCGAAGTCGTCGAAATAGAAGGGGTCGTTGTTCTCGCTGCCCTTCATACCGCCCACGGCGAAGCCGGCGCCGAACTCCACCGCCTTCACGGCGGGGATGGCGAACACGGCCTGGGAGATGCGGTTTTCCATGCCCCCGAACATGGGCTCGCCCAATCCCGCGGGCACGCCGGTGCAGATGCACTCGATGACGCCGCCCAGGGAGTCTCCCGCCTCCTTCGCGGCGGCGAGGGCGGATTCGATGGCGGCGGGCTCCGTGTGGCCGCCGATGGAGAGTATGCGGGCGGATATGGATATGCCCTCGGCCTCCAATAGCTGCAATGCCAGGCCCCCGGCGATGCAGAGCGGCGCGGTGAGCCGGCCGGAGAACTGGCCGCCCCCGGCCACGTCCCGGGAAAGGCCGTACTTCACCGCGGCGGCGAAGTCCGCGTGGCCGGGCCGGGGCACCCGGAAGAGGTTTTCATAGTCCTCCGAGCGGGTGTTGGTGTTGCGGATGATGGCGGTGACGGGCGCGCCGCAGGTGTGGCCGTCCACCAGGCCGGAGACGAATTCCGGCCTGTCGGCCTCTTTGCGGGTGGTTGTATACTTGCCCTTTCCTGGAGCCCGGCGGTCCAGGAAGGCCTGCAGAGCGTCCATGTCGGGGGCAAAGCCCACGGGCAGGCCCTCGATGGTTACGCCGATGGCGGGGGCGTGAGACTGGCCGAAGATGGTGAAGCGGTAGCGCTCTCCGAAGCTGTTACTCATGGCTCGTCCTCCAAAATGGCATTGCCGCCCAGGGCGTTGTAGTCGGCCCAGAAGGCGGGATAGGATTTATTCACGGCCTGAGCCCCGTGGAGTATCACGGGCCCGTCGCATTTGAGGGCCGCAACGGCGGCGCTCATGGCGATGCGGTGGTCGTTGGCGCTGTCCACTTCGCCGCCAGCGAGGCGGGCCTGGCCTGTAATGATGAGGCCCTCGGGCAGTTCCTCCGCCCGGCCGCCCAGGGCCCGGATGAGCCCGGCCGTGGTGGCGAGGCGGTCGCTCTCCTTGATGCGAAGCCGCCCGGCGTTTTCAAACTTTGTCACCCCTGGTGAAACGGCGGCCAGCACGCTCAGCACCGGCACCAGGTCCGGCACATCCTGGCAGTCGACGACCGCGTTCCCCGCGGCGATGCGGCGGGCAAGCTCAACTACCGCCCGGTCCCCCTGGGGAGAGTCCGGGTCCAGGCCGGTGACGGTGAGGGTCCCGCCGCAGATATGGCTGCCGGCCACCCAGAAGGCGGCGTTGGACCAGTCCCCCTCCACCCAGGCTGTGCCGGGGGAGGCAAAGCGCCGCCCGCCGGGGACGGCGAAGGCGCTCTCATGCAGGGGGCAGTTCACGCCGAACAGGGCCAGGGCCCGCACCGTCATGGTGACGTAGGCGGCGGACTCCAGCTTCCCGGTGAGGGCGACGGTGCTGTCTCCATCCAGCATGGGCAGGGCGAACAGGAGCCCGCTGATGAACTGGGAGGACACGTTGGCGGCGATGGTATAGTCCCCCGGCGCGAGGCTCCCGGCCACGGCAATGATATCTTCGGCGGGCCGGGTCAGCTCTGCCCCGTGGCGCTCCAGCTCCTCCCACAGAGGGGACAGAGGCCGCTGGGGCAGCCGCCCGTGCATTTTTATTGTCGCCTCGGCGCCCAGGGCGCATACCACCGGCAGCAAGAACCGCAGCGTGGAGCCGCTCTCCCCGCAGTCCAGGGCCGGATGGTCCGGCAGGGAAACGATGGGCCGGACGGTGAAGACGCCGTTATCATAAGAAATATCCGCCCCCAGGGCCCGCAGGCAGTCCGCCGTGGCGGTGATATCCGCGGAGAGGGTGGGGCAGGCGACGGTGGTGGGCCTGTCCGCCAGGGCCGCGCAGATCAAAAGCCGGTGGGCTTGGCTCTTGGAGGCGATGGCCGGGATGATCCCGGCCAGGGCGGAAGGGTGGATGACTGCGGTCATGTCACAGCCCCTCTCTCATGAAGTCGTACACCTCGCCGGTATCCATGGGCAGCACCCGGCAGGAGCCGATCCACTCGGGCACGATGAGGTTGATGGTCCCACCCGTGCGCTTTTTGTCGGAGAGCATCTTTTCCATGAGCGCGTCCAGGGGGATATCGGTGCATGTGGGCAGACCAAACTTTGCAAGCAGCGCGTCCACCCGGTAGGGCACGTCGGGACCGCACAGGCCGCGCTCTGCGCTGGCCCGGCATATGACCGCCAGGCCAACGGCCACGCTCTCGCCGTGGGAGAGGGTAAAGTCGCTGCAGGCCTCCACCGCGTGGCCCAGGGTGTGGCCCAGGTTCAAAAGGGCCCGGCGGCCCGTGTCCCGCTCGTCCTCGGCCACCACGTCCCGCTTCCAGGCCACGCACCGGGCGATCACCGACTCCCGGTCAAAGTCTTTCCCGTCGGCGGAGAGCAGTTCAAAAAGCTCCTCGTCGAAGAGCACCGCCGTCTTGATGACCTCGGCGCAGCCGGCGGTGAAGATGTCCTCCGGCAGGGTGGCGAGGGTATCGGTGTCGCAGAGCACGTATTTCGGCTGCCAGAAGGCGCCCATGAGGTTTTTCCCCGCGGGCAGGTCCACGGCGGTCTTGCCGCCCACGGAGGAGTCCACGGCGGCGAGAAGGGTGGTTGGTATCTGGATGTAGGCCACGCCCCGCAGGAATACGGCGGCGGCGAGGCCGGTCAGGTCCCCTACCATGCCGCCCCCCAGGGCCAAAAACAGGTCCGTGCGGGTGAGGTGCTGGTCGGCGGCGAAGTTCAGAATTTTCAAAAGGCTGTCCGCCGTCTTGGTACTCTCCCCGTGGGGGAGGGTGTAGACGGCGCCCTTAAGCCCCGCGGCGTTCAGACTGTCCGCGGCCTTTTGGGCCCAGAGAGGCCCCACCGCGTCGTCCGTCACAAGAAGATACCGCACGGCCCTGGGGCAGAGTGCCCGGGCTTTCTCCCCCAGTCCCGCCAGCAGGCCGGGGCCGATGTCCACATCGTAGGGGGCGGACACGGGCACATGTACGGTGGTCATCCGTCTATCTCCTCCTTCCGGCGTTTGCCCTCCTCAAAGAGGGCGCACAGGCGGTCGAAATCATTCGCCGCGATGGCGTCCCGGTAGGCGGTGAGGCTCCCTATAAGAAAGTCCATCTCCGCGAGCATGTTGTCCCGGTTGTCCAATATGAGCTCGCTCCACATGCCGGGATTGAGCCAGGCGACCCGGGTCAGGTCCTTGTAGCTGCCGGCAGAAAAGCCCTTGTGGCTTCCCGCGGCGGGGCTCTTGATATAGGCGTTGGACACCACGTGGCAGAGCTGAGACGTGAAGGCGATTATCTCGTCGTGGGCCTCGGCGGTGGTGACGCTGACCCGGCCGAAGCCGGCGGGCTTTAAGAGCGCCTTCACCCGCTGGAGGAATCCCGCGTCGTCGAACACAGGAGGCACGATGACCATGGGCGCCCTGTCGTAGAGGGTGGCCCGGGCGTACTTGTAGCCGGAATACTGGGTGCCCGCCATGGGGTGGCCGCCCACGAAGGTGAAGCCATGCTCCGCCGCGAGAGGGAACGCGAAGGCGCATACCTCCCGCTTCACGCCGGAGCAGTCCATGACGATCCCCGTCTTGGAGAAGTCGTCGGCATGGTCCCGGAGGTAGTCCATAGTGGCCTGGGGGTAGAGGGAGATGAGCACCAGGTCGCACTCCTTGAGCCGGTCCGGGGTGAGCTCGGCGTCTATGTCCCCCGCCAGCATGGCGAATTCCGTAGTGGAGCTGGTGCGGTTCCAGCCCAGGACGGTGACCGATGGGTCACGCTTATAGGCCTTGGCCAGGGAGCCTCCGATGAGGCCCAGGCCCACGATACCGACGGTCATCCCCGCACCACCTCAAGGATGCGCTTCATCTGGCCCATCAGCTCGTCGAACTGGGCGGGAGTCAGGCTCTGGGCCCCGTCGCACAGGGCATGCAGGGGGTCGTTGTGTACCTCCACCATGATGCCGTCCGCGCCGCAGGCCGCCGCGGCCAGGGCCATGGAGGGCACCAGGTTGGAGTGGCCGGTGGCGTGGCTGGGGTCCACAACCACGGGCAGATGGCTCAGCTCGTGCAGCACCGGCACGCAGCTCAGGTCCAGGGTGTTGCGGGTGTAGGTCTCATAGGTGCGGATGCCCCGCTCGCAGAGGATGACGTTCTCGTTGCCGCCGGCCATGATGTACTCGGCGGACATGAGAAGCTCCTTGTTGGTGCTGGCGATGCCCCGTTTTAAGAGCACGGTCTTGTTGGTCCGGCCCAGGCCCTTTAAGAGCTCGAAGTTCTGCATGTTCCGGGCGCCCACCTGTAAAACGTCCACGTCCTCGAAAAGCTCCAGGTCCCGGATATCCATGATCTCCGACACGATGGGCAGGCCCGTGGCCTTCTTGGCCTCGCTCAATAGCTCCAGGCCCGTGGCGTGCAGGCCCTGAAAGTCATAGGGACTTGTCCGGGGTTTGAAGGCGCCGCCCCGCAAAAGCTTGGCACCGCTGGCCTTCACAGACTCGGCGATGCCGATGATCTGGTCCCGGGTCTCCACGGAGCAGGGCCCGGCGATGACGGCGAAGTGGCCGCCGCCGATCTTCACGCCCCCGGCGTCGATGACCGAGTCCTCGGGGTGGAACTTGCGGTTGCACTTTTTGAACGGCTCGCTGACCCGCTTCACGGACTGGACGATCTCCAGGCTCTCCAGAAGCTCCATGTCGATATGGGCGGTGTCGCCAACCAGGCCCAGGATGGTGTACTCGCTGCCCTCGGACACGTGGACCTGGACGGACTGGTCCTCCAGCCAGTGGATGAGGTGATCCCGCTGCTCGGGGGTGGTATTGGGTTTCAGAACGGTGATCATGGCGTGGCTCCTTTACAAAAAAAGCTGTGCGGTCTTTCGTGCCGCACAGCTTTGTGGTTTACGTGTCAATGGCTCTTTTTGCAGCACCTAACGCTATTACTTCTCAAAAAAGTAATAGGAATAGAAGTAGGTGCCGAAGAAACGTGCCATTTTCTCTGCTCCTTTAAATTCGGATGGTGGCATTATATATCCAAATCCGCCGCTTGTCAATGCCCGCCGTCAGAAAACGCAAAACGGCGGAGACGGCCTGTACCGTCTCCGCCGCCTGCGCGGTAGGGAGGACAAAAGAGAGGATCATGAACAAGCATGTATCTTTACTGCCCCGCTGGGACAGGGGAGGGCGCGGGCAATGCCAGTGGCTCCGGCACGGGCGCACTTGCCGGGGCCCGGCGGTGGCGGCGCAGGGTGGTGAGCCTGTCCCGGGCGGTCATGAAGGCCCGCTCCGCCAGGCGGTAGAGCCGGTACACCACGGGCCGGTAGGGGGCGTACACCTCTCCGATGAACCGGTGCAGGTCCCCGCCGAAGCGGCGCTTGAAGAGGTAGAGGCCGTTGTTGGGGGCGGCCTCGTCCGTCACCTCCAGCACGCCCCGCAGGTCGTATACATCGTCGCCCCGGGCCAGGGCCAGCTTTATCATCTCCCACTGGAGCAGCGGGCAGGGCATGACGTTGCGGTGCATGGTGGCGCTGGCGCCGAAGGCGTACCAGGTCTTGTTGCCGTAGAAGATGGGCATGGCCCCGGCCACAGGCTGGCCCTCGTAATAGGCCAGGAGCAATGTGGTGTGCTCCGGGCCCAGCTCGTCCCACACCCGCTGGAAGTAGGAAAGGGGCCGGGCCAGGAAGCCGTCCCGCCGGGCGGTCTCGTCCATGAGGGCGGAGAATATCTGAAGGTCCCGGCGGGTGCCTTCCCGGACCACCACGCCCCGGCGCTCCGCCAGGCGGATATTGTACCGCAGCTTGGGGTGGAACCCGGCCAGCACCTCCGCCTCCGTCTTGCCCCGAAGGTCCAGGCGGAACACCTGCCGGGGTTGGATGACGTCCCGGGCGTCCCGGGGCGTATGGACCTTGCAGCCCAGCTTTTCCATGGCGGCGCGGAAGGTATCATTGTCCTCCTCCACGTCCGGCTCCATGCGCAGGGCCATGGCCCTGTATTTCCAGGCCAGCAGCTCCGCCCCCTCCATGAGCTGGCGCAGGGCGTCGGCGTCATCCGGGTCGCACACCGGTCCCCGGGCGGCGTACATGAGGCTGCCGAAGAGGGGTATCTTCCGGATGAGGATGGAGAGGCCGCCGGTGATATTCCCTTCCGCGTCCTCCGCCAGGACGATCTCGTTTTTCCAGTTGGATTTGACCCGGGCCCACTCCGGGGACTGCTGGAAGTTGCAGCGGGGGTGGCGGGAGAGGAATTCGGTGTAGAGGCGCCGTGTCTCGTCGTCTGTTACGAACCGCATGATATCTGCCTCCTTTTCCCTTGATGGCTCTATGATAGCGGCCGCCTGCATAGCGATTGCATCAAGTGTTTTAAGAAAACCTTAACGGGGTTTAAGGAACGATTAATTTCCCCGCCTGTAAGGAATAACGCGGCCGGGAGACAGACTGTGACGGCAAAAAACCTCCCCTGTGTAAGGGGAGGTTTTATATATGCCAGCCCGGAACTTCAAAAGAACGTCTCGTAGACGACCCGGACGAAGAAGATGGCCAGGACTACGGCGATGAGGGGCTTGACGATCTTGGAGCCCTTGGAGACGAAGCTGCGGGCGCCCATGTAGTTGCCCGCGATGCCGAAAAGCCCCGCCGTGATCCCCAGGGGCAGCCACACCTGGCCGTTGACGAGGTACGTCACCAGCGCGGCGATGTTGGTGGAGAGGTTGATGACCTTGGTGGTTCCGGCGGCGTCGTTGAGGCTCATGTGGGCAAGGCCCGTCAGAAGCAGCAGCAGAAATGTGCCCGTGCCGGGGCCGTAAAAGCCGTCGTATACGCCTATCACCAGCGCCAGGACCGAGGCGATGAGGGCGGTCTTTCCCGGAGAGAGGGGGTCCTTCCCGGCGGTGTCCATGGCCTTGCTCTTAAAGACATACAGCGCCGTCAGGGGCAGGACGAACAGCAGTATTATCTTGAACACCCGGTCCGACACCAGCAGCGCCAGATTGGCCCCGCCCGCGGAGCCTATGAGGGCGAACACGGCGCAGAGAAGACACAGCTTCGGCTTTATGTACCCCGCCTTCCAGAACTTCCAGGTGGTGAGGGTTGTGCCCATGGCGGAGCTTATCTTATTGGTGCCGATGCTCATGTGCACCGGCAGCCCGGCGATGAGGTAGGCGGGCAGGGATATGAGCCCACCGCCCCCGGCGATGGCGTCCACGAACCCGCCGAGAAACACCAGCGGGCAGACGATGAGATACTGAGTCCAGGACATTGGAAGGCCTCCTGCGGTTGACACGGACCGGCAAAGACAGTATAATTTTCCCTGATACTATACGCGCCCGGCGCGTGAAAAGCAAGAGGGACAGTTTCTATGATTTTGACTTACAAGGGGAAGACCCCTGTGATTGATGAGACCGCCTTCGTGGCGGAAAACGCCACTCTCATCGGGGACGTGACCGTGGGGCCGGACGCCTCCGTATGGTTCGGCGCGGTGGTCCGGGGGGACAACGGCCCCATCACCATCGGCCGGGGCAGCAACGTGCAGGATAACGCCACCCTTCACACGGAGCCGGGCTTCCCCCTTACCGTGGGCGAGGACGTGACCATCGGCCACAACGCGGTGGTCCACTGCGGCGAGGTGCGCACCGGCGCCCTCATCGGCATGGGCGCGGTGGTATTGAACGAGGCGGTCATCGGCGAGTACGCCACCGTGGGCGCTGGGGCTGTGGTGAAGCAGAATGATATTATCCCGCCCATGTCTCTCGCGGTGGGTATCCCGGCGAAGGTCATCAAGACCGACGTCGTCTCTCAGAAGGAGACGAACACCGCCAACGCCCGGGGCTATGTGGCCCGGAAAAACGCCTACATGGCGGGAAAATGAGATAGACGCGCATCGCCCCGGCTCGGGAAGAGCCGGGGCGTTTTTCGTCTTATACAGCCGCGCCGCAGGCGGTGAGGACCCAGCAGATGAGGATGGGCAGGAAGAGCGCCGGCAGGTAGTCCGCGGTCTTCAGCTTTTTGATGCCCAGAAGGTTCAGGGCGATAGCCAGCAATATCATGGAGCCCACGCAGTTCATCACGGGCATGACCCCGATGCGCTCCAAGAAGGGCTGGATGGAGGCGGCCAAGGCAACCAGGGCCCCCTGGAACACCAGCACGAAGGCCGCCGAGGCCAGCACCGACGCGCCGTATGTCACGGCGAGGCAGGTGCTGGAGCAGAAGTCCAGCATGGACTTGATGAGGAGCGTTGTGTGGCACTCCAGCGCCAGATGCCCCGCGGGATTGGCCGCGCTCTCAAAGGAGCCCAGCACCGTCATGGAGCCGATGCAGAACAAAAGGCACGCCGTGACGAAGCCCTCCGCCGGGTTCTTGAGCCCGGCCTCGCCGCCGCCCATCCGGGCCAGCACCGCGTCGCCCAGCCGGCCCAGCCGGTCGTCGATGCGAAGGGCCCAGCCGATGAGAAGCCCCGCCGCCATGCTGGCCACGCAGATGAGTGCCTGCACGCCGCTCTCTACCCCCAGGAGCCCCGAGGCCGCCGAGAATACGGTGCAGAAGCCGAGACACGCCATCATGGCGTCGGGCAGCTTCTCCCGGGGCGGGAACTTGCCAGGCTTTTTCATCCCGCCGGACCTGCGCCGCAGCAGCAGCCCCAGGGTACTGCCCATGAGCACCGTTATCACGTTGGCGAACACGCCGAAATACTTCCACACAGCCTTTGTCCTCACTGATTTAAAGAGATATAGCAGAAGCAGTATATCACATTTTCGACGCTTTTCAAGGCCTGTTTACTGGCGGTAGCCCTCCAGAAAGTCCCCTATCTCTAAAATGGCCTTATAGATGATCTCCGGCTCGGGCAGGAGCACAAGCCTAAAGTGGTCGGGCCGGGGCCAGTCGAAGCCGCTGCCGGGGACCAGCAGGATGTGCTTCGCCTCCAGAAGGTCCACGGCAAACTGCCGGTCGTCATGGATGACGACGCGGTGGTCTATCTTGGGAAAGAGGTAGAAGGCGGCTTGGGGCTTTAAGTAGCTCACGCAGGAGAGCTGGTCCAGGGCCTTCACGGCGGCGGCCCGCTGCTCGTAGATGCGCCCGCCGGGGGTGAGCATGGCCCGGGTGCTGTCCGGGTCCGCCATGGCCGCGGGGATGACCAGCTGGGTCAGGGCGTTGCCGCACAGGCGGAGAGCCGAGAGCTTCGTCATGCACTCTTTGAGCTCCGCCGTGAGGGCCGCCGGGCCGGACACCACCGCCCAGCCGCACCGGAAGCCGCACACGATGTGGCTCTTGGAAAGACCGTTCAATGTCACCACCGGGATGTCCGGGGCGATGGCGGCGGCGGAGCGGAAGGGCACGCCGTCCATGATGAGCCGGTCGTATATCTCGTCCGCGATGAGCAGCAGTTCCCGCTCCCGGCAGAGCTTCGCCACCTGCTCCGTCAGGGCGGGGGAATATACCTGCCCGGTGGGGTTGTTGGGGTTTATAAGCACCACGGCCTTCGTCCTCGCCGTCACCTTCGCGGCCATGTCGGCCACGTCCGGGTACCAGCCCGTCTGCTCGTCGCAGCGGTAGAACACCGGCTTTGCCCCGGCCAAGAACGCTGAGTTGGACCAGAGGCTGTAGCTGGGGGCGGGCATAAGCAGCTCGTCCCCGGCGCTGAGGACGCAGGAGCAGAGCATCTGGGCCATCTCGCTGACCCCGTTGCCGATGAATATGTCGTCGGCGGTGATATCTTTAAGGCCCTGGGCGGCGTGGTAAGCCCGCAGGGCCTCCCGGGCCTCCGGCATGCCCTTGGGGTCGCAGTAGGCCACGGCCCTGTCGGCGTTTTCCATGAGCGCTCTCTTCACGCTCTCGGGCATGGTGAAGCCGAAGGCGCCGGGGTTGCCGGTATTGAGCTTCAGTATCTCGATGCCCCGGCGCTCCATGTCCAGGGCCTTCTGGTATACGGGCCCCCGGATGTCGCTGTGGACAAGTTTCAGTTTATCGGAACTTTCGATGGGTCTCATATCTGTATGCTCCTCTATAAATTATTTCTTATATGAAGCGGAAAGTATATTAGCACTGTTTATTGCTTTCCGCAAGGACAAAAAAGCATCCCCCGGCCCTTTGTAGAGGCCGGGGGATGGATGCTATCCTGTGCGTCCGGCCTCTTTTCAGCGGCCAGACGGTTTTTTACGCTGGCCTTACTTCTTTGCGGCCAGACGTGCTGCGCGCTTGGCGTCCAGACGGGTCATGTACAGCGCGCAGGTGGAGTCGCCCACGATGTTCAGCGTGGTACGGCCCATATCGAACAGCTTGTCGACGCCGGCGATCAGGGCGATGCCTTCCACAGGCAGGCCCACGCTCTCCAGCACCATCGCCAGCATGATCATGCCCGCGCCGGACACGCCCGCTGTGCCGATGGAGGCCAGGGTGGCGGTGAGGACGATCATGGCCATCTGGCCCAGGGTCAGGCTGATGCCGTAGCAGGTGGCGATGAAGATGGAGGTGACGCCCATGTAGATGGCGGTGCCGTCCATGTTGATGGTGGCACCCAGGGGCAGCACGAAGGAGCTGACCTCGGGGTCAGAGCCCATCTTGTTGGAGCAGTCGATGGTCACGGGCAGGGTGGCGGCAGAGGAGGTGGTGGTGAAAGCCACGACCATGGCCGGCCAGATGCCCTTTACGAACTTGGCGAAGCCCACCTTGCCCAGGGCGGTGACGGACACGCCGTAGCAGAGCACGAAGTGGAGGATGTAGGCCAGATACGCCACGCCGATGACGATCATCAGCGAGCCCACGATCTTCGGGCCGTTCACGGCCACCACGTCGGCCATCAGGCAGAACACGCCGATGGGGGTCAGCTTGATGATGAAGCCCATGATCTTCATGACCACGGCGTAGGCGCTCTCCATCACGTCGCTGAACTTCCTGCCCGCGTCGCCGGCAAGAAGGATGCCCGCGCCCAGGAACAGGGCCACGACGATGACCTGCAGCATGTTGGCGTCGGAAAAGCTCTGCCACATGTTGGAGGGGAAGATGCCCTTGATGACGTCCATGACGTTGGAGGAGTTGGCCTCATATTCAAGGCCCGAGGTCTTCAGCACCGGGAACAGGTTCATGGCGTTGGCGATGTTGGCGAACACCAGGCCGATGATGATGGCCACGGCGGTGGTGCCCAGGTAGTAGACGATGGTCTTCCAGCCGATGGAGCCCACGCGCTTGATGTCGCCCAGGCTCACCACGCCGCTGACGATGCTGGTCAGGACCACAGGTACGACCAGGAATTTCAGCAGGTTGATGTAGATGTCGCCGAAGGGCTTTAAGTAAGCGGTGGTGAACGCGCCGCCGTCAGCCATGCCGTACATGCAGGCCAAGCCGGCGATGATGCCCAGGATCATGCCGATAAAGATCCATGCGGGCAGTTTCAGCTTCTTCATTGTCTCCACTCCTTCATGTTTATTTTATAACATATAAGACTATAACATATTCTTATATCAATGTAAAGAGAAAAATTATAATTGTCCCGTTCCGTGGCACGAAAAGCGCCCGGACATGCGTCCGGGCGCCTTGGAATGGGCGGGTATCAGTCGGGGTCGTACTTGACCACCAGGTCCTGGGCCGTCATGAGAACGGTGAAGAACCGGTTGATGGCCGAGGGCCGGCCGGAAAAGGCCCATGTGCCGTCTCTCAGCTCATAGTGCACCGTCACGTCCTGGTCGGTCCGGGGCGCGCCGTATTCCAGGTCGAAGTCGAACATATCCCCCTCCCGCTCAATGTCCAGCTCGCAGAGATACTCGGCCGTGTCCGCCGGGGTGATTTTGCCGATGCACAGCTTCCCGTCCACGTCCTGGGCGCCGGACTCGTCCAGGAGCACGTCCGCGATCTCCTCGTGGAAATGGCGGCAGAACGCGGCGAAGAGCTCGTCATAGGTGGCGAAGTTCCGCGAGCTGACGGGGAACACGTCCATCTCCCCGGTCAGGTGGGCCACGGTGGCGGCGGGCTCGGCCGCGTCGGGGTCGATGAGGGAGGCGGTGTCATAGCACCAGCTGCCGTAAAAGCCCAGGGCCGCGGTCAGGGCGGAGACCAGGTCCGCCTTGGTCATGGAGCCGGCCGTGGGGGCCGCGTCGGTCTTTTCGGCAGGGGCGGGCGTGGCCGTGGCCTTGGCGGGCGCCTTCGTGGGCGCGGGGGTCTCAGTGGGCGCCGGCGTCTCCGTGGGCTCCGGGGTGGCGGTGGCGGGCACCAGCTCGTCGTCCGCCGCGGGGGCCGCGTGGACGCCGCCCACGCCATCCGGGTCCAGGATATCCGGACCAGCCGTCCGGGCGCAGCCGGTGAGCAGGGCCGCCATGAGCAGCAGCGCCGCTATGCAGGTACGTTTCATTGTATGTCGGTTCCTTTCCAAAGGTTTTATGTCCTGGATGCATTATACCGTATGTCCGTCCCTTTCGCAAGCGGTCCGCCTTGCGGTTTCATGGGGAGTGGGGTATAATCATGGTATCAGAGTGGAAAATCGGAATTTGTGTGGGGGCGATAGCATGACGAAGGGATATAAGATCATGATTTCAGTTTTTGCCATTGTATGTAGCTTTGGCGCTACTGGGATTGGATGTGGTTTTGTAGGCATGTCATCTTTAAAATTTGGAATGAGGCTTGTCTGTGATTTCTTTTTTATTATGCAGAGCATAGCTACATGCTGGGTCATTATCGCCCTGTTCAGAAAAGAGAAATCAAAATAACATATTCTGATTTATCGCGCCGCAGGCGCACAATAGCGAAGGCTCCCTTGTGCAAAGGGAGCTGTCAGCGCCAAAGGCGCTGACTGAGGGATTGTTATGGAGCGAAAGCACAACAAAACACTCACGTCAAGGGCCAAAGAGCTCCGCAAAAGCATGACAAAGGAAGAACGTCATCTTTGGTATGACTATCTTCGGGAGTATCCCATTCCTTTTTTAAGGCAAAAGGTCCTTGGTAAATACATCGTTGACTTCTACTGTGCCCAGGCAAAATTGGTCATAGAATTGGACGGCTCGCAGCATTTTGAGCCGGATACCATGGCAAAAGATGTGGATAGAACGAACTTTTTGTCTGACTATGACTTAACGGTCATAAGGATACCGAATAATGAGATCAGTCAAAACTTTGATGGTGTTTGCGAATACATAGATCGGGCTGTAAAACAATCCCTCAGTCAGCTTCGCTGACAGCCCCCTTTGCACAAGGGGGCCTTTGGTCTGGTGGTGACTTTGACAACTTCCCTTTTCTCGGGGAGAGCGGGGCGGGAGCGTCGGATGATGTTCCCGCCCGCATGCTTTTATATAAGCAAGCGGTGCCGCATGTTCCCCCGGAAAACACATATACTTTACAAAAGTGAATGGGAAAGGACGGTCGTCATGGCAAAAAAGAAGCCTCTTATCATAAGCCTTGCCATCAGCCTGGGGGTGGGCGGGCTGTCGGCGCTGCTGACCAACAGGTCCATGGAGAAGTACGCCTTTTTGGACCAGCCGCCCCTGGCTCCGCCGGGGTGGGTGTTCCCAGTGGTGTGGACGGTGCTGTTCGTCCTCATGGGCATTGCGGCGTATCTGGTGTGGCGGGAGAACGGCCCGGGGAAGAAGACTGCGCTGACGCTCTACGGGACGCAGCTCATCTTCAATTTCCTCTGGACCATCATCTTCTTCAATATGGCCCGGTACGGCTTCGCGCTCATATGGCTCATTGCTCTGTGGGGTCTCATCCTGGCCACGCTCCTGCGCTTCTGGCGGGAGAACGCCACGGCGGGGAAGCTGATGGTGCCCTATCTACTCTGGGTCACCTTCGCGGCCTATCTCAACGCTGGCGTGTGGTATCTGAACTGATATTGGGGCCCCCATGAAAGCCCAGGAAAACGGTCCGGTCTCCGGACCGTTTTCCTTTAAAATGAGTAGGAAATTTTCTAAAACCCGTTGACACAGTAGGAAATGGGGGTTATACTATCCCACGGACGATAAGCTTACCCGGAAAGGTGAGAAGACTTATGTATGTATATGCGGACAACGCGGCGACTACCGCTGTGAGCAAAACGGCGCTTGACGCCATGCTCCCCTATTTCACCGAGGAGTACGGCAACGCCTCCAGCCTCCATACCCCCGGCCAGCGGGCCGCCGAGGCCCTTCTGAAGGCCCGGGAGACGGTGGCGAAGGCCATCAACGCCGACGCCAGGGAGATCTACTTCACCGGCGGCGGCAGCGAGGCCGACAACCAGGCCATCCTCACCGGCGCCGTGCTGGGTGCCCGGAAGGGAAAAAAGCACATCATCTCCACCGCCTTCGAGCACCACGCGGTGCTGCACACCCTGGAAAAGCTGGAAAAAGAGGGCTATGAGGTGACGCTGCTGCCGGTGCATGAAAACGGCGTGGTGACGCCGGAGGACGTGGCAGCCGCCATCCGGGAGGACACGGCCCTCGTGACCATCATGATGGTCAATAACGAGATCGGCACGGTCCAGCCCATCGCCGAGATCGGCGCGGTGTGCCGTGAAAAGGGCGTGCTCTTCCACACCGACGCGGTCCAGGCCGTGGGTCATCTGCCCGTGGACGTGAAGGCGCTGAACGTGGATATGCTCTCCATGGCGGGGCACAAGTTCCACGGCCCCAAGGGTGTGGGCGCCCTCTATGCCCGGAAGGGCGTGGCCGTCGCCAACGTCATCGAGGGCGGCCAGCAGGAGCGGGGCAAGCGGGGCGGCACGGAGAATATCCCCGCCATCGTGGGCATGGCCGCGGCGCTGGAAGAGGCGGTCGGAAAGCTGGACCAGGACATGGCCTATGTCACCGGTCTGCGGGAAAAGCTCATAGAGGGCCTTTCCAAGATCCCCCACAGCCGCCTGAACGGCGACCGGGAAAAGCGCAACCCCGGCACGGTGAACTTCTGCTTCGAGGGCATCGAGGGCGAGGGGCTCCTGCTGTGGCTGGACGCCAAGGGCGTGGCGGCCTCCTCGGGCAGCGCCTGCACCTCCGGGTCCCTGGACCCCAGCCATGTGCTGCTGGCCCTGGGCCTGCCCCACGAGATCGCCCACGGCTCTCTGCGTCTGAGCGTGGACGCCTGGAATACGGAAGAGGAGATAGACCACATCCTCGCGGCGGTGCCCGAGGTGGTGGACTATCTGCGGGATATGTCCCCGGTGTGGGACGAACTGGAGCGGGGCGTGACGCCCCATCTCATATAAGGAGGACATTGAAATGGCACTATATAGCGAGACCGTGATGGATCACTTCCAGCACCCCCGGAACGTGGGCGAGATGGAGGACGCCGACGGCATCGGCGAGGTGGGCAACGCCGTATGCGGCGACATCATGCGCATGTATATCAAGGTAGACAATGGCATCATCACCGACGTGAAGTTCAAGACCTTCGGCTGCGGCAGCGCCATCGCCAGCTCTTCCATGGCCACGGAGATGATCAAGGGCAAGCCCATCGAGGAGGCCCTGGAGCTCTCCAACAAAGCCGTGGCCCAGGCATTGGACGGCCTGCCCGCCCATAAGCTGCACTGCTCCGTGCTGGCCGAAGAGGCCGTGCGGGCGGCGGTGAAGGACTACTACGACAAGAATAACATCGCCTACGACCCGGCCATGTTCGGCTGCGACAGCTGCGCCCATGAGCACGACCACGCCCCCGACGGGGAGTAATAATAAAGCCCTCGTCGCCATGTCCGGCGGCGTGGACTCCTCCGTGGCGGCGCTGCTGATGCGGCGGCGAGGCTACGAGTGTATGGGTGTGACCATGAAGCTCTTTGACGGGGAGACGGGGGATAAGACCTGCTGCTCCGCCGACGACGCCATGGACGCCCGCAGCGTGGCCATGCGCCTGGGCATGCCCTTTTACGTGTTCAACATGGGGGCGGACTTCGATAAAGAGGTCATCGGCCGGTTCGTGGCCGCCTACGAGGCGGGCCAGACGCCGAATCCCTGCATCGAGTGCAACCGGCACATGAAGTTCGAGCGGCTGCTGGAAAAGGGACGCGTGCTGGGCTGCGACACCCTCGCCACAGGGCACTACGCCCGGGTGGAGCAAAATGACGCGGGCCGGTGGCTTTTGAAAAAGGCCGCGGACCCGGAGAAGGACCAGAGCTATGTGCTCTATATGCTCACCCAGGAGCAGCTTGCCCACATCCGCTTCCCTTTGGGGGAGATGACCAAGGATGCGGTCCGGGCCTTGGCGGAGGAGAACGGGTTTCTCAACGCCCATAAGAAGGACAGCCAGGACATATGCTTCGTCCCGGACGGGGACTATGCCGCCTTCATCCGCCGCTATACCGGCCGGGACTATCCTGCCGGGGACTTCGTGGACGAGGCGGGCCATGTGCTGGGCCGCCACGAGGGGCAGATCGCCTATACATTGGGCCAGCGCCGGGGCCTGGGCGTATCCGGGGGCCGGCGGCTGTATGTGTGCGGCCGGGATATGGAGAAGAACACCGTCCTGCTGGGGGACAACGACAGGCTATTCACCTGCCGCCTGCGGGCCAGGAACATAAACCTGATACCCTGGGACGCCCTGCCGGGCACGGTCCGGTGCAGGGCCCGGATACGGTATAAGCACTTGGAGCAGCCCGCAACCGTGACCCAGGTAGGGCCGGATGAGATAGAGGTGCTCTTTGACGAGCCCCAGCGGGCCGTCACCCCCGGCCAGGCCGTGGTCCTCTACGACGGGGACACGGTGCTTGGCGGCGGGACCATATGCGATACGGAGGACATCTGACATGACGAGAGATGAGGCGTGGGCCCTGCTCACAAAGTATAACAAGGACCGCTTTCACCTGCAGCACGCGCTGACGGTGGAGGGCGTGATGCGCTGGTACGCCAATGACCTGGGCTATAGGGACCAGGCGGACTTCTGGGCCATGGTTGGACTTTTACACGACCTGGACTTTGAGATGTGGCCGGAGGAGCACTGCGTGAAGGCCCAGGAGCTGATGCGGGAAGCGAACCTCGACGAGGCGCTCATCCACGCCACATGCAGCCATGGGTACGGCCTCACCGGCGTGGACATGGAGCCCACGGCGGAGATGGAGAAGGTCCTCTTCGCCGCGGACGAGCTAACCGGGCTCATCGGCGCGGCGGCCCTCATGCGGCCATCGAAGAGCGTCCAGGACATGGAGGTCAAGAGCCTCAAGAAGAAGTTCAAGTCCACCGGCTTCGCCGCCGGGTGCAGCCGGGAGGTCATCCAGAAGGGCGCGGACATGCTGGGCTGGCCCCTGGAAGAGCTCATGGAAAAGACCATCGCCGCCATGCGCTCCTGCGAGGCGCAGGTGCAGGCGGAGATGGCCAAGATCCCGGAATAAAATCAGCAAATTAGAACACGGTCCTGTCCCAAAGGCACCAGACGAGATAGGCTGCCAGCCCGATCAGCACGATGGCGCCCCTCATCCCTATCCCCTCACTTTCATCGGATGGGACGAGCATACGGCCCAAAAGCATCAATTCGGTAACAAACCGGCATCGAAACGGCATCTTTTTTCTTAAAAACCCCAAAGAGGAGGGCGTCGAAATGAAAATATCGACCAGAGGCAGATATGCCCTGCGGACCATGGTGGACCTGGCCCAGCACGGCGGGGAGGGACTGGTGACCCTGAAGGACGTGGCCGCCCGGCAGGACCTGAGCCAGAAGTATCTGGAACAGATCGTCACACAGCTCAGCAAGGCGGGGCTCGTCAAGGGCACCCGCGGCCCCCAGGGGGGCTATCGGCTGGCCCGGGCGCCGCAGGACTACACCGTGGCGGAGATATTGGAACAGGTGGAGGGGTCCCTGGCCCCGGTGGAGTGCTTGGAGACGGAGAAGAATACCTGCGAGCGGTGCTCCTCCTGCGCCACCATCGACATGTGGACAGGCCTTTATAAAGTCGTCACCGACTACCTGGGGAATATCACCCTGGCGGATGTGGTCCAGCGGGCCAACGCCGCCGCGGGCAACGACTACGTGATATGAATATGGCGATATCCCGGCTCCGGAAGAGGCCGGGATATTTTTTGCGGAGCATAGTTGACAGGGTCGGAAAAAGGTGTATAATAACAGCATGCGGAAAGCATACTAAACCGATAGGAAATAGAGGGGAATTTCATTATGGGTATCTACAAGTCTTTTACCGAGCTGGTGGGGGGCACGCCCCTGCTGGAGCTGACCAATCTGGAAAAGAAGCTGGGTCTGAAGGCGAAGGTGGTGGCGAAGCTGGAGTACTTCAACCCCGCCGGGTCCGTGAAGGACCGCATCGCCAAGGCGATGATCGAGGACGCGGAGGCCAGCGGGAAGCTGAAGCCCGGCGCCGTCATCGTGGAGCCCACCTCCGGCAACACGGGCATAGGCCTGGCCGCCGTGGCGGCCTCCAAGGGCTATAAGATCATCCTGACCATGCCGGAGACCATGAGCGTGGAGCGGCGGAACCTCCTGAAGGCCTACGGCGCGGAGCTGGTCCTCACCGAGGGGGCCAAGGGCATGAAGGGGGCCATCGCCAAGGCGGATGAGATCGCCGCCAATACCCCCGGCGCCTTCATCCCCGGCCAGTTCGTGAACCCTGCCAACCCCGCCGCCCATAAGGCCGCCACCGGCCCGGAGATCTGGGAGGATACCGACGGCGCGGTGGACATCTTCGTGGCCGGCGTGGGCACCGGCGGCACCCTCACCGGCGTGGGCGAGTACCTGAAGGAGAAAAAGCCCTCCGTGAAAGTGGTGGCCGTGGAGCCTTCCGCCTCCCCGGTGCTTAGTAAGGGCGTGGCCGGGCCCCATAAGATACAGGGCATCGGCGCAGGCTTCGTGCCGGAGGTGCTGAACACGAAGGTCTACGATGAGATCATCCCCGTGGAGGCGGAGGACGCCTTCGCCCTGGGCCGTGAGCTGGGCAGGACCGAGGGCATCCTGGTGGGCATCTCATCCGGCGCGGCCCTCTGGGCGGCCATCGAGCTTGCCAAGCGCCCGGAAAATGAGGGCAAGACCATCGTGGCCCTGCTGCCGGACACGGGGGATAGGTATTTGTCCACGCCCATGTTCCAGGAGTAAACCATCAAAGCCTCCCCTCGGGGAGGCTTTCCTTTTGGAGGCTCCCTTGTGCAAAAGGAGCTGTCGCCGCCGTCAGGCGGTGACTGAGGGATTGTTACCAAGCTAGGTAGAATTCCAAGACTGGTAACAACCCTTCCGAGCGCCGCAGGCGGCGCCCACCTCCCCTTGCACAGGGGAGGCTTTGGAAGAAACCTTGGTCACCCCTCTTTTACACAAGGGGGCTTTTTCTTGTGCTGGGCTCACCGCCTGAACTCGGGGACGTATCGCAAAAATGTCGGCAGCATGCCGATGCCGTCGGGGGTCTGGGGCACGTGCTGGTAAAAGAGGTAGTCGGTGAAGTCGTTGCCCTCCACGATGGCGGGGCCGTCAGGCGTCAGCCCCACGTCCCAGCCCACGTACCGCAGCTGGGGCGTCACCATGGCCGCGTCCAGGCACATCCGGCAGGCCTCCTTGAAAAAAGGCACCTGATAGCCCAAAAGCGGCAGGCCGGAGCGGGGATGATGGGTGTACGTCTGGCGCATATATCCCTCCCCCAGCACCCCGGGCCAGAGGACCGTGCCTGTGTCCAGGTCCACCCGGCAGCCGATGCCCCCAGGGCCGTAGTTGTCCACGCACACGTCCTCCACGCCGAACTTCTGCACGGCGTAAATGACGTGGGGGTCCCCGCCGGAGTCGATGAGGGTCACGATGCGCACGCAGTTGAGGCTGGCGGGGTTGTAGGCCGCCACGTCCGGGTGCTGGGGCAGCACCTCCTCCCACACGCAGGGGCCCTTGTCCGCGAGGGTAGCCTTCACCGCCGCAGGCGCCGCATCCGGGGCCGCTTCGTGGATGAAGCATCCGTGGCCGCAGGAGCCGGTCCGGGGCTTCACGAAAAAGCGCGGGTGCTTCTGCAAAAAGGCGGCCAGATCCTCTTCTGTCGCCTCCGCCGGGTCCAGCACATCCCGCTTCACATAAGGGGCGTAGAGCCGGGCGAACAGGGCCTTGTCGTCGATGCGGGGCGCGTAGGCTTCGTCGTTGAGGCAGTCCATGAGTTTGCGGCTGACGAGCCGGGTGACCATGGTGGCCTTCTGCGCCTCGGTGAGGTCGTACATGCCGAACTGGATATAGTCGTGGTAGCCCGCGCCGTAGCGGAGGGCGCAGCGGACCATGTCGGCGGCGAGCCACGCCCGGCTCCGGCCGCTCAGGTCATGGGCCCGGTCCAGGATGGGCCGGAACCGGCTCCATCGCATGCCGCCCAGGACGCGGAGATAGTAGGAGAGTTTCATTTTATGGGTTCCTTTCCCCGGGGCGCGGACCCCGGCAGGAAACAGGATAGGGGCCCGATGCGTCGGACTTGCATCATAGCTGCATCGAAACGGCATCGGCCTTTTTAAGAGTTCATTAAATGGCCCAAACCGCCTTGACATGGGCGTTTGGGAGGGTTACCTTCGAGCCAGTTCTTGAAAGGAGGACCCTTCCATGTGGGAAAAGATTTATGACTTTTTCGATACCCTCTGGGGATACCCCATGCTTGTTTTGCTGGTGGGCGGTGGGATATATTACGGCGTGCGCACCAGGTTTTATCAGATACGGTGTCTGCCCCTCATCTTCCGAAAGACCTTCGGGGAGATGTTCAAAAAAGACGGCGGCGGGGAGGGGAGCCTGACGCCCCTGGAGACGCTGTCCACGGTCCTCGCGGGGACGGTGGGCTCCGGCAACATCGCCGGCGTGGCCAGCGCCATCGCCGTGGGCGGGCCGGGGGCCCTCTTTTGGATGTGGGTCACGGCCCTGTTTGGCATGATGACGAAGCTGGCCGAGGTGGCCCTCACCATCCGCTACCGGAAAAAGGGGGAGGACGGGGAGTGGTACGGCGGGCCCATGCACTACATGCGCGGCGGCCTGGGGCACAAATGGCGGTGGCTGGCGGGGATGAACGCCGTGGCGCTTCTCTGCCTCGTGCTCACGGACGCGGCCTTCGTGCAGGTCAACACCGCCGCCACGGCCCTGGACGACGCCTTTCATGTGCCATTGCCCCTCACCGGCGCCGCCATCGCGGGGGTGAGTCTGCTGGTGGTCCTGGGCGGGACGAAGGGGATAGGCAGGTTCTGCGCCCGGCTGGTGCCGCCCATGTGCTTTCTCTACATCGTGGGGTGCCTCGCGGTCATCGGGACGCATTTGGAGAACCTGGGCCCGGCGCTGGGGATGGTGTTCAAGTACGCCTTCACCCCTATGGGGGCCGTGGGCGGGTTCGTGGGCTCCACGGTGCTCAACACCATGACCAAGGGCGGCTTCCGGGGCATATTCTCCAACGAGGCCGGGGAAGGCACCGCCGCCACCGTCCACGCCAACGCGAAGACCGACCACCCCATCCACCAGGGCTTTTACGGCGTAGTGGAGGTCTTTATAGACACCATCGTCATCTGCACCCTCACGGGCCTCGCCATCCTCTGCTGCGGGGACCTGTGGGCGGGGGGCCAGGAGGGGGTCTATCTCACTTTCGCCGCCTTTCGGGAGACCTTCGGCCCCGCCGGGGCGGCGGTGGCGGGGGTGTGCGTGTTCCTGTTCGCCTATTCGTCCTATCTGGGCTTTTTCGTGGAGTTCCGGACCAGTCTGGAATACCTCTTCCACGAAAGACTGACCCGCTATCTGAAGTGGCTGTTCTTCATCCCGCCCATCCTCTCCTGCACTATGCCCGTGAGCCAGGTGTGGGACCTGGCGGACATGGTGGTGGGGTTCATCTTCATCCCCAACATGATCGCCGTGCTGGCCCTGAGCCCCCAGGTGCTGGATATGCTGAAGGAATACACAGCCCTCTGCAAAGTGGAGAAGAGATGAGAAAAGCGCCTGACCCATGGGAGGTCAGGCGCTTTTTCCAATAGAACGCTTTATGCCTTTTCCAGCAGGACCTCCAGGGCCGCGAGACGCGCCGCCACGCAGAAAAGCTGCACGGCCGCCGCCAGGGAGGGCAGGTCCGGGAAGGTGGGGGCGATACGGATGACGCTGTCGTGGGGGTCCTTCCCGTAGGGGAAGGGGGCGCCGGCGGGGGTCAGGACCAGGCCCGCCTCCTTGCACAGGGCTACGCACCGGGCGGCGGTGCCGTCCAGACCCTCATAGGCCACGAAGTAGCCGCCCTTGGGGCGGATCCAGCGGGCGATGCCCCGGGGGGCGATCTCCTTGTCCAGGGTGTGCAGCACGCAGTCAAATTTGGGCTTGACGATGGCGGCGTGCTTTTTCATGTGGGCGTAGATACCGTTCACGTCCCCGAAGAAGTGGACGTGCCGGAGCTGGTTTATCTTGTCGTAGCCGATGGTCTGCACGCCCATCTGCTTCAGGATAAACTTCACGTTCCCCTCGCTGGCCGCCATGACGGCCAGGCCCGCCCCGGAGAAGGTGACCTTGCTGGTGGAGGCGAACTCGTAGACCATATCCTCGCTGCCCTGCTCTTTGCAGGCGTCGAAGATGTTGAGAAGCCGGTCGTCCTCCGCCTCGAACCCGTGGACGATGTAGGCGTTGTCCCAGAAGATGCGAAAATCGTCCGCCGCGGGCTTCAATGCCGCGAAGGCCCGGACCGTGTCGTCGGAATAGGTGACGCCGGAGGGGTTGGAGTACTTGGGCACGCACCATATGCCCTTCACCGCCGGGTCGGACTCCACAAGCTCTTTCACCATGTCCATGTCCGGACCGGTGGGCAGCAGGGGGACGTTGATCATCTCGATGCCGAAGGCCTCGCATATGGCGAAGTGGCGGTCATAGCCGGGCACCGGGCAGAGGAACTTCACCGTCCCCTGCTGGCCCCAGGGCTTGCTGCCCTTGTAGACGCCCAGCAGCAGGGCCTTCACCACCGCGTCGTACATCAGGTTCAGGCTGGACTGGCCGCCCATGATGATGTTCTTTTGCTCCAGACCCAAGAGGTCCGCGAAAAGCTGCTTGCACTCGTCCACGCCGGCCAATTCCCCGTAGTTGCGCACGTCCGTGCCCTTGCGGGTGACGATGAGGCCGGCCGGGTCCTGGCCCAAAAGGCCCATGGACAGGTCCAGCTGCACCGGGTTGGGCTTGCCCCGGGCCATGTTCAGGTCCCGGGGGATGGCCGCCAGCTCCTTGTATTCCTTCGCGACGAGCGCGTGCTCGGCCTGGAGTTCTTCCTTGGTCATATCAAGATAACTTTTCATTATCATAACCGTTCCTTATTTTATTCCCATACAGTATAATAGATACAGTCTGGATTTGCAATCCTTTTTATGCTGTTATCCCGCTTTTTGGGAAAATAGACAAGTCCCCGGCCAAATGAGGCCGGGGACTGGCAGTTATGATGATGGGTCAGCTGCCCAGCTCCTTCAAATAGGCCTTGGCGTCCTTGATGAAGCTGGCGATGATGAGCACGATGACCATGGCGATGGGGAAGGCCGCGATGATGGACACGGTCTGCAGGTTGTTCATGGACCCCTCGGAGAAGATGAGGGCGATGGGCAGGAGGATAAGGAGAATGGCCCAAAAGAGCTTCATCCCCCGGCCGGCTTCTTCCTCCCCGGTGAGCTCCCGATAGCTGTACTGGCTGGCAACCAGGGTGATGGAGTCGAAGCTGGTGGCGTAAAAGGCGATCATGGAAAGGGCCAGCAGACCCAGCACGATCTGGTGGCAGGGCAGGGTGCCCAAGATAGCGATAACGGTCTCGTAGAGGTCCCCGCAGGCGCCGTAAAAGCCCAGCACGTCCATCTTTCCCATCATCTGAAGCCCTAAGCCGTAGTTGCCCAGGACGATGAAGGACACCAGCGTGCTGCTCACGCCGAAGATGTAGGTGCCCAATATGACCTGCTTTACCGTGCGGCCCCGGCTGATAGAGCCCATGAAGAAGGGGGAGGCCACCGCCCACACCATCCAGTAGGCCCAGTAGAAGATGGTCCAGTTCTGGGGGAAGGAGGAGGTGCGAAGAGCGTCCGTCCAGGTGCTGAGGCCGATGTAATTTTGGAACATGTTCCCCAGGGCCGTGAAACCCGTCTCGATGATGTACCGGGCCTGGCCGCCGAAGAGGAGGACGTAGAGAAGCAGCGTGCCGAAGAGGTACATGCAGGCGTTTGCCAGCCACGATACCCCCCTGATGCCCTTCAATACCGCCCCGGTGTACACAAGGCAGGTGATGACCAGGATGGCAATGGTCAGGTACTTGGAGCTGGGTACCCCCACCAGGGAGGTGAGAGCCGCCGATAGGAGCGGCGTGGCCACGGAGAAGGTTGTGGCGGTGCCCGCGATGAGGGCGATGACCGCCAGCACATCGATGAACCGGCCCGCCGCCTTATCGGTATGGGGGCCCAGGATGGCCCGGCAGGCCTCGGAGTATTTCTGCTTCTTCACCCCCCGCACGTGGAGCATGAACCCGAAGCAGGCGGCAAGGGTGGCGTAAAAGCTCCACACCGTGGGGCCCCAGTGGAACAGGGGGTAGGTGGAGGCCCAGTCCTGGATGGAGCCCATCTCCGCCACATGGGGCTCCTGGGCGTAGTATATCCACTCGCACAGGGAGTAGAAGAGGATGTCAGCGGCGAGACCGCAGGTGAACACCATGGCCCCCCAGGTCCAAAAGCCGTACTTGGGCTTCTCCCCGGGCTTGCCAAGGGTGATCTTCCCGATGGGGGAGAAGGATATCCAGAGGGACACGATGAGCACGCCGAGGCCTATGATCAGGTAATACACGCCGAAGCTGTCGCCGAGAAAGCCCCGGATGGCGGCCAGGGCCCCGGTGGAGCGCTCCGGCGAGAGAATGAACACCACGCACAGCGCCAATATCGCCCCGAAGGGCACCACGGTGGTAAAGGGGTCCAGACGCCGCCTGGGGGCGGCAGTTTTCTTCTCCATGTTCATCCCTCCTTGATGAGATGCCGGTAGCCTGGGTCCGCGGCGGCCAGGTCCGCGAGGCTGTCTATCTCCATTACGTCCCCGGCCTTCATGGGCCGCACGCCCAATCGATAGTCCCCGGGGTGGCAGAACAGGGCCACATCGTCCCAATATATCTGCCGGTTCCGCTTTCCCTCGAATTCCAGCTCCAAATGCCTTCTGAGCTTTCGCCCGTCCTCCGCTGTCCAGCGGGAGACGCTGTAGAGCTGCCAGCCGTGGCTGCCCCCGGTGCGGCTGCAATGGGTGACCACGCCGTCTTCCACGGTCAGCAGCCACTCGTCGGTGGGCTCGTCGGTCCACACGCAGTTGTAGCCGGAGCGGTCGAAGTCTGGCGCCAGGGCGGCGGCGTCCTTTATGAGCTGGTCCCCGTCCAGGATGAGGGCGTCTTCGATGTGTTCCCGGGCGGCGTACAGGGAGGAGATGTTGTTGCAGGTATCGTACCATGGGTTTTCGATGAGCGTAAGGCCCGGATACTTGGCGGACAGGTACGCGAATTGCTCCTTTTTATAGCCCACCACCACGTATATCTCCCGGACGCCATTCTCATGCAGGGAGGCGATGCAGGATTCGATCATGGGCACGCCGTTCACGGGGATGAGGGGCTTGGGGGTGGCGAATGTCAGGGGCCGGAGCCGGGTGCCCTCCCCGGCGGCCATGATGACGGCCCTTTTCACGGTGTGCGCGCTCATGCTCCCAGCTCCTTTGCCAGACGATAAAAGTCCTTGGCGTAGCGGTACTGCCGCAGGGAATACTCCCCGAACTCCACGCCCAGGTTCCGCTTATACTCGCACCAGTTGCTCCACAGTAGCCCCCCGGCGGCCATATAGCAGTATATCTTGAGCCGGGTCTCCGCCAGGCAGCCCTCGGGGAAGTAGGCGTCGATAAGCCTGTCGGCCCGGGCCCGGTCGTAGAGGGCGTAGATGGCGAACATGGCGATGTCCACATGGGGGTCCTGCATCCCGGCGTACTCCCAGTCGATGAGCTGGATGTCCCCGCCGTCCCGGCCGGTGAAGAGAAAGTTGTCCGGCACCGCGTCCATGTGGGTGAGGCATTTCTCCCCGGCGTGGGCCTCGATGAAGGGCCGCAGGGACAGGACATTGGCCTTCGTTTGGGCGTAGTCCCGGTAGATGGAGGAGGCCCCGTCCCAGAGGGACTCGTAGTAGTCGATGGTGGCGAAGATGTCGAATTCGTGGGGCACCGTGAGACGCATCTCATGGAAGGCCCTCAGCCGGGCCATGCACCGGCGCACGTCGTTTATATTGCCGGGGTCGCACACCCGCACCCGGTCCAAAAACCGGGTCAGCTTGTAGCCCGTGTCCGGGTCTAAAAGCACCGGGTCGTCGCAGAGGCCCTTTCCCCGGATGGCGGCGTAGGCCGCTGCCTCCTGATGGCGGTCAATGAGCTTATCCGTGCCCTCCCCGGGCACCCGCATGACGTACCGCTCGCCCCGGCAGGTAAAGAGGAAGGAGCGGTTGGTGATGCCCTTTTTCAGCACCTCCACGTCCAGGACGTCGGAAGGGTCCGCGTCCAGCGCCGCCGCCGCGGCGGATATGGCCCGGGAGCGGAGATGGGCCGAGCCGCTGTCCAGCTCCCGCAGGCCGTCATAGGTGTTGATCTCCACCGCCTTTCGGTTGGGCCAGACACGGGCGTACACCGTCCCGCCGCAGGTGAAGAGGGCGTCCTCCCACCAGGCGTCGTGACAGCGGCTGTCGGCGTCCATTTCAAGGATGCGGGCGCGCAGCGGCCCCGCCAGGGCACGGGGGATGTAGGATACTCCCACCATGGCGCTGCCGCCCTGGGCGGGGATGAGCTCCATGCGCCGGTTGGGCCGGACGGTGGAGGCGGGGGAGGGCTCGTCGGTGACCATGTACCAGCCGTACAGCTCCCGGGAGGAGAAGGGGTCATCGGCGCACCACACGTCGCAGGGCAGAATATAGGCGTTTTCCAGCCGGTCCGCCGCGAGGGCCAGGGAGTGGAGGTTGTTGCGCCCGGCATAGTCCCGGTTCACGATGAGCTTCACGCCGTACTGGTCGATCAAAAACTCATAGGCCTCCTTCATGAAGCCTACCACCACGGCGATGTCGGTGACGCCCGCGGCATGGAGCTGGCGGATGAGCCGCTCGATGAGGCTCTCCCCATGGACCTCCAAAAGCCCCTTGGGCGTCTCGGTGTTGATGGGCGCCATGCGCATGCCCGCCCCGGCGGCCAATATCACCGCCTGCCGGGGGCGGTTTTCCTCCAGCAGGGCCCGGGCCTTCTCCGTGGGGGCCATGCCGGCGAGATACCCCTGCTCCGTCAATGACCGGAGGCAGCGGTTCACCGCTCCCAGGCTGTGGCCGCTTCGCTCCGCCAAAGGCCGCTGGCCGGCATAGGGCGCGCCGCCCAAAATGTTCAGGATATCCATTTCCTGAATGTTCATAAACAAAATAAAACCTCATTTCGTGAACATAGGGCCATTATAATACGGCCGGGCGGGGATGTCAACCCCTTAAACCCGGCCCTCCTGAATGGCAGCCAGCAGGCCCCGGCAGCCCTCGTCCACGTCCCGCCAGGTGGCCTCGAAATCCCCGGTGTACCAGGGGTCCGCCACATCTCCGGGCCGGTCGGTGTATTCCAGCAGCATGCGCAGCTTGTCCTCGCCGCCGCTGCCGCATATGCGCCGCATATTGCGGAGATTGGCCCCGTCCATGCCCACCAGAAGGTCGTATTTTTTGTAGTCCTCCCGGGTCATCTGCCGGGCCACCTTCCCGGCGCAGTCGATGCCGTGCTTGGCCAGCATCCGCCGGGCGGGGGGATAGACGGGATTTCCGATCTCCTCCGTGCTGGTGGCGGCGGAGGCGATGGTGAATTCCGCCGCGAGGTCCGCTTTTTTCACGATGTCCTTCATCACGAACTCGGCCATGGGACTGCGGCAGATGTTCCCGTGGCAGACGAAAAGTATCCTATACATGTTTTATCCTGCTCCCGGCGTTATCATGTCTCTTTTCCGCCTCAGCATACCACAGTTTTTGGCCCGTGAAAACCCCAAAAGCGCCTATTTCGCAAAAATCGGCTTTGACTGCGAAAACGTCAGGACCGTTGCATTGAACAGTTTGGTCCATAATGCTAAATTTATAAGTAGAGATACCATATCCGGGGCAGGCGAGCGCGAAATGGCCGAATACGGCCCTGAATTGTTCGTGCCAATCCGGAAAATTAATGGTATAATAGCGCTGATACCGCTATTATACCTCAGGATACCGGTCGCGCTCCCGGCAAATGCCGGAACCGCGCGACATGGTATAATAATATGCTAAGGAAAGAAGACGACTGGAAAGGTGCCACACTACGGGAGGAATGGCATATGCGGATCGCAGTCTGCGACGATGACCTTGCGGAACAGGAACAGTTCGACGGGGCGCTGCACGGGTGGGACCCGACCCGGAGCGCAGAGAAGTTTTTGAGCGGAACGGCTCTGCTGGAGGCGGCCCGGGAGGACCCGCCCTTCGACATCGTGTTTTTGGACATCTACATGCCCGGCGAGAACGGCATGGATATAGCCAAAGCGCTGGGGGAGATATCCCCGGAGACAGGCGTTGCCTTCGTAACCACCAGCCGGGAGCACGCGGTGGAGGCCTTCTCCCTGCATGCCCTGCACTACCTGGTGAAGCCGGTGACCACCGAGGGGGTGGTGGAGGCGTTCAGGCGGCTGACGGAGCTGCGCGCCCGGCAGCGGGAGCGGATATCCTTCACGGTGGGGCCGGACCGGTACACGGTCTTTCTGGACCAGATATCCCTTCTGGAAAACGACAACCACGCGGTGAACGTCTCCCTGGCCGACGGCCGGCGGCTGAAGGTCTGGACGCCCTTCAACGAGCTGGTGCAGAGGCTGGACGACAGCTTTCTGCGCATCAACCGGGGCATCGTTGTGAACATGGACTACATCGTGCACATGGAGACGGACATATGCACTCTCCGGGACGGCAGCCGCCTGCCCATCGCGGTGCGGCAGAGCGCCGCCATCCGCGCGGCCTACGATAACTACGTCTTCGACCGGCTGAGCCGGCGCAGGGGCATGGGAGAGGGGACGCCATGAGCGCATATCTGCGGAACGCGGCGGGCTTTCTCGTGCAGGTCTTCCCCTGCGTGCTGATGGTCTTCCTGCCCTTTTCCGAGGGGGCCTTCCGGTTCAGGAAGAAGACGGTCTTTGCCGCTCTCGCCGGGCTGGCCCTGGCTCTGGCGGCGCTGTTTCCCGCCCTGATGCGGGCCGCGGCGGACCGGGACCTGGCCCTGGGCGCCAACCTTTACATGCTGGCCGCCATACTGCTGACCCTGGCCGCCGAGAGCTGGCTGGTGCGGGAGGCGGCGATCAAAAAGGTCCTGGTGCTGTTCGCGGTGTTTTTCTACGGCGCGTCCCAGTACTGGCTGGTGAACATCCTCATCGGCGTGCTGGCCGAGCCGCTGGGCCTTTCCACGGAGCTTGAGAGCGGGGCCGTCTATTCCCCCTGCGGCCTGGTGATGTACGCCGTCACGGCGGTGCTCCTGTTCCCCATAATGGACCGGTTCGTGCTCCGGCCCCTGCGGGAGTACCTGCAGGAGATAGAGATGGAGCAGATGCGCCAGGAGTTTTTCATCCTGGTGGTGTCCACCGCCGTGTTCCTCGCCCTTCTGATGGGCGCGGACATGACGTTCTACCGGGTGGGCTACCGGCGGTATGTGCAGGAGATGCTGCTGTTCGTGGTGGTGCTGCTGGACCAGGTGCTCATCTACTGGCTGGTCTTCCGGGAGTCGGTGCGGCGCAAACGGGACAGCGACTACCAGCGGGCCATGGAGATGCAGCAGCTGCAATATGAGCGGATCGTCAGCGACATGGAGAGCACCCGGCGGATGCGCCACGACATGCGCCACCACTATAACGCCCTGAACGAGATGCTCCAGAAGGGAAAGCTGGAGGAGATGAAGGGGTACCTGGCCCAGGTGCTGGACGCCACCGGGCGGCGGCTGAACGAGGTCTACTGCAAAAACATGGTGGTGAACGGCCTTTTGCAGTACTACGCGGGCCTGGCCCGGGAGGAGGGCATCCGCTGCGTCATCCAGGCGGAGTGCGGCGAGCTGTCCATCGAACCGGCGGACCTGACGGTGCTGTTCGGCAACGCCCTGGAAAACGCGGTCAACGCCTGCCGGAAGTGCCCGGACGACAAGTGGATCCGGGTGCAGGTGGGCACGGTGCAGGGCTCCCTGGCCGTGGAGATAGCCAACGCCTGCCAGGGGGTCCGCCTGGACCGGCGCTACCAGACGGCGGACGGCTTCTCCCCGGCGGAGGCCTTTCTGAGCGACGGGAAGGTGGGCTACGGCCTGCGGAGCATAGCCCACACCGCCCAGAAATACGGCGGCAGCGCCATGTTCCGCTTCAACGGCGAGACGAAGACCTTCACGGCGCGGATGCGGCTCAATATGCCCGCGAGCATGGAAAAAAGCGGGGGGGGGGTATTGGACCTTCCGCCCCGCTGGAACGAATAAACAGTAAATACGTGAGCGAAAAGCACAGGAGGTACATACGATGAAGCTTCGGAAAGTATTGGCGTTCATCCTGGCGGCGGCCATGGTGCTGAGTCTGGGCCCCGCGGCCCTGGCGTCGGAGGACGCTGCGGCCCTCTGCGAGCAGGGGTGGGAGGCCTTTGACGCGGGCGACACGGCGGGCGCGCTGGAAAAGTTCACCGCCGCGGCGGAGGCCGGCGACGGCGAGGCCGCCGGCATGCTGGCGTACATGTATACGGCCGGCGTGGGCACGGAGCCGGACCCGGAGCTGGCCTTCCAATGGGCCTCCCAGGGCGCGGAGACAGGCGACGCCGAGGCCCAGATGCTGCTGGGATATATGTATTACAGCGGCCAGGGCACCGAGCCGGATATGGACCTGGCCCGGCAGTGGTCTGAAAAGGCCGCGGACCAGGAAAACGCCACGGCCATCTTCAACCTGGCCCACATGTACGCCACCGGCGAGAGCGTGGAGCAGGATTACGAAAAGGCTGTGGAGCTCTATCAGCGCGCGGCGGACCTGGGCGAACCTGCGGCGCTGGTTGGTCTGGGCTATGCCTATGACGAAGGCCTGGGCGTGGAGAAAGATGACGCCAGGGCCGTGGAGCTCTACCAGCAGGCGGCGGACCTGGGCGTCCCCTCCGCCCAGCAGAACCTGGCCGTGATGTACTTCTACGGCGAAGGCGTGGAGCGGGACTGGGCCAAGGCCCTGGAGCTGGCCCAACAGGCGGCGGAGGGCGGCGACTTCAGCGGCATGGAGTTCATAGGCGAGTTCTGTGCCGAGGGCTACGGCGTCATGGACGTGGACTATGTCCAGGCGGCGGAGTGGTACCAGAAAGCCGCGGACGCGGGCAATATCGAGGCCGCGTACCGGCTGGGCCGGCTATATGACAATGGCCTGGGCGTGGAGCAGGACGAGACAAAGGCGGAGGAGCTGTACGGCCAGGCCCTGGAGGCCATCCAGACCGGCGGCGAGCCCGCGGGGGCCACATCCCAGCGCATTTTGGGCGAGATGTACCGTCTGGGCCTGGCTGTGGAACAGGATCCTGACAAGGCCCTGGAACTGCTGACCCAGGCCTCCGACGGCGGCGACATGCTGGCGCCGGGCAAGCTGGGGTATATGTACCTCAGAGGCGAGGGCGTGGAGCAGGACTGCGCCAAGGCGCTGGAGATGTTCACCTTGGGCGCGGAGCGGCATGACACCTACGCGCTGGAGTGGCTGGGCGATATGTACTATGACGGCGAGGGCGTGGACCAGGATTACGCCAAAGCGGCGGAATATTACGAGGCCGCGGCGGAGCTGGGCAGCGCCTATGGCGGGGCGTATCTCTCCGCCATGTACTATACCGGCCAAGGCGTGGAGCAGGACGACGAAAAGACCCTTCTGTGGGCGGAAAAGGCCGCGGTGGGCGCCGGCAGCAACGGGATACGGGGCCTGGCCGCCAACAACACCGGCTGGTGCTATGAGTGCGGCATCGGCACGGCGGTGGATAAGGCCAAGGCCTTTGAATACTATACCCAGGGCGCGGCGCTTGGCAACGCGTATGCCCAGTATTCCATGGGCGACTTCTATGAACACGGCTACGGCGCGGTGGATATAGACTATTCTGAGGCGGCCCAATGGTACGAAAAGGCTGCGGAGCAGGACCATGCGCTGGCCGCCTACTGTCTCGCGAGGCTCTATAAAAACGGCCGGGGCGTGGAGGAGGACGACGCCAGGGCCGCGGAGCTCCTCGCCGCCGCCGTGGAGGACGGCGACTATAGGGCCGCGTACGACCTGGGCAGCATGTACTATTTTGGCAAGGGCATGGACGTGGACTACGCCAAGGCTGTGGAATACTACCGCCTGGCGGCGGAGCACGGCGTGCCGGACGCCGCCTACAATCTGGCCTCTATGTACTATTTTGGCGAGGGCGTGGAGAAAGACTATGCCAAGGCCGCGGAATATTCCACCCAGGCCTCGGAGCTGGGCGACGCCGGGGCCATGTCGAACCTGGGCATTCTGTACAGCTATGGCCAGGGCGTGGAGCAGGACTTCGGCAAGGCCTTTGAGCTCTTTTCCCAGGCGGCGGCGCTGGGCAACAGCGACGCCGTCAACGACCTGGCCGATCTTTACGAGCACGGCTGGGGAGTGGAGAAGGACTATGAAAAGGCCTTTGAGCTCTACTCCCAGGCCTCGGATATGGGCATGAGCCTGTCCACCTGCAGCCTGGCGGAGTTCTACCTCTATGGCAAGGGCGTGGAGCGGAACGCCGCCAAGGCCCTTGAAATGGCCCAAAAGGCCGCGGACGCAGGCGACTCCAAGGGCATGTGGCTGCTCGGCGACATCTATGACCGGGGCTACGGCGCGGTGGATGTGGACGACGCCAAGGCCGTAGAGTGGTATGAAAGGGCCCTGGAGGCGGACGGGGAAAACGCCGAGGCCCTGCTGTGGCTGGGCTCCATGTATGATCAGGGCACAGGCGTGGAGCAGGACCAGGCCAAGGCGGAAGAGCTCTACGGCCAGGCCGCCGCGCTGCTGCAGGAATGGGAGGCGGAGGACATCCTCTCCACCGGCGAGAAGTCCGCGCTGGGCCTGATGTACCTCATGGGCTGGGGCGTGGAAGAGGATGACGCCAAGGCCGTAGAGCTTCTCACTGCCGCGGCGGAGGACGACGACCCGGGGGCCCTGTATGCTTTGGGCAACTGCTATTATGACGGCGAGGGCGTGGACCAGGACTACGAAAAGGCATTTGAGTTCTATACCCAGGCGGCCGGATGGAGCGAGCCCCAGGCAGTCTATGCGCTGGGGGTGCTGTACTGGAACGGCGAAGGCGTGGAACAGGACGGCGCCAAAGCCATGGAACTGTTTGAGCAGGCCGCGGCGCTGGGCGAGGAACACGCCGCCCAGGCGCTGGCGGACCTGTCTGAATAAAAAATAATTGACCAGGGAGGTACATAAAATGAAGCTTCGGAAGGTATTGGCATTGCTCCTGGCGGCGGCCATGCTGCTCGGCCTGTGCGCAGGCTGCGGCAAAAAGTCCGAGGAGATGTATGACGAGGCCATAGAGGCCATCCAGGGCGGCGACGCCGCCAAGGGCGAGGAACTGCTTGAAAAGGCGGCGGAGAAGGACTATGCTCCTGCCAGCGCGGCACTGGGCGACATGTATTCTTACGGCGAGGGCGTGGAGCAGGACTACGCCAAGGCCGCGGAGATGTACCAGAAGGCCGCAGACGGCGGCGACGGCGACAGCATGCTTCAACTGGGCACGTTGTATGCCTTGGGCGAGGGTGTGGAAAAGGACTTCGACAAGGCCTTTGAGCTGTTCACCAAGGCCGCGGAGCTGACCCCTGAGGCCTGCGCCAACCTGGGTGTAGCCTACTGGAACGGCGCCGGCACGGAGAAGGACTACGGCAAGGCCGTGGAGTGCTGGACCAGGGGCTATGAGGAATGCGACGATGGTCCCTATAAGATCCAGTGCGCCGAGTGCCTGGGCAATGCCTATTATTACGGCCGGGGCACGGAGCAGAGCTTTGAGAAGGCCTTTAAGATGTTCTCCCAGGCCGCAGAGGCCGGTTCCGCCTACGCCCAGGAGTATATGGGCCGGATATATCAGTTTGGCTACGGCGTGGTGGACATAGACTGCGCCCAGGCGGCGGAATGGTACCAGAAGGCCGCGGACCAGGGCGACGCGGGCGGCATGGTATTCCTGGGCGACCTTTACGCCAGAGGCGAGGGCGTGGAGCAGGACGAGGCGAAGGCCGACGAGCTCTACGGCCAGGCGCTGGATACCCTCAACGAGGCCGGCGAGGACGCCCGGTATGAAAACGGCTGGTTCCTCCTGGGCTATATCTACAAAAACGGCCTGGGCGTGGAGGAAGACGCCGACAAGGCCATGGAGTACTTTACTTCCTCCGCGGAGATCGGCGACCCGGACGGCATGTTCGATCTGGCCCGGTGCTATTACGAGGCGGGCGAGTACGACAAGGCCCTGGAGCTCATGAATGAGTGCGCGGACATGAACATGCCCGAGGCCCTGGTGCTGCTGGGCGTGATGTACGGCAGAGGCGAGGGCGTGGAGCAGGACTATGCCAAAGCCCTGGAGCTTCTTGAACAGGCCGAAGCCCTGGGCGACCCCTACGTCTGCTACTACCTGGCCGACATATACATGTACGGCCTGGGCGTGGAGGAGGACTATCCCAAGGCCCGGGAGTACTATGAGCAGACCATGACCATCGCCGGGCTGGACGACGAGACCCTGGGCTACGTTTTGGAGAACGACGGCTGGTTCTATGAGTACGGCATGGGCGTGGAGATGGACAAGGCCAAGGCCTTCCAGCTCTACACCCAGTCGGCGGAGCTGGGGTATGTGGACGGCCAGACCTCTTTGGGCCGGTTCTACGACTACGGCTATGACGTAGTGGACAAGGATTACGCCACGGCGGCGGCGTGGTACCAGAAGGCTGCGGACCAGGGGGACGCCGAGGCCATGCTGTACCTGGCCTGGCTCTATGAGCAGGGCGAAGGCGTGGAGGTGGATAAGGACAAGGCCGGCGAGTTCTACGCGCAGGCCCTGGAGACCGCCTCGGAGAACGAGGATTACAGCTATAACGCGCTGGTGCTGGGCTACCTTTACCTGGACGGCACCGGTGTGGAGCAGGACGATGAAAAGGCCCTGGCGTACTTCACCGCCGCGGCGGAGGACGATATCTTCGAGGCCGAGTGCCAGGCGGGCGTGCTGTATCTGCGGGGCTACGGCACGGAGAAGGACGAGGCCAAGGGCATTGAGCTGCTGGAAGACGCGGCGGCGCACGGCGTGCCCGAGGCGTACTACTATCTGGGCCAGGCCTATGTGACCGGCATCGGCGTGGAGCAGGACTATGAAAAGGCCCGGGAGTATCTGGAACAGGGCGAGGCTCTGGGCGACCCCTTCGTCAGCTTCCATCTGGCCGACATGTATATGTACGGCCTGGGCGTGGAGGAGGACTATGCCAAGGCGAGAGAGTACTATGAGAAGGCCCTGACCCGCACCGGGGTGAACGACTCCGCTCTGGGTCACGCCGCGGAGTGCGACGGCTGGTTTTATGAGTACGGCATGGGCGTGGAGATGGACAAGGCGAAGGCCTTCGAGCTCTACACCCAGTCGGCGGAGCGGGGCTATGTGGACGGCCAGACCTCCCTGGGCCGGTTCTATGACTACGGCTATGGCGTGGTGGACATAGACTACGCCAAGGCCGCGGAGTGGTACCAGAAGGCGGCGGACCAGGGCGACGCGGAGGCTATGCTGTACCTGGGCTGGCTCTATGAGCAGGGCGCGGGCGTGGAGATGGACAAGGCGAAGGCCGACGAGCTCTATGCCCAGGCCCTGAAGGCCGCCTCGGAGAACGAGGACTACAGCTACAATCAGCTGGTGCTGGGCTACCTTTACCAGCTGGGCTGCGGTATGGAGCATGACTCTGAAAAGGCCCTGGGATACTTCACCGCGGCGGCGGAGGACGATATCTTCGAGGCCGAGTGCCAGGCGGGCATGATGTATCTGCGGGGCCGTGGCACGGAGAAGGACGCGGCCAAGGGCCTGGAGCTGCTGGAGGACGCGGCGGCCCACGGCGTGCCGGAAGCCTATCTCTACCTGGGCCGCGCCTATGTGGACGGCGACGGCATAGAGCAGGACTATGAAAAGGGCCGGGAGCTGCTGGAACAGGGCGAGACCTTGGGCGCCGTCGACGCCAGTTTCTATCTGGCCGACATATATATGTACGGCCTGGGCGTGGACGAGGACTACGCCAAGGCACGGGAGTACTATGAGCAGTCCATGACCCGCGCCGGGATCGACGATGAGTCCCTGGGCTACGCATTGGAGAACGACGGCTGGTTCTATGACTATGGTATGGGCGTGGAGATGGACAAGGCGAAGGCCTTTGAGCTTTACACCCAGTCGGCGGAACTGGGCTATGTGGACGGTCTCACCTCCCTGGGCCGGTTCTATGACTACGGCTACGGCGTGGTAGACGTGGACTATGCCAAGGCCGCGGAGCTCTACCAGAAGGCCGCGGACCAGGGCGATCCCGAGGCCATGCTGTACCTGGCCTGGCTCTATAAACAGGGCGCGGGCGTGGAGATGGATAAGGCCAAGGCCGAGGAGCTCTTCTCCCAGGCCTTGGAGACCGCCTCGGAGGATGAGGACTATGGCTACAACCAGCTGGTGCTGGGCTATCTCTACGGATATGGCTACGGTGTGGAGGAGGACCTTGAAAAGGCCCTGGGATACTTCAACGCCGCGGCGGAGGACGACATCTTCGAGGCCGAGTGCCAGGCAGGCATACTGTATCTCATAGGTCTCGGCGTGGAGCAGGACGCGGCCAAGGGCATTGAGATGCTGGAAGACGCCGCGGCCCACGGCGTGCCGGAGGCTTACTCCTATATGGGCGATGCCTATCAGGCCGGCATCGGCGTGGAGCAGGACCTTGCCAAGGCCAAAGAGCTCTACGAGAAGGGCGCGGCCCTGAGCGGTATATGGTCCTTGACGGCCCTGGGCAATATGTATATGTACGCCGACGGGGTGGAGATGGACAAGGCCAAGGCCTTTGACTGGTACAGCCAGGCGGCGGCTCAGGAAGACGCGGACGCCATGTATATGGTGGGCGACTTCTATGAAAGCGGCTATGGCGTGGTGGAGAAGGACCCGGCCCAGGCGGCGGCGTGGTACGAAAAAGCCGCGGCCCTGGACCAGGTGGAGGCCATGTGTTACCTGGCGGATCTCTATGAAGACGGCGAGGGCGTGGAAAAGGACGAGGCCAAGGCCCGGGAGCTTCGGGAGAGCCTGGCCGCGATCCTCACGGAAAAGGAGGCGTCGGGCGATCTCACCGCCGCCGAGGCGCAGATACTGGGCCATCTCTATTACTTCGGCTGGGGCGTGGAACAGGATTATGAAAAGGCCTTTGCGTTCTACATGGCCGCCGCGGAGGCCGGCAGCTGGCCGGCGGTCCGGGACGTGGGCGACATGTATTACTGGGGCCAGGGCGTGGAGCAGGACCGCGAAGAGTCCGTGGAATTTTACAGCCAGGCGGCGGAGCACGGCATCCGCGCAGCCATGTACTCTATGGGCTATGCCTACGAGTACGGCGAGGGCGTGGAGCAGGACAACGCCCAGGCGATAGAGTGGTATGAAAAGGCCGCGGCCCTGGGGTATACCTACGCTCTGGATGAGCTGGGCTTTCTGTACGCCACCGGCGAGGGCGTGGACCATAACTACGACAGGGCCCTGGAGATATTCACCCAGGTGGCGGCGTCGGACGCGTCCGACGAGGAAAGAGGTTACGCGCTGTACAGCCTGGGCTATATGTACGGACACGGCTGGGGCGTGGAGGAAGACGACGCCAAGGCCTTCGAGTATTACACCCAGGGCGCGGAGCTGGGCGAGAGCCTGGCCATGAGCCGCCTGGGCAGCGCCTATGCCTACGGCCAGGGCGTGGAGCAAAACGCCGAAGAGGCCCTGAAGTGGTACACCAAGGCCGGGGAGGCCGGCAATCCCGACGGCCCGGACTGCATGGGCGACATGTATATGTACGGCGTCGGGGTGGAGCAGGACTACGCCAAGGCCTTTGAGAACTACACCCAGGCCGCGGACATGGGCGACGAGGACGCTCAGTTCCAGGTGGGCCGGTTCTATCAGTATGGCTTCGGCGTGACGGACAAGGACATAGCCCAGGCGGCGGCGTGGTACGAAAAGGCCGCCGAACAGAAGGACGAGGAGGGCATGCTGGCCCTGGCGCGGCTCTATATGACCGGCCACGGCGTGGAGAAGGATGAGGCCAAGGCCAAGGAGATCATAGAGAGCCTGGCGGAAAAGCTCACGGAGAAGGAGGAAGAGGGCGCCCTCTCCTCCCCGGAGAAGCGGGTGCTGGCCACCCTTTACGTCAGCGGCGGCATCCTGGACAAGGACGAGGAAAAGGCTGTGGCTCTCTATGCAGAGGCCGCGGAGGACGGTAACTACGAGGCGGCGGCCGCCCTGGCCGTCGCGTATCAGAACGGCATCGGCGTGGAGAAGGATGAGGCCAAGGCCGCGGAGCTCTTCGCCCAGGCGGCGGAGCACGGCGTCATCCGGGCCATGTACGAGCTGGGCAGGATGTATTATAACGGCGCCGGCGTGGAGCAGGACTACGCCAAAGCGGCGGAGCTCTATGCCCAGGCGGCGGACCTGGGCTATGCTCCGGCCCAGAACGCCATGTCCAATGTGTATTATTTCGGCGAGGGCGTGGAGCCGGACTACGGCAAGAGCATGGAATACAGTGAACTTGCCGCGGATGAGAACAATGAGGACGAGGCAAGGGCGATCGCGCTCTACAACCTGGGCTATTTTTACGAATCGGGCGAGGGCGTGGAGCAGGACAGCGCCAAGGCGATAGAACTCTACAGCCAGGCGGCGGACCTGGGCGACACCTGGGCCATGTACAACATGGCCGACATGTACATGTTCGCCGTGGGCGTGGAACAGGACCTGGCCAAGGCCTTTGAGCTCTACAGCCAGGCGGCGGAGCTGGGTGACGCCGAGGCCCAGTACATGGTGGGCGACTTCTATGAAAACGGCTTCGGCGCGGTGGATATAGACCAGGCCAAGGCCATAGAGTGGTACGAAAAGGCGGCGGAGCAGGACCAGCCGGAGGCCATGTTCTATCTGGCGTACGATTATGAGGACGGCGCGGGCGTGGAGCAGGATGAGGCCAAGGCCCAGGAGCTTTTCGACCGCCTGGCCGCCCTGCTCACCGCCAAGGACGAGGCGGAGCTGACCGGCACGGAGGCGCGGGTCCTCGCCTGCCTCTATGGCGATGGTCAGGGCGTGGAAGAGGACGACGTTAAGTCCGCGGAGCTCATGGCCGCCGCCGCGGAGCAGGACGACTACCGGGCCGTGCACTATCTGGGCCAGGACTATGCCGCCGGCTGGGGCGTGGAGCAGGACTATGACAAGGCCGTGGAGCTCTACACCCTGGCGGCGGAGCACGGCGTGCGCCGGGCGATGTACGAGCTGGGCGCGATGTATCTGAGCGGCGACGGCGTGGAACAGGACTACGCCAAGGCGATCGAGTGGATCGAAAAGGCGGCGGAGCAGGACCTCCCCGAAGCCTATTACACCCTGGGCTGGATGTATGCCCACGGCAACGGTGTGGAGGAGGACGGCGCCAAGGCTGTGGAGTACTATACCCGGGCCGCGGAGCTGGGCAACGTCTACGCCGCGAACAACCTGGGCTGGATATATGGAACCGGCACGGCCGTGGAGCAGGACTATGACAAGGCCATAGAGTATTATACCCAGGCGGCGGATATGGGCGACGCCTACGCCGCGTACAACCTGGGCTGGTTGTATGAAAGCGGCGAGGGCGTGGAGCAGGACTATGACAAAGCCGTGGCGTATTACACCCAGTCGGCGGACCTGGGCTACGACTGGGCCATGCTGAACCTGGGCTATATGTACAGCCGTGGCCACGGCGTGGAAAAGGATGATGAAAAGGCCTTTGAGCTCTACAGCCAGGCGGCGGAGCTGGGTAACAGCACGGCCATCAATAACTTGGGCAATATGTATGAGCTCGGCTGGGGCGTGGAGAAGGACTATGACAAGGCTATTGAGCTCTATACCCAGGCCGCGGATATGGGCGAAGGCCTGGCCTTAACCAACCTGGGCGACATGTACGAGCGCGGCCATGGCGTGGAGAAGGACAAGGCCAAGGCCGTGGAGCTGTATACCCAGGCCGTGGATATGGGCGACAGCCATGGGATGTACCGCCTGGCAAAGCTCTATCTCTACGGCCAGGGCGTGGAGCGGGACGCCGCCAAGGCCCTGGAGCTGGCCCAACAGGCCGCGGACGCGGATGATTCCTACGGCATGCTGCTGATGGGCGAGCTCTGTGACATGGGCTTCGGCGCGGTGGACGTGGATGACGCCCAGGCCGTGGCGTGGTATGAGAAGGCCCTGGAGGATGACGATGAAAACGCCGAGGCCATGGTGCAGCTGGGCTCCATGTATGACCACGGCGAGGGCGTGGAAAAGGACGAGGCCAGGGCCGCGGAACTCTATGCCCAGGCCGCCCCGCTGCTGCAGGGGTGGGAAGAGAGGGACACTCTTTCCGCCAGCGAGCAGGCACTGCTGGGCAAGATGTACGTCAACGGCGACGGCGTGGAAAAAGACGAGGCCAAAGGCATAGAGCTCTTGACCGCCGCGGCGGAGGACGACAATCCGGACGCCCTGTACACCCTGGGCACCCTCTATTACCACGGCGTGGGCGTGGAGCAGGACTATGCCAAGGCGGTGGAATACCTGACCGCCGCGGCCGGATGGAGCGAGCCCCGTGCCGTCTGCGCGCTGGGGAATATGTATTGTTACGGCGAGGGTGTGGAGCTTGACAAGGCCAAGGCCTTCGAACTCTACAGCCAGGCCGCGGAGCTGGGCAGCGCCGACGCCATGTATATGGCGGGCGACTTCTATGAAAACGGCTGCGGCGTGGTGGATATAGACCTTGCCAAGGCCGTGGAATGGTACGAAAAGGCGGCGGAGCAGGACCAGGCGGAGGCCCTTTATAATCTGGCCGGATGCTATGAGGACGGCAAGGGCGTGGAGCAGGACGAGGCCAAGGCCCAGGAGCTTTACGACAGCCTGGCCGCCCGGCTCACCGCCATAGACGAGAGCGAGCTCACCGCCGCGGAGGCCCGTATCCTCGCCTGCATGTATGAACTGGGCCAGGGCGTGGAGAAGGACGAGGCCAAGTCTGCCGAGCTCATGGCCGCCGCCGCGGAAGGGAACGACTGCCGGGCCGTGTACTATCTGGGCCAGTTCTATTATCACGGCGTCGGCGTGGAAAAGGACGCCGCCAAGGCCGCGGAGCTCTATACCCAGGCGGCGGAGCACGGCGCGCGCCGGGCGATGTACGACCTGGGGTATCTCTATTACGCCGGTGAAGGCGTGGACCAGGACTACGCCCAGACGGTCCAGTGGCTTGAAAAGGCGGCGGAGCAGGAGCTCCCCGACGCTTATTACAACCTGGGCTACCTGTATGCCGCCGGTGAAGGTGTGGAGCAGGACTATGGCAAGGCCGTGGAGTATTACGAAAAGGCGGCGGACCTGGGCGATGCCGACTCTGCGTACAACCTGGGCTTCATGTATGACCACGGCGAGGGCGTGGAGCAGGATTATGCCAAAGCCGTGGAGTATTACAGCCGGGGCGTGGAGCTGGGCAGCAGCTGGGCCATGGTGAACCTGGGCTATATGTACAGACACGGCGAGGGCGTGGAGAAGGACTATGACAAGGCCTTTGAGCTCTACAGCCAGGCGGCGGAGCTGGGCGACAGCACGGGCCTCAACAACCTGGCCGTGATGTACGAGAACGGACAGGTCGTGGAAAAGGACTATGAAAAGGCCGCCGAACTGTACACACAGGCCGCGGATCTGGGCGAGGGCTCGGCCATGAACAGCCTGGCGGAGTTCTACCTCTACGGCAAGGGCGTGGAGCGGGACGCCGCCAAGGCCCTGGAGTGGGCCCAAAAGGCCGCGGACGCGGGCAATTCCGACGGCATGCTTTTGATGGGCAAGCTCTATGACCTGGGCTTCGGCGCGGTGGACGTGGACGCCGCCCAGGCCGTGGCGTGGTATGAGAAGGCCATGGAGGCGGACGATGAAAACGCCGAGGCCATGGTACAGCTGGGCTCCATGTATGACCAGGGCGCGGGCGTGGACAAGGACGAGGCCAAGGCCGGTGAGCTCTATGCCAAGGCCGCCGCGCTGCTGCGGGAGTGGGAAGAGGAGGACGACCTCTCCACCAGAGAGCAGGCACTGCTGGGCAAAATGTACGTCAACGGCGACGGCGTGGAAAAGGATAAGGCCAAGGGCGTGGAGCTGCTGACCAAGGCGGCGGAGAACGACGACCCGGACGCCCTGTACGATTTGGGCACCCTCTATTACCACGGCGCGGGCGTGGACAAGGACTATGCCAAGGCGGTGGAATACCTGACCGCCGCGGCCGGATGGAGCGAGCCCCGTGCTGTCTACATGCTGGGGACCTTGTACATGAACGGCGAGGGCGTGGAGCAGGACGAGGCGAAGGCCGCGGAACTGTTCACTGAGGCCGCGGCGCTGGGCATTGAGGACGCCGCCCAGGCGCTGGAGGAACTGGCGGCGGAGCCCGCCGCCAGCGAGGCGCCTGCCGCGTAAAAAATTTCCGGGCCTTTTAGCCCTTTTGCGCCTGTGAAACGTATAAAGAGACAGAAACAAAAAGGAGGCTCGACCTATGAGCGAGGAAAAGAGACTGGACGAGAAGAAACTGGAAGAGGTCACCGGCGGGGTCTCTGATGAGTCTGATGAGGAGATAAGCGCGTTTTATGCGGCCAATTGCGGCTGCTGCCAGAGGCAGAACAAATGTCCCCTCTCTCGCAATAGGTGGGAATTCTATGGCAGATTTAAAACCCTCGGCGGATGCTCTGCCCGCATACAGGCCGAGCCGAACTGACGCAGAAGGAGGAACATACTGTGAACGACGAAAAGAGACTGGATGACGAGGCTTTGGAAAACGTGTCCGGCGGGACCGGGAATGATGAGGATGATTTCCTGTACGACTTTACCATGAACAATTGCCAACACTGCAGCAAGGCCCTGAATGCCGCCTATTATAAGACGGCGACGTACTGCGATCCGATGTCGAAGTACGGCGCGGTCCATGGCGACGGAAATGCGCGCTGCCCCGATATCTGCTGAAAAACCAAGGAGGAACATACCATGAGCGAAGAGAAGAGACTGAACGACGAGACCCTGGAGAACGTGTCCGGCGGGAGCCAGGGGCCGGATAACGATCCGTTCCATTCCTTTTTGGCCAGCAATTGCGCCCGTTGCCGTTTGGCCTGGGACTGTCCCTATGGGGGCAGCGATAAGGCCTTCAGCCAGCTGGGCGCGGGCGCGAAGTGCCTGAAGATGGAGGCCTGGTGATGAACGACGAAAAGAGACTGGATGACGAGGCTCTGGAAAAGGTGTCGGGCGGTCAGGGCGAGTCTATGAATGCGAATAAGGTATATATATTTGCGGCTAAAAACTGTTTTCATTGCAGCCACAATGAAGTTGACTGTCCCTATGGGGGACACAAGGAGGCCTTCAAAGAATTGGGCTGCGACCTGAACGCGAAGTGCCCCTATAAGGGGGTTTGACCTATGAACGACGAAAAAAGACTGGACGACGAGGCCCTGGAAAAAGTGTCGGGGGGGGGGTCCAACGATGCAGTATCAGTATAGATTCTATGAGAATAATTGCCATTCTTGCCGTAAGTATAACACCCTCAACCATAACACCAACACCTGGAACTGTCCCTATGGTACGATCGAAGATGCCTTCAAAGAATTGGGCAGCAGCCCGTACGCGAAGTGCCCCTGTAAGGAGGCTTGACCTATGAACGACGAAAAGAGACTGGACGAGAGCACCCTGGAAAATGTGTCGGGGGGGGGTGGGGGTACAACGCATTATAGATTCAAGGAGAATAATTGCTTTTCCTGCCGCCACAATAACACCCCGAACTGTTACTATGGGAGCAGCATAACAGCTTTTGAAACGCTGGGCGTGGGCGCGAAGTGCCCCCATAAGGAGGCTTGACCTATGAACGACGAGACCCTGGAAAAAGTGTCGGGGGGGGGCGACGAGGCTGATGATATGAATCGTATTATTAGCTTTGAACGGAAGAATTGTTATTCCTGCTACCGACAGGTCTTCAGGACCTGTCCCTATGGTTCGGGCGAAGATGCCTTTGTAGCATTGGGCAGCAGCATATACGCGGTGTGCCCTGATAAGGAACGCATATAAGATAAAGACCCTCCCTGCCGCGTCAGGCGGCAGGGAGGGTCTTTTCAGCTTTCGGGATCCTTTTCCGGGGGCTTGGTGGCCCGCAGGCCCCAGCGCTGCACGGGCTTTTCCCAGAAGTAGGTCAGCGCCGCGGCGATGACGGCGGCGAAGACGAAGCACACGACGGTATAGATCGTCTGCCAGGGCTGCTCGTAGGCCTGGTTGGGCAGCTCCGAGACGTAGGGGGGTATGTGCCAGTCCTTCCACCGCAGGGCCAGGAACTGATGCCACATGTAGAAGTTGAAGGATATGTCCGCCAGCACTTTTGTCACCGGGTTATCCAGGGCCCGGGCCAGTTTCGGCGGCGCCAGGCACCCGCACACGAGAAATGCCCCGCCCAAGAGCCCCAGCGCGGGCCGCCAGTTCATCTGGCCGTGGCGGATGGCCTCGTAGTCCCCTATGGGCTGGATGTACATCACCAGCAGCATCCCGAGAAAGGCAAGCACCATCCCCGCCGGGGCGAGGACGCGCCGGACCGCCCGGGAGGGTTTATCCGACGCCTCCAGCCGGGCGAAGATCAGCGCCGCGGCCATGCCGCAGGCGTACAGGTCCAGCTGGGCGGGGAGCTGGTTGAAGTACATGGAGCAGTCCTGTTCCCCGTAGACCCAGGCCCGGTAGGTGAAGGCCAGGATGACCATGGTCCCGCAGGTGAGGGCCGGGCGCTTTGTGAAGGCCCGGGCCAGGAGGGGCCAGAGGATGTAAAACTGCACCTCCACCGCCAAGGTCCACAGCACCCCGGACAGGGGGGAGAGGAGGTAGCTCTCATAAAACAGGGTGTGGGTGAAGGTGAAGTGGGCCCACAGGTCCTTCGCCATGACCCAGCCGCTGCGGTAGAGCCCCTGGGGGATGGCCCAGCCGTAGAGCATGATGAGGACGGTCAGGTAGTAGCTGGGCACGATGCGCCAGAACCGCTTGCGGTAGTGCTCCTCCGGCGGCTCCAGTTCCTGGCCCCGGAGCTGCCGCCGGGCATAGGGCAGGGCCAGGAGAAACCCAGACAGCAAAAGCATCTCGTCCACCATCATGTAGCCGTGGCGGACGATCTGCTGTAGGTTTATATAATGCGAGCCCACCATGAAGCCCGGGTCCAGCCAGCTCTGCTGCCAGATGTGGAACCAGGCCACGATGAAGATGGCGGCCACCCGCAGCACATCCGGGGCGGCCAGCCGCTCCCGCCGGGGGGTCACGGCCGGGCCTCCGCGCCCCGGGGCCGCCGCTCCGTCTCGGGGATGGGCGGGTGCGACCCCCTGGTCTTCACGGCCACGCACCGGTGGATGGGGATGCCCTGCTCGTGGAATTTGGCCTCGTAGTCGGTCATGACCCCCACGGGGCCATTCGCGTGCAGGTCCCGGGTGACCTCCCGGAGCTCGTAACCCAGAAGTTCAAACTGTTCCAGGCTCCACTCAAAGAGCCAGGGCTGGTCGGTCTTGTACTCGATGCGCCCGCCGATGGGCAGCGCGTCCCAGTAGAGGGCCAGGAAGCTGGGGGCGGTGAGCCGGTGCTTGGCCTCCTTCTTCCGGGGCCAGGGGTCCGGGAAGTTGATGTAGATGCAGGATACCTCGCCGGGGGCGAAGATGTCCGGCAGGTTCACCACGTCCGTGTCGATGAACCGGACATTTTGTATCTCCTCCCAGCAGACCCGCTCCATGGCCGTGACCATGGCGTTGGGCACCTTCTCGAGAGCCACCAGCAGCGTGTCGGGGGCGGCTTTTGCCGTCTCGGCGGTGAAGCGGCCCTTGCCGCAGCCCATCTCCGCCCGGACTTCTTTGCAGCCGGGCAGCAGCGCCGCCCATTGGCCCCGCTGGGCCGCCGGGTCGAACACCTGCACCGCGGCGCACTTCTCCATCCGGGGGATGAGGTTTTTCTTGTTGCGCATGCGCATGGGGCATGCCTCCTGTGTGACAGTATGGTTTCCCGGCCTCCAAAGGGGGCCGGGAAAAATGTTCGGGGTGTTACGCCTTGAGGGCGACGCCCTCCTTGGCCAGGGCGTCCACGATGCCGTCCGTGACGGCCATGACCTCCTCCCGGGTCAGGGTGCGCTCATTGTGGGAGAAGGTGAGGCGCACGGTGATGGACTTGCCCGCCTCGTCGGCATAGGTGCCGGTGACCCGGGCCTTTTTGAGGATGGGGGAGTTCGCGGCGGCGATGGCCTTTTCGATGGGCTCGTATCTGTCCGCCAGGAAGGTCATGTCCACCTCCATGCCGGGGTACTTGGAGGGCTCCTCGTAGACGATGGGCTCAGGCTCCACCTGGGTGAGCTTCGCCACGTCCAGCTCCATGAACACGATGGCCGCCTTCTTGTCTATCTTCTGGCCCACGGTGGGGTGGACCACGCCGATCTCGCCGAGACACACGCCGTCGCAGAGGATGGCGTTCAGGTTCTTGGGGTGCTGATAGGAGTGGGTGGCCTCGATCTTCTCGTAGGAGAGGCTCTTGTGGCGGATGTCGGCCACCAGCACGGCGGCCATGTCCCGCAGCCTGAAATAGAGGCTCTCCAAGGATTCCAGCTTGCTGAAAAGGGTCACGCAGAGCTTTTTCTGCTCGACGCAGAGGCCGTCCTCGTCCAGCCCATTGACCACCCGGCCTATCTCGAACACGCCGAAGGCGGGGCCGTAGCCGGTGTTGAGCTTCACCTGGCACAGCTGGGTGGGCACGATGGAGCGGCGCAGGGTCTTGATGTTGGGGTTGGAGGCGTTGGCCAGGTCCACGTTGGGCTCCACCTCGATGCCAAGGCGCTTATAGTCATCATAGTAGGCCCAGACGTAGGAGTGCAGCTCATGGAGGGAGAAGCGTTTCACCAGCATGTCCTTCAGCTTGTCCTCCACGGTCTTCTCCGCGGCGGCCCGCACTGGGTACAGGGGGGACACGGCGGTGTGCACGTCGAAGTTGTCGTAGCCGTAGATGCGGGTGATCTCCTCGATGATGTCCGCCTTGATGGTCACGTCCTTGGTGGCCCGCCAGGAGGGGACCTTCACCTTGAAGCTGTCGCCGGTGTTCTCCACGCCGAAACCAAGGGCGGTGAGGGTCTTCACGATGGTGCTGTTATCAATTTCAATGCCCGTGTACCGGTCCACGTAGGCCTTGTCGAAAGAAAGCTCCACGGGGGGATAATGGAAGGCGTACTCGTCCGTGAGGGAGGAGGTGACCTTCGCGCCCGGGTCGGTGTCCATCAAAAGCTTCATGAACCGGGCGATGGCGGTGACGGTCATCTCCGGGTCCAGGCTCTTTTCGTAGCGCATGGAGGCGTCGGTCCGGTGGCTGAGGCGCACCGTGGACTTGCGGATGGATACCGGGTCGAAGGTGGCCGATTCCAGGGTCAGGGAGGTGGTGTCGTCCACGATCTCCGAGTCCAGGCCGCCCATGATGCCGGCGATGGCCACGGGGGTGTCGTCGTTGCAGATCATGAGGGTGTTCTCGTCGATGTGGCGCTCCACCCCGTCCAGGGTCTGGAAGGTGAAGGGCTCGTCGAAGCGGCGGATGCGTATCTTCGTGACCTTCCGGGAGTCGAAGGCGTGCATGGGCTGGCCCATCTCCAGCATGAGGTAGTTCGTCAGGTCCGCCAGGAAGTTGATGGCCCGCATGCCGCAGTAGTAAAGGCGGATGCGCATGTCCACGGGGCTCACGGTGGTGGTTATATTCTCCACCTGCAGGGCGGAATAGCGCTGGCACAGGGGGTCCAGGATCTTCATGTCTATTTTGGGCAGGCCGTCGTAGGGGGTCAGGTCCAGGGTCTCGATGGGTTTCAGGGGCCGGCCCGCCAGGGTGGCGAACTCCCGGGCCACGCCGTAGTGGCCCCACAGGTCCGGGCGGTTGGTGATGGACTTGTTGTCCACCTCGAAGATGATGTCCTCGATGCCGTAGATGGATTTCAGGTCCGTGCCGTTGGGCACATCGTCGGTGATATCCATGATGCCGGAGTGGTCGTCGGAGATGCCGATCTCCTTCTCCGAGCAGCACATGCCGTTGGACATGTGGCCCGCCAGGGGCCGGGGGGCGATGGTGATGTCGCCCAGCCGGGCGCCCACCTTCGCGAAGGCGGTCTTCATGCCCTCCCGGACGTTGGGCGCGCCGCAGACCACGTCCACGGGCTCCGCCCCGCCGGCGTCTACTTTCAGGAGGTGGAGCTTCTTGGACTCGGGGTGGGGCTGGACCGATACGATCTGGCCCACCACCACGCCGTCTATGTCGCTGCCCTTGTAGAATATCTCATTCTCCACCTCGGCGGTGGACAGGGAGAACTGGTGGATGAGGGCGTTTTTATCCAGGCCGGAGAGATCGACGAAGTCGCCTATCCAATTCATAGAGAGAAACATGCCGAACGCTCCTTTCTTATTCGTCGTCGGTGAACTGGCACATGCTGGCTAAGCTGCCGCCGTTCAGGTCGCGGATGTCCGCGATGCCGTACTTCATCATGGCCAGACGCGTCAAGCCCAGCCCGAAGGCGAAGCCGGTATACTCCTCCGGGTCGATGCCGCCCATGCGCAGCACCTCGGGGTGGATCATCCCGCAGGGGCAGAGCTCCAGCCACCCGCTGTGCTTGCAGGAGGGGCAGCCCTCGCCGCCGCAGATGAGGCAGTTGATGTCCAGCTCAAAACCCGGCTCCACGAAGGGGAAGAAGCCCGGGCGCAGCCGGACCTTGATGTCCCGCTCAAAGACCTCGGAGAGCATGGTCTTCATGAAGAAGATGAGGTTGGAGATGGAGATGTTCCTGTCCACCATGACCCCCTCCATCTGGAAGAAGGTGTTCTCGTGGCAGGCGTCGGTGGCCTCGTTGCGGAAGCACCGGCCGGGGAAAATGGCCTTGATGGGGGTGCCGTCCTCGATGAGGGCCTTGCGGTATTTTCGGTAGATGGCGTTCTGGGCCGCAGAGGTCTGGCTCTTCAAGAGCTGGCCGTTTTCGAGATAGTAGGTGTCCTGCATGTCCCGGGCGGGGTGGAACTTGGGGATGTTCAGCGACTCGAAGCACTCATAGTCGCTGACGACCTCCTTGTAGTCTTCCACGGTGAAGCCCATGGACTTGAACACCCGCTCGCACTGGCGCTGGACAAGGGTGATGGGGTGATAGGAGCCCCGGTCCAGAACGGGGGGCAGAGACAGGTCAAACTCGTCCACGGCGTCGATCTGCCGCTTCAGCTCCAGGGCCTGCAGCTCCTCCTTGCGCACCGCGATGCGCTCCGCCACCCGGTCCTTGAGCTCGTTGACCTCCTGGCCCAGCTCCCGGCGGGCCTCGCCGGACAGGGTGCCCATGGACTTCAAAAGGGCCGTGACGCTGCCCTTCTTGCCCAGATAGGCCACGCGCATGTTCTCCAGGTCCAGCGCGTTTTCGATCTTCTTCAGTTCCGCCTCGAACTTTTCAGTCAGCGCGGCGATCTCCTGATTCATTCTGACGCCTCCAATATCTGTGGTATACTTCTTTTCGGGGTCCCCATAAAAGCCCAGCGAAGCGGGTTTCATGGGGAGAAGGAGGAAGTTTTCCGGCCGATGTCTGCGGCCTCGCCAGCGAGGCCCGCAGCATCTCCGGGAAACTTCCGACGTGGTGCGGGTAGGGAGATTTGAACTCCCACGGTCGCCCACGGGAACCTAAATCCCGCGTGTCTGCCAATTCCACCATACCCGCGTGTCTGACGAAACCATACCATTATAGCGAAAAACCATCTTTGATGCAAGAGCATATATAAATTTCGGTAAGCCGCGATTTTATTGACGGGGCGGCCGGTTTGTGGTATTTTTTATATAGGCCAACAGCGCCGGAAAAGACCGGCCCGCGCCTTGGGAAAGGAGCGATAACTATGGCAAACAGGATCATCACCATCAGCCGTGAATTCGGAAGCGGCGGCCGCACGGTGGGGAAGATGACGGCGGAAAAGCTGGGCATCCACTGCTACGACAACGAGCTTCTGGAGAAGATCGCCGAGGAGAGCGGCCTGGCGAAGGAATACATAGCCGAGCGGGGTGAGTACACCCCCCGGGGCGGATGGCTGGCCACCGCCTTCGCGGACCGGTCCGTGAATGGCCTGAGTGTGCAGGACTATCTCTGGACCGTGCAGAGAAAGCTCATTTTGGAGCTGGCGGAGCAGGAGAGCTGCGTCATCGTGGGCCGGTGCGCAGACTATATCCTGGACGGCAAGGCGGACCTTTTGAAGGTGTTCGTCTACGCCAGCATGGAAAAGCGGGCGGAGCGCATCGTGAAGCTCTACGGCGAGACCAGTGAGACCCCGGAAAAGCGCCTCAAGGACAAGGACAAGCGCCGGGCGGCCTACTACCAGTTCTACACCGACATGGAGTGGGGCAAGGCCCAGCACTACCACATCGCCGTGGACAGCGGCACCTTGGGCATCGACCGCTGCGTGGACATCATCGCGTCGCTTTACTGATACCGCACGTCGGAGAGCAAAAGTCCCCTCGTTTGAGGGGGCTTTTGCTATTCATTTGACTTGCACCCGCGTGCCGTGCTAAAGTAGCCGGGGAGGTGAAGCGGATGTACCGTATATTCATCGTGGAGGACGACGCGGCGCTGGCGGACGTGATGGCCCGGCAGATCGGCTCCTGGGGCCATGAGGTGCGCTGCGCCCGGGATTTTCAGAACGTGATGGCGGAGTTTTCCGCCTTCGACCCCCATCTGGTGCTGCTGGACATCGGCCTGCCCTTTTATAACGGCTACCACTGGTGCGAGCAGATCCGCAAGGTCTCCCAGGTACCGGTGGTGTTCATCTCCTCCGCCTCGGACAACATGAACATCGTCATGGCCATGACCATGGGCGGGGACGACTTCCTGCCAAAGCCCGTGGACCTGAACGTGATGACGGCGAAATTGAACGCGGTGCTGCGCCGGGCCTACGACATGGGCGGCAAGGCGCCGGTGCTGGAGCACAGGGGCGCGGTGCTGAATCTGAACGACGCCAGCATCTCCTATGAGGGAAAACGGGTGGAGCTTACGAAAAACGAGTTTCGCATATTGCAGACCCTCATGGAGAACAAGGGGAAGATCGTCAGCCGGGACACCCTCATGACCCGGCTGTGGCAGATGGACGCCTACGTGGAGGAAAATACCCTCACCGTGAACGTGACGAGGCTTCGGAAAAAGCTGGAGGATGCGGGGCTATCCGACTTCATCACCACCCGGGTGGGCGCGGGGTATATGGTGGGGCCATGAGCTTTTGGACGTATATAAAAAGCCACAGATATGCCGCGCTGGTGCGGGCCCTGTTCACGGCGGTGTTCGCCCTGGTGCTGTGGCTGTATGATATCCCCGCGGAGGCAGCGCTGTACGCCGGGGGCCTCTGCACGCTTATGGGCCTGGGGCTTCTATGGGCGGGGTATATGCGCGCCCGCCGGGCCCGGGAGGCGCGCATGGAGGCGCTGGAGAACCTGCCGGTGTGGGCCGGGGCCCTGCCGGAGGCGGGGAGCCCCGAGGCGGAGGACTTCCGGGCCATGGCGGAGAAGATGCGCGCCGTGTGCGCGGCGCTTTCTCAGGAGAACGACCGGGCCCGGCGGGAGAGTCTGGACTGGTATACCGCCTGGGTGCATCAGATCAAGACGCCCATCGCCGTCATGCAGATGACGCTGCAATCCGAGGATACCCCGGAGCACCGGGCCTTGGAGGCGGAGCTGTTCCGGGTGCGGCAGTACGCGGAGATGGCGCTTACGTACCTGCGGCTGGGGGAGGGAGCTTCAGACCTGGTGATACGAAAGGTCCCGCTGGACGGGGTCATACGTCAGGCGGTGCGAAAGTACGCCGCGCTGTTCGTGCAGAAAAAGCTGGCCCTGCGCTATGAACCCACAGAGGCTGAGGCTCTCACCGACGAGAAATGGCTGTCCTTCATATTGGAGCAGCTATTGGACAACGCGGTGAAGTATACCCCCGCCGGGTCCGTCACCATCGCGGTGACGCCGGAAAAGGTCCTGCGGGTGGCGGACACGGGCATCGGCGTGGCGGCCGAGGACCTGCCCCGCATCTTTGAAAAGGGCTTCACCGGCTACAACGGCCGGGCCGACAAGACCGCCACGGGCCTGGGGCTCTATCTCTGCCGCCAGGCGGCGGACAAGCTCCATCACCGGCTCTGGGCGGAATCCACGCCGGGGAAGGGAAGCGTCTTCTGCCTGGACCTGCACAGCGACAAATTAGAGGTGGAATAATGCCCCTTTTGAAGAGAGCTGCCTGCCCGACGGGCGGCGAGAACCGGCAGTGCCCCGCACGCGGTTGGTGAGCGTAAAGGGGCCCCCATGAAAGCCCAGCGAAGCGGGTTTCATGGGGAAAAGGCGGAGCCGCAGGCCATTTGAACTTTGCCGCTTGCGGCAAAGAAAAACCTGGTCTGCGTGCTCCAACGCCGTTTAGCGGGAGGGGCCCTGTCGGGCTCGGCCGCCCTGCACCAGTGGGTTTTGGATTCACCTTACAAAATTGTCATATCCGGGCGTCAAAATGTCACGGGAATCGATTTTGACAGCCCGGATGTTTTGCTATGATGAGGACACAAAGGAGGTAATTCGTATGACGATACTGCAAGTGGAGGGCCTGTCGAAGACATACACGGGCCGCTTCGGGGCCAACCAGGTGAAGGCCCTTTCCAATGTGTCCTTTTCCGTGGAGCAGGGGGAGTATGTGGCCATCATGGGCGAGTCCGGCTCCGGCAAGACCACCCTTTTGAACATGCTGGCGGCCTTCGATAAGCCCACCGGCGGCAAGGTGCTCCTGGAGGGGCGGGACATCTCCGAAATACACGAGGACGAGCTGGCCGCCTTCCGGCGGGACTGCCTGGGGTTCGTGTTCCAGGATTTCAACCTTCTGGACAACTTCAACCTGCGGGACAACATCTTCCTGCCCCTGGTGCTGGCGGGGATGAGCTATGTGGACATGTCCAAGCGATTGCAGCCCGTGGCCCAAAAGATGGGCATCACGGACATCCTGAACAAGTACCCCTACGAGGTCTCCGGCGGCCAGAAGCAGCGCGCCGCCGTGGCGAGGGCGGTCATCACAGGGCCCCGGCTGCTGCTGGCGGACGAGCCCACGGGCGCGCTGGACTCCAAGTCCTCCGAGGGGCTCATGGAGCTGTTCGCCAGCCTCAACGCCGACGGCCAGACCATATTGATGGTCACCCACTCCGTCCGGGCGGCCAGCCATGCCGGGCGGGTCATCTTCATCAAAGACGGGGAGCTTTTCCACCAGCTCTACCGGGGTGACATGGCAAAGGAGCAGTTCTATCAGAAGATCGCGGACACCCTGACGCTCCTGGCTACGGGAGGGGAGAGCCATGAATAAGGGCTTTTATTCCCGCCTGGCCCGGCAGAACCTGCGGAAAAACGCCCGGGCCTACGGGCCGTTCATCCTGGCCGCGGTGCTCACCGTCGCCATGTTCTATATCATTCTGGCCTTGGCTGTGGACCCCAACATGGAGTCCATGACCGGGGCTGCTACCATCCAGATCGTGCTCCGGTACGGGGTCATCGTGGTGGGCCTGTTCGCGGTCATATTCCTTTTCTACACCAACAGCTTCCTTCTGAAACGCCGGCAGCGGGAGTTCGGGCTTTTCAACGTGCTGGGCATGGAAAAGCGCCATTTGGTGAAGGTCATCGGCTGGGAGACCCTGTATATCTTCCTCCTGAGCCTGACGCTGGGCCTCATCGTGGGCCTGGCGCTCAACAAGGCGCTCTTCCTCGTGGTGGCGAAGATCCTGGGCGTGACCGCGCCCATGGGGTTTCTGCTGTCACCGCGCCTTTTGGGCGTGGTGCTGGCTGTGACGGCGGGGCTCTTTGGGGCCATATTCCTCTTCATCTTCCTCTTCGGCGTCCGGCGGGTATACGTGGCCCGGCCGGTGGAGCTGCTGCAGGCCGAGCACGCCGGGGAGCGGGAGCCCAGGGCCAAATGGCTCATGGCGGCGCTGGGCCTCGCCTGCGTGGGAGCGGGGTACTATATCTCCATCGCCACAACCAACGTGCTGCAGGCCATGCTGCTGTTCTTCGTGGCGGTGGTGCTGGTCATCATCGGCACGTACCTGCTCTTCACGGCGGGCAGCATCGCCATGCTGAAAATTCTCAAAAATAACAAGCGCTATTATTATAAGACCCGGCACTTCACCGCCGTATCCGGCATGATGTACCGGATGAAGCAAAACGCCGTGGGCCTGGCCAACATATGCATCCTCTCCACTATGGTGCTGGTCATGATATCGGGCACCAGCTGCCTCATGCTGGGCATGGAGAAGAGCCTTTCCGAGCGCTATCCCTGCGACGTGAACATCCCGCTGACCAACGCCGAGACCATTGAGATGGTGAAGAAGGCCGTGGCGGACGCGGGCATCCAGCCGGAGGGGGAGGTGTGGTATGAGTACGTTTCCTTCGCGGCCCATCGGACAGAGAAGGGCCTGGACCCCACCAGGGACTATTCCTTTGACACGAACGATCAGGACCTGCTGGCGGACGTGATGGCGGTGGACCTGGAGGACTATAACCGCATTACCGGCCAGGACTATACGCTGGCCCCTGACGAGATATTGCTCCGGGTGGACCGGGCGGAATATACGGCCGATACCCTGACGCTCCATGGCAAGACCTACACCGTGAAGGCGCAGGTGACGGAGATGATGAAAAACGGCGATGCCACCGCGAACCTCACCAGCACCTGGTACATTGTTGTGGCAGACCGGGAAGAGCTTGTGCGCATCGCCGCGGCGGAGCAGGCCACAGGGGGCGGCATGGCCGACGGCCAGCCGCACCAATACTACGGCTTCGAGGTGCCCGGCCACGACGAGGACACGGCCCTGGCCGCACGCAAGGCCATCCGTGCCGCCTGGGCCAAGGCGTCGGACGACGGGACCGTGGACCTGGCCGGGACCTATGAGATACGGGCCTGGGAGCGGCAGGATTTCGTCAGCATCTACGGCAGCCTCTTCTTCCTGGGGATGTTCCTGGGGCTTCTCTTCACCATGGCGGCCATCCTCATCATCTACTACAAGCAGATGAGCGAGGGCCGGGACGACCGGGAGCGGTTCCAGATCATGCAAAAGGTGGGCATGAGCCGCCTGGAGGTGAAGCGAACCATCCAGAGCCAGGTGCTCATCGTGTTCTTCCTGCCGCTGCTCATCGCGGGGCTGCACACCGGTTTCGCCTTCCCCATCATCAACCGGGTCCTGGCCATCTTCAGCCTGGTGGGCACGGACTTTTATATCTGGTGCGTGCTGGGTTCCTTTGGGGCCTTCGCGGCGCTGTACGCCGTGGTGTACGCCCTCACCGCCCGGACCTATTATAAGCTGGTGAGCATGTGAGAGGCGACAGGCGGGCCTCTCGCGGACAGTACGATTCCCCCGTTTTTTCCAAACGGGGGAACTTTTTGATAAAAACGCCGTCTTATGGGTCAGAATAGAGGTAAGGAGGCGTACAGTATGAGACGTATCTTGGCAATGGCGCTGGCCCTGGCCCTGCTGGCCGGCTGCGCGGGAAATAAGGGGAAGGAGGCGCCTCCGGCGCCGGAGATGACCCCGGAGCGGGACCTGGCGGCAAAAGTGACCGCCCGGCCCGTGATGGGCGCGGAGGTGACGGAGGAGGGTGCTTTGGCAGCGGTCAAATTCGGACTGGACCTCTTCCGGGAGAGCCTGGACGGGGAGAACACCCTGGTGTCGCCTCTGTCCGTGCTGGAGGCCCTGGCTATGACGGCCAACGGCGCGGCGGGGGACACCCTGGCGCAGATGGAGAGCGTGTTTGGCCTTAAAAGGGACGACCTCAACGGCTTTCTGCTGGCCTACCGGCAGGGCCTGGGGGAGGGGGCGAGCCTGGCCAACGGCATATGGCTCAACGACGGCCTGGGGCTCAACGTAAAGGAGGCCTTTTTGCAGGCCAACGCGGACTATTACGGCGCGGGCGTCACCCAGGGGGCCTTCGACGAGGCGGCCCGGGACGAGATCAACGCCTTCGTCCGGGACCACACCGCCGGGCGCATAGAGCGCATATTGGACGAGCTGGACCCGGCCGCGGCCATGGTGCTGGTGAACGCCCTTTCTTTTGACGGGACCTGGGAGACCATCTACCGGGAGGACCAGATCCAGGAGGGCACCTTCACCGGCGCCGCCGGAGAGAGCCAGGACGCCGCCTTCATGTGGTCGGACGAGGAGGCGTATCTCGCCGACGGCCATGCCCAGGGCTTTATAAAGTATTATGAGGGCCGGGACTATGCCTTTGCGGCCCTGCTGCCCGAGGAGGGCATGAGTTTGGCGGACTACGCCGCCACGCTGACGGCGGAGGGCCTGCGGGCTATGCTGGAGAATCCGTCCGCGGAGAGCGTGAGCGCCGCTCTGCCCAAGTTCACGGCGAGCTGGGGCGCGGAGCTGTCCGCCGCCCTCGCGGCCATGGGCATGCCGGATCTCTTTGACCCGGAAAGGGCGGACCTCGACGCCATAGCGGCGGACGCCGCCCTGCACGTGAGCCAGGTGCAGCACAGGACCTTCATCAACGTGGACGAGAAGGGCACCCAGGCCGGGGCGGCCACCGCCGTGGAGGTCCGGGTGGCCAGCCTCATGGGTCCGGAGAAGCAGGTAGTGCTGGACAGGCCGTTTATCTATATGCTCATCGACTGCGAGCACCATGTGCCGCTGTTCATCGGCGCGGTGACGGAGGTAGGGTGACGATGGCAAAGCGCGGCCTCGCCCGACAGGGCCCCTCCCGCTAAAGTTCGCTTCGCTCACCGAGCGCGTGCGGGGCACTGCCGTTCTCACCGCGCGTCAAAAGCGCCGCCGGATTTCCGGCGGCGCCTTACTATGCTCTTTTCAGTCCTTATGGAACAGCCCGGTCACGAAGTCTACGGCCTTTTGGAACAGGCCCGTCAGCTTTTCGCCGAAGCTGGCGGCCTTCTCGGCGTACTGGGCCACGGTGGAGAGGGCCCCCTTGAACTGCTGGACCTTCTCCTGCAGCTCGTTGGTGGAGAGCCCCTCCAGCGTTCTGCACAGGCTCACCAGCCTATCCATGGTCTCGTCGGAGAGGTCGTAGCCGTACCGGCCCGCGATGGAGTTCACCTGGCCTTTCAGGTCCTCGTCCGACATGGACTTGGTCTCGTCCAGCAGGAGCTTCATCTCGTTGACGATGGCCACCGCGTCCAAATCGTCGATCTGGTCGGCAAGCTGGGCGGTGGTTACAAGCTCATCGGCGGCGGCATCCTTGGCCTGCTGCGCCAGCTGCGTGCCGGTGATGCTCTCGTAGGCCTTGTATATGCCCGTGAGGGCGGCGGTGCCGGACACGCCGAAGGGCGCGCCCACCTTCACCTGGGCGTCGTAGATGCCCGCGGTCATCAGGGCGGCCTTGTACATGTCCTCGGTGCACCAGTCGATGTTGCTGGTGGTGACGGAAAGCCCCGCGTTGGCGCCCAGGATGCGGATGTATACGCAGGAGATGGCGTTGTGGCCGATGACGGATTCGTCCACCAGCCCTTCCAGATAATCCCGCTCCTCGGCGTTGGTCACGGTGAGCTCCGGGACGCTGCCCCGCACGAGACCGAACTGGGAGTAGACCGTATCGATCTGCTCTTGCGTCAAGTCCGCGCCCAGCGCCACCCGCTCCTGGCCCTCGCTCACCGCGAAGGCGGGAGCGGCCAGGGCCAGGAACAGGCTCAGGATAAGTACAGTGCTGAGAAAACGCTTCATAGGGGAGATATCAGCCCTTCAGCGCGTCCGCCGCGGCGGAGAAGGCCTCCACCTTCGCCGCGCACTCGGCCTTGTCGGCGCCCCGGGCCAGGATGTAGATCTTGATTTTGGGCTCGGTGCCGGAGGGGCGGACGATGAAGTTGGTGCCGTCCTCCAGCTCGAAGTAGAGCACGTTGGACCCGGAGATAGGGGTGTGGTCCACGGCGCCCAGGCCGGGCACGGACACGGTGCCGTCCCGGTAGTCCCGCATGCGGGCGACCCTCTGGCCGCCCAGCTCCATGGGGGTATGCTCCCGAAGGTTCGTCATGAGGGCCGCCATGCGCTCGGGCCCGTCCACGCCCTCCATATAGATGTTCACGGTCTTCTCGGAGAACCAGCCGTATTTCTCGTAAAGGGCTTCCAGGGCGTCCAGCAGGCTCATGCCCTTCTTGTAGTAGTGGGCGGCCATCTCAGCGATCATCATGGAGGCGGTGACGGCGTCCTTGTCCCGGACGTAGTCGCCCATCATGTAGCCGTAGCTCTCCTCAAAGGCCAGCAGGTACTTCTCCCCGGTGCCCGCGGCGGCGTAGCTTGCCAGCCGCTCGGCCATGAACTTGAAGCCGGTGAAGGTCTGGCCGTATTCCACGCCGTTGGCCTCGCAGATGGTCTTCACCATGGAGGTGGACACGATGGTGGAGAGGATGACGGGCTTCTCCGGCATGGTGTTATTCCGCTGGCGGGCGGTGATAACGTAGTCCGCCAGCAGGCAGCCCATCTGGTTGCCGGTGATGGTGTGGTACTCTCCATCTTTGCCCAGAGCCATAACGCCCACCCGGTCGGAGTCCGGGTCGGTGCCGATGATGAGGTCGCTGCCCACCTTCCGGGCCAGGTCCACCGCCAGGTAGAACCCCTCAGGGTTCTCGGGGTTGGGGCTCTCCACGGTGGGGAAGGCCCCGTCGATGACCATCTGCTCGGGCACGGGGTGGATGTGCTTCAGCCCCAGCCGCTTCAGGGCCTCGGGCACCAGGATGTGGCCCGCGCCGTGGAAGGGGGTGTACACCACCTGGAACTCGTCCGCCACGTCCTTCACGGCGGCGGGGTCGATGGCCTGGGCCATGACATTTTCCAGGAAGAGTTCGTCGGTCTTCTTACCGATGATCTCGATGAGGCCCTTGGCCTTGGCCTCCTCAAAGTCCATGACGGCGGGACCGGTGAAGATATCGATGGCCGCCATGTTCTGCGCCACCACCTCGGCGTGGTGGGGGGGAAGCTGGGCGCCGTCGGACCAGTAGACCTTGTAGCCGTTATAGGCCTTGGGGTTGTGGCTGGCGGTGATATTGATGCCCGCCGTGGCGCCATAGTGGATGACGCCGAAGCTCAGCTCCGGGGTGGGGCGCAGGGATTCAAACAGCCGCACATGGATGCCGTTGGCCGCGCACACGCATGCCGCCTCCCGGGCAAATTCCGGGGAGTTGATGCGGCAGTCGTGGGCGATGACCACGCCCTTGTGCCGGGCCTCATCCCCCTCGGCCACCACGAGAGAGGCGAAAGCCTGGGTGGCCCAGCGGATGACATGGATGTTCATCCGGGCCAGGCCCGCCCCCATCACGCCCCGCAGACCGGCCGTGCCGAATTCCAGGGGGCCGCGGAAGCGGCTTTTGATCTCGTCCTCGTCGTTTCGGATGGCGTCCAGCTCGTGCCACTCCTCGTCGGAGAGGGCCGGGCTGTCCAGCCAGCGCTCAAATTCCTTCCTGTAGTCCGTCATCGTCAGGTTCTCCTTTCAAAAGCTCCTGGGCTTCGGCCAGGCGGCCCGCCGGGACGTATATGTCTACGCCGTTGCCGCTGACGCCGAGCATGACCTTCCCGAAGGCTCCGTCTCCGGGATATTGCGCAACGCTGGGGATGCCGTAGGCCTCCAGCATGGATCTCACCATATCCGCCTCCATATCCAGAGGCGCGCAGTGGACCAGAAAGGCGGGCTGCTCCGGCTGGCCGGAGGGATCCTTTGGCCACTGGTCATATTCTTTTCCAAATCGGTGAAGTCCCCAGTTCATGGGACACCTCCCAGAAGCGTTATTTGTGGTATTTCGCACCTGCGGTGATGGTAAAAGCCCGATAGAGCTGCTCCAAAAGCATCACCCGCGCCAGGTGGTGGGGGAAGGTCATGTCCGACATGGAGAGCCTGTAGTCCGACGACGCTTTCACCGCCTCCGGCAGGCCGTCGGACCCGCCGATGAGAAAGCACAGGCGGCTCTCACCCTGTCCGGCCAGCTTTTCCAGCTTCCGGGCCAAATCGGGGCTGGAGAGCTTCTCCCCCTCGATGCAGAGGGCAATCACATAGGTCCCCTTGGGGATACGGGAAGCGATGTCCCCGTCCTCGGGAAGTTCCGTGACCTCCGCCTTGCAGTAGCCCGACAGGCGCTTCAGATACTCGGCGCAGGCGGCGATGTAATAAGGCTCCTTCAATCGGCCCTGGCAGATGACGCTCACGCGAAGCACGGCGCCACCTCCACCTCCAGCCGGCCGTATTCCGGCGCTACGTAAAGGTCCGTATCCCTGCCCTCCAGGGCCCGGCGCACCGTGCGCTCCGCCACGGAGGGGAGGTTGTTGTTCTTTGAAAGGTGCCCCAGCACCAGCTTTTTCGTCCCCCGCCCGGCCAGCACCGCGGCCAGCCATGTGCACTCGCTGTTGGAAAGGTGCCCTCGGTCTGACAGGATGCGGGCTTTTAAGTAAGCAGGGTAGGGGCCGCGGAGGAGCATGTCCGGGTCGTGGTTTGCCTCGATGAGGGCGGCGTCCGCCCCGTCGAAATACTGGAGCATGGTGTCGGTGACGCAGCCGGTGTCCGTGGCGCAGACAAGCGCCGCGCCGTCCGCCTCCACGCGGTAGCCCACGCTGCCGCTTCTGGCGTCGTGGGGCGTGGGGAAGGCGGTGACGGTCATGTAGCCCAGGGACAGCGGCGTCTCCGGGAGAATGTCCTTAACAAGCGGCGCGGCCCCCGGATACAGCCTGCGCAGCGCGCCGGCCACCGTCCCGGGGGCGTAGACCGGCAGAGGGAACTGCCGGGTGAAAACGGGGAGCCCTGAGACATGGTCGGAGTGCTCGTGGGTGATGAATATGCCGTCCAGCGAGGCAGGGCAAATGCCCTCGCCCTCCAGGGCGGTGCGGATGCGCCTGGCGGAAAGCCCCGCGTCCAGAAGGACGCTCCGGCCCCCGCCCTGCACCAGCGCACAGTTGCCTGTGGAGCCGCTGGCGAATACGACGAGGCGCATGTCAGCCGGCGTTCCAGTTGGCGGGGCGGCTGTGCTCCTCGACCTGGACGCAGCGGATGTCCGCGCCCAGGGCCCGGAACTTGCCCACCAGGTCCTGGTAGCCCCGCTCGATGTAGATGATGTCCTCCACCTCGGTGACGCCCTCGGCGGCGAGCCCGGCGATGACCACCGCCGCGCCGGCCCGCAGGTCGCAGGCCTTCACCACGGAACCGGTGAGTTTATCCACGCCCTGGATGAAGGCGGACTGGTCCTCCACTTCGATATGGGCGCCCATCTTTTTCAGCTCTCCCACATACTTGAACCGGCCGCCGGCCCAGACGCCCTCCGTGACGGTGCTGCTGCCGGGGGCGCAGCACAGCACGGCCGCCATCTGGGGCTGCATGTCCGTGGGGAAGCCGGGGTAGGGCATGGTCTTCAGGTTTGCCCGATGCAGGGGGCCGTCCCGGCGGACCAAGACGTAGTCATCGCCCTCCTCCACCTCCACGGCCATCTCCCGCAGCTTGGAGGAGATGCACTCCAGGTGCTTGGGGATGACGTTGGAGACCCGGACCGCGCCGCCGGCGGCGGCCACCGCCGCCATGTAGGTGCCGGCCTCGATCTGGTCGGGGATAAGGGCGTATGAGCCGCCGTGCAGCTGCTTCACGCCCCGGATCTTGATGGTATCGGTGCCCGCGCCGCGCACGTCCGCGCCCATGGAGTTTAAAAAGTTCGCCAGGTCCACGATATGGGGCTCACGGGCCACGTTTTCGATAACTGTGCGGCCCTCCGCCGTGGCGGCGGCGATCATGATGTTGATGGTAGCGCCCACGGAGACCTTGTCCAGGTATATGGTGGTGCCCCTGAGCCGCCCGGCGGGGCAGCCGGCGGTGATGAAGCCGCCGGACACGTCCATGTCCGCGCCCAGGGCGGTGAGGCCCTTGATATGCTGGTCGATGGGGCGGACGCCGAAATTGCAGCCGCCGGGCATGGTGGTGCGGGCCTTGCCGAAGCGGCCCAGCATGGCGCCGATGAGGTAGTAGCTGGCCCGGATCTTCCGGGTCAGGGCCCACATCCGTTCCGGGAGAATGTCCATCTGCACGTGGGTGCAGTCTATCTCCACCGTGGTGCGGTTTATCATGTTCACCCGGGCGCCTAAGTAGGTGAGGATGTGCAGAAGGGTGTCGGTATCGCTGATCTCAGGCAGGTTCTCCAGCCTGCACACGCCGTGGACCATGAGGGCCGCCGGGATGATGGCCACCGCCGCGTTTTTCGCGCCGGATATCTCCACTTCGCCGTGCAGGGGCCGTCCGCCCTGAATAACGTACTTTTCCATAGATGCTCCCCAATAAATATGTCAGGATAGGGGCGGTGACCGCCCTTATGATACAGTTGGAATAATACAGTTTGGTATTTTATCACAAACAGGAAGGAAAATCAATTCCTCCCAAGGAGGGCGAGGGCCTTCAGCGCCCCCACCACCGTCTTGGCGTCGTGGACCGTGCCGTCCATGGCCATGTCCGCCAGCGCCCGGAGGGGCATTTTCTCCACGTCCAGGAATTCGTTGGGGTCGGGATGGGCCTGGCCCTGGTGCAGGCCGGTGGCGAGATAGAGGTAGAGCTTCTCCGTGGAGATGCCCGGGGAGACGTAGATGCAGCCTAAGTCCCGCCACTGGTCCGCCTCCAGGCCCGTCTCCTCGCTGAGCTCCCGCACCGCCGCGGGCAGGGGGTCCTCCCCCTTCTCCAGCTTCCCGGCGGGCAGCTCCAGAAGCTCCCGGCCGAAGGGATAGCGCCACTGGCGCACTACGAACACGTTTCCATCGTCATCCACAGCCGCCACGCACACCCCGCCGGGGTGGTGGACCACCTCCCGGACGGATACCGCCCCGTTGGGCAGAGATACCATATCCTCCGTCAGGTCCACGACCACGCCCTGATAGGTGCCCACGCGCCGCAGCTGCTTTTCCTCGTGGTCCATGCCGCATTCCCCCTTTGCCAGTCAAAAAGGTTACATAATGCCAGGATTTCCCCCAGTATAACACGTTCTTTCGGGAATTTCCACATTTTTATTCTATGCGCGGGACATTTCTTTGGATTATAATCGATTCAGGAAGCCCTGTACATGGGAGGGGATAGGTATGAAAACAGTGCAGGCCACGGATACGGCTGTGTCCATATGGGTATCCCGGGAGGCGCCGCCCAGCCGGGAGCAGATGCTGCGCCTGGTGCGCCAGGCCCTGGCGGAGGAGGGACTGGCCCCCTGGGGGTCCACGGAGGCGGAGTGTTTCGCCGCCGGGGAGGAGACCCTCATCATCGCCCGGCCCGTGAGGCCGAAGCGGTGCGCCTTTTATTTTTCCGACCTGGAGGCCCTGCTGGGCGGGGCGATGGAGTGTCCCGCGGCGGAGAGCGCCTTGTACGCCGCGGAGGACGGGTACATACTGGCGGTGGAGCCCGAGGGGGTCACGTCGGCCCTGTATGAATTCGGCGAGCCCCGAGAGGCGGGGCCATTGTGGGAGGCCCACGCCCGGGAGCAGGGCCTGTGCCTTCTCCGGGAGGACGCCATAGCCGCCCTGGGCCGCTATTTTTCGCGCTGAGCGCCTGCTATACTGTAGAAACGCCCAATTGTGAACTTTTTTCTTTGTGGGCGGTAAGAATTGCTAAACGAGGAAAAATGTTGTATAATCCACTCAGCGAGACATATTCAGCGGGACATGAGGAGGTGGGCCGATGGCGCCGGACGGCAAGGGGACGAAGCTGATCACGGACAACCGCAAAGCGCGGCATGACTATTTCGTCTTGGACCGCTATGAGGCGGGCATTGAGCTCACGGGCACGGAGGTGAAATCCGTCCGCGCCGGCACGGTGAACCTGAAGGACTGCTATGCCCGGGTGAAGAACGGCGAGCTCTGGGTCCGGGGCATGCACATAAGCCCCTATAAGCAGGGCAGTTACTTCAACGCCGACCCGGACCGGGACCGGCGGCTTTTGATGCACAGGCGGGAGATCATCCGCCTGGGCGCAAAGGTACAGCAGGAGGGCCTGGCCCTGGTGCCGCTGAGCCTCTACTTCAAGGACAGTCTCGTGAAGGTGGAGCTGGGCCTTTGCAAGGGCAAGAAGCTCTACGACAAGCGCACCGACGCGGCGGAAAAGTCCGCCCGGCGGGAAATGGATCGGAAATTCAAGGAGGCAAACGCATGAAGAACCCTATCGTCACCATCCGTATGCACGACGGCGGCGTCATCAAGGCCGAGCTCTACCCGGAGATCGCGCCCAATACGGTCAATAACTTCCTCTCCCTTGTGAATAAGGGCTTTTATAACGGGCTCATCTTCCACCGGGTCATCCCCGGCTTTATGATCCAGGGCGGCGACCCGGACGGCAACGGCACCGGCGGCCCCGGCTACTCCATCCCCGGTGAGTTCACCGCCAACGGCTACATCAACGACCTGCGCCACACCCGGGGCGTGCTGAGCATGGCCCGGGCCATGGACCCTGACTCCGCCGGCAGCCAGTTTTTCATCATGCATGAGGACGCCCCCCATCTGGACGGCCAGTACGCCGCCTTCGGCCAGGTGCTGGAGGGCATGGACGTGGTGGATAAGATCGCCGCTTCCAAGACCGGCTGGGGCGACAAGCCCCTGACCCCTCAGGTCATGCACAAGGTAACCGCCGAGACCTTCGGCCAGGAGTATCCTGAGCCGAAAAAGGCGTAATCAAATAGATTCGTTCTCATGCGCCGCGCGCCCGCAGGCGGGCGCGCTCCGAGGGGCTGCAATGGTTTCGACGGGGGCGTGGGGGCGGAATAAGCGGGCGGATGACCCGGACATCCTTAAAACTGGGAACCTTTCAAATTAACCGAGAACGATAATCTCGCTCTGGCCGCCGCTTAAGGCAGGCCCGTCCAGCCCGGGAGCGCTGCGGCCCGGGGCCTGGGCGTCGACTAGCAGCGTCCGTGCGTGCGCAAAGCTTTGAGCGCACCATGCATCATGAAGCTACCTGACCCGTCATGCGTGACGGCCTGCACCGGGAAGGGGAAAAGCGCGTAAGCGCAAGATGACCGCCTGCGCCCGGAGAAGGTTCCGCTGAAGTGCTTTCGGACAGGGGTTCGATCCCCCTCAGCTCCACCACGTCGAAAGACCTCTGAAGATTCATAGTCCTTGCAAGCAAGGCCTATTCATCGGTCAGAGGTCTTTCTCCTTCTCCCCATGCGACCCATTTCATTGGGCTCGCATGGGGGCCCCAGGGAAGCGGCCAGAGCCGTTCTTCCTTCTCCCCATGAAACCCGCTTCGCTGGGCTTTCATGGGGACCCCAGAGAGACGAGTTCTCCTCTTTCGCGCGAATATTGAAAACCCGTTTCATGGGGACCCCGATAATAATGTGAGGTCAAACATGAATTTTACCAACGAGGACATTTTACATATCGCCATGGATCAGTCCGCTGTCGATGCAAACTGCCGGGCGGAGGACTTTCTGCGGACGGAAAATGTGGTCGTCACGTCCATAGCGGACCCCGGCGCGAGGAAATATCTGTCGCTGCCATTCGATTGCCATCTCATCTCCTACGGGAACAATATCGTCGCGTCCGTGAACGAAAAATACCGCGCGGCTGTCACTGATTATGTAAACCGATTCCCGGCGGAGCATTGCTTCGAGACGCCGAACCTGCACGTGTTGAACGACGCGCTGCAGAAGGACGGCCTGCGGGTCTGTTATATGGCGGAGTACTTCCTGCCCGACCTGGGGGCGCTGGAGGCATTTGACTGCCCTTATGAAATGAAGCTGCTGCATCCCGAGGACTTCGGGCCGCTTTACATCCCGGCATGGAGCAACGCGCTGTGCGAAAAGCGCCGGGAGCTGGATGTACTGGGCGTGGGCGCATATGACGGCGAAACGCTGGTTGGCCTCGCGGGCTGCTCCGCCGACTGCGAGGGCATGTGGCAGATCGGCGTGGATGTTCTGCCTGCTTATCGCAGATATGGCGTCGCCTCCGCGCTGACCAGCCGCCTGGCGGTGGAGATACTGAAGCGGGACAAGGTTCCGTTTTACTGCGCGGCGTGGTCAAACATCAAGTCGGTGCGCAACGCCATCCGAAGCGGCTTCCGCCCCGCGTGGGTGGAGCTGACGGCCAAAAGCGCCGCCTTCGTGGAGGAACAAAACCGGAAATGAAACCGCACGGCCTCAGGTGAGACCGTGCGGTTTGCTGTGAGAGCACATTTAAATTTGGTGGTCCATGACCCACTTTGTCATGTCCTCAAAGGTCAGTTTCCCGGAGGCTACCGCCAGCACCATATTGGATAGTTCGTCCTGCGTATAGTCCAGTTCGATACCGTTCAGGGCCAGAAAGACCAGCATGACATGGGCGCGCCGATGCGCTTGTTGCCGTCCACAAAGGCATGGTTTTGAATGAGCCCATACCCCAGCCGCGCCCCTTTTTGCTGGATGGGCGGGAAGGCGTCGGTGCCGCCAAAGCTTTGGAAGGGAGCACTCAAAGCGGAATCCAAGAGGTCCGCGTCCAGCAGCCCGTCCACGCCGCCGGTTTCCCGTATCAGCTCCCGATGCAGCATGAGTACCTGCGTTTTTGTGAGCCGCTTCACTTGGCCAGGACCTCATAGGCCTGCCGATTCTTCTGGATGAGGCGCTTGGAAATGCTCGTGACATCCTCATCCGCGGCGAGCTGCTCTGCCTCCGCCTGGCTGAACTCCACGATCAGATAGCGGGGGACATTATTTTTCAAAATGACAGCGGAGCCGTTTTCGTCGACCAGCCTCGCCACGCGGGAAAAATTCTGGTTGGCCTCGGTGATGGACACAAGGCTGTTGGTGTTGATGTTCATTGTCTCACCTCCAAGCATATTATATGCTGATTCTAGGATAAATTCAACCTAAATTATTACCCCGTCTTATCGCCATCTCTTCCCGCCGAGGGCTTTGCCCAGCCAGGAGCTGAGGCCGACGCTCACGCCAAGGGCCCCCAGCAGGGCGCCGGCGCTGAGGCCCGCCAGGGCGCCCACGTCCTTCAGCCACTGTTTGGACACGTTGGCCCGGGTGGTGGCGCCGGCCAGGATGGAGGGAGCCAGCATGTTGGCCTTCTCCCGGATGCGCTGCCGCTCCTCGGCGCTGTAGTCCTCCGGGTGGTCCACCAGCGCGTCCAGCACGAGCCGGAGCATCTCCGTCTCCTCCGGGGGCGATTGGAGCACCTCCGCGTCCAGGATGCTGCGCATGGCGATGTACTGGGTCTTGGTCAGGCGGCTGCGGCCGCTCTCGATGTTGTTGATGGTCTGGCGGGTCACGCCGATGCGCGAGCCGAATTCCTCTGCCGTCCAGCCCACGGTGCGGCGGATCAGAAGCAGGTTTTCCTGCATACGTGCGATCTCATCCATAAATATTCACCTCCTGACATAATATTATCCCTTGACAATATTTTTGTCAAGGGATAATATTTAGCCTTCCTCGGGGGAATATGTCTCCAGAAATTCCTTAAGGCCCATATAGCGGTTGCCGCGAATACCGGCGGTCGTTTCTGCGTGGTAGAGGGAGCTTATAATGGCCTCCTCCACGGCCTCCACCGCCGCCTCGAAGACGGCGTCCATGCTGTCCTCATGGAGCACCCGGGCAGGGAGGACGCTCTTGCCGCTCACGTGGGGCCGGTTGTTGGCTGTGGTGAAGGCGATGGCGATGTCCCCGCTGCCGTTGCCGCAGAAGGAGCCCACCCGGCCCAGGGCGATCATGGCTCGGCGGGCGGTGCGCTTCAGCTGCCGCTCGTTGAGGGGGATGTCCGTGGCCAGGACGATGATGACGGAGCCGGTATCCCTGCCCGGTGCCATGCCCGCTTTACGGGTGTCGTAATGCTTGCCGCCTATCACCAGGTCCCCGGCCCGGCCGAAGTTGGTCATGACAAGAGCGCCCACGGTATAGTCCGTCCCGTCCAGGGCCACAGTGCGGGAGGCAGAGCCGATGCCGCCCTTGAGCCCCAGGCAGACCATGCCCGCGCCGCTGCCCACGGCCCCCTCGGCAAAGTCCTCCCGGCAGTCAGCCAATGCCTGGCGGACATGGGCTTCGGTGACGTGCAGGCCCCGGATATCGCTGAGGCGGCCGTCGTTGCACTCGGTGACCACGCAGTTCACCGTGCCTGTGGTGACGCCGATGTCGGGGTTTTTCTCCAGCATGTACTTTACTGCCGCTTCCAGCGCCGTTCCCACGCTGAGGGTGTTGGTCATCAATATGGGAGATTCGATAGTGCCCAGCTCCTCCACCTGGACCAGCCCTGCGCTCTTGCCGAAGCCGTTGAGCACACAGCAGGCGGCGGTCACCTTGTCGTGGAAGAGGTCCCCTTGATGGGGCAGGATGGCGGTGACGCCGGTGTGCACGTCCCCGTCGTGGATGGTTGCGTGGCCCACCGTCACCCCAGGCACATCGGTGATCAGGTCCCGCTTCCCCCGGTGCCAGCGGGAATGCAGGTCCAGGCCGCAGTTTTCGGGCAGTCCCATGGGCATTGCTCCTTTCGTCCTATCAGCGCCATTATAGCCCCTTTCCGGTCCCTGCGCAAGGCGGGGGCGTGTTGAAAAGCGGGCGGCGGTGTGGTATGATGACGGGGAAGAAAAAGGAAAAGACTTGATTCAAGGGAGGAACGGACATGTGCACAGCGGCCAGCTATAAGACGAAGGATCACTATTTCGGGCGGAACTTTGATTATGAGATATCCTTCCACGAGGGGGTCACGGTGATGCCCCGGAATTTTGTATTCAACTTCCGGAAGATGGGGGAAATGAAGACCCACTACGCCATGGTCGGCATGACCAGCCTGTGGCCGGACTATCCCCTTTACTACGAAGCCACCAACGAAAAAGGCCTCTCCATGGCGGGGCTCAACTTCCCCGGCAGCGCGGTATACCAGCCCCTGGACCCGGTGAAGGACAATATAACGCCCTTTGAGTTCATCCCCTGGATATTGGGCCAGTGTGCCACCGTGGCGGAAGCCAGGAAGCTGCTGGCGAACCTCAATATGTACAAAGAGGACTTCTCAGAGCAGATGCCCCTTTCGCCCCTGCACTGGATGATCGCGGACCGGGACGAATGCATCGTGGCGGAGCCCATGGCGGACGGGCTGAAGGTCTTCGACGACCCGGTGAAGGTCATGACCAACAACCCTGCCTTCGACTGGCACATGACCAACCTGGCCAATTACATGTCCCTGAGTCCGGCGGACCCGGTGAACGCGATGGCGCCGGAGGTGGAATTGAAGCGCTACAGCCGGGGCATGGGCAGTCTGGGGCTCCCCGGGGACATGTCCAGCGCGTCCCGGTTCGTGAAGGCGGCCTTCACCCGCATGAACTCCCTGTCCGGGGACTCGGAGAGCGAGTCCATCAGCCAGTTCTTCCACATCCTGGCCTCGGCGGAGCAGCAGCGGGGCTGCTGCAAGGTGGACCACGGCTACGAGTACACCATCTATTCCTCCTGCTGCAACACGGACACGGGCGTTTACTACTACACCACCTATGAAAACAGCCAGATCACCGCGATAGACATGCACCGCTGCGACCTGGACGGGGATAAACTCATAAGCTTCCCCCTCATCACCGGCCAGCAGATACGGTGGCAGAACTAAAAAACGGCCCGGACAGATGAAACTGTCCGGGCCGTTCCTTATGAATGAGATGCTTTTTTTCGCTTGGGCCGGATGAAGACAAAGTACTCCGCCACGAGGCACACGGGGATGGCCCCCAGCACGTCCGCCGCCGAGTGCTGTTTGACGAAGCACACCGACGCGCACACGCCCAGCACGAAGAGAGCGATCAGCGCCTTGCCCACTCTGGAGAAGTCCCGGTCGTGCAAAAACGCGGACAATATGCCCAGGGAATAGGCCACGTGCAGGGAGGGGAAGACCCCGGTGCTGGTGTCGAAGGCGTAGATGAGGCCCAAGATCCATGTGAACACGTTCTCCCGGGGGAAGACCTCCGGGCGCAGGTCCTGGCGGCTGGGCCAGAGGATGTACACCGCCATGGCCAGGGCCTGAGTGATCATGATGTATATCTGTATCTGCCGGAACTTATCGATGTCGTAAAGCGCCGACCAGAGCAGGGACCCGAACACCAGCACATACCAGCCCACGTAAAATACCAGAAAATACTCGCAGAAGGGTATCCTGTCGTCCAGCCAGATGTGGATGAGGTGGCATTTTTCCGGGGGTATCAGGTTCTCCGTGAGGAAATAGAGGGCGAAGTAGGCCAGCCACCCAGCCAGGAGCTTCAAGTGGCTGAACTCCGGCGTGTTCAGCCGGGAAAAGCGGAAGCGGCGGTAATCAACGACCGGCGTTTTCATCGGCATATACCTCTAAGGGCCTGTTCTTGGGATAATTCTTCTTCCCGATGTTCCGATAGGGGACCACGGTGTGCTCGGGAAGCGACACGGCCATGTCCGTGATGGCGTCCATGAGAAGGGCGCAGATGCGGGCCCGCTCCTCCTTCACCGGCGCCGCCGGGTCGAAGGCGATGGGCTTCCCCAGATACATGGTCTTCAGGTACGGCGCTATGTACATGGGCACGAAGGACAGGACTTTGCCCGTCTTTTTCCAATATATCCGCCCCAGGTCGATGAACTTGTCCTGGAAGGCGTAGAGGATGTTGTTGCAGCGCTCGTTCTTCTCCGGAAAGATGACCACGCTGCTGCCATCCTGGAGCCGGGTCAGGGTCTCCCGGAAGGTGGTGATGATGCGGGTGTCGTGGTACACGGCGATGGTGTGGGCGTTATTGAAGATGCACACCGCCAGGGGCGCGATGAGGTAGGAGGCGATCTTGAAGAGCCAGCGCACGGACTTTGGCTTGAAGGACCAGAAGTCCTCAAAGGCGTAGCCGGGGACCTCTTTTAAGTGCATCATCTGTCCGGCGCACCAGATGTAGTGCCGGCCGGGGTAGTAGAGCTCGCCGGCGATGGGGCCGAACATCTGGGTGTGGTTGCCCACGGCGATGACGGGCTCGTCGGGGAGGTTCTCCAGCCCCTCCACCTTCATCTTCGGGGAGAACAGACGCACCAGCCAGCGTATGAAGCGGTAGAGAAGCGTTGTCTTTTTGTCCGGCATGGGTCTGTCTCCTTTCCCCGATTATGGATAACGAACAATAGTATAGCACACTTTCGCTCCTCCGGCGCAGACAAATCTGCCGGAAAGGGAAATTTTTCGCCGGACATTGAAGGATGAGCCGGGCGGGAGTATAATGGAAGCACAAAAAACTACACCGAAAAAGAGGGAGACATCATGAGCGACATCAAGAGGATAGGCGTACTGACAAGCGGCGGCGATGCCCCGGGCATGAACGCGGCGGTGCGGGCCGTGGTCCGCACGGCGCTGGGACAGGACATGGAGGTAGTGGGCATTCGCCGGGGCTGGAACGGCCTGGTGCACAGCGATTTTTACCAGATGACCTCCTCCTCCGTGGACCACATCCTGGCCCAGGGCGGGACCATCCTGTACACCGCCCGCAGCAAGGAATACATGACCGAGGAGGGCCGGGCCCAGGCCGTGGCCACCTGCAAGCTCCTGGGGCTGGACGCGGTGGTAGCCATCGGCGGTGACGGCACCTTCCGGGGCGCATTGGAGATGAGCCGGCTGGGCGTGCCCGTAGTGGGCATCCCCGCCACCATCGACAACGACATCGGCTGCTCCAACTATACCATCGGCTTCGACACCGCCTGCAACACCGCCATCGAGTGCATCGACAAGCTCCGGGACACCATGCAGAGCCATGAGCGCTGCTCCGTAGTGGAGGTCATGGGCCGCCACGCAGGATACCTGGCCCTGTACGTGGGCATCTCCGTGGGCGCCACGGCGGTGCTCATCCCCGAGCGGGAGGTGGACTTCGACCGGGACGTCATCGAGCGCATCCGCCAGTCCCGCATGCTTGGAAACACCCACTTCATGATCGTGGTGGCCGAGGGCGCGGGCTCTGCCGTGGAGATCGGCGCCCGCATCCGGGAGGAGCTGGGCATGGACCCCCGGGTCACCGTCCTGGGCCACATCCAGCGGGGCGGCTCCCCTACCGCGAGAGACCGGGAGATGGCCACCCGCATGGGCTACGCCGCCGTCATGGCCCTGGTGAACGGGGAATTGAACTGCATCGTCGGAACCAAGGCCGGCGACCTTGTGACCACGCCCATCGAGGAGGCGCTGAACCAGGTAAAGCACCTGCAGATGGAGCGCTACGCGGTGCTGGAGGCCATGCACGCGAAGAACAAATGACCGCTTTTCATCCCGGGATGACTGTGCTATACTTACATTAAAATAAAAACGGAAAGGGAGCGTGCCATATGAAGCTGACATTTTTGGGCGCCACCCATGAGGTGACGGGCAGCTGTACCCTCATCGAGAACGGCGGCGTCTTCGGCCTGGTGGACTGCGGCATGGAGCAGGGCGCGGACCAGTTTGTCAACCAGGAGATCCCCGTCCAGCCCGGCAGTCTTGACTTCGTCCTTCTGACCCACGCCCACATAGACCACTCCGGCAACCTGCCCCTGCTCTACAAGCAGGGCTATTCCGGCCCCATCTACGCCACAGCGGCCACCTGCCACCTGTGCGAGATCATGCTGCGCGACTGCGCCCACATCCAGGAGTCCGACGCGGAGTGGAAATCCCGCAAGTCTCAGCGGGCCGGCGGCCCGCCCGTGGAGCCCGTGTATACCATGGACGACGCGGAGGCGGCCATCGCCCACCTGCGGCCCTGTGATTACGGCGAGCAGGTCCACATCGCCGAGAATGTCATCATCCGCTTCACCGACGCGGGCCACCTCATGGGCTCGGGCAGCATTGAGGTCTGGCTCACCGAGGGGGACGTGACGAAGAAGGTGGTCTTCTCCGGGGACATCGGCAACCTGAACCAGCCCATCATCAACGATCCCCAATATCTCAAGGAGGCCGATTATGTGGTCACCGAGTCCACCTACGGCGACCGGTACCATGAAAAGGCGGACCGGAACAACGTCCAGTTCCTGGCGGACGTGATCCAGCGGACCCTGGACCGGGGCGGCAATCTGGTGATCCCCTCCTTCGCGGTGGGCCGGACCCAGGAGATGCTCTATTTCATCCGGGAGATCAAGCTGAATAACATGGTCACCGGCCACGGGGACTGGCCCGTGTACGTTGACAGCCCTCTGGCCAACGAGGCCACAGGCATCTTCCTCCAGTGCGACCGGGTCTACTTTGACCCGGACACCCAGGCGCTTTTGGACCAGGGGGTGAACCCCCTGGTGTTCCCGGGGCTCAACGTCTCCGTTTCCAGCGAGGAGTCCAAGGCCATCAACTTCAACAAGGACCCCAAGGTCATCATCTCCGCCAGCGGCATGTGCGAGGCGGGGCGTATCCGCCACCACTTAAAGCACAATCTCTGGCGGCCGGAGTGCACGGTGCTGTTCGTGGGCTATCAGGCCGGAGGCACCACCGGCCGGGCCATCCTGGACGGGAAGGAGAAGATCAGCCTCTTCGGCGAGGAGGTGGCCGTGAAGGCGGAGATATGCTTCTTCCCCGGCAAGAGCGGCCACGCCGACAAGGACGGGCTCATCAAGTGGATCACCGCCTTTGAGAAAAAGCCGGACCTGGTGTTCGTCAACCACGGCGAGGACGAGGTCTGCCAGAGCTATGCCGCGTGCCTCAGGGATGAGTACGGTTTCAACACCTTCGCCCCCTATTCCGGCACCATCTACGACCTGGCGGCGGGCCAGTTCATCGAGACGCCCGCGGGCATTCCCATCGAGAAGAAGACATCCAAGCAGGCGAGGAACGACAGCGTCTTCGGCGGATTGCTGGCGGCCTGCCAGCGGCTCACCGAGCTTGCCAAGGCCTGCAAGGAGATCCCCAACAAGGAGCTGGCCAAGCTCACCGGCCAGATCAACTCCTTGGCCGACAAGTGGGCCGGCTGGGCCAAGAAAAAGTAAGACCGCCCATGAGAGACAAGCTCAAGCGGTTTGAGGGTGAGCGCATCATCCTCACGGCCCGGTCCGGCTGGCGCAGCTATATCCTGCCGGCCTGCATGCTGGCCCTGTACGGCTTTTGGATATACGGGGCCTTGCAGACGGAAGGCGTGGACAGGCTTGTGCACCTCATCGCCCTCATCGCGGTGGGGGTGGAGCTGGTGCGCTTCTGCGCCCTGCGGCTGAAGGCGTTCCTGGTGCTCACGGACCAGCGGGTCTACGGGGAGACGGGCTTTCTCGTTATCCGCACCATGGAGGTGCCTTTGGACAAGGTGGGCGGCGTGTACGTGGAGCAGAACCCCCTGGGCCGGCTCACCGGCCGGGGCACCGTGGCCATCAGCACCTCGGGCAGCCTCTTTGAGTTCGACCACATCCCCGACGCCATCCATGTCCGGGACGCCCTCATGGAGCAGGTGGACCGTGTCCAGTCGGAGCTCAGTAAGCAGCGGGACGCGGACGCAGCCCACGCCGCCGCCCGTGTCCGGGGCATGAGCCATAGGCGATTGAGGGGATAGGATAATAAAAAGGCTCCCTTGTGCAAAGGGGCTGGCAGCGCGAAGCGCTGACTGGGGGATTGTCGCGTTACGAACGGTTACAACCCCTCTGCCTCGCTTCGCTCGGCACCTCCCCTTGCACAGGGGAGGCTTTAAAACAAGAGAGACGCTTCATGATGAAGCGCCTCTCTTGTTTCATGTCATGCACTCTGCTCTCCGGCGGGTCCCGGCGGGGCAGGGGAGGCCTCGTCCGGGACGGGGGCCTCCGGTTTTTTCATCATGGTCATGGCGGTGTAGATGAGCACCAGTACCAGCGCGGCCGCGTTGGCGATGGAGCCGTAGCGCATGGGCAGCAGGTAGCGCATTTTGAGGTAGGCGTGGTACCCAAGAAGGGAACCGAAGTTGACGGCGAGGGCCGCCGGGGTGAACACCGGCGACGACACCGCCAGCACCACCGTCAGGATGTCCGCCACGAAGAAGTACCGGTCGTGCATGTGGGGCAGGAAGAAGGGCACCCCCAAGCAGAACAGCAGCGCCGCCCCGAAGAGGGTCTTATTGTTGAGGCTTTTCAGCTTTATGACCAGCCAGACGTATATGCCGCTGCAGAAGAAGAACGTGAGCACCACGCCCACCCGGGCCGCGGCGGCGTTGGTCATGGAACTGAAGTCGAAGAGAGAATAGAGGCTGGAGGCGTTGTAGTTGAGCCCGTCGCCGATGGTGCCCGTGTTGCGCACGTACAGCGTCAGCAGCTCCCAGAACCCCCGGCCCGCGAACACGGCGGGGAGGATGGTGGCGATGTACACCGCCGGGAAGATGAAGATGTGCTTGATCTTGATGCGGCCGGAGACGAGAAACAGGAAGTATACCGGCAGCAGGAAGATGCCCTGGAGCTTGAAGGACACCGATATGGCCGCCATGGCAACACTGAGGCCGGGCCTTTCATCCAGCGCCAGGTACACCGCCAGCACCGCGAAGGCGGCATAGATGCAGTCGCACTGGCCCCAGAGGGCGCCGTTGAGGAACACCGAGGGCAGCCACAGCACCAGCATGAATGCGATGGCCTTCCGGTTGGGGTCTCCATCTGTAAGTACGCCAACCAGCTTCATGGCCCCCCAGGCCAGCACTACATCGAAGAAGATGCTCAAAACCTTGACGAGGTAGAGGTCATAGACGTTGGTGATGGAGATGAGGGAGAGGAAGTAGAGGTAGGGGACATTGTAGTTGCAGCTCCATATCTCCTGACCCAGGCCCTTCCAGGGCCCCGCGTCCCGCAGCGCCTGGATCCAGACCCGTATCCAGTCCTGATAGTCCAGGGTCTCATAGGGCAGCACACAGTAGCGCAGCACGAAGGCCAGCGGCACCAGCGTCAGCGCCAGGATGCGCCGGGTCTTGTCTTTTAAAAGCCCCTCCCGCCACAGAAGCCACAGGGCGAAGAGCAGTTCAAAATACAGCAGAATAGTGGCCCAGTAATTCAAGGGATATCCTCCTTACAGGAAAAAAGCGGCGGGTGGACCGCCGCGGAAAAGTTCATAAAATTTGTCTTGACATCCAGGGAAAGAAAATGATAGAATAATGTGCTATGCTCAAAAGGATGGGCCTCGTCTCCCATCCTCATCGTCTGTATTTTACCACATCCACAGAAAAAATCAAGGCGAAAGACAAATTTTGTAACAACATACCCTGGCGTATCATCATATACCGAAGGAGTGATCGAAACACATGCCGAAGGAAGTCCGCTATGGCAAGACAGTACGGCAGAGCTTTGCCCGCGTCGACGAGATCCAGGACATGCCGAACCTGCTGGAGATCCAGAAGAACTCCTACAGGTGGTTCCTGGAGGAGGGTCTGCGGGACGTGTTCCGGGACGTGGCCACGGTCACGGACTACTCCGGGAACCTGGAGCTGTCGTTCGTGGACTACACCATGGACGAGAAGCCCAAGTATTCCGTGCAGGAGTGCAAGAGCCGGGACACAAACTATGCCGCGCCTTTGAAGGTCTCCGTGCGCCTGCGCAACAAGGAGACCGAGGAGATCAAGGAGCAGGAGATATTCATGGGGGATTTCCCCCTGATGACCGACAGCGGCACCTTTATCATCAACGGCGCCGAGCGCGTCATCGTCTCCCAGATCGTCCGTTCCCCCGGCGTGTACTTCGACGCCCACACGGACAAGGCCGGCACCCCGCTCTACGGCGCCACCACCATCCCCTATCACGGCGCGTGGCTGGAGTATGAGACCGACGCCAACGACATCTTCTATGTCCGCATCGATAAAAACCGGAAACTGCCTGTGACCTGGCTGCTGCGGGCCCTGGGCGCTTATGACTCTGCCAAGCCCCACACGTGGCTGACCTGCGTGCCGGACACCGAGGCCGGCGCCGTCACCGACGAGCAGCTTCTGGAGGTGTTCGGCAAGGACACCCGCATCGTGAGCACCCTGGAGCGGGACACCTGCCACAGCCGGGAGGAGTCCCTGCTGGAGATTTACCGCAAGCTGCGCCCCGGCGATCCTCCCACCGTGGAGACCAGCGAGGCCATGCTGGACGGCCTGTTCTTCGACCGCCGCCGGTATGAGCTGAGCATGGTGGGCCGGTATAAGCTCAACAAGAAGCTGGCCGCCTGGAACCGCATCGTGGGCATGACCCTGGCCGCCCCCATCGCCGATCTGCAGACCGGCGAGATCGTGGCGGAGGCGGGGGAGAAGATGACCCGGGAGCGGGCCGAGGCCCTTGCTGCCCGGGGCCTGCTGGAGGCCACCGTCACCAATGAGCACGGCCAGACCCTGCGGGTGTTCGGTAACGGCATGGTGCCCATGGCGCCCTTCGTGTCCTTCGATCCGGCGGAGCTGGGGGTGAAGGAGAACGTGCGCTGGCTGGTGCTGCGCCAGCTTCTGGAGCAGTTCGGCGACGACGAGGCCGCCCTGCGGGACGCCATTACGGAAAACATCGACGTGCTCATCCCCAAGCACATCGTGGCGGACGACGTGTTCGCCTCCGTCAACTACCTCAACTGCCTGGCCTGCGGCGTGGGCACGGCGGATGACATCGACCACCTGGGCAACCGCCGTGTGCGCAGCGTGGGCGAGCTCTTGCAGAACCAGTTCCGCATCGGCTTCGCCCGCATGGAGCGGGTCATCCGCGAGCGCATGACGCTGCAGGACCAGGACGTGATCACCCCCCAGAGCCTCATCAACATCCGGCCCGTGTCCGCGGCCATCAAGGAGTTCTTCGGTTCCTCCCCTCTGAGCCAGTTCATGGACCAGACCAACCCCCTGGCGGAGCTGACCCACAAGCGGCGCATGTCCGCCCTGGGCCCCGGCGGTCTGAGCCGGGAGCGGGCCAACTTCGACGTGCGCGACGTGCACTACAGCCACTACGGCCGCCTCTGCCCCATCGAGACCCCTGAAGGGCCCAACATCGGCCTTATCTCCTATCTGGCCAGCTTCGCCCGGGTGGACGAGTACGGCTTCCTGGTGACCCCTTACCGGAGGGTGGACAAGGCCACAGGTCTTGTCACCACCCAGGTGGATTACCTGACCGCCGACACCGAGGACCGGTTCTTCGTGGCCCAGGCCTCCGAGGTGGACGACGAGGGCCATTTCATCCACAACCGCGTCACCTGCCGCCACCGTGACGAGATCATCGCCGTGGCCCCCGAGCAGGTGGACTATGTGGACGTGAGCCCCCGGATGATGGTCTCCATCGCCACGGCCATGATCCCCTTCCTGGAGAACGACGACGCCAACCGCGCCCTGATGGGCGCCAACATGCAGCGCCAGGCGGTGCCTCTGCTCACCACCGAGGCCCCCATCGTGGCCACCGGCATCGAGCACAAGTGTGCCATCGACTCCGGCGTGTGCGTGCTGGCCGAGGACGACGGTGTGGTCCTGGCGGTGGATGCCGACCATGTGTCCGTAAAGTATGACTCCGGCGAGGTCAAGGACTACACCCTTATAAAATTTGCCCGTTCCAACCAGTCCACCGCCTTCAACCAGCGCCCCATCGTCAACGCCGGCGACAAGGTCAAAAAGGGCGACGTGCTGGCGGACGGCCCCTCCACCAAGGACGGCGAGCTGAGCCTGGGCAAGAACATCCTGGTGGGCTTCATGACCTGGGAGGGCTACAACTACGAGGACGCCATCCTGCTCTCCGAGCGTGTGGTGATGGAGGACGTGTACACCTCCATCCACGTGGAGGAGCACGAGTGCGACAGCCGCGACACCAAGCTGGGTCCCGAGGAGATCACCCGGGATATCCCCGGCGTGGGCGACGACGCGCTGAAATACCTGGACGAGCGGGGCATCATCACCGTGGGCTCCGAGGTCCGCTCCGGCGACATCCTGGTTGGCAAGGTCACCCCCAAGGGCGAGACCGACCTCACCGCCGAGGAGCGGCTTCTGCGGGCCATCTTCGGCGAGAAGGCCCGTGAGGTCCGTGATACCAGCCTGAAGGTGCCCCACGGCGAGAGCGGCATCGTGGTTGACGTGAAGGTGTTCACCCGCAAGAACGGCGACGAGATGAGCCCCGGCGTCAACCAGGTGGTCCGGGTCTATATCGCCCAGAAGAGGAAGATCTCCGTGGGCGACAAGATGGCCGGCCGCCACGGCAACAAGGGCGTCGTGAGCCGCATCCTCCCCCGGGAGGATATGCCCTATCTGCCCGACGGCACGCCCCTGGACATCGTGCTGAACCCCCTGGGCGTGCCCTCCCGTATGAACATCGGGCAGGTCCTGGAGGTCCACCTGGGCTACGCGGCCCACGCCCTGGGCTGGAAGGTGGCCACCCCCGTGTTCAACGGCGCCAACGAGGAATCCATCCGCAAGTGCCTCAAGGACGCCGGCCTCCGGGAGGACGGCAAGATACAGCTTCGGGACGGCCGCACCGGCGAGCCCTTCGACAACGACGTCACCGTGGGCTGGGTGTACTTCCTCAAGCTCCACCACCTGGTGGACGACAAGATCCACGCCCGCTCCACCGGCCCCTACAGCCTGGTCACCCAGCAGCCTCTGGGCGGCAAGGCACAGTTCGGCGGCCAGCGCTTCGGCGAGATGGAGGTCTGGGCCCTGGAGGCCTACGGCGCCGCCTATACCCTCCAGGAGATCCTCACGGTCAAGAGCGACGACGTCACCGGCCGTGTGCGCACCTATGAGAGCATCGTCAAGGGCCGCAACATCCCCCAGCCCGGCGTGCCCGAATCCTTCAAGGTCCTGGTCAAGGAGCTGCAGAGTCTCTGCCTGGACGTGAGGGTGCTGGACAAGGACGGTCAGGAGATCGAGCTGAAGGACGACGAGGACGACGATTTCGCCCCCACCTTCGGCTCCGTGGAGAACAGCCGCTCCGACGACCGGGAGTTCGAACGCTCCGGCTACAGCATCGACCAGATCGATGAGAGCCAGCTGGACCTGGACTTCGGCGGCGAGGACGGCCCCCTGGACGACGATTATACTGAAGACGGAGAGGAGGACTTCGACGTATGAGTTACGCTCCTTTTGAGGCGATCCAGATCGGCATCGCATCCCCGGAGATGATCCTTTCCTGGTCCTCCGGCGAGGTCAAAAAGCCGGAGACCATCAACTACCGCACCCTGAAGCCCGAGCGCGACGGCCTTTTCTGCGAGCGCATCTTCGGGCCAACCAAGGACTGGGAGTGCCACTGCGGCAAGTACAAGAAGATCGCGCATAAAGGCAAGGTATGCGATAGGTGCGGCGTGGAGGTCACCCGCTCCAAGGTCCGGCGCGAGCGCCTGGGCCATATCCAGCTGGCCACCCCCGTGAGCCACATCTGGTATTTCAAGGGCATCCCCTCCCGTATGGGCGTGCTCTTGGACCTGACCCCCCGGGTACTGGAAAAGGTGCTGTACTTCGGCGCCTATGTCGTCACTGACCCGGGCTTCTCCCCCCTGCAGAAGTGCCAGATACTCACCGAGAAAGAGTATCGGGACATGAAGGAGAAGTATGAGGACGACTTCGAGGCCGGCATGGGCGCCGAGGCCGTGAAAAAGCTGCTGGCGGACATCGACTGCGAGCAGCTGGCCGCGGAGCTGCGGGAGCAGCTGGCCGACGCCTCCGGCCAGAAGAAGGCCAAACTTCTCAAGCGCCTGGAAGTGGTGGAGGCCTTCCGCCAGTCCGGCAACAAGCCTGAGTGGATGATCATCGACGTGCTGCCGGTGATCCCCCCCGAGCTGCGGCCCATGGTCCAGCTGGACGGCGGCCGGTTCGCCACCAGCGACCTGAACGACCTGTACCGCCGTGTCATCAACCGCAACAACCGCCTGAAGCGGCTCATGGAGCTGCACGCGCCGGACATCATCGTCCGCAACGAAAAGCGCATGCTCCAGGAGGCCGTGGACGCCCTCATTGACAACGGCCGCCGGGGCCGCGCCGTCACCGGCGCCAACTCCCGGGCGTTGAAGAGCCTGTCCGATATGCTCAAGGGCAAGCAGGGCCGCTTCCGCCAGAACCTGCTGGGCAAGCGCGTGGACTACTCCGGCCGTTCCGTCATCGTGGTGGGCCCGGACCTGAAGCTTTATCAGTGCGGTGTGCCCAAGGAGATGGCCATCGAGCTGTTCCGCCCCTTCATCATGAAGAAGCTGGTGGAGGACGGCCAGGCCAGCAACATCAAGGCCGCCAAAAAGAAGGTGGACCAGCAGAAGACCGAGGTCTGGGACGCCCTGGAGGTGGTCATCAAGGAGCACCCGGTGCTCCTGAACCGGGCGCCTACGCTGCACCGTCTGGGCATCCAGGCCTTCGAGCCCCTGCTGGTGGAGGGCCGCGCCCTGCGGCTGCACCCGCTGGTGTGCACGGCCTACAACGCTGACTTCGACGGCGACCAGATGGCCATCCACGTGCCCCTGTCCGCCGAGGCCCAGGCCGAGGCCCGTGTGCTGATGCTCTCGGCCAACAACCTGCTCCGGCCCCAGGACGGCCAGCCCGTCACCGTGCCTACGCAGGACATGGTCCTGGGCTCCTACTACCTCACCTATATCCGGGACGACGAGCCCGGCGCGGGCAAGTGCTTCACCAGCCCCTCCGAGGCCATCATGGCCTATACGGAGAAGGCCGTGGGCATCCATGCCCCCATCAAGGTCCGCTTCACCCGCCGCATCGGCGGGGAGGTGAAGAGCGAGCTTGTGGATACCACCGTGGGCCGCATCATCTTCAACGAGCCCATTCCCCAGGACCTGGGCTTTGTGGACCGCTCCGACCCGGCCAACGCCTTCAAGCAGGAGATCAGCTTCCGGGTGGACAAAAAGCTCCTGGGCAAGATCGTCCAGCGGTGCATCGACAAGCATGGCTTCACCATTGCCACCGAGGTGCTGGACAAGATCAAGGCCCTGAGCTACAAGTACTCCACCATCGGCGCCATCACCATCTCCATCTCCGACATGGTGGTGCCTGAGGCGAAAAAGCGCATCATCGCCGAGACCGAGAGCACCAAGATACCCTATATCGAGGAGCAGTACCAGCGGGGCTTCATCACCAACGACGAGCGCTACCGCCTGGTCGTCTCCCAGTGGGAGGAGACCATCAACGCCGTCACCAGCGCCCTGCAGGACAACCTGGACGAGTTCAACCCCATCTATATGATGGCCAACTCCGGCGCCCGCGGCTCCATGAACCAGATCCGCCAGCTGGCCGGTATGCGCGGCCTGGTGGCCAACACCGCCGGCAAGACCCTGGAGATCCCCATCAAGGCCAACTACCGCGAGGGCCTGACCGTGCTGGAGTACTTCGTGTCCAGCCGCGGCGCCCGTAAGGGCCTGGCCGACACGGCCCTTCGTACCGCCGACTCCGGTTACCTGACCCGCCGCTTGGTGGATGTGAGCCAGGATGTCATCATCCGGGAGCGGGACTGCGGCACCACCGCCGGCAACGACGCCCGGGTCATTCTGGACAAGATCGTCCGTGCCCGTGTGAGCGAGGACAGTCTCTCCGGCAAGTTCGCTCCCCAGGACATCACCGACCCCAACACCGGCGCCGTGCTCGTGCCCCGGTACAAGGCGTTCAGCAAGAGCGATATCGCCGCTCTGGAGGCCGCCGGTATCGGCGAAGTGGATGCCGCCGGCGCGGTGCAGACCTTCGGCGAGAGCATCCGCGGCCGCTTCCCCGCAAAGAACATCGTCAGCCCCAAGACCGGCGAGGTCCTCTTTGACACCGACCATATGCTCATGCCCATCGACGCCCAGACCCTGGAGGACAACGGCATCTTCTCCGTGAAGGTCCGCTCTGTCATGTGCTGCGAGGCGGCCAGCGGCGTGTGCGCCAAGTGCTATGGCATGAACCTGGCCGTGGGCAAGCCCGTTGACCCGGGCGAGGCCGTGGGCGTCATCGCCGCCCAGTCCATCGGCGAGCCGGGCACCCAGCTTACCATGCGTACCTTCCACACCGGCGGCGCCGCGGGCTCCGACGTTGAGGATATCACCCAGGGTCTTCCCCGTGTGGAGGAGCTGTTCGAGGCCCGCCGTCCCAAGCGTGTGGCGGTGCTGGCCGAGATGAGCGGCACCGTGACCATGGAGGACGCCAAGAAGAACACCATCTGCGCTCTCACCATTACCAATGAGGCCACCGGTGAGACCCAGGTCTATCAGATCCCCTATGCCAGCGGCATCCTGGTAGCGGAGGGCGACCATGTGGACAAGGGCCAGGAGCTGACCCGCGGCGCTCTCAATCCCCACGACGTGCTTCGCGTCCGGGGCGTGGACGACGACGAGTTCGGCCGCCAGGGCGTGCGCAACTATCTGGTCCAGGAGGTCCAGAAGGTGTACCGCCAGCAGGGCGTGGACATCAACAACAAGCACATCGAGGTCATCGCCCGCCAGATGCTCCGCAAGGTGCGTGTGGAGGAGCCCGGCGACACGAATCTGCTCAGCGGCGCCGTGGTAGACATGAGCGAGCTGCGCCGGGAGAACAACGCCATCCAGGCCCGGATCGACGCGGGGGAGGAGGGCCTTGCGAAGGCCACCTGGACCCAGATCATCATGGGCATCACCAAGGCGTCTCTCGCCACCGAGAGCTTCCTGTCCGCAGCCTCCTTCCAGGAGACCACCCGCGTGCTCACCGACGCCGCCATCAAGGGCAAGGTGGACCACCTGGTGGGCCTGAAGGAGAACGTCATCATCGGCAAGCTCATCCCCGCCGGCTCCGGCCTGGATATATACCGGGCCCTGAACGTAGAGACGGACGAGGAGAAGGCCGCCGAGGCCGACGAGTACGTGGACCTGTCCGCTCTGGTGGGCCGGACCAACGCCATCTGAAGGCCGTAAGAACACAGCAAAGCGCCCCCATCCAGATTGAACAGCACCCCATTTGTTAGACAGTATGGTATACTGATAACGAATGGGGTGTTGCTTATGCCAAAAGGGAAACC
>CANQMW010000014.1 GCA_947625045.1 uncultured Oscillospiraceae bacterium
CTATGACGACTTCGACGCCAACAACACCCAGGCCACCCAGCTGGAGCAGGTCCAGACCGCCGTCACCAACGGCTACAACGTGCTGGTTGTGAACCTGGTCACCTCCGGCTCCGCCGACGCCGCCGAGCAGATCCTGCAGGCCGCCGGCGACCTGCCCGTGATCTTCTTCAACCGCGCCGTGGAAGGCGACGGTGAGGAGCACACCGTTCTGGACGCCCATGAAAACATTTCCTTCATCGGCACCGACGCTCCCGAGGCCGGCCACATGCAGGGCCAGATGATCGGCGAGTTCCTGATGGAGAACTATGACGACGTCGACCTGAACGGCGACGGGACCATCTCCTACGCCATGTTCATGGGCGACGCCGCCAACGTGGAGGCCATCTACCGCACCCAGTTTGGTGTGGAGGACGCCGACGCCATCCTGACCGAGAACGGCAAGCCCGCGCTGGTCTACTTCAACGAGAGCAACACCGACAAGTATCAGCTCGACCCCAACGGCGCCTGGTCTTCCGCGGCCGCGTTCGACTTCATGAGCACGAACCTGGCTGAGTACAGCGAGGCCAACGGCAACATGATTGAGCTGGTCATCGCCAACAACGACGATATGGCCATCGGCGCCATCTCCGCCCTGCAGGCTGTGGGCTACAACATGGGCGACGGCGAGTGCACCAAGATCCCCGTCTTCGGCGTGGACGCCACCCAGGTGGCCCAGGACGCCATCGCTGCCGATCAGATGACCGGCACCGTCAAGCAGGATAACGTGGGCATGGCCGCCGCCATCACCGGCGTGCTGAAGGGCCTTGCCGGCGAGAGCACCATGGCCGACGCCGTCTCCGCGGTCGCCGAGTCCGACGAGATGTTCTCCGTGGCCGAGGGCTTTGCCAACAAGCTGTTCGTGGCCTACGCTCCCTTCACCGCGTAATCAGACCTATCGCACATAGTTTCCAGGGGCAGCCGCCTTTCCGGCGGCTGCCCCGTCGGTGATTGTACCGGCATGGCCGCCTGCGCGGCGCAACATCAGCAGCAGGGGAGGAATGAAGGTATGCAGAATGACTGCCTCCTGAAAATGACAGACATCACCAAGACGTTCCCCGGCGTCAAGGCTCTGGACCATGTGTCCCTGGAGCTCCAGGCGGGCACGGTCCACGCCCTCATGGGCGAGAACGGCGCCGGCAAATCCACGCTTATGAAGTGCCTTTTCGGCATTTACAATAAAGACAGCGGCACCATCCTCCTGGAGGGGAAGGAGATCAACTTCAAAAACAGCCGGGAGGCGCTGGACAACGGCGTCGCCATGGTGCACCAGGAGCTGAACCAGGCTCTGAAGCGCACGGTCATGGACAACATCTGGCTGGGCCGCTACCCCAAAAAGGGCATCATGGTGGACGAGAAGAAGATGTATAAGGACACCATGGCCGTGTTTAAGGAACTGGAGATCAACGTGGATCCCCGGCGGGTCATGAGCACCATGCCGGTGAGCCAGCGGCAGATGGTGGAGATCGCCAAGGCCGTCTCCTACAACTCCAAGGTCATCGTCTTCGACGAGCCCACGTCCTCCCTCACCGAGGAAGAGGTGGAACACCTGTTCCGCATCATCAACATGCTGCGGGACAGGGGCATCGGCATCATCTATATCTCCCACAAGATGGCGGAGATCAAGCGCATCTCCGACTTTATCACCGTCATGCGGGACGGGGCCAACGTAGCGACAAAGCCCGCCGCGGAGCTGGAGGTCAACGACATCATCCGGCTCATGGTGGGCCGGGAGCTGACCAACCAGTTCCCGCCCAAGACCAACACCCCGGGCGAGGTCTATCTGAAGGTGGAGGACCTGTCGGGGCAGTACTCCCTGCTGCAGGATGTGTCCTTCGAGGCACGGCGGGGCGAGGTGCTGGGTCTGGCGGGCCTGGACGGCAGCGGCCGGACGGAGACGCTGGAGAACATCTTCGGCGTGGCCACCCGTAAATCCGGGACCATCACCCTGGACGGGAAGCCCTGTAAAAACCGGAACGCCCGGGAGTCCATCAAAAACGGCTTCTCCCTCTTGACTGAGGAGCGCCGGGCCACGGGCATATTCTCCATTTTGAACGTCCGGGAGAACACCGTCATATCCAGTCTGAAAAAGCACCTGAAGTTCGGGTTTTATTTGAGCTCCGCCTCCATGAAGAAGGACACCCAGTGGTCCATCGACGCCATGCAGACCAAGACGCCCTCCCAGGAGACAAAAATACGGAGCCTTTCCGGCGGCAACCAGCAGAAGGTCATCATCGGCCGCTGGCTGCTGACGGACCCGGAGGTGCTGCTGCTGGATGAGCCCACCCGCGGCATCGACGTGGGCGCCAAATACGAGATATACCAGCTCATCCTGGACCTGGCCAACCGGGGCAAGACCGTGCTCATGGTCTCCTCGGAGATGCCGGAGCTGCTGGGCATATGCGACCGCATCCTGGTCATGTCCGGCGGCCGCCTGGCCGGTGAGGTGGACGCCGCGACCGCCACCCAGGAGGAGATCATGACGCTGGCCGCGAAATATGTTTGAGGAGGCAGGGAAGATATGACCGGATATTTTAAGAGAAAGGCGGACGAATACCGCTCCCTAGACCAGGCCGACAGACGGCACTACTGGGTGGACGTATTCCTGAACAACGCCCTTTACATACTGATGGCCGTGTTCATCATCTTCACCGCCGTGGTGAACAGGAACTTCGTATCCGCCAGCGCCATCGCCAACGTGGTCATCCTGGCGGCGGCCTCGCTGCCCATGGCCCTGGGCATCGGCGGATGCATCGTGCTGACCGGCACGGACCTGTCCGGCGGGCGTGTGTTCGGCCTGACGGCGGCCATGGCGGCGGCCTTCCTGCAAAACCGCATGGCCACCAAGCTCATCTTCGAGCATCTGCCCAACACCACGGGCGCGTGGATATTCGCGGTGCTGGTGATCGTGATGCTGGCGGGCGCGGTGATAGGCCTGGTGAACGGCTTCTTCGTGGCCAAGTTCAGCCTGCACCCCTTCATCGTCACCCTGGCCACCCAGCTCATCACCTACGGCATCATCCTCATGTTCTTCCAGATCAACGGCAACGGCGGCGGCCCCATCAGCAACGTGGCCCAGCAGTTCAAGGACGTGGTCTCGGGACCCGTCATCCGCATCGCGTCGAAGAACGTGTCCATACCGTGGTACGTGATATACGCGTTCCTGCTGGTCATCATCATGTGGTTCGTGTGGAACAAGACCACCTTCGGCAAGAACATGTTCGCCGTGGGCTCCAACGCCGAGGCGGCCCGGGTCTCCGGCGTCAATGTGTTCAAGACCACCGTGATGGTCCATACCCTGGCAGGGGCCCTGTACGGCTTCGCCGGCTTCGTGGAGGCGGCCCGGCTGGGCTCCATCACGGCGGCCACGGGCCTTAACAACGAGTGCGACGCCATCGCGGCCTGCGTCATCGGCGGCGTATCCTTCGTCGGCGGCACAGGCAACATCGGCGGCATCGTGGTGGGCGTGTTCGTGCTGAGGATCATCTTCGTGGCCCTGAACATGCTGGGCATCAACCCCAACCTGCAGTTCATCATCAAGGGCGCCATCATCCTGGCGGCCTGCTCGCTGGATATGCGCAAGTACCTGGTGCGGAAGTGAGCGACGGGAAAAAGCCGGTCTCACCCGGTGTGCTGGGAAAGCCCGGCGGGCTCTACGACAGCGTGCACATGTCCCGGCGGCAGGCGGATCTGCTGGCTCTGGGGGCCATAGCGCTGCTGGCGGTGATATTGGCTCTGGTGCTCCTTTTTGGCCGTGGCGGCTTCACCGTCTCCTTCGACCCCAACGGGGGCACGGACGTGGCCCCTTGCCAAGTAGAGTACGGCGAGACTGTCCCCATGCCGGAGGACCCGAGCCGGGAGGGCTACGTCTTCACCGGCTGGTATGCCGACGACGGCTGTACTGAGGCCTGGGACCCGGAAGAGCCCGTCTCCGATAACCTCACCCTCTACGCCGGGTGGGAGAAAACAGCATAGGAAAAGCGGCCCGGAAATCCCGGGCCGCTTTTTGTATCACGCTATGAGGCCGTGTCGTTCCAGCACTTCCTCCAGGGCTTTTTTGTGGGCCTTGCCCATGGGCACCAGGGGCAGGCGCATCTCGTCGGAACAGAGGCCCATCCGGGCCATGGCCGTCTTCACGGGGATGGGATTCACCTCGGTGAAGAGCCCCGCGAACAGGTCCATGTACTGCCGGTTGAGAGCCGACGCGGCGGCATAGTCCCCGGAAAGGCACAGGGCGCAGAGTTTGCTCACAACGTCCGGCACCAGATTGGACGCTACGGATATGACGCCGCGGGCCCCTAGGGCCATCATGGCCACCGTGTCGGAGTCGTTGCCGCTGTAGAAGGTGACCTTATCGCCGCAGAGAGCGGCGGTGCGGGCGAATTCCCCGATGTTCCCGGAGGCCTCCTTCACGCCGGCGATATTGTCGTGGCCGGCCAGGATGGCGTATGTCTCCGGCGTCACGCCCACGCCGGTGCGGCTGGGCACGTTGTAAAGAATGACCGGCAGGGCGGAGCGGTCCGCTACGTAGGTGAAGTGCTTGATGAGGCCCGCCTGGGTGGTCTTGTTGTAGTAGGGCGTGACCATCAAAAGGCCGTCCGCCCCGGCATTTTCCGCCCGCTTGGCCATCTCCAGGGCCCCGGCGGTGTCGTTGGAGCCGATGCCGGCCACGATCTTCATGCGCCCGGCGCTCTTCTCCGCCGCGAAGCGATAGAGGTCCTCGTGCTCCCGGGCCGTGAGGGTGGCTCCCTCGCCGGTAGTGCCGCAGACGATGAGGGCGGCGGTGCCGCCGGCGGCCTGCTGCTCGATGAGCGTTTCCAGGGCGGCCCAGTCGATGGTGCCGTCCCGCAGGGGCGTGACCAGCGCGGTGCCAGAGCTTTCAAATATAGGCGATTTCAAGAAAATTCCCTCCAAAACAGAAGACGCCGCGGGCGATCGGCCTACGGCGTCCTTTGCGTATTTTGTTCGGGAGGTCAGCGGTCCAGCCAGCCCTCGGCGCAGAGAAGCTCCGCCAGCAGCACCGCCCCGCCGGCAGCGCCCCGCAGGGTGTTGTGGCTGAGGCAGACGAACTTGTAGTCGTACTGGGTGTCGGGGCGAAGGCGGCCCACGCTCACGGCCATGCCGCCCTCCAGGTTCCGGTCCAGCTTCGTCTGGGGACGGTTATCCTCGGTGAAGTAGTGGATGAACTGCTTGGGAGCGGAGGGGAGACCCAGCTCCTGGGGCCGGCCGGAGAACTTCTCCCAGCGCTCCAGGATCTGCTCCTGGGTGGGCTTTTTGTCAAAGCTGGCGAATACGGCGGCCATGTGGCCGTTGGAGCAGGGCACCCGCAGGCACTGGGCGGTGACGGACGGGGCGACTGCGGTCTCGATATGGTCGTCCGCGACCTTGCCCCAGAGCTTCATGGGCTCCTGCTCGCTCTTCTCCTCCTCGCCGCCGATGAAGGGGATCACGTTGTCCACCATCTCGGGCCAGGTGTCAAAGGTCTTGCCGGCGCCGGATATGGCCTGGTAGGTGCACACCAGCACCTTGTTGAGGCCGAACTCGTCCTTCAGAGGGTGCAGCGCGGGCACATAGCTCTGCAGAGAGCAGTTGCTCTTCACGGCGATGAAGCCCCGCTTGGTGCCCAGGCGCTTTCTCTGGGCGGGGATGACGGCCAGGTGCTCGGGGTTGATCTCCGGCACCACCATGGGCACGTCGGGCGTCCAGCGGTGGGCGCTGTTGTTGGAGACCACGGGGCACTCCAGCTTCGCGTAACGCTCCTCCAGGGCCTTGATCTCCTCCTTCTTCATATCCACTGCGGAGAACACCATGTCCACCTCCGCGGCGATGGCCTCGGCGTCCTCCACCGCGTTTTTCACCACGATGGTCTTGGCCTTCTCCGGCATGGGCACCTCGATGGCCCAGCGGGAGCCCACCGCCTCGGCATAGGTCTTGCCCGCGCTGCGGGCGCTGGCCGCGATGACGGTCAGTTCGAACCAGGGATGCTCCGCCAGCAGGGAAACAAAGCGCTGGCCCACCATACCGGTGCCGCCGATCACGCCGACTTTCAGCTTTTTCATGTCGTTGACCTCCTGAGTCATTGTATGTGTTTTGGGTTTGGATGTGAAAAGTTACATAATTGTTGACATTTTGTAATTTCTTATATATAGTAGTCTCGATAAGTATAGCATACCACATTTTCCGCGTCAATCGTTTAAAGCGGGGAAGGGAGGCAGGAAAATGAAGCTGTCTGAAAGAGCGCGCCGGGTGTTGGCGGCAGTGCTTCTGATCGCGGCCCTGGCCGGGGTCAGCGTGGGCACGGTGGCCTGGGCGGCCGGCTTCACCGACGTGTCCTCCTCCGCATGGTATTACGACGCGGTGAATTTCGTGACGAATAAGGGCTTATTCAACGGCACCTCCTCCACCCAGTTCTCCCCCAACGGGGTCATGACCCGGGCCATGTTCATCACGGTCCTGGGCCGGTACGCCCATGTGGACCCGGACACCTGGCTGGCCGGGCAGATCACCGGCTCCGGCGTGAATATGCGAAGCGATCCCAGCACCGGCTCCGGCGTCGTCGCCGTGCTCAGCCAAGGCGCCGCGGTTACCTTGGCGGGCCGGACGGGGGACTGGTACAAGGTCCGCCGGGGCAGTCAGACGGGGTATGTGAACGCCGCCTATGTGTCCCCCCGGTACCACGCCTTCTCCGACGTGGACTACGGCCAGTACTACGCCGGCTACGCGGTGTGGGCCTATGAGAAGAAGATCGTGGAGGGCGTGGGCTCCGCTAACATATTCTCTCCCAACGGGAACGTGACCCGCCAGCAGGTGTGCACGCTCCTGGACCGGTTCGCCTCCTTCATGGGGTTGAAACTGCCGCAAAACACGGCGGCGGTCACCTTTAAGGACAGCTCTTCCATCAGTTCCTGGGCAAAGGACGGCGTCACCGCCATGCAGCGGGCTGGGGTCATCGAGGGCATGGGCAACGGCAATTTCGAGCCCAACGGCTCCGCCACCCGGGCCCAGTGCGCCGCCATGCTCATGCGCTTTGACAAGGCCTGCTCCGGCCAGGCGACCGCCAGACCCTCGCCCACGCCTACCCAGCGGCCCAGCCCCACGCCCCAGCGGCCTACGCCTACCCCCTGGACCGGTACCACCACGCCGGAGCCGGGCTTCCCCGCGGACACCCCCGCCACCTTCATCAGCGGCACGGTCCATCCCCGGTTCACGGTGGTCCGGGTGGGGCTGTACGTGAGCACTAAGAGCTACGACACCTGCCTTTCCGAGGTGAAGCTCTACAACACCAACGGCACAGGCTTCGACTACGGCGTCATGGGCTCGGACCGGCGGTTCATCTGGTCCGGTACCATAGATGACCGGTCCATATCCGTCACCGTCAGCGGCAATACCTTCACCATATGGGACAGCAGCGGCAGGTCGGTATACTCCACCGGCGGGGCCCTGGCCATCCATCCCGCGGGCAGCGGGAAGGGCCTGACCCAGGTGAACGGCCAGGACAGGTACTACGGCGACTTCGAGCTGCGGCCCGCGGCCTATGCCGCGGACAAGATCACCGTCATCAATTTCGTGGACATCGAGGACTATGTCCGGGGCGTGATACCCTATGAGTTCGGCCCCCACTGGCCCGCCGAGACACTGAAAGCGGCGGCGGTGGCCTCCCGCAGCCACATCATGAAGACGGACCTGGCCTATCTGAGCTACGGCATAGACATCGTGGCCAAGGACGGCACCCAGGCCTACAACGGCCGGAAGAATGGCTGGAGCGAGAGCAGCTTCGCCGACACCGACGCGGCGGTGGACGCCACCGTGGGCCAGTACCTGACCTATGGCGGCGACATATGCCTGTGTAACTTCTCCGCCTGCGACGGCGGACAGACCCTGAGTGCCCAAGAGGTGTTCAACGTCAACTACCCCTATCTCATCTCCAAGCTTGACCCCTACGAGACGGCCATCAAGGGGGAGATCGGCAACTACGACGCCCTGGTCCGGGCCAGCCACCGGGTGGGCCTGAGCCAGTGGGGCGCCTACGCCATGGGCAAGTATTACCACAAGGACTATCTGACCATCCTGGGCTTCTACTACACGGGGACCCATCTGCAATACGGAGCGTAATGACTTGAAGACATCCGACTTTATGTACGACCTGCCCCAGCGGCTCATCGCCCAGACGCCCCTGGAGCGCCGGGACGGGTCGCGGCTGCTGGTGCTGGACAAGACCACGGGCCAGACCGAGCACCGCCATTTTTACGACCTGCCTGAATACCTGCGGCCCGGGGACTGCATGGTGCTCAATGACTCCCGGGTCATCCCCGCCCGGCTCATCGGCGCCCGGCCCACCGGCGGGGCCATCGAGGTCATGCTCTTAAAGGACCTGGGGGACAAGCGCTGGGAATGCCTTGTCCGCCCGGGGAAGAAGATGCGCCCCGGCCATCAGGTGGTCTTCGGGGACGGGGAACTCACCGGCGAGGTGGAGTCCGTGTCCGAGGGGGGCAACCGCATCATACGATTCCAGTACGAGGGCATTTTCCTGGAGATATTGGAGCGCCTGGGCCGCATGCCCCTGCCGCCCTACATCAAGGAGCAGCTGGCGGATCCGGAGCGGTACCAGACCGTCTATTCCAAACACCCCGGCAGCGCCGCCGCCCCCACGGCGGGGCTCCACTTCACGCCGGAGCTGCTGGATAAAATACGGGCCATGGGCGTGGACGTGCGGTTCGTGACGCTCCACGTGGGCCTGGGCACCTTCCGGCCCGTGAAGGCGGAGGACATAGAGGACCACGAGATGCACTCGGAGTTCTGCACCGTCCCGGCGGACACGGCGGAGGCTGTGAATAAAACCAAGGCCGCCGGCGGCCGTATCGTGGCTGTGGGCACCACAAGCTGCCGCACATTGGAGAGTTTCACGGGGGAGGACGGCGTTCTCCGGGCCGACAGCGGCTGGACCAGCATCTTCATCTATCCGGGGTACAAATTCAAGTGCATGGACGCGCTGGTGACAAACTTCCACCTGCCGGGCTCCACGCTGGTGATGCTGGTGTCTGCCCTGGCGGGGCGGGAGAATATCCTCGCGGCCTACGCCGAGGCCGTGGAGCGGGAGTATCGCTTTTTCAGCTTTGGGGATGCTATGTTCATCCACTGACAGTTAGACGGGCATATGACCCGTTCGTTACAAAAGGCCGGGAGCGTTCCCGGCCTTTTATTTGACATATCCATAAAATCTGGTACAATACCCCTTGCGACTATTTTCAAGCGAGGACGCCATGTATAAGCTGCTGAAACAGGATGAGGGCCATGCCCGGCGGGGGGAATTCACCACGCCCCACGGCACGGTCCAGACCCCGGCCTTCATGAACGTAGGCACCGTGGCCGCCATCAAGGGCGGGCTCTCCGCCAAGGACCTGGAGGACCTGGGCTGCCAGGTGGAGCTGTCCAACACCTACCACCTGCACGTGCGCCCGGGAGACGAGCTCATCCGGGATATGGGCGGCCTGCACAAGTTCATGGACTGGCACGGGCCCATCCTCACCGACAGCGGCGGCTTTCAGGTCTTCTCTCTGGCGGGCCTTCGGAAGATCACCGAGGAGGGCGTGGCCTTCCAGAGCCACGTGGACGGCCGGCACCTCTTCATAGGCCCGGAGCAGAGCATGCGCATCCAGGCCAACCTGGGCTCCGACGTCGCCATGGCCTTCGACGAGTGCGTGAAGATACCTTCGCCCCGGGAGTATTTTGAGCAGTCCTGTGCCCGGACGACCCGGTGGCTGGTGCGGTGCAAAAAGGCCCTGGCGGAGTATAACGCCGCGCCTGGCGCGGTGAATCCCGGGCAGATGCTCTTCGGCATCAACCAGGGGGGCATATACCCGGACCTGCGGGTGGAGCACATGAAGGCCATCGCGGCGCTGGACCTGCCCGGCTACGCCATCGGCGGGCTGGCGGTAGGGGAGACCCACCAGCAGATGTACGACACCATCGAGCTCGTCCAGGAGCACATGCCCGCGGACAGGCCCCGGTACCTCATGGGCGTGGGCACGCCGGGGAACATCATCGAGGGCGTCTGGCGGGGCGTGGACCTTTTCGACTGCGTCATGCCCGCCCGGAACGGCCGCCATGCCCACCTCTTCACCAAAGAGGGCATCATCAACCTGAAAAACGAGAAGTACGCCCGGGACGAGAGCCCCATCGACCCGGCCTGCGGGTGTCCCGTGTGCCGGCGGTACAGCCGGGCCTATGTGCGCCACCTCTTTAAGGCCGGGGAGGCCCTGGGCCTTCGCCTCGCGGTGATGCACAACCTGTGGTTTTACAACCACCTCATGGCCGAGATCCGCGCTGCCCTGGAGGAGGGGACCTTCGCCGCTTATCGGGCAAAATACGCAAAACTGCTTGACACCCGTATCTGATACACATTATAATAACGGTAATACATTTGGAGGTAATCAGATGAAACTTTCCCGTCTTATCAGGGTCCTGGCCCTTGCGCTTATAGTCGCCGTGGGTGCGCTGGCCGTGTCCGGCTGCGCTCCCGCCGCCGAAACCACTGGCGACGCCGCTGCCGCCACGGGCTCCGCTGCCGGCGGCGGACTGAGCATGATCCTCATGATGGTCGTGCTCATCGCCGTGTTCTACTTCTTCATGATCCGCCCGGAGAACAAGCGGAAGAAGAAGGCCCAGGAGATGCGGGACAACCTGGCCGTGGGCGACACCATCACCACCATCGGCGGCATCATCGGCAAGATCGTCGCCGTGCGGGACAACACCATCGTCATCGAGACCAGCGACGATAGGGTGCGCATGCAGCTGACCAAGTGGTCCGTGTCCAGCGTGGGCAAGCAGACCGAGGAAGAAGTAAAGTAAGCCCCTAAAAGACAAATAAATCCATCCCCCCGTGAATAGGCTGTACCAGTCTGATCCATGGGGGGTATTTCTATGTCCTTTTTGAAAAAGAAGTCGCTGCTGTTCTGCATAGGGGCGGGTACCGGCTGCGCGGTGATACTCGCGGCGCTGCTTCTCATGCCCTTTGCCTGGGCCATCCGGCGGGAGCTCATCCCGGAGAGCGCCCAGTGGCTGTGCGCTGCCCTATGCGCGGGGCTGGGCACGCTCGTCCCCGCCGCGGTCATCTGCCGCGTCCGGCGGCGGCAGGCGGTGGCCACCGGCGCCGCTATCGGCGGGTGCTGCCTGGCGCTGGCGGCCCTGGGCTGCGCTCTGGGCGGGGAGGGATATGCCTTCGGCCCCTGGCTGGGGGCCCTGGGAGCGGCCCTTTTGGCGGGCGGTCTGGCCGGAGCGGTGCTTGCCGTGGGCCATTCGGGCGGCAAACGGCGCCGGCGTTAGGCAACTTTGATAACAAACAGTAAAATAGTTAAAAAGTAACAAAATGTAACCTTAACACAAAATATCGTTATTTAATGTTACTAATGGCACAACAGGCAGGGCGATATTTTGGGAGGTTGGAGAAAATAAATTACAAAACGTAACTTAATTAATAATTTTGTTTACGTAATCGTAGTCAAAAGTTACAAAATTTACATTTTTCCCGAAAAACGCTTGATTACTATCTGAATTTGTTATATAGTGAGCATACGATAATTATGTCAAATGACATAGAGGAGCGTGGTCACGGTGACAAATTCCGAATGCCTGGCAAAATATGAGCGGTATTTAGCCGACGAGAAGAAGGCCTCCCGCAATACCCTCAGTTCCTACCTGCGGGATATCCGCCAGTTCGGCGACTACCTGGACGCCAACACGGATGTCGATTATGTTACTGCCGGGGAGGAGGAGCTGAACGGTTACATAGACCACCTCCGCGCCGCGGGCAAATCGGTCGCCACAGTTTCCCGTAATATCGCTTCCTTAAAGAACTTCTACGTGTGGATGAAGCTGCACGGCTATGTGGAGGCCAATCCCACCGGGAAGCTGGTGCCGGACAAGGCCATGCACAAGCTGCCGGAGATCCTCACCGCCGAGGAAGTGGAGCTGCTTCTCAGCCAGCCGGAGTGCACCGACCGCAAGGGCTACCGGGACCGGGCTATGCTGGAGCTTCTGTACGCCACGGGCATCCGGGTCAGCGAGCTGATAGGTCTCGACGTGACGGATGTGAACCTGTCGGCGGGCATCATCAACTGCCGGGGCCGGGACAAGGTCCGCTCCATACCCCTGTACCCCAAGGCCGTGAAGGCGCTGAAGGACTACGTGGACTTCATCCGCCCGGAGATGATCGCCTCCCCCAGCGAGCGGGCGCTGTTCGTGAACGTGGGCGGGGAGCGAATGAGCCGCCAGGGCTTCTGGAAGATCGTCAAGAGCTACCAGCAGAAGGCGGGCATCGAGAAGGATATAACGCCCCACACCCTGCGCCACAGCTTCGCCACCCACCTTCTTGAAAACGGCGCGGACCTGCACTCCATCCAGGAGATGCTGGGCCACGCGGACATAAGCTCCACCCAGATATACTCCCAGCTGGTGAAAAAGCAGCTGAAGGACGTGTACAACAAGGCCCATCCCAGGGCGTAAATCAGCATGAATATGCCCGGACCGCAAGGTCCGGGCGTTTTTTACTGTTGTTCGGGCTTCCGGCCGCCCCGTCTTCTGCGGCGGCGGGGCTTTGCCTGCCGGGCGAGGAAGCTCGCTTCCATCTCCTCGTCGGCCTCATAGAGCAGCCGGTTGGCCACCCAGCAGCCCACATCCTCCTGCTTTAAGCGGATGCGGCAGAGATAGGCCCCGTGCTCCGGGCACTTGGCGAGAGACATATACCGGTGGTCGCCCTGGCTGACCCAGCCGGTCCGGTCCAGGTCCTTTCCGCATACGGGGCAGACGGCCTTCGCCTGCTCCGCGGCCTGCCACAGGGCCTCCCGGGTGGGATAGGCGGGGGAGACGGTATGCTCGATGGGGTCCGGGCCATTGCCGCCGTTATTATCGCCGCCGTGGGTCCTGCGGGTGAGCTGGCCGGCCCGCTCGGCGTACCGGGCCAGGCCCTTTTCAAGGTCCAGCCGGGAGCAAACCAGGGCGGTATTATAGGCGTCGCCCAGGGCGTCATGGGCCACCCGGGTCTGCTCGATGCCGAAGTGCTCCATGGCGGTCTCCAGGGATTTCTGGTTGTGGTCGGTGTCCTCGGTGAGGATGTTGTATACCACCTGCAGGTTCACCCACTGGCCCATCCAGTCGATGTCCAGGTCGTGGATGATGCAGTTCTGCTCCATGATACCGCTGTCGTCGTAGCCCCAGGTCATGAAGGTGCACCCCGGCCCGCACCAGGCCAGAAACTGCTCCAGCGCCTGGGGGAAGGGGAGCCCATGGGCCAGGCGGTCGTTGTCGAAACCGGTGAGCTTTTTGACTTTATAGTGCATCTTTTTGAACCACACGGGGCTCACGTCGCACTGGAATTCCTCGCCGGGGGTGAAATCGTCGTTCAGCTTCACCGCGCCGATCTGGATGATCTCGCCCCGCAGGTGGATGGGAAGATGGTTGAATACGGAGGATCTCGCGCTCATGGCCTGGTTCCATTCCAGGTCGATGACAATGTATGGCATGATATGTCCTTCCTGGCGAGAAAAACACGCCGGCGGATATTGTAGCATATTTTTGAAAACATGACAATACAATTGCACGAATCTTCCTTATATGCTAAAATAATTCCTTGTGGATCATGATTTAGCATTTTTTGCATTGTTTCAAGCACAAAGCACAATGTTGCTTGCGATTCGCAGCGGATAAAATAGGAAATGACCGGCAAAACTTTAAAGATCTCAGGAGGAGACGGATATGAGGATCGCGGTGCTGTGCGGAGGACTTTCCAACGAGCGGGATGTGTCCCTGTCCGGGGGCGTGGGCATCGCCCGGGCGCTGCGGGGCCAGGGCCACGCGGTGGCGCTGCTGGACCTGTTTCTGGGCTGGACCGAGCCCTTTGAACATATAGAGGACGTATTCACCCGGGAGGATGCGGGCGCGTCCTTCGCCGTGGGGGAGGACGCGCCGGACCTTGCCGCCGTGCGGGCCATGCGCCCCGGCCAGGGGCTGGTTGGGCCCCGCGTGCTGGACATCTGCCGGGCGGCGGATATCGCGTTTCTGGCTCTCCACGGCGAGGACGGGGAGAACGGCAAGCTCCAGGCGTATTTCGACATCAGCGGCGTGCGCTACACCGGCAGCGGCTATCTGGGCAGCGCCATCGCCATGGACAAGGACCTTTCCAAGACCGTGCTCCGGGCGGCGGGCGTGCCTGTGGCGGAGTGCGTGGTTGTGGAAAAGGGCGGCGAAAAGGCGGACGTGGGCTTTCCCTGTGTGGTGAAGCCCTGCTCCGGCGGCAGCAGCGTGGGCACAACTATCGTGAACGGCCCGGCGGAATACGACGCGGCCCTGGCCCTGGCGTTCAAGTATGAGGATAGGGTCATGGTGGAGAAGTTCATCAAGGGCCGGGAGCTGACCGTGGGCGTGCTGGACGGAAAGGCCATGCCCGTGACGGAGATCATCCCCAAGTCCGGCTTTTACGACTATAAGAACAAGTACCAGCCCGGCATGACCGACGAGCCCTGTCCCGCCCCTATAACGGCGGACGAGACCGCGGCCATCCAGGCCCTGGCGGAGCGGGTATACAAGGCCCTGCGGCTGCAGGCCTATGGCCGGGTGGACTTCATCATGGGCGAGGACGGGGTGTTCTACTGCCTGGAGGCCAACACCCTCCCGGGCATGACCCCCACCAGCCTCATCCCACGGATGGGCCGGGCCATGGGGATGAGCTACGGCGAGCTCTGCGACAGGCTCATCGAGGCTTCTTTGAAGAAATACGGGAGGTAAGCTTATGCGCCGTCTCACACCATCCGTTATACTTACTGTGACGGGCGGCTCTGTCGCCGGGACGCTCCCGGCGGGGGAGATCACCGCCGTCACCACCGACAGCCGGGCCGTAGTACCCGGCTGTCTGTTCGCCGCCATCCCCGGCGCCCGGGTGGACGGCCACGACTTCATCCCCATGGCGGCGGAAAAGGGCGCGGTCTGCGTGCTGTGCAATCATGTCACCGACGCGCCTGTGGCCCACATCGTCGTGCCTGATACCCAGGCGGCCCTCCAGGCCATAGCGGCCTGGTACCGGCGGCAGTTCGACATCCCCTTCATCGGCGTCACCGGCTCCGTGGGCAAGACCACCGCCAAGGAGATGATCGCCGCGGTGCTGTCCGCCCGGTTCCACACCCTGCGGACGGAGAAGAACTTCAATAACGAGCTGGGCGTGCCCTTCACCCTGTTCCGCCTGGGGGAGGAGCACGAGGCCGCCGTGGTGGAGATGGGCATCTCCGGCTTCGGGGAGATGACCCGCCTTACGGAGATGGTCCGGCCCGACATCGGCGTATACACCCTCATCGGCGACGCCCACCTGGAATTTCTGGGCGACCGGCCCGGAGTCCTGCGGGCCAAGGGGGAGATGGTGAAGGGCATGAAGGATACCGGCGTCATCATCGCCAACGGGGACGACGAACTGCTGAAAACGCACGATTTCGGCCGCTGTACCGTGCTGTTCGGCCTGGGAGAGGACTGCGCCGTCCGGGCTGTGGACGTAAAGCCCGAGGGCACCGGGGGCATGAGCTGCACCATCCTCTCCGGCGAGCGGCGCATCCCCGTGCGCATCCCCGCCTTTGGGGACCACATGGTCTATGCCGCCCTGATGGGCGCCGCTGTGGGCCTGGAGCTGGGCCTGACGGACGGGGAGATCGCCGCGGGCGTGGCGGCCTATGAGACCGTGGGCAGCCGGGGTCGGCTTGTGGACACCGGCTCCATCCTCATCCTGGACGACTGCTACAACGCCAACCCCACCAGCGTGAAGAGTGCCCTGGAGAGCCTTGTGCGCCTGCCGGGACGGCATGTGGCCATATTGGGCGACATGCGGGAGTTGGGGGAGAAGAGCCCGGAGCTGCACCGCATGACCGGGGCATACGCCGCGTCGCTCTGTGACGAGGTGGTGGCCTGCGGCCCGGAGTCGGAACCCATCGCCGCCGGGGCGGGGAAGGGGACGAAATGGTACCCCACCTTGGAGGAGCTTTTAAAGGCCCTGCCGGAGCATATCCGGCCCGGGGACGCGGTGCTGGTGAAGGCCAGCCGGGCCATGGGCTTCGAGGCCGTGGTGGAGCGGCTGGAAAAGATTGACAAATAATAGACAAAAGTCATAAATTTGCCGAAAAAACTCTTCACAAATCGCTCCTGTATGGTATAATATATAAGAAAAGATTTCGTCCATGATAACGGAGTCTTACCGACACAGGACGAGGGGGAAGAATATGTTCAAGATCGTGAGCAAACGGCCCTTGAACGAGTCGGGGCTGGAGATCGAATTCGTGATCGAGGCGCCGCTGGTGGCTAAAAAGGCCAGGCCCGGCCAGTTCATCATCTTCCGGCTGGACGAGTACGGCGAGCGCATCCCCGTGACCATCTCTGCCACGGACCCGGAGAAGGGCACTGTGACCATCATGGTGAAGCGGGCGGGGAAATCCACCCGGATGCTCCATCTGATGGAGGTGGGCGACTGCCTGGCGGATGTGGTCGGCCCCCTGGGCCATCCCACGCCCATGGAGGGGCTGAAGCGGGTGTGCATCGTCGTGGGCGGCGTGGGCACCGCCATCGCCTATCCCGTGGCGAAGGGCATGCGGGACAGGGGCATCGCCGTGGACATGGTGGCCGGGTTCCGCTCGAAGAAGTACGTCATATTGGAGGACGAGCTTCGGGCCTGCTCGGTGAACTTCTATCCCACCACCGACGACGGTACATACGGCGAAAAGGGCTTCAACGTGGATAAGCTCCGCAAGCTCCTGGATGGGGGGGAGACCTACGACGAGGTCATATGCTTCGGACCCCTTCGCATGATGAAGATGGTCTGCGACGCCACCCGCCCCTATAAGATCAAGACCATCGCGTCCCTGGCCCCCATCATGCTGGACGGCACGGGCATGTGCGGCGCCTGCCGGCTGACGGTGGACGGCGAGACGAAATTCGCCTGCGTGGACGGGCCGGAGTTCGACGGCCACTTGGTGGACTGGGACGGGGTCATCGCCCGCAGCACCTACTACGAGGCGGAGGAAAAGGAAGCGGCGGCCCACGTCTGCCGCATCACGGGAGGGGTGAGAGAGCATGGCTAATATGCGCATGGACAAAAACCCCATGCCGGAGCAGGAGCCTCTGGTACGGAACAGGAACTTTGACGAGGTGGCCCTGGGCTACACGCCGGAGATGGCTATCGACGAGGCCAAGCGGTGCCTGCACTGCAAGGAGCCCAAGTGCATGGAGGGCTGCCCCGTGGCCGTGCACATCCCCGACTTCATCGCCCTGGTGGCGGAGGGGAAGTTCGACGAGGCCTGCGACGTGATAACCCAGACCAACGCCCTGCCCGGCATATGCGGCCGGGTGTGCCCTCAGGAGAACCAGTGCGAGGGCAAGTGCATCCGGGGCATCAAGGGCGAGAGTGTGGGCATCGGCCGGCTTGAGCGGTTCGTGGCGGACTGGCACATGGAGCACGGACACAAGGACGGGCCCCCGGCCATCCCCGAGGCCAACGGCCACAAGATCGCTATCATCGGCTCCGGACCGGCGGGCCTCACCTGCGCCAGCGACCTCAGCCGCAGGGGCTATGACGTGACGGTGTTCGAGGCCTTCCATAAGCCCGGCGGCGTGCTGGTCTACGGCATCCCGGAGTTCAGGCTGCCCAAGGCCATCGTGGCAAAGGAGATAGAAAAACTTACATACTTCGGCGTGAAGATCGTCACCGACGCGGTGATAGGCCGGGCCGAGAGCATAGATGAGCTCTTTGAGCAGGGCTTCGAGGCCGTGTTCGTGGGCTCCGGCGCGGGTCTGCCCCAGTTTCTCCACATCCCCGGGGAGAACCTGCTGGGTGTGTTCTCCGCCAACGAGATCCTGACCCGCGTGAACCTGATGAAGGCCTATCTGCCCGAGTACGACACGCCCATCAAGATCGGCAAGAAGGTGGCCGTGGTGGGCGGCGGCAACGTGGCCATGGACGCGGCCCGCAGCGCCAAGCGTCTGGGCGCCGACGAGGTGTACATCATCTACCGCCGGGGCATGGACGAGCTGCCCGCCCGAAAGGAAGAGGTGGAGCACGCCCAGGCGGAGGAGATCACCTTCAAGCTCCTGAATAACCCCGTGGAGATCGTGGGGGACGAGGGCGACCACGTGACGGGCATCAAGGTCGTAAAGATGGAACTGGGCGAGCCGGACGCCACCGGCCGCCGCCGTCCCGTGGAGGTGCCCGGCAGCGAGTATATTATTGATGTCGACACGGTCATCATCGCCATCGGCACCAGCCCCAACCCGCTGATCCTCTCCACCACCCCGGGCCTGGAGGCCACGAAGAAGGGCGGCATCGTCGCGGACGAGGCCACCGGCGCCACCAGCCGGGCCGGCGTGTTCGCCGGGGGCGACGCGGTGACCGGCGCGGCCACGGTCATCAAGGCCATGGGCGCGGGGAAGACCGCCGCCGCGGGCATCGACCAGTACATCAAGAGCCTGTAAGAGAACGTGGCAGCATAGCAGCACCGCCGGAGCGAATTGCTCCGGCGGTGCTTTTGTATATGTCCTTATTCGCCGCTGGCCCCGTAGTTTGCCAGCACCCGGGCGCTGGGGTCATCCACGTCGCAGCCCTTCCACGTCTTGTTGGGCATCCAGAAGTCCGCGATCATCCCCGCCTGGCCGGGGTAATACTTTTCAAATATCTCCCGGTAGAGGAGGCTCTCCTTGGTGAAGGGACGGGCGAAGTCATATTTCATCCGCTTTGCCTCAAATTCCTCGTCGGTGTACTTTTCCGCCGCGTATTCCTTCAGGTCGTCCACCATGGAGTGGCCCACCGCGTCGGAGAAGGCCGCCTTCTGCCGCCAGAGGATGGAGTCGGGCAGGATATGGTCCTTTTCAAAGGCGTGGCGGAGCAGGTATTTGCCCATATCGTAGGTGTTTACCTTCAGCTTCGGGTCCACGCTCATGACGTATTTTACAAATTCCAGGTCCCCGAAGGGCACCCGGGCCTCGATGGAGTTGACGGAGATGCACCGGTCTGCCCGGAGCACGTCGTACATGTGAAGCTCGTCGATGCGCTTTTTGGCCTCGGCCTGGAAGGCCTCCGGGGAGGGGGCGAAGTCGGTGTACTTATAGCCGAAGAGCTCGTCGGATATCTCGCCGGTCAGGAGCACCCGCACGTCCGTGCGCTCGTGGATGGCCTTGCAGCACAGATACATGCCCATGCTGGCCCGGATGGTGGTGATGTCCCAGGTGCCCAGCATGGCGATGACCTCCTCCAGGCTCGCCAGCACTTGCTCCCGGGTCATGTATACCTCCGTGTGCTCGGCGCCTATGTAGTCCGCCACCTGGCGGGCATATTTGAGGTCGATGGCGTCCGTGTCCATGCCGATGGCGAAGGAGCGGATGTGCTTGCCCAGGATGCGGGCGGATATGGCGCACACTAGGCTGGAATCCAGCCCGCCGGAGAGGAGAAAGCCCAGCGGCGCGTCCGCGTCCAGCCGCTTATCCACCGCCAATATCAGCTTTTCCCGGATGTTTTTGCATACCGTCTCCACGTCGTCGGGAAGGTATTTGTCCACTGTGGTCAGGTCCGCGTAGCGGACGAATTTGCCGCCGGCGTAGTAGTGGCCGGGGGGGAAGGGCAGGACCTTTTCGCACAGGCCCACCAGGTTCTTGGCCTCGCTGGCGAAGGCCATGGACCCGTCGGCGAGATAGCCATAATAGAGCGGCCGGATGCCGATGGGGTCCCGGGCCGCGATGAGCTCGTCCCGCTTGCTGTCGTATATGAGCATGGCGAACTCCGCGTCCAGCATTTTGAACATGTCCAGGCCGTATTTGTGGTACAGCGGCAGGATGATCTCGCAGTCCGACTCGCTGATGAAGTCGTATTCCTTGGCAAGCTCCGCCTTCAGAGGGCGGAACAGGTAAAGCTCCCCGTTGCACACCGCCATGTCCCCGTCCAGGTGGAACGGCTGCATCCCCTCGGGGTGCAGGCCCATGATGGCCAGACGGTGGAAGCACAGCCACCCGGAGCCCGCCTGCTCCACGCGGCTCATATCCGGCCCCCGGGAGTGGGTCTTCTCAAAGAAGGGTTCCAGCTCCTCCCGGGAGAGGGTACGTTTCGTAAATCCCATGATCGCGCACATGATGCTCTCTCCTTGTCCAAAACAAAAAAAGAGCAAAGCCGTCCAAAAAGAACGTCTTTGCTCTTGCTGTGGGTCATTATAAGGGAAACTTCTGATTTTGTCAAGTATTATTTATTGGCGTTCTCCGCCTGTTCCTTGGCGGCCTCCAGATGAAGCTGGCGGAAATACTTGCGGTAATTCTCCCGGAACATGCGCCGGTAGGCCTCGTTGTCGGAGTGGTGCAGGTCATGGATGTACCGGTGCTCCTGGCCGGTGATGGAGGCGTCGGCCCGGCTGAGCATGTACACGGCCAGGTCCGAGCACTGGTCGGACACGCGCTCCAGGTTCTGGAGGATGTTCTGGTACTGGATGCCGTTGACCACGTCGCACACGCCGTGGGTCATCCGGTTCACATGGCGGGCCTTCATGACCTCGATGATGTCGTCGATGACCTCCTCCAAAGGCTCCACCGCCCGGGCCCGCTGCAGGTCGTTGGACTTGAAGGCCTCCACTGTGAGGGTGAGGATGTCCTTGACCACGGAGATGGTGCCGGTGAGATCGGTCTGGGCCTCTCTGGAAAGGGGCGTGCCGGTCTCCCTGAGATGCTGGGTGTCGTGCTGGATGTTCTGGGCCAAATCGCCCATGCGCTCGAAGCAGGTGAGGGCCTTGATCTGGAAGTTCTGGTCCCGGTTGTCGGCGGTGCTGGTGACGTAGGGGGAGAGGCTGATGATGAACTGGTTGGTGGCGTCCGCCATCCGGTCCAGCAGCGCCTCCCGCTGGTTCACACGCTCCGCCAGCTTCTCGTCGTAGTCGAATATCTGCTTGGTGGCGTTGTCGTAGTTCTCCAGCGCCACGGAGGCCATGTGGCCGATGAGGTGGCCGGACTGGTCCAGGGCGATGCGGGGGTTGGTGACGAGGTGCGAATCCAGCTCCCGCAGGTTGTCCACGATGTCCTGGTCCTCGCTGTCCATGGGCTTGTCCGGGATCATCTTCTCGGCGAGATTGGCGAATACTCTGGACATGGGCAGCAGCAGTACCGCCGGTATGAGCCGGAACAGGCCGTGGACGTTGGCCACGCCGCCGGAGTCCAGTGTGGCGTACCACAGCCCGTCGCCTATGAGGCCCGTGCTGCGGCAGATGGCCAGGGCCCCGGCGATGAGCACCGCCGCGCAGATGTTGTACATCACGTGGACGGTGACGGTGCGTATCTGCTCGGGCTTGGCCCCGATGCGGCAGACCAGGAAGGTGGTCAGGCAGTCGCCGATGTTCACGCCGATGATCACCGCGAACACGCCGCAGAAGCGCACGCCCACGGAGCTGGCGAAGGACTGCAGAATGCCGATGACGGCGGAGGAGCTCTGGATGACGCCGGTGACCGCCGTGCCGGCCAGGAAGCCCAGGATGTAGTTGTCCTCAAAGGCGGTGAGAAGGCCGCTCAGGCCGCTGCCGAAGGCGCTGACCGCGTCGCTCATGAAGATGAGGCCCATGAACAGGATGCCGAAGCCTATGGCGATAGTGCCCACGTTCTGCATGGAGCTGCGTTTGACGAACATGATGAGCACGATGCCGATGATCAGCGCGATGGGGGCCAGGTTCTCGGCGTTGAAGAGGTAGAGGATGCTGGTGGAGCCCGCCTGCACGTCCATGAGGCGGATGATCTGGGCGGTGATGGCGGTGCCCACGTTGGCGCCCAGGACGATGCCGATGGACTGGCGGAAGGTGAGGAACCCCGCACCCACCAGACCCACCGTCAGCACGATGGTGGCGGTGGAGCTCTGGATCATGCAGGTGACCAGCATACCCAGCAGAAAGCCCAGGGCCGGGCGGCTGGTGACCTTGGCCAGGGCCGCCTTCATGGCGCTGCCGGAGCAGCTCTTCAGCCCGTCGCCCATGATGCGCATGCCGTACAGGAACATGGCCAGGCCGCCCAGCATGGCGATCAATTTATAAAACAGGTCCATATCGTGCCTTTCTGTCAACTCTATTGAACACTATCAATGACCGCGCTTATTTCCTCAAATATATACTACACTACCAGTCCGGACCAAACAAGTTAAAATTCCGTATCATTTCTGAAAACGGCGGGGTGCGGTCAGAGAGAAAGAAGGTAAATTTTGCTCTCGCTTTTTGTAAAATATTCGGAAAAACCGGCATTTTATCGTTGCTTTTCTTGTGGATATGTGATATTTTTAGCACAGACCCAAGCGGTACTTTAATGCTGAAAGGAAGAACGAATCATGAAGAAACTGATCGCTCTGCTGATGGCCCTCGTAATGGTCGTGGCCCTGGGCTCCACCGCCTTTGCCGCGGACAAGTGGGCTCCCGACGGCCCCGTGCACATCATCGTGGCCTATGACGCCGGCAACGGCACCGACATCACCGCCCGTCTGCTGGCCCAGTACGCCGAGAAGTACATCGGCCAGACCCTGGTCATCGACAACGTCCCCGGCGGCTCCGGCTCCATCGGCTGGTCCCAGCTGGCTGACGCCGAGCCCGACGGCCTGACCATCGGCTTTGTCAACCTGCCCAACTTCAACAGCTCCATCGTCAACGAGATGGGCACCTACACCACCGACAGCTTCGCCGCCATCTGCAACCACGTGACCGAGACTTCTCTGGTCATCGTCCGCGCCGATGACGACCGCTTCGAGACCCTGGACGACCTGGTCGCCTACGGCAAGGAGCACTCCGAGGACGGCGACAAGGATATGCTGAAGGCCTCCACCAACGGCCCCCAGGCCTCCAACCACATCGGCGCGCAGGCCTTTGCCGTGTCCGCCGGCTTCAAGTACATCGACATCCCCCAGGGCGGCACCGCCGATGAGCTGCTGAGCCTGCGGGGCAAGGAAGCCGACTTCTGCGTGGCCAAGGTGGCCGACATCGCCGGCCAGGACGCCGACCTGAAGATCCTGGGCGCCTTCGCCGCTGAGCCCGTGCCCGAGTATCCCGACGTGCCCACCCTGGGCAGCCTGGGCTACTATGAGGACTGGCTGGGCTCCTCCCGCTGCATCTGCGCTCCCGCTGGCGTCAGCGAGGACGTGATCGCCTTCTATGAGGAGGCCTTCAAGAAGGCCATGGAGGACGAGGAGTATCTGGCCGCTGCGGCCGACGCCGGTGTCGCCACCGACTATCAGGACGCCGAGGCTACCGCCGCCCTCATCGAGCAGCAGCAGGAGTTCACCGAGAGCCTGAGCGAGAACTTCTGGTTCGAGTGATCATATCCCCCGCGTCATTGAACTGAAACGTAACGGAAAAGGGCGGGGTGACCTGCCCTTTTCCCCCATTCCGACCGCAGAGGAGGGATAGAGCGTGAAAATGAAAAAGACGGACATCGGCGTGGTGGTATTCATGTACGCCGTGTGCGCCTACTGGTATTACGGCACGACCCAGCTGAAGGAGTCCAGCCGGACTTACCCCTACTTCACCGTGGCGCTGCTGTTCGGCCTGACCACCCTGTACCTTTTGCAGATGCTGGTGGCGGCGAAGAAGCACGGCGTGACCAGCGGTGTGAGCGAGGTGTTCAAGGATTTCCAGCCCGTCCAATTCTTCGTGTGCCTGGTCTGCGTCATCGTGTACGTGGTGCTGGTGAGCACGGTGGGCTTTTTCGTGTCCACGGTGGTGTTCATGGTGGCGGTGATGCTGTACCTGAAGGTGCCGGTGCTGCACATGAGCATCGCGGTGGTGGTGCTGACCGTGCTCATCTACTTCGCCTTCGTCCGGTTCCTGGGCGTGAAGCTGCCCACCGGCATTCTGATATAAGGAGGGGCGGGAGCTATGCTTGACACTTTATCCCTGATGGGCGCGGGCTTTATCAACGCCCTGACCCCCATCAACCTTCTTATGATGATCGGCGGCGTGGCCATGGGCATCGTCATCGGCTGTATGCCCGGCCTGTCCGCGGCCATGGGCGTGGCGCTGATGCTGCCCATGACCTTCACCATGGAGCCGGAGACGGGCCTCATCGTCCTGGGCGCCATCTACTGCGGCGCCATCTTCGGCGGCTCCATCTCCGCCATCCTCATCCATACCCCCGGCACGCCGGCCTCCGCGGCCACGGCCATCGAGGGCTATCAGATGACCTTGAAGGGCCAGGCGGGCAAGGCGCTGTTTACTGCCTGCTGGAGTTCCTTCTGGGGCGGTCTCTTAAGCTGCATCTCCCTTTACTTCTTCGCGCCCCTGCTGGCCCAGCTGGCGTTGAAATTCATGAGCGCGGAGTATTTCTGGCTTTCCATCTTCGGCCTCACCATCATCGCGGGCGTGTCCAGCAAGAGCCTTATAAAGGGCCTCATGTCCGGCGCCTTCGGCCTGATGCTGTCCACCATCGGCCTGGACCCCATCACCGGCGTGAAGCGGTTCATGTTCGGCCAGTCCTTCCTGGCGGAGGGCGTGAACACCACCTGCGCGCTCATCGGCCTGTTCTCCATGAGCCAGGTGTTCATCCTGGCGGAGAAGAAGATCGTCAAGCGGGCCAAGGCGTCCAAGGTCACCGACAAGATGCGCCTTTCCAAAAAGGAGATACGCACTCTCTGGCCAACCATCATCCGCTCCTGGATCATCGGCAACCTGACCGGCATCCTGCCCGGCGCGGGCGCCTCCATCGCCTGCTTCGTGGGCTACAATACCGCAAAGCAGTTTTCCAGGAACAAGCAGGACTTCGGCCACGGTGCCTATGAGGGCGTGGCGGGCTCCGAGGCGGCCAACAACGCCGTCACCGGCGGCTCCCTCATCCCCACGCTGACATTGGGTATCCCCGGCGAGAGCGTGACGGCCGTGCTCATGGGCGGGCTCATCATCCAGGGCCTGACCCCGGGCCCGGAGCTGTTCACGAAGTACGCTCCCATGACATATACTTTCTTCGCGGGGTTCGTGCTGGTGCAGTTCTTTATGCTGGCCGTGGGCCTTATCGGCTGCAAGGGCTTCGCCAACATCGCGCGGCTTAGTGATGCCATCCTCATCCCCTGCGTGACGGTGCTGTGCGTGGTGGGCTCCTACGCCATCCATAAGAACATCCTGGACGTGGTGGTCATGCTCATCTTCGGCGTCATCGGCTATGCCATGCGGAAGTTCGACCTTAATACCGCCGCGGTGGTGCTGGCGCTGATACTGGGGCCCATCGGCGAGAAGGGCCTCCGAAACGCCCTGCGGGTATCCCAGGGCAGCATCAGCGTGCTGTTCTCCAGCGTGGTGGACTGGGTGCTCATCGCCCTGTGCATCGTGGGCGTGCTGAGCCCCTTCTTCATGAACAAGATGGAGAAAAAGAGCCAGGCACTGGCGGACGAGAACGACGCCGAGGCCGGGACTGGGGACGCGCCGGTATCGGACTAAAACCTGTACATAGACCAATAGACATGACGAAGGGCGTGCCTGGCACGCCCTTCTGACCATTGTGAAAAGCGGGGAAGAAAGGGGAGAGGTATATGCTCCACGGGCTGGACGGCCTGCGGGAACTGACCGTCGTGTCGATGCTCTTAAGGATGCTGCTCGCCATGATATGCGGCGGGCTCATCGGCATCGAGCGGGCCCGGCGCCACCGGGCGGCGGGGTTCCGCACCTATATGCTGGTGTGCCTGGGCTCGGCGCTGACCATACTGCTGGGCCAGTATCTCTACCACTTGGCCACCCATGCGTGGGCGGCGGAGGCGGCGGCCGTGGGCTTTCGCACCGATATCACCCGCATTGGCTCCCAGGTGGTCAATGGCATCGGCTTTCTGGGCGCGGGGGTCATCCTCGTCACCGGCCACCAGGAGGTGAAGGGCCTGACCACGGCAGCGGGCCTGTGGGCCACGGCCTGCGTGGGCCTGGCCGTGGGCGCGGGGTTTTACGAGTGCGTGCTGGTGGCGTTTGCGCTCATCTTCCTCAGTATGCACCTGCTGCGGCGGGTGGAGACGATGCTCATGGAGCGGGGCCGGAACCTGAACCTCTACGTGGAGGTCCAGAGCCTGGAGAACTTCAGCGACGTGCTGGCCTGCATCCGGGCTCAGGGCGTGCACATCCACGCGGTGGACATCGACCGGGGCCGGAACGGGGGCAATCCCAACGCCGTGGTGTATCTGCGCCTCAACCGGGGACAGCACCATACCCAGGTGATGACGGCTCTCTCCGAGCTGGAGAGCGTGTCCGCCGTGGAGATATGAGGAGGGGGGAGAGACATGCTGCACATATTTGACGGCCTGCGGGAGGTCACCCTGGCCTCCGTGACCCTGCGGCTGGTGCTGGCGGTGCTCTGCGGCGGCTGCATCGGCCTGGAGCGGGAGTATAAGCGCCGAGCGGCGGGTTTCCGCACCCACATCCTCATATGCCTGGGCGCGGCGGTGACCATGCTCACGGGGGAGTATCTCTACCGGGTCATGCAGCTCAACACCGACATCACCCGCATGGGTGCCCAGGTGGTGGCCGGCGTGGGCTTCATCGGTGCGGGCTGCATCATGGTCACCCGCCGGCAGCGGATACGGGGCCTGACCACCGCGGCGGGCCTCTGGGTGGCGGCGGTCATCGGCCTGTGCCTGGGCGCGGGCTACTATGAGGCGGGCGTGGCCGGGACCATCCTGGTGCTGGCGGCGGAGTCCATATTCTCCAAGCTGGAGCATTGGATGCTGGAAAACTCCGAGGAACTGAAACTGCTGCTGGAGTATGAGGGGCGGGACACTTTGGAGAATGTGCTGGCCCTGTTCGCCCGAAAGGGCGTGCGGGTGCGGAACATGGTGGTCACCCGGTCCCAGGACGGGGAGAAGAAGAGCTCCAGCGTGGTGTTCACCCTGCAGCTGGACCAGCACAACAAGGCCGACGCCGTGACGGCGGAGGTGGGCCAGGTGCCCGGCGTGGCCAGTGTGGTGGAGACCATGTGAGCTTGCGCGGTCCGGAGAGGCTGTGGTATACTGCGGAGGAAAGCGAGGCGGGAAGCATGGAAAAGGGAAAACTGATCGTCATCGAGGGCGTGGACGGCAGCGGCAAGGCAACCCAGGCCAAGCTGCTCTATGAGGCGCTGCTGGCCCGGGGCGTGAAGGCTATGAAGGTGTCCTTCCCGGATTATGACAGCGATTCCTCCGCCCTGGTGAAGATGTACCTGGCCGGCCTGTTCGGAAGCCAGCCCGGGGACGTGAACGCCTACGCCGCCTCCAGCTTCTACGCCGTGGACCGGTACGCCAGCTATAAAAAGGACTGGCAGGGATTTTACCTCTCCGGCGGCGTCGTTGTGGCGGACCGGTACACCACTTCCAACGCGGTACACCAGTGCTCCAAGCTTCCCGAGGAACAGTGGCCGGCATTTCTGGACTGGCTGTTCCACTATGAATACGACCTCTTGGGCATCCCCGCCCCGGACAAGGTGCTGTTTTTCCAGACCGAGGCCGCCGTCACGGAGGGGCTGCTTTTAAAGCGCTACCACGGCGACGCCAGCCGGGAGGACATCCATGAGGCCGACCGGGCCTACATGGCCCGCTCCCGCGCGGCCGCCGCCTACTGCGCCCAGCGCCTCGGCTGGACGACCATCCAATGTACCCGGGGCGGCCAAATGCGGGCCGTGGAGGATATCCATCAGGAGATCATGGGACTGGTGTAAGGGAAATATAAATAACGGCACGGCGCACTCAGCGCCGTGCCGTTATTTTAGCTTAAAGTGCTCTGCCAGGGCGGAGAGGACCTCCTCTCTTGTGTCAACGTCGCCGGAGGGGCGGACGACGGTGAAGAAACCGCTGTTTTGAAGGGCTTCGTACCGCTCCGGGCTGTTGACCCGGGCGATGCAGGCCTTGAAGTTTTCCAATGTTGCCTCCGGGTCGGGGCAGGAGCGGATGACGGAGAGCAGAAACTGCTTGTCTGGGTCGTCCCGGTCAAAAAACCGGTCCACGGACAGGGCCTGTGGCGACAGCATGATGGCCACGTGGTCATAATCCGATATCTGCCACAGCAGGTCGCAGGGGATGTTCGTGTCCACGATGACCTTTCTGCCGCCGGACAGGCGGATGAGCTCCGCGACCTCGAAACCCGCAAGCTCCCGCTGGTTGCCGTCTACCCAGGCCTCATACTCCTCGGGCGTCCGGCTCACGAAATCCAGCCAGGAGGCCATGGTGCGGCGGTAGCATAGGCTGGGCTGCCGGTCCGGCTCAGCGATGGACAGTATGGTGTCCAGGTTGTAATTCTCCCCGCAGTGGACCATATCGAATCTCTCGGCGAGCATGGCGCACATGGTGGACTTCCCCGCATAGGCGGTGCCGTTGATGAAGTAACAGTTCCTGAGATAGTGCCGCAGGATGTTGTTCTCGATCTGCATATGCCCCTCCCCTGAATTTGCTTGGGCCCATTTTACCGGCCGCAGTCGTTCCCGTCAAGTGCTGCTGCTGACAGACGGGGACGAGCTTGTCTCCTATTGCACCTATGCCAAAAAGGACGACATCCAGCCCACGGACCTCACCCCCTGGATGGGGAACGAAAGCCTGGCGCAGAAGGTATCGTTCTTGACAGGAGTGGGATATCCAAGTTATACTGGCTGTACTTATGAATGGAAAGGAGGGCGCGTGATGCCTGGCTATGGGTACATCATCTTCACCAGCAGCGGCCTGATCGCCTATGATCGGCGCCGTCAGGGGATCACTGCGCCCATTTTCAGGTCATAAGGGCAGACCGTTCTCTGTTGCAGTGATCCCAAAGACTCGTTCCACCGGCGGTGGAAGGGGTCTTTTTTGTGCCCAAATCCAGATCAGGAGTTACTGCAATGGACAAAAAACTGCACCGCAATGTAGCGGTGAGCTATCTTTTTTGCTTTCTTTCCTCCCTTGCTCTCGGGGATGGGATATGGGTGATGTATCTGCTCCGGAAAGGATTGACGCTGTGGCAGATCGGACTTTTGGAGGGTATATTTCACGGGGCGGGACTGGCGGCCGAAGTGCCATCCGGGGCGCTGGCGGACCTGTTCGGCCGGAAAAGCGCCATACTGGCCAGCCGGGTCCTGGCCGTTGTCTCCACGCTGGTGACCATATACGCCGACAGCATGGGGCTCCTGGCCGCGGCGTTCGTGCTCAACGCGTGGAGCTATAACCTGCTGTCCGGCTCGGACGAGGCGCTTTTATATGACAGCTTTCTGCGTCTGGGCCGGGAGGGGCAGTACTTTCACGCCGCCGGCCGCATGGGTCTCGCGGCGGAGATCGCCCAGGCCGTCGGCGTGCTGGCGGGCGGGATACTGGCAAGACGGTCTTTCGCGCTGTGCTATCTTGTCAGCGCGGGCATAGAGGCCGCTGCCTTCTTCGTGGGCGTTTTCCTGACGGAACCCCACAGCCCGGCTGCCGGCGATCGTGTCACAGTCCGAGCCCACTTTGCCGCCAGCTTCGCCCTGCTGAAGGACAGACCTCTGCGGCGCATGCTGCTGCGCTACGGTGTGGTGTTCGCCGGCTACACCACGGCCTTTTTCTATGCCCAGCGGCTCTATCAAGACCGGGGCTTCGACACGCTGGGCGTGAGCATGATACTTCTGTGCATGGGCCTTGCCGCCAGCGTGGGCGCTCTCTTGAGCCGGCGGGCGGCCGGGAGGCTCGGAAAACATGCCGCCTACGTTGAGGGCGCCGCTCTGGCTGTGGGATTGGCGCTCATGGCCGCCGGCCCTGTCTGGGGATCCGTGGCGGGCTTCGGCCTGGCCAGCTTTGCCAATGCCCTGCTGGGCCCGCTCCACTCGGCGGCGCTGAACCGCCGCATCCCATCCGACCGACGGGCGACCCTCATCTCCGTGAGCAGTATGTGTTTTTCCGCCTGCATGATCGTCCTGTTCCCGCTGACCGGCGCACTGGCCGTCCGGCTGGGGCTGAGGCGGGTCCTTTTTCTGCTGGGCGCGCTTCTTTTCGCTTATGTTCCTCTGACGCCGCGGCTGGAAACGGAAAAGGAGTTATGACCTGACCACTTGTTAGGGCATACAAAAGTCCCGCGATCCCTGAAGATGGGGTCGCAGGACTTTGCCCCCAGGGCTCCCATCGCAAACCAGCGAAGCGTTTGCGATGGGAAAAAAAGAAGAGCTTTGACCGATGGAGGGACCTCGCTTGCGAGGTTTCAACATCTTCAAAGCTCTTCTGACGCTGGTCCGAGTGTTCATAAGGGATTTGAAAAAAGCCGATCGGGGCCGCACACACATATCCGATGGCCTTGCCAGGAAACGGCAATTTGACAGGGAATTATCTGGTATTTTTGGGTATAATAGCAGTTTCGGCGCTATTATACCATGCCGCGCGGTTCCGGCGCAAGCCGGGTGTGACCGGTTTCTTTAAGTATAATAGCGGCCTTGCCGCTGTTATTCCACACATTCGACAGGCCGTAGATTTCCCTGTATGATGGAAGAAAAAACAAGGAGGTCAGCACAATGGAACAGTACAAAGAGATCAACGGCATCGGCTACACACTGGTGGGAGACTATTACCTGCCAAATCTGCTCCCGCCTCCGTCAGAGGATAGGCCAGTAGGTGCCTGGGGAAGGCGGCGGATGGAATACCTGAAGAACCACCACTACGCATACTTTGTGGAGTTGGTAATGAGCGGGCAGCTGAACACGCATCTGGCCGATACGGATGAGCGGGCCCAAGCCTTTTTTTCTTGGGTGGTAGAACAAATGGCGGCCCAGGATGGCGTTACGGAGGAACTGAAGGCCAAAGACCAGATGTACTGGACAGGCTTGATGAACAACATCGCGGCCTGTGCGCGGGAGATCGTCTACGATACCGTAGTCTATGCTTGATGGATTTCCCCGGCTTGAAGCTGGGGAAATTTAATGCTATACTCGTGATATGAAAAGAAAGGGCAGTGAGCGGTTTGTATAATCCCCAGCTGGAGACATTCGTCCGGGTGGCGGACGCGGGCAGCTTCAACAAGGCGGCGGACGACGCCTTCATCACGCCTACGGCGGTGATAAAGCAGATCAATCTTCTGGAATCGGAGCTGGACCTGAAGCTCTTTGTCCGCAGCCACCGGGGTCTCACGCTTACCAAGGCGGGCGAATCCCTCTACCGGGACGCCAAGTACATGATGGACTACTCCCGCCGGGCCATTGCCCGCGCCCACGCCGCCATGCAGGAGGAGTACGGCGTGGTGCGCATCGGCACCTCGCCCATGACCCCGGCCCAGCTGCTCACCGACCTGTGGCCTCAGATCCACGAGCGATGCGGTGACGTGAGCTTTCAGCTGGTCCCCTTTGAGAACACCCCGGAGAACGCCCGGGAGATCCTGCGCAATCTGGGGGAGAACATCGACGTGGTGACGGGCATCTTCGACGAGACGTTGCTGGCCCTGCGCCAATGTGCGGGCTTTGAAATATCCCGCGAGCCCATCTGCTGCGCCGTGAGCATTTATCACCCCTTGGCGGCCAAGGAGGAGCTCACGCCGGAGGACTTGGCCGGGGAGGAACTGCTGCTGATCCACCGGGGGTGGAGCAGGTATATGGACGAGCTGCGGGACGACCTTTCGCAGAACCACCCGGACATAAAGATCGCGGATTTCGATTTCTATGATATGAGCATCTTCAATCGCTGCGAACAGAGCCGGAATGTGCTGACAGTCATCGGCAAGTGGTCCTGCGTCCATCCCATGCTGAAGGTGCTGCCGGTAGCGTGGGACCACGCCATCCCCTTTGGCATCCTTCACCCGCCCGAGCCGTCGCCCATGCTGGCCCGGTTCCTGGACGCGGTGCGGGCTGTGGTGCAGGAAAAGCAGGAAAAAGAGTTATAACCTTTGGGTATATACTTATGAACTGATCGGGACTTCTCAAGAGGTCCCGGTCTTTTTATAATATGTGCATGGGATATACGCAAACAGGAGGGCGCGATGAGGAAAGTCGGTTTGGCAGCCGTGTTGCTTGCGTGTCTGCTGCTGTGCGCAGCGGCGGCGGACCGGGGAGGGGATGAGATGGACGGGCCTTATACCGTGAACACGAAAATATCCGATGTGATGAACGACCCCGTGTTCGGGTCATGGGGACGGCTGATCTTCCCGGCAGACGAGGGCTATTGGAGCGGCGAAACGCTGGGGGACCTGTGCCTGACCTGGTACAGCAACATCGACCCGGACAAGACCGTGGAGATATGCAGCTATCTCCATGACAAGGCCGCCGCAGGCGAGACCGTTTTCTATGACATCTACACCGACGAGGAGAAGGCGGCGGACCCGGCCAAGGAGGACACGGGGCTGTTCTTCTTCAAGGGCGAGCCGGGCGCGAAGTTCGCCGTGTGCAGCGCCGGAGGCGGGTTTGCCTATGTGGGGGCCATGCACGACAGCTTCCCCCATGCTTTGGAGCTCGCCAAGATGGGCTACAACGCCTTCGCCCTCATCTACCGCCCCGGCTGGGACACCGCCTGCGAGGACCTGGCGCGGGCCATCACTTTCATCTTTGACCACGCAGGCGACCTGGAAGTGGACACGGACTGCTACTCTCTCTGGGGCGGCAGCGCGGGGGCGCGGATGGCGGCATATCTGGGCACCTACGGACCGGCGTACTTCGGCGGGGACGACCTGCCCCGTCCGGGCGCGGTCATCATGCAGTACACCGGCCATGGCGAGTACAGCGAATCGGACCCGCCCACCTACGCCTGCGTAGGCACCAACGACGGCATCGCCTCCTGGCGGACTATGCAGCGGCGGCTGGAGGCCATGAGCGCGCTGGGCATCCCCACGGAATTCCGCGTCTACGAGGGCCTCTCTCACGGCTTTGGCCTGGGCACCGGCACCGTGGCGGAGGGGTGGATCAACGACGCGGTAAGTTTTTGGAAGGAACAGATGGAAACCGGCTGATATGCGAAAGGAGACCATGATGAAGAAGTTGATTGCAATACTGCTGAGCCTCGCGCTTCTGCTGAGCCTGGCTGCCTGTTCTTCCGGCAGCGCACAGGCCAGCGAGGCCCCGGCAGAACCGACCGCAGAGGCGGAGCCTGCTGCCGCGCCTGAAACGGCAGAAAACACCCAGACCGCAGGCGGCAAGACCCTGGTGGTCTACTTCTCCGCTACCAACAACACCGAGGCGGTGGCGAACACCATCGCCGCCGCGATGAACGCCGATGTCTTTGAAATCATCCCAGCTCAACCCTACACCAGCGACGATCTGAACTGGCGGGACGGGGACAGCCGGGTGTCCCGCGAGCATGACGACGAGAGCCTGCGCACCGTGGAGCTGGAGAACACGGCGGTGGATGGATGGGGAGATTACAGCACCGTGTTTGTGGGCTACCCCATCTGGTGGGGCATCGCGGCCTGGCCGGTGAGCAGCTTCGTCGCCGCCAATGATTTCACCGGCAAGACGGTGATCCCCTTCTGCACCTCCTCCAGCTCCGGCCTGGGCGACAGCGGCCAGCTTCTGGCCGAGGCAGCCGGCACGGGAACGTGGCTGGAGGGCCAGCGGTTCCGCTCCGGCGTCAGCGAGGCGGACGTGCAGGCGTGGCTGGACGGCCTGGAGCTCCCAGCCGCAGAGCCCGCCCCGGCCAACGAGACCGCCGAGGGCACCGGCGCATCGGTGGTATACTTCACCTCCGACATCAGCGCCGAGGGTATGATGCGGGCCTATGAAGCCCTGGGCGTGGAGCTGCAGGGCGATAACATCGCGGTGAAGCTCTCCACCGGCGAGCCTCCCGCCAGCAACTACCTGCGCCCGGAGCTCATCAAAGACTTAGTGGAGGCGGTAAACGGCACCATCGTGGAGTGCAACACCGCCTACGGCGGCTCCCGCTCCGAGACGGCCATGCACTACCAGGTGGCCGAGGACCACGGCTTCACGGAGCTGGGCAAGGGCTTCGTCATCATGGACGAGGACGGCTCCATGATCCTCCCGGTGGAGGGCGGCCAGCGGCTGACAGAGAACTATGTAGGCGCCCACTTCGGGGACTTTGACGGTTTCCTGGTCCTCAGCCACTTCAAGGGGCATATGATCGCCGGTTACGGCGGTGCGCTGAAAAATATCTCTATCGGCATTGGCTCCCAGGAGGGAAAGAACCTGATCCATACCGCCGGGCGCAGCCACACCAGCTGGTTTGGCGGGGAGCAGGACGCCTTTCTGGAGTCCATGGCCGACGCGGGCAAGTCCGTGGTGGACGCCCTGGACCACAACATCCTGTTCATCAACGTGATGAATCGCCTCTCCATAGACTGCGACTGCAACGGCAACCCCGCCGAGCCGGACATCCACGACATCGGCATCCTTGCCTCCACCGACCCGGTGGCCCTTGACCAAGCCTGCATGGACCTGATCTACCAGGCGGAGGGCAATGAGAGCTTCGTCCGCCGCGTGGAGGGGCAGAACGGGCTCCATGTGCTGGAAGCCGCCGAGACCATCGGCCTGGGCAGCCGGACATACGAGCTGGTGGATATAGATGTTTGACATCCTCCGCCGGGAGCTGGTCTATATAAGTTATTATTTCATTGCATAAAAGATATTTCCTGCTTTGACAATACCGACAAAAGAAAGGATGTAGGACCATGAAAAAGCGCATATTGAGCGGCCTGCTGGCAGTGATAACGCTGCTGTCCCTTTGTGCCACGGCACTGACGGCGGAAGCGGCCCCCGCAGCCGCCGCCCCTATGGCGGAGGCGGAGGACCATATCCTGGTCGCCTATTTCTCCGCTACCAACAACACCCGGCCCCTGGCAGAATACGCCGCGGAGGTACTGGGCGCGGACCTCTTTGAGATCGTGCCGGCCCAGCCCTATACCCCGGAGGACCTGGCCTACTATACCGGCGGCCGGGCCGACCAGGAGCACAGCGACCCCACCGCCCGTCCCGCCATCGCGGCCCGAGTGGCGAACATGGCGCAGTATGACGCCGTGCTCATAGGCTACCCCATCTGGTACGGCGAGGCACCCCGTATCATCAGCACCTTCCTGGAGAGCTACGACTTCTCCGGCAAGACCATCCTGCCCTTCTGCACGTCGGCGTCCAGCGACATCGGCACCAGCGACGACGAGCTGCACGCCCTGGCGCCGGGTGCCAACTGGCTGGACGGGAGGCGTTTCCCCGCCGGGACGACCCGGGAGACCATCGCCGCGTGGCTGGATGCCAGCGGCATAACGGCGGCGGAGCCCGACACGACGCCTTCCACGACGCCCGCGCCTGCGGACCCCACCCCCGTTCCCACAACGGAGCCCACGCCCGCGCCCGCGCCCATGAAGGACGGCTGGCAGTGGGACGGCGCCTGGCGCTACTACAGAAACGGCCGGATGGTCACCAATGACTGGCTCCTGGATGGCGGTGTGTGGTACTTCCTGGACCCAGACGGGAAGATGATGGAGAGCCTGAGCGAGATCGCCCTGGGCCGGGGCGACGACGGCTGGTACTATTTCAGCGAGAAACACGACGGCACCTACGGCCACGTGCTGAGCGGCTGGCAGTATATCAACTATACGTGGTACTACTTCAACCCCAAGCACGACGGCACCTTTGGCCGCATGGTCACCAACGACTGGCTGCAGGACGGCGGCGTGTGGTACTTCCTGGACCCGGACGGGAAGATGATGGAGGGCCTGAGCGAGATCGCCCTGGGCCGGGGCGACGATGGCTGGTACTATTTCAGCGAGAAGCACGACGGCACCTACGGCCATGTAATGAGCGGCTGGCAGACCATCAACGGAAACACCTACTACTTCAACCCCAGGCACAACGGCACCTTCGGCCGGGCCTACGCAGACGGGACCTACACCATCGATGGTGAGCAATATACCTTTGACGAGACCGGCAAGCTGGTGACCGATGACCCGAAGCCGACGCCGGAACCCACGCCGGAACCCACGCCGGAGCCGACGCCAGAGCCCACGCCGGAGTCCACGCCGGAGCCGACGCCAGAGCCCACACCGGAGCCCACACCGGATACCGGCGGGGGCACCACCGGGGGCTCCACGGTGTACTTCACCTCCAGCATCACCCCGGAAGGGATGATGGCGGTGTATAGGGCCTTGGGCTGGACGCCCACGGGGAACGTGGCGGTAAAGCTCTCCACCGGCGAGCCTCCCGCCAGCAACTACCTGCGCCCGGAGCTGATCGCGGACCTGGTGCAGAGCGTGAACGGCACCATCGTGGAGTGCAACACCGCCTACGGCGGCAGCCGCTCCGAGACCGCCATGCACCGGCAGGTGGCGGAGGACCACGGCTTCACCGCCATCGCGAACGTGGACATTCTGGACGAGGAGGGCTCCATGGAGCTGCCCGTGCAGGGCGGCAATGTGCTGGCATCCAACCTGGTGGGCGGCCACTTTGGGAACTATGACAGCTACATCGTCCTCAGCCACTTCAAGGGCCACGCCATGGCGGGCTTCGGCGGGGCCATCAAGAATATCTCCATCGGCCTGGGCTCCCAGGAGGGCAAGTGCCTTATCCATACCGGCGGCAGGAGCCACACCAGCCCCTGGGGCGGCGACCAGACCGCCTTCACCGAATCCATGGCCGACGCGGGCAAGTCCGTCAGCGACTACCTGGGCCATGGGGAGCGCATCGTGTATGTGAGCGTGCTGAACAACATCTCCATCGACTGCGACTGCGACGGTAACCCCGCCGAGCCGGACATCCACGACATCGGCATCCTGGCCTCCACCGACCCGGTGGCTATCGACCAGGCGGCCATCGACCTGTGCTTTGCCGCAGAGGGCAGCGAGAGCCTGCAGGCCCGGGTGGAGCGGCAGAACGGCCTGCACACCCTGGAGGCGGCGGAGCAGATCGGCCTGGGCAGCCGGACCTATGAGCTGGTGGATATAGATGTTTGACGTTATCCGCAGGGAGCTGGTCTATATAACCTACTACTTTATGGTCCAGCTCCGGCAGATCGCCGGGTATTGGGTGCTGGGCATGGTGGTGGGCTCGCTGGTGAGCGTGTTCGCCAAGGACGCCATCCACAACGCCTTCGCCCGCATCCGGGACAAGAAATGGGGGCTGTGGGGCGTGGTCCCGGCAAGCCTGCTGGGGGTGGCGTCGCCCCTGTGCATGTACGGCACCATCCCCATCGCCGCGTCCTTCTCCCGGGCCGGGATGCGCCACGACTGGCTGGCGGCGTTCATGATGTCCAGCGTGCTTTTGAACCCCCAACTCATCATGTATAGCACCGCCCTTGGCCCAACGGCGCTCATCATCCGCCTGGTGTCCTGCACGGTCTGCGGCGTCGCGGCGGGGCTGGTGGTCCACGGGTTTTATAGGGACCGGCCCTTTTTCAGCTTCGACGGCTTTGAGCCGGGGGCCAGCCACGACACGAATCCGAACCTCCTGTTGCGGTTCCTTTTCAACCTGGGCCGAAACATCCGGGCCACGGGGCTTTACTTCCTGCTGGGGGTGCTGCTGTCGGCGCTCTTTCAGCGGTACGTCCCGGCGGACAAGTTCGCGGCGCTGTTCGGCGAGGCCAACGAGGGCTTCGGGGTGCTGATGGCGGCCACCATCGGGGTGCCGCTGTACGCCTGCGGCGGCGGGACCATCCCGCTGATCCGGGAGTGGCTGGCCATGGGCATGAGCATGGGCAGCGCGGCGGCCTTCATGCTCACCGGCCCGGCCACCAAGATCACCAACCTGGGTGCGCTGAAGATCGTGCTGGGTGCAAAACGCTTCGCCCTTTACATCGCCTTCGTGATGGCCTTTTCCCTGGTCACGGGACTTATCGTGAATCTGATTGTATGAACCTGCCCCCTGGCGATTCTCCGCCAGGGGGCATATCTTGTGAAGTCCGGGCTGGTGTGGTATATTCTTACCAGAATGACAAATCAGGATTTGATGAAGTGAGAAGAAATGAATTTACAGCAGCTAAAATACGTCATAGCGACAGCGGAGGCAGGGTCCATCACAAAGGCGGCGGGACAGCTTTTTATCTCCCAGCCCAGCCTGTCCAATGCGATTAAGGATCTGGAGGCGGAAACGGGGACCGTTCTTTTTGTCCGCAGCCGGAACGGCGTCACGCTGACAAAGGACGGCATGGAGTTTCTGGGATATGCCCGGCAGGTCCTTCAGCAGATGGAGCTGCTGGAGGACAAATACATTGCTGCCCAACCCCGGAAAACACGGTTCGGCGTGTCCACCCAGCACTACACATTCACGGAAAACGCCTTTGTGGAACTTGTGCAGCGATTCGGGCAGGAGCGGTATGAATTTTACTTCAACGAGGCGGGCACGCATCAGATCCTGGAGGATGTGAAGAATCGGATCAGTGACCTGGGCATCCTCTACCTGTCCGATGAAAACGAAGCAGTCCTGCGAAAAACGATGGAAGAGTATGGCCTGGAGTTCGTCCCGCTCTTTTCCGCGAAGCCCCATGTGTTTTTGCAGAAGAACCATCCGCTGGCCCAGAAGCAAATGCTCAAGCTCGCAGAATTGGAGCCATATCCACGGCTGAATTTCGTGCAGGGCAGCTACGAGTCCTCCTACTATGCGGAGGAGCTGTTCAGTACGCTTCCTGCGGACAAGGAGATACGCATCAATGACCGGGGGGCCATCGTCAACTTCATGCTGGGGCTGAACGCTTACACCATATCCAGCGGCATTTTTCCCAAATATCTCCACGGAGACAACATCATTGCCGTTTCTCTGGATGAGCCGGAGCGCATGGAGATCGGCTATATCCACCTGGAGAAACAGCCCTTGAGCGAGTTGGGCGCTGTCTATATACAGGAACTGAAGAAATACGCGCCGGCCGAATCATAGTTTCTGGCTATGAAAAATGATATGAAATAGGTGTTATCTATCCAGCTGCCCGTTCTGCTATGATACGCGCAGAGGACGGTGACAGCCAATGCCTGCGTATGTGGTCGGCAATTTTCTTATCTACTGCGTGATAAACGCATTCACGCCGGGGCCGGGAAACATCCTGGCCCTGAATACAGTCACGAACTACGGCTGGAAAAAGGGAAAGCCGCTGTTTTTCGGGATATTTGCGGGCTATTATGCCGTACAGATCATCTGCGCGCTTTTCGTCTACGGGGTGAGTTCTTTCCTGCCGGGCGTGATGGATGTGCTCAAATATGTGGGCGCGGCGTATATCCTGTACCTGGCGGTACACATCGCCGTCAGCTGTCCCGCCGAGGAACAGGGAGAGAAGTCCGCGTCTTTTGTCAAGGGGTTTCTGCTCCAATTCGTGAATGTGAAGATCTATATGTTCGGGATCACGGCCCTCACCAGCTTTATCGTGGACTATGATTCGTCGCTGGCCGATCTACTCCTGTTTGAGATCATCATCGCCACCATTGGCACTATTGCCACCTGCACATGGATTGCCGGAGGGCTCCTGATCCAAAAGTTCTATTTGAAGCATTATCGGATCATCAATATCGTTCTGGCGCTCACCTTATTGGAGTGCGTGTATAGTATACTTCGATAACTTCCCGTTTGTCGGGCTGAAAAACCAATAGTGGCAAACAAAATACAAATAATTATAACTGCGGCAGGGTATGACCCCGCCGCAGTTATAACTTTTGGTGTGGACTGATGAACCAAAGGAGACTTCTCCCGCATGCAAGCAGGGGGTAGAATAAACTCAGAAATCATAGAAGGAGGACCATCATGCTCTGGAGACTGATGCCTGTGCTGGCCGCCGCGCTGGTCATCGGCGGGAGCGCGTATATCGTCGTCCGCACCCATCGGTTCGGCTTTGTGCGGGCGTTGGCACAGCGGCACAAACTTCTCTCCTGGCTGCTGGCGCTGGTTCCTGTAGGGCTGGTGGGCCTGTTCGGATTGGCGTTCAACATCACCGCCATGGCCGTGGTGTTTCTCCATCTGCTGCTGGCGTGGCTTGTCTGCGACGGCGTGTGGCTGCTCGTAAGGCCCCACCTCAAAAAGCCCGTACAGCACTATTGGGCCGGGGCGGCGGCGCTGGCGCTCACGGTCCTGTACCTGGGGGCGGGCTGGTTTTTCGCCCATCATGTATATGAGACGGATCGGACCTTCACCACGGACAAGGACCTGGGCGGGGAGAGCTTACGCATCGCGGCGCTGTCGGACAGCCATTTGGGCATCACCATGGACGGCGAGGAGTTCGCCGCGCTGTTGGAGCGGGTGCAGGCGGCCGGGCCGGACGCGGTGGTGATCGTGGGCGACTTCGTGGATGACGACACCGACCGGGCGGATATGCTCCGGGCCTGTGAAGCCCTTGGGGAGCTGGATACGACCTACGGCGTGTACTTCGCCTACGGCAACCATGACGACGGATATTTTGATTACCGCAACTTTTCCTCAGCGGAGCTGCGGCAGACGCTGGCGGAAAACGGCGTCACCGTTCTGGAGGACGAGGCGGCGCCGCTGGGGGACAGCTTCTATATCGTGGGGCGTAAGGACCGCTCCCGCTTTGACCGGGAGGACGCTTCGGACCTGACGGCGGAGCTTGACCCGTCCCGATATATCGTCATGCTGGACCACCAGCCCAACGACTATGACGCCGAGGCTGCTGCCGGGGCCGACCTGGTCATCAGCGGCCACACCCACGGCGGGCACATCTTCCCGGCGGGGCAGATCGGTCTTGCCCTGCACATCAACGACAGCATTTACGGCGTCCAGCGCCGGGGCGACACGGACTTTCTCGTCACCTCCGGCGTGTCCGGCTGGGCCATCCCCTTCAAGACCGGGTGTATCTCGGAATTCGTAGTCATCGACATCACGGAGGAATGAAATGAGCGAAAGACCATATACCGTCTGCCACATACTGACCTCCCTGGACGGGAAGATCGACGGCTCGTTCCTATCCGCGCCGGAGACGATGCCGGCCCTGCGGGCCTATGCCGACATCCGGGGCCGATATGACTGTCCCGCCACGGTCTACGGGACGATCACCATGATAGAAGGCTATGCGGACGGGCTTGCCCCGGCGCTGCGGGAGCAAAGCCGCAGTCTGCCCCGGACAGACCACGTCGCGGACGCGGGAGCGGAGCATTACATCGTCTCCGTCGATCCCAAAGGGACGCTGGGCTTCCGGTCCAATACCATCGAAAAGAAGGGCCGCCCAAAGGCCCACATCATCCAGGTGCTGACAGAGCAGGTCTCGGACCGATATATCGCCTATCTCCGGGAAAAGGACATCTCCTACATCTTTGCCGGGGCGGACAGTCTGGAATGCACCGTCATGGTGAAGAAACTGAAGTCTCTGTTCGGCGTCCAGCGGCTGATGCTGGCAGGCGGCGGCGTGATGGACTGGTCCTTTGCCCAGGAAGGGCTCATAGACGAGCTGAGCATCGTCCTGGCACCGGTGGCAGATGGGGACAGAGCGGGCGCGTCCCTGTTCGAGAGTGCCGGGTTTTATGAGAGGGAACGCCCCACGGCGTTTTCGCTCCTGTCGGCGGAGCGGCAAGACGGCGGCGTTTTATGGCTGCGGTATCGGGAAAAAAAACAAAGAATAAAGAGAGATAAATGGAGGAAAGAATCATGGAATACACCCTTTTGAACAACGGCGTGAAGATGCCCATGGAGGGCTTCGGCGTCTTTCAGGTGCGGGATGCCGATGTGTGCGAGCAGGCCGTGCTGGACGCCATCAGCACCGGCTACCGGCTCATCGACACCGCCGCGTCCTATGGCAACGAGGAGGCCGTGGGCCGGGCCATCCAAAAGTCCGGCGTGTGCCGGTGCGACCTGTTCGTGACGACGAAGCTCTGGGTGGCGGACGCCAGCTACGAGGGGGCCAGGCGGGCCTTTGAGACAAGCCTGCAAAAGCTGGGACTGGACTACCTGGACCTGTACCTCATCCACCAGCCCATGGGGGACTACATCGGCGCGTACCGGGCCATGGAGGAGCTTTACAAAGAGGGCCGGGTCCGGGCCATCGGGATGTGCAACTGCTATCCCCATGTGCTGGCGGACATCTGTGAGACGGTGGAGGTGACGCCCGCCGTGAACCAGGTGGAGCTGCACCCCTTCTTCCAGCAGGCCAAGTCTCTGGAACTGATGAAGGAATATGAGGTCCAGCCGGAGGCGTGGGCCCCCTTCGCGGAGGGCAGGCACGGCCTGTTCACAAATCCTGTGCTGGCGGAGATAGGCAGAAAGTACGGCAAGAGCGCCGCACAGGTGGCCCTGCGGTGGAACACCCAGCGGGGCGTGGTGGTGATCCCCAAGTCCACCCACCGGGAGCGGATGGCGCAGAATCTGGACATCTGGGACTTCACCTTGACCGACGAGGAGATGGCCTCCATCGCGCCCCTGGACATAGGCCACAGCGAGATCGTGGACCACTTCGATGCGAATTTTGTCCGTGCGCTGCACGGCAGGAAATAAGGAGGATTTAACGATGGCAAAGAAACAGACGGCGGGACATGACCGGCTGGGCGAGTTTGCGCCCCAGTTCGCCCACTACAACGACGACGTGCTGTTCGGCGAGGTCTGGGCGCGGGAGGATGAGCTGTCCGCCCACGACAGGAGCATGATCACCATCGCGGCGCTGATGAGCGGCGGCAACTTTGAGCAGCTCCGCTCCCACATCGCCCTGGGGAAAGAACATGGCATCACCCAGGATGAGATACGCGAGATCCTCACCCACCTGGCGTTTTACTGCGGCTGGCCCAAGGCGTGGAGCGCCTTCAACATCGCCAAGGAAATTTACGGAATGGAGAGGTAAATATCATGAGCAAGAAACTGGTAGCGTATTTTTCCGCCAGCGGCACGACGGCGAAGCTGGCCAAGGACCTGGCGGTCGCCGTGGACGCCGACCTCTATGAGATCAAGCCGGCTGTCCCCTATACCAAGGCGGACCTGAACTGGATGGACAGTAAGGCCCGCAGCACCGTGGAGATGAAGGACAAGTCCTCCCGCCCGGCCATCGCGGACCGGGACGCCCATGCGGAGGACTACGACGTGATCTTCGTGGGCTTCCCCATCTGGTGGTATGTGGCCCCCACCATCATCAACACGTTTCTGGAGAGCTACGACTTCTCCGGCAAAAAAGTGGTGCTGTTCGCTACCTCCGGCAGCAGCGGCTTCGGCCAGACGGTGCAGGGCCTCACCGGCAGCGTGGACGCCTCCTGCCAGATCATCGAGGGCAAGGTGAACGCCTCCGCCGCGGAGATAGCTTCCTGGGCCCAGGCCATGGGGCTGTAAGGGAGGTTAGAATCATGAAAGAGAAAGTTTTGAAGGCGTCCGAGCAGTTCTGGACCGCTATGGAGGCGGCGGACGAGGCCGGGATGCGGGCCGTGGCGGACCCTGCGTGCAACTTCGTCCACATCGGCGTCACCTGCAAGCTGGACCAGGAGATCAAGTTCTATACCGACGGACTGTTCCAGCCCACAGAGATCAAATTCAACGGGAAAACGGCGGACATCTACGGCGACACCGCCGTGGTGCTCACCGACTGCAACTATGGCCTGCTGCTGGACGGCAAGCCCACCACCCATCACTTTGCCGTGACGGAGGTCTATGCCAGACGGGGCGAGGACTGGAAGCTGGTCACGTTCACCTTCACCGCGCTGGTCTACTGAGGCGGCACGATGAAATGGATCACGGGACTGCTGGCGGCGCTGGCCGTCATGCTGCTGGGCGGGTGCGCCCAGGCGGCGGAGGAAGGAGAGACGGATATGTCTGCCACCCATGAATCGGAGGTACGGGAGGGCGTGCCGGAGCCCAGCTATTATGACGAGGCTCTGGGCGCGGATTACGACACCGGCACAGGCTGGTCCTTCGAGATGATGAACAAAAAGCCCCCGCTGCCCGCCGGGAACGACACGGTGCTGAACACCCCGGCGGACCCGTCCGGAGTGCAGGTGCTCTATCTCTGGGAGGAGGGCAAGGCCCCGGCCCGCACGTCGTTCACCCCGAATATGACCGGCTACTATGACGAGTGGGACTTCCGGCCCTATGTGACGGCGCTGCCCATCCCGGAGGGCATGGAGCCCAAGGGCGCGGTGGTGCTTCTGGCGGGCGGAGCCTATCAGTTCCGGGGCGACTACACCGACACCCTTCCCACGGCGCTGCACCTGCGGGCGCTGGGATTTTACACCTTCATCGTGGACTACCGGCTGCGGCCCTATGACCAGGAGGAGGGTGCGCTGGACGTGGCCCGCGCGGTGCGGTTCATCCGCAAAAACGCGGACACATACGGCATCGACCCGGACGCCATCGCCGTCATGGGCTACTCTGCCGGGGCCATCCAGGCGGGCGAGTTTTTCATGCACTACGACGAGGACGTGACCGGTGACGCGCTGGATGCGGACTATGAGCCGGATGAACTGGACGCCATCCCCGCCCACGCCTCCGCCTGCGGGATGATCTACGGGTTTTATGGGCGGCTGAGCGTGGGGAACATGGACCCGGCGTGGCTGGCGGAGGGCAATTTGCCGCCCACATTCTACTGCTACGGCACCGAGGACCCCTTTTACCGGCAGTTCCAGCAGCAGCATGACGTGATCGTGGGCATGGGCATCCCCACCAAGCGGATCGTGCTCCAGGACTGGCCCCACGGCTTCGGCGGTGACGGCGGCTGGGTAGAAGATTACGCCCAGTGGCTCACGCGGGTGTTCAGCGGGACATTTTGAGGATGGGAGAGATCGAAATGGAAAAGAGACGGCTTGGAAACAGCGAACTTGTGGTGAATCCCGTGGGGCTGGGCTGCATGGGCTTCAGTCACGCCTCCGGCGACCCTATGGAAAAGACCGCCGCGGTCCGGACGCTGCGAGAGGCATTTGACATCGGCTATGACTTTTACGATACGGCGGAGGCTTACACGGGCGTCTACCCGGACGGCTCCATCTCCTACAACGAGGAGCTGGTAGGCGAGGCCATCCACGGCATCCGGGACAAGGTGGTGCTGGTGACGAAGATGGGCGTCAGCCATAATCCAGACCGCTCCCTGCGGCTGGACAGCAGCCCGGCGACCATTCGGAAAAGCGTGGAGAGAAGTCTGAAAAAGCTGAACACTGACCACATCGACCTATACTTCCAGCACCGCATCGACCCCAAAATGGAGCCGGAGATGGTGGCAGAGACCATGGGCGAACTGATCCGGGAGGGCAAGATCCGCGCCTGGGGCATCTCCGAGACCACAGAGGAGTATCTGCGCCGGGCCCATGCGGTGTGCCCGGTGACGGCCATTGAAAACCGCTACTCCATGATGGCCCGGTGGCATGAAAACCTCTTTTCCGTGTGCGAGGAACTGAATGTAGCGTATATCGCTTTTTCTCCTATGGCCAACGGCTTTCTCACGGGCAAATACACGCCCGACACGAAATTCGAGGGTGCCCAGGATTACCGCCCCGGTATGCCCCAATACACCAAAGAGGGCTATGCGAAGGCGAAGGGCCTGCTGGAACTGCTCACCGACCTGGCGGCAAAGAAAAACGCCACCATGGGCCAGCTCTCTCTGGCCTGGATGATCAACAAAAAGCCCTACATCGTTCCCATTCCCGGTTCCAGAAAACCGGACCGGCTGCGGGAGAACTTTGCGTCGGCCAATATCATTCTGACGAAGGACGAGATCGCCGCCATTGACGCCGCCCTGGACACCATGAGCTTTGACGTGTTCGGCGGCCACAGCGGAAAGTAAAGAAAAAATCAATGATGAAACAAGGAGGAAATAACATGGACGCGCAAAAGGTCGTATTTATGAACAAAGCTCTGGATCTTCGCCTGGCCGGGATCCTCTATATTCCGGAGGCGTTTGATCTGAGCAAGAACTATCCCGCTGTCGTGGTGACCGGCCCGATGCTCTCCGTAAAGGAGCAGGCGCAGTCGGTCTATGCCAGGAAGCTGACGGAGGCAGGTTATGTGACGCTGGTATTTGACGGCGCTTATTTTGGCGAGAGCGAGGGTACGCCGCGGGGACAGGAGCTTCCCGACGTGAAGGAAAGCGACATTGAGGGCGCGGTGGACTATCTTTGCAGTCTGCCCTATGTGGATAAGGAAAGGATCGGCGGTCTCGGCATCTGCGGCTCAGGGTCGTATATGTCTGTTGCCGGCGTAAAGGAGCCCAGACTGAAAGCCATCACCGCTATCGTTCCCGCTATTGCGGACATTTCCACTTCTCCGATGATGGGCTTTTTCAAGCCGGAGGCGGAGGTCCTTGCGGCGAAAGAAGCCTATGACAAAGGCGAGGGCGAGCTGATGTACCTGAATTTCATGCCCAGGGCTTTTGAAGAGGGCGCGGCCTATTACTATTCCTTCCGCGGCACACATCCCCGTTGGTCCAATCAGGTCGTTGCCTGGAGCCAGCTGGAACTGGTGAAATATAATGTGCCGAACATTATGAAGGACATGACAAAGCCGTATTGCGTGATCTCCGGGGAGAACGCATGGTCAAAGCCGTCCTCTGAGGATGTGTTCAACGCTGTACCGCACAGCAACAAGCAGATGCATGTGATCCCGGAGGCGGGTCACTTCGATATGTACGATCTGGCGCCTTTTGTTTCCGAGGCGTTTGACTATATCCTGCCGTTCTTTGATAAGTACCTGTAAGGACAAGTCCTGGCCCCGGAGTACGGAGCGTATTAAGGAGGAGAAAACCATGAACGATTTTGTGTATTCCTATCCCACCAAGGTCTACTTTGGCGTCGGTGCGGCGGCGAAGCACTTGCCCGGCGAGCTTGCGAAGGTGGGCAGGACCGTCCTGCTGGCCTACGGCGGCGGGTCTGTGAAGCGAAACGGCGTCTATGACGAGATCCACGGCATCCTGGAGTCCGCCGGCAAGACCGTGGTTGACTTTCCCGGCGTCATGCCCAACCCCACCTACGCCAAGGTCCAGGAGGGCGCGGCCCTCTGCCGGGAGCGGGGCGTGGACTTCATCCTGGCGGTGGGCGGTGGGTCCGTCTTTGACTGCTGCAAGGTCATCGCCGCCCAGGCCATGACCGACAAGGACATCTGGGAGCTGGAGTATACCGACCACGGCACACCCACCGCCTTTCTGCCCATGGGCGCGGTGGTGACGGCCTCCGGCACCGGCGCGGAGATGAACAACGGCGCGGTCATCACCAACGAGGAAAAGAAGATCAAGGGCGCGATCTGGGGCGCGTCGGCCTCCTTTGCCATCCTGGACCCCACATACACCCTGAGCCTGCCCATGAAGCAGGTGATCTCCGGGGCCTTCGACACCCTGAGCCACTGCATGGAGACCTATTTCGGCATGCCCGGCGCGGACAACCTCTCCGACAGGATGAACGAGGCCGTCATGGTCAGCGTCATCGAAAACATCCGGGTACTCTTGAAGGACGAACTAAACCTGACCGCCCGGAGCGAGCTGGAGTGGGCCTCGGCCATGGCGGAGAACGGCATTTTGAAGATCGGCAAGGTCACGGACTTCCAGGGCCACCAGATCGAGCACCAGCTTGGGGCCTACACCGACTGCAACCACGGATGCGGCCTGGCCGTGATCCATCCGGCTTTGTACCGGCATATGTATAAAGAAGCTCCGGCCCGCTTTGCCCGGTTCGCCCAGGTGGTATGGGGCGTGGACCCGACCGGCAGGACGGAGAAGGAGACGGCTCTCGCGGGCATTGACGCGCTGGCGGCGTTCATCAAGGAGATCGGCCTGCCCACCACCTTCACGGAGATGGGCATCACGGACGAGAGCGTCCTCCGGGCCACGGCGGACACCTGCAACCTCACGGCGGGCTGCTGCAAGAAGTTCGACCGGGAGGAGATATTCCAGCTTTTGAAGGAGTGTCTGTAAAAATATAAAAGGAGGATCAGCGGATGAACCGCTTTTACCCTGAGATCAAAAAGAACTTCGGCTTTGGCTGTATGCGCCTGCCCCTGAAGGACGGCGTTGTGGACACAGGGCTGTTCAGCCAGATGGTGGACGCCTTTCTGGATGCGGGCTTCAACTATTTTGACACAGCTCATGGCTATGTGAATCAACTGAGTGAGCCTGCGCTAAAAACCTGCCTTACCAGCCGCTATCCACGGGACCGGTACATACTGACCGACAAGCTGACCAACTTCTTCTTCAAAAAGCAGGAGGACATCCGGCCCCTGTTTGAAAGCCAGCTGGCCGCCTGCGGGGTGGACTATTTCGACTTCTACCTGATGCACGCCCAGGGGGCGGCGAATTTCGCCTTTTTCAAGAGCTGCCGGGCCTATGAGACAGCGCTGGAGCTGAAGGAGGAGGGAAAATTCCGGCATTTCGGCATCTCCTTCCACGACACGGCGGACGTACTGGAACAGATATTGACCGAGTACCCCCAGATCGAGGTGGTGCAGATGCAGCTGAACTACGCCGACTGGGAGGACCCGGCGGTGCAGAGCCGCAAGTGCTATGAGGTCTGCGAAAAGTACGGAAAGCCCGTGATCGTCATGGAGCCGGTGAAGGGCGGCAACCTGGCCCAGCTTCCCGACGACGCCAGAGCCGTGCTGGATGCGCTTCATGGCGGCAGCCCGGCCAGCTACGCCATCCGATTCGCCGCCAGCCAGCCAAATGTGATGATGGTGCTCTCCGGCATGGGCGATATGGACATGGTTCGGGACAATATCGCCGCCATGAAGGACTTTAAGCCCCTGGACGAGACGGAGCTGGCCGCAGTGATGCAGGTGCGGGACATCTTCCGCAGCAAGCACCTGATCGAGTGCACCGCCTGCCGGTACTGCACCGCGGACTGCCCCAGGCATATCTCCATCCCGGACCTGTTCGCCTGCCTGAACGCCAAGCGGGTGTTCCACAACTGGAACACGGATTATTACTACAACAACGTCTATACCACCGCCAACGGCAAAGCCTCTGCGTGCATCAAGTGCGGCAGGTGCGAGAAAGCCTGCCCCCAGCATTTGCCCATCCGGGAACTGCTGCAGGACGTGGCGGCGGAGTTTGAAAAGTGAGGGAGAGTATGGGTAAGAATTTGATCATCTATTATTCCCGCAAGGGGGAGAACTACTTCAACGGGTCCATCCGCTCCATCCCCAAGGGCAACACGGAGATCGTGGCCGAATACATCCAGAAGGCTGTGGGCGGCGATCTCTTTGAGATCGAGACCGTGCGGGAATATAGCGCCGACTATATGACCTGCACCCGCGAGGCCCAGGACGAACTGCGCGCCCACGCCAGACCGGAGCTGAAACGGTATCTGGACAGCCTGGACGGATATGACAACGTGTTCGTCTGCGGCCCCTGCTGGTGGGGCACCTTCCCCATGGCGGTGTTCACCCAGCTTGAGCGGCTGGATTGGGCGGGAAAGCGCGTTATGGCCGTTATGACCCATGAGGGCAGCGGGCTGGGAAGCTGTGAGCGGGACCTGAAAAAGACCTGTGCCGGGGCTACCTTCGGCAAGGGTCTGGCCGTTCACGGTGCGGACGCCGCCCAGTCTGAGACTACTGTGTCCGGCTGGGCAAAGAAAGCGTCGATTTGAAGCCGCGCATGTGACGGGTCCGCACCCGGAGGTATAAACCTTATAACATTTCGAGACTTCTGTTTTCCGCTCTGGGCCGGTACAATGATACCATCAAATAACGACAAAGGAGCGCGGAACAATGAGCGAGAAGAAAACTATTACCCTGAACAACGGCGTGGAGATGCCCCTGGTGGGTATCGGCACCTTTATGATGAGCCCGGACGACGCAGAGGCGGCTGCCCTGAGCGCTCTGCAGAGCGGCTATCAGCTCATCGACACGGCCAACGCCTACATGAACGAGAAGGCCGTGGGCCGGGCCATGAAACGCTCCGGCCTGCCCCGGAAGGACATCTTCCTGGAGACCAAGCTCTGGCCCGCCTTCTATGAGCAGGCCGACGCGGTGGAAAAGACCCTGGCCCGGCTGGACACAGACTACATCGACCTTCTGCTGATACACCAGCCCGCCGGTAACTATGTGGCCGGCTACCGGCTCATGGAGAAGGCATACAAGGAGGGCAAGGTCCGAGCCATTGGCCTTTCCAACTTCACCGTGGAGCAGATCAAGGAGATCCTGGCGGTGTGCGAGGTCAAGCCCGCCATCCTCCAGACCGAGGTCCACCCCTACTCTCAGGAGAAGGAGCTGAAAGCGTTTCTGGCCAAGGAGGGCATCGTCATCCAGGCGTGGTATCCCCTGGGCCACGGGGACAAGGCGCTGCAGGCCGAGCCGGTGTTCACGGACCTGGCCCAGAAGTGCGGAAAGTCCACCGCCCAGATCATCCTGCGCTGGCACGTCCAGTCCGGGAACATCGTCATCCCCGGCTCCCGGAACCCGGACCACATCCGGGCCAATGCGGACCTGTTCGACTTCGCCCTGACGGACGGGGAGATGGCCGCCATCGAGCTGGTGAACAAGGACAAGCGGTATTACCACAGCACCCCGGAGATGCTGGCGGGCTACGCCTCCATGGTCCCGCCCGTGGACGAACAGAAATAAGAGCGCAGAGTATAAACCCAAAGGTATAAACCCACTAACAGATCGAGACTTCTGATGAGGTCTCGATCATTTTATAATATGCTTAGGATCAGGAATGAAGGGAAATGGAATGCTCAGACCACACCGGGTGTTGGCTGCGGTTCTTGCAGCCGTGCTGGTCCTTATAAGCTGCGGGAGCGCCGCGGCCGCAGCCAGCGGCGGGGAGGCAGTTAAAGATGACCTCACATTCCCCATCGGGATGGCGATGGGAAGCGGCTTTACCGGAACGGCTTATCTTGCGCAAATGATCCCCTATGATCAGATATATCATTTCCCCCAGACCAACAACGTGACCTTTGAGCCCGGTGCCCGGAGCGGCTGGCATACCCACGGCGGCATGGTCATTCTCGTCACCGGCGGCGTGGGCTATTACCAGGAGGAAGGGAAGCCGGCCCAGATCATCCGGGAGGGCGACGTGATCCAATGCCGGGAAGGCGTGAAACACTGGCACGGGGCCACGCCGGACAGTTGGTTTTCCCAGATGGTCATTTATGACGCCGCATACCAGGGCGGCGGGAACGATGAGCCGGTGACGGACGAGTATTACAACGCCCTGGAGGCTGTGGAGTATGAGGGCCGAGATGAGAACGACGGCTCATTCATGTTCCCCAAAGCGGAGACCGCTATGAACTCGCCGGCCTTCAGCGGCCCGGCCTATGTGTCCACGCTTTTGGGCTCTGACAATGTGGCCGGCGCGCCCAGCCTGCACTATGTCGTGTTTGAGCCCAGCGTGGTCAATAACTGGCACACCCATGAGGGCGGCCAGATCCTGATCGCCACAGACGGGATCGGTTATCACCAGATCGAGGGAGAGCCGGTGGAGGTCCTCTATCCTGGGGATGTGGCTTTCTGCCCGCCCGGCGTGAAGCATTGGCATGGCGGCAGCGCGGACACGTCCTTTGCACATATCGCAGTCAACACCAACCCGGAGATGACGGGCCTGGAATGGTTTGACCGTATCTCTGACGAGGAATACGCACAGCTCCCGGCAGAAAAGCCGGAAGCGTGAGAACAACAGGAGGGCACCCAAATGCAGAAAACACGTTTTATCATCGGACTTTTGGCGCTGGTGATGGTATTGGCCCTGACGGCCTGCGGTAAGGCTGCCGCCGCGGAGAATGCGTCCACCGCCGCGCCCCAGCCCACTGAAGCGGAGCAGACGGCGGACGAGACAGCGGAAGCGAATGGCGCGGCCAGCGGAGGAAATATCCTGATCGCCTATTTCACCGCGGCTGAAAACAGCGGCGTGGACGCCGTATCCTCCGCCAGCGTGGTCACCGTGGACGATACGGCCAAGGGCGTGTCCCAGGCCGTGGCCGACATGATCGCAGAGCGGACAGGCGGCGAGCTTTTCTCCATTCAGACCAGCGTGGTGTACCCTGCCGATATGGGCGAGCTGATCGACTATGTGGCCGAGGAGCAGGATGCGGGTGTGCTTCCTGAGCTGACCACCCACATTGAGGACCTGGACGAGTATGACACGGTGTTCGTGGGCTTTCCCATCTGGTGGTACGATATGCCCCAAGTGATGTATTCCTTCTTTGAGGAGTACGACTTTGCGGGCAAGACCATCATCCCCTTCACCGTCCACAACGGCAGTCGGCTCTCCGGCACACCGGCCACCATCCAGGAGCTGGAGCCGGAGGCCACGGTGATCCAGGACGGCTTTACCGTCAGCCATCAGAACGCGGCGGACGCGGCAGAGGACGTGGCCGCGTGGCTGGACGGCCTGGGCTATTGAAGATGAAGCGGAGGCTCATATCCGTCGTGCTGGCCGCGGGACTTCTCTGCGCCTGCGGGCCTGTCGGCATTGCCGCCACAGAGGACTATACCACCGGCCAGTTCATCCGGGGAAACGTGCTGGAGAGCGCAGAGGGCGAGATACATTACAGCTATTGGCTGCCAGACGGCTATGACGGGGAGACGGAATACCCCCTGATGATGACCCTGCCCGGCTACGGCGGGATGTGGTTCGGAGAGGATTCGGAGGGGACCAACCTGCGGGAGAGGGGCGTATCTGTGTGGACAGAGATCGACGAGCCCATGATCGTTGTCTCGCCCCAGGTCACGGACTGGCACGATACCTCCGCCCGGCAGACCATCGAGCTGACGGAGTATTTTCTTGAAAACTTCGCCGTGGACAGGACCCGCGTGTACGGCGCGGGCTATTCGGCGGGCGGCGAGACCATGTCCAGGGTCATGGGGATGCGCCCGGACCTGTTCGCGGCGTACCTGCACGGGGCCTCCCAATGGGACGGAGAGTTTGCCCCGGCGGCGGAGAGCAAAACGGCGATCTACATCTTCATGGGCGAGCACGACGAATACTACGGCTCAGACAGGGCGCGGGAAGCATATGACGGGCTGCTGGAGGCATACCGTCAGACCGGCCTTGACGATGAGGAGATAGACGAGCTCCTGCGGCTATGGATACCGGACGACGAGTGGTTCACCGACCGGGGCATTACGAATCAACACGGCGGCGGGAACGTGCTGTTTGAGGAAGAGCACATCCAGGAGTGGCTCCTGGAAAAGAAACGATAAAACAAATCTTAAAGGAGGATCTATGAACATGAAAAAGCAGAGACGGTTTGCGGCGGCCATGGCGGCCGCACTGATGCTGACGCTCGCCATGGGCGCAGGTGCATGGGCGGCAGAGGAGCCGGAGGGCGCCCTCGTCATCGCAGACCAGGGGATGTTCTCCGCCGGTGGCACGGTGATCACATCGGACGGGACCTTCGATGTGTCCAACTACTATATGTCCAGGGAAGGCTCCACCTCTCATGTGGACCACGCCAATGTGTTTTATCAGCTCCCGGCGGATCAGACCGGCTTGCCGATGGTGTTCCTGCACGGGTATGGCCAGTCCCGCATGGGCTGGATGACCACGCCTGACGGGCGGGATGGCTGGTCCGATATGTTTCTGAAAAAGGGCCATGGCGTTTTCCTGATCGACCAGCCCCGCCGCGGCGAAGCCGGCCAGACCTCCGTTGCCGGTACGATCAGCACCACGCCCTCTGACCAGACCTGGTATACCCAATTCCGTATCGGTACTTATATCGACGGCGCGTTTACTTACAACGAAAACTCTCAATTCCCCCAGGGAGAGGATGTGCTGGACCAGTTCTTCCGGCAGATGACCCCGGACACGGGCATGGATTCCGCCAATGGCGATCAGAACATCGACAACCTGGTTGTGGCGCAGGCGGTGGCGGCCACCATCGACAAGGTATATGAGATGACCGGCAAGAATTCCATCCTTGTGACCCACTCTCAAGGCGGCATCCCCGGCTGGGATGTGCCTCAGTACACGGACCATGTGGCGGCGATCATCGCCATAGAGCCGGGCATGGCGCCCATGCCGGACAGTGACGGCTATAACACGCTTCTGGAGAAGAATATCCCTGTGGCGTTCTATTATGGTGATTACATCGGCCAGGAGTACACGGACGTTCCTGCTGCGGGCATGTGGGCCATGATGAAGTCCTCTGCCGACGCTTTCGGGCAGGCTTATACGGAGGCGGGCGGCGTCTGCACGGTGGTCAGTCTGCCGGATGAGGGCATCTATGGCAACGACCACATGATGTTCCAGGACTTGAACAACGATGTGATCGCGGACCACATTGAAAACTGGCTCCAGGAAAACGTGGCCATGGAGTAAGGCGAAGCAGTCAGACTGAAACGCCAAATCATAGGGTGAAGGGCTGGTTTTGCTATGAAACGGATGATCGTTGACCTCCTGATGACCGCCGCGCTGGTGCTGCTTATGAGCTACAGCCTGCTGGGAGAGGCGGCCCACGAATGGATTGGCGTCGCCATGCTGGTCCTTTTCGTCACCCATCATGTACTCAACAGGCGGTGGTTCCGGGGACTTTTCAAGGGCAAATACACGCCGTTTCGCACACTTCAAACAGTTCTTGTGCTGATGATCTTTGCGGGCATGATCGGCTCGGCGGTGAGCGGCGCGGTGCTGAGCCGCTATGCGCTGGACTTTCTGCCAATTCGGGGCGGCCGGGCCTGGGCCAGAGGGGTACATATGCTCTGTGCCTATTGGGGCTTCGTGCTGATGAGCCTGCACCTGGGCTTTCACTGGAACATGATGCTGGCCAGGATGCGGAAAACGACCTCAGAGACGCAGACATGGCTTCTGCGGATCGCGGCGCTGGCGGTGGCCCTGTACGGCATTTACGCCTTCGCCAAGCAGGACATTCTGAACTACCTGCTGCTGCGAAATCATTTTGTGTTCTTCGACTTTGACGCGCCCAGGATCGTGTTTTACCTGGATTACATCGCCATCATGGGCCTGTTCATTTTCATCGGACACTATCTGGCCCGTTGGCTGCGGAGAGGGAAAAAGAGTATGCAACGCTGATATGACAAATGCAACGCTCACCCGAAAAGCGTTGCATTGTATCAAATAGCGCAATCTTTGCAAAAAACAGGATTGACTAATGTTCTTTCAGGTGGTAATCTAAACTACTCTTTAGACAAAAGGTGCTGGAAAGCGACAACTGAATACCCATAAGGCACTGGCCCTGATGATGCTTCAGGGCGAGATATAACGTGCCAGCACTGTTTCAAACGCCATCGGCCCTGCTGGCGAAACAGTGGACGCAGGACCCGACTTTGACTTCCAAAGCCGATACATCATGATGAACCGAAGCATTCCCCCCCAAGGGGGAGGACTAACCTTTTTGAGGTCGGTACATCATCGTGATGTATCGGCTTTTTTCTTCGCGCCCACGATCTCCCTACCGGCTTCGCCCGCTTTCGACAGCGGAGAAATGCTAAATTTCAGGTATCCGGGAGATTTCTGCGGAGCTTTGGAAAAAGCCGCACTGGCACCTTGACAGCCGAATGACCGTGCAGGCGAGATACTTCCGTATGGGAGCAGACGTTCCGGTGAGACCCCGGGGCAGGAACCGCGCCTGGAACAAACGGCAAGTTACTGCCCGAAAAAGCAGCGGCCCGGGGAGTGCCAACTCTGGCACCGCCAAAGAAAAAGCGTATTACGGTGCGGGGCGCGTCTCATATCGTAACAAGCATCGTGTTTTGGGCCCAAAACACAGGCTGGGATGATTCCCAGACCCTTTAGAGGTTTTAGGATGCTTCCTGAAAAGCGTTTTGCCCCCAAAACGCGATGCTTGCGGGTATATTGCATTTCAAATCATCACAGAGAAAGGATAAGATAACATGAAATTAGACAGAAAGACTGTAAACGTCCCTATCAAAAATCTGCATCCCTTTGAGGGAAACCCCTATAAGGTCCAGGACGGAGAGGAAATGGACAAGCTCATGGAGAGCATTCAGTCCCAGGGGATCCTCACGCCCCTTGTCGTGCGGCCTATGGCGGACGCCGCTAAGGGCTATGAAGTCATATCCGGCCACCGCCGTCTGGCCGCCTGTCAGAAGCTCGAAATGAAGTTCATACCCGTTACCATCCAGCAGATGGATGATAACAAAGCCATGATCGCTGTGGTGGACGCCAACCTCCAGCGAGAACACATCCTCCCCAGCGAGAAAGCCTTTGCCTTCAAGATGAAACTGGAGGCGCTCAGCCACCAAGGCGTAACTTCTGCTCAAGTTGAACAGAAGTTGTCCCGCGACGCCGTTGCCGGAGATGTGGGCATGAGCGGCGCACAGGTCCAGCGGTACATCCGCCTGACGTACCTCATCCCGGAACTGCTGAAATTTGTGGACCAGGGAAAGATAGCGTTCACCCCAGCCGTACACCTGTCCTACCTGAAATCCCAGGAACAGCGGTGGGTACTGGAGGAAATGGAGAAAAACGCCTGTTCTCCCTCCGTATCCCAGGCGTACCACCTGAAAGAAGAGAGCCAGGCCGGAAGGCTGACGCAGGAACTGACCGCGGAAATGATGGCAAGAGAAAAGGCCCCGGAGAACTGGGCGGTGTTCAAGGATGTCCATGAGCCGATTATTGAACGGAGCGTCTTTGAGCAGGTGCAGGCGCTCACAGCCAAGACCAAGCGCCGCGCTCCAAAGCCGGAAAACGGTGAAAAGAGTGTTTTCAGCGACCTGCTGTATTGCGGCGACTGTCACAGGAAACTGCGGTATCATACGAACACGATCAACAAGCGCATCCACTTTTTCGTGTGTTCAGACAACGCAATTGATTATCGCGGCAAATGCCCAACGCGCCACTATGTCCGGGCGGACGCCATCGAACAGGTGGTCACGCTGGAGCTGCGGCGAATGGCGGCGATGCTGCGGGCCGATGAGGGGGCTTTTGCCGAGATGCTCGCTCAAAAGACCAACAAGGAGCTTGAGAAAGAGCAAAAGCGGAACGAGAGCGAACTGCAAAAGGCGATCATGAGAAATGATACCGTGTCCCGGCTGTATGAAAAGCTGTACGAGGATAATGCCACGGGCAAAGTGAGCGACGAGTGGTTTATGCAGCTTTCCCATAAATACGAGGTCGAGCGGCTGGAACTGAAGGAAAAGATCACCGAGCTTCGGAAAAGGCTTGTGGATTCGGGAAAACAGCAGCGCGGGCGCGAGAGTTTCATGAAAGCGATACGGCAGTTTATGCGTATGGAACGCTTGACCGCGCCACTGCTCCGGGAACTGATAGACCATATCGACGTATTTGAGACGGAGGGCACAGGCAAGAACCGTACTCAGCGGATCGTGATCTACTACCGCTTCGTGGGCTATATCGAAATACCGCCAGCGCTGCCTCGTTCCAATTACAAGGCTGATACCCGCAAGGGCGTAGCTGTGGAGTACGTCACCGAACCAGCCGCAAAATAAGGGCAGGGCAGACTGCCGCGCCTGCCCTGCCTGGGACGCAGATAAAAGAATTCGAGTGCTCATAAAGTGAAATCCCTTATGAACACTCGAAATGGTCGGAGTGAGGTGACTTGAACACCCGGCCTCTTGGTCCCGAACCAAGCGCGCTACCAACTGCGCTACACCCCGATACCTTATTCCCCCGTCATTTCCCCTATGGGGCCCCCGCGAAAGCCCAATGCAATGGGTTTCGCAAGTCCCCCTATGGGGTCCCCACAAAAGCCCAACGAAGTGGGTTTTGTGGGGAGAAGGAAGTGCCCCCACTGGGGCCCCCGCGAAAGCCCAATGCAATGGGTTTCGCGGGGAAAAGGAGGAGTGGCTTTGACCGATGGAGGCGATTCGCTTGCGGAACGCCGACATCCTCAAAGCCAGTCCGACGTGGAGCAGGTGAAGGGAATCGAACCCTCGTATTCAGCTTGGGAAGCTGATGTTCTGCCATTGAACTACACCTGCACGGCTAGAAGATTATATCACCCGCCCCGTGAGATTGCAAGCATAAAATTGCCCTTTCTCCTCATAGGCTCGTACGGGAGGGGACGAGATGAACTATTTGCGGCTGATGATCGCGGCGGCGCTGTTTCTGGGGGCCACCTGTGCGAAGATATACTTGCCCGAGCGGGCGGAGGCGCCCATCGCGGCGGTGCAGGCGCTCATAGATAAGGACAGCTTCGCGCTGCCGCTGCCGGAAGAGGCGCTGGCGTGGCTGGACTTGCCTTAAGCGTCAGCCCCGGCTTTGTGCTGCTGGCGGCGGCGGTATACTTCCTGGGCGGGGCGGGGGCGCTGGCGGCCATGGGCGCGGCGGCCCTGGCCCATGAGCTGGGGCACCTGGCGGCCATGTTCCTCACCGGCGCGGCGGTCCGGGGCCTGCGGGTCACCGGATGCGGCCTCGTCATCGACTACGGCGGGGGCCTTACCCGCCGGGAGGAGATGGGTATCGTGGCGGCGGGGCCCCTGGCGGGGCTCTTTTTCGCGGCGCTGTGCTTTCTCACGGATATACCCTTTCTCATCTACACCGGCGCCATCGCGCTGCTGGCCGCCATGTTCAACCTGCTGCCGGCGCTGCCCATGGACGGGGGGCGGCTGGCGCTCTATATGCTGGAGGGGGTCATGAGCGAGCGGGCGGCGGCCATCGTGCTGCGCATCACGGGCACGCTCTGCGCCCTGGGGGTGTTCGCCACGGGGCTGTGCATCCGCTCTGTCAGCGCGGCGGCGGTGGGAATTTGGCTGGGAGTGCTTGCCAATTTTCCCGATATGGGGTAAACTGTCCCACATGGAAATGAACGAACACATAGACGCCCTGCTCCGGCAGGTACAGCGTCCCGCCCGGTATGTGGGCGGCGAATACGGCCAGGTGGTGAAGGACAAGGCGGACGTGGACGTGCGCTTTGCCTTCTGCTTCCCGGATACCTACGAGATCGGCATGTCCAACCTGGGGATGAAGATCCTCTACGGTGTCCTCAACGATATGCCCGGGGTGTGGTGCGAGCGGGTGTTCGCCCCCTGGGGGGACATGGCGGAAAAGCTGCGCCAAGAGCACATCCCCCTGTGGGCATTGGAGAGCGGCGACCCCTTATCCGATTTCGATATCATTGCCTTCTCCATCGGCTACGAGATGGCCTATACCACCGTGCTGGACATGCTGGACCTGGGGGGCGTGCCCATCCATGCGTCGGAACGCATGGGCCTTGAGCACATGGTCATGGCCGGGGGCGGGTGCATGTGCAACATCGAGCCTATGGCTGATTTCTTCGATCTTTGCTTTTTGGGCGAGGGGGAGGACGTGGACCGGGAAGTCCTGGCGCTCTACCAGAAGGCCAAGCGTGAGGGCTGGGACAAGCCCCGGTTTTTGCGCCAGGCCGCCCAGATCGAGGGCGTATATATCCCCAGCCTCTATGATATCGCCTACAACGCCGACGGTACCGTGGCGGCCATCACGCCGAAGGACGGCGCCCCCGAAAAGGTGCGCAAGCGCATCGTGGAGGACTTCGACGCCTGCTATTTCCCCACGAAGCCTGTGGTGCCCTCCACGGAGATCGTCCACGACCGTGTGAGCCTGGAGGTGTTCCGGGGCTGCATCCGGGGCTGCCGGTTCTGCCAGGCGGGCCACACCAACCGGCCCGTCCGCTCCCGGAAGGCGGAGACCCTGCTCAAGCTGGGGAAGGAGACACTGGAGAACACGGGCTATCAGGAGCTCAACCTCTCCAGCCTCAGCACCAGCGACTATCGGGAGCTCTCGGAGCTGTGCGACGGGCTTTTGGATTACTGCCGGCCCCGGGGCATCAGCCTGAGCCTGCCAAGTTTGCGGGCGGACAACTTCTCCATGGACATCATGCACCGGGTCCAGCAGGTGAGAAAGAGCGGCCTCACCTTTGCCCCGGAGGCGGGCACCCAGCGGCTGCGGGACGTGATCAACAAGAACGTCACCGAGGAGGACCTTTTAAATTCCTGCCGCATCGCCTTCCAGGGGGGCTGGAACGGTGTGAAGCTTTACTTCATGCTGGGCCTGCCCACGGAGACGGACGAGGACGTGCTGGGCATCGCGGACCTGGCGAAGAAGGTATACTGGACCTGGCGGGAGGCAGCGCCCGACAGGAGCCGGGGCGTGCGCATCACGGTGAGCACCTCCGAATTCATCCCCAAGCCCCACACCCCCTTCCAGTGGGAGGCGCAGATCAGCCGGGAGGAATACCTGCGGCGGGTGAAGCTGCTGACCGACGCCCTGGCGAAGGCCAAGAGCGTCACCTATAACTGGCATGACGCCGAGATGAGCCTCGTCGAGGCGGCCCTGGCCCGGGGCGACCGGCGCGTGGGCGCGGTGGTGGAAGAGGTATGGAAAAACGGCGGACGGCTGGAGAGCTGGAGCGATTACTTTGCCCTGGACCGGTGGCTCGCGGCGTTTCCCGCCTGCGGGCTGGACATGGACTTTTACGCCACCCGGGGCCGGCCCACGGAGGAACTGCAGCCCTGGGAGCACATGGACTGCGCCGTGAGCAGGCGGCACCTTGAGCGGGAGAGGGAGCGGGCCTACGAGGGCGTGCTCACCCCTGACTGCCGGGCGGGCTGCGCCGGATGCGGGGCGTCACGGCTCCTGAAGGAGGGCGTGTGCCGTGGATAAACTGAGACTGAAATTCTCCAAGACCGGCCGGGCGGTATATCTTTCCCACCTGGACCTGATGCGCACCATGCAGCGGGTATTTTCCCGGGCGGGGGTGCCCCTCAAGTATTCCGAGGGCTTCAACCCCCACGCGAAGATATCCATCATCCTGCCCCTCTCCGTGGGTACGGCGAGCCTGTGCGAATACATGGACTTCGCTCTCACGGAGGAAAGGGACCTGGCCACGCTGCCGGAAGCGCTCAACGCCTATATGCCTGAGGGCATCCGGGCCTTGGAGGCCTACGAGGCCCCCTGCAAGGGCGCGGAGCTTCGCTGGCTCATGGTGGAGGGAGTCATGAAGGGCGGCCGGGACGCGGCATTTTATACTGAGTTCTTTGCCAGGGATACCATTCCCGTGACCCGGAAGGCCAAGCGGGGCATGCGCACCGACGACATCGCCCCCGCCATCCAGGCGGTGCAGTTCAATGATATGGAGGGCGGCGTGGCGGTCAAAGCGATACTGCACGCCCAGGACCCCACCGTGAGCCCGGAGCTGATGATGGCCGCCCTGGGGGAGGACGCCCCGGCATACTGGCGCTTCACCCGCCTGGAGGCCTTCAAAGAGGACCTCACACCCTTCCGTTAAAAAGTGGATATTTTTTGCAAAAACGCTTGCATATCCGGAAAAATTATGCTATGATACCCGAGCATGTTAATGCGTCTAATAAGGCGGTCCGCTGCCGGATGAGCGTTATTCCCGGTATGAACGTCTATGTAAGGAAGGTTTATATCATGGATCTCATCAATGCGCTGACCCAGCAGTACATGAAGCCGGAGCTGCCGGAGATGAACGTGGGCGACACCGTCCGCGTCACCGTCCGCATCAAGGAGGGCAACCGCGAGCGCAACCAGGCCTTCGAGGGCACCCTCATCGCCAAGAAGCACGGCGGCATCAACGAGACCATCACCGTGCGCCGTATCTCCTACGGCGTGGGCTGTGAGAAGGTCTTCCCGGTACACTCTCCCACCATCGTGAGCGTGGACACCGTCCGCAAGGGCAAGGTCCGCCGGGCGAAGCTGTACTACCTGCGCGACCGCGTGGGCAAGGCCGCCAAGGTCCGGGAGAAGCTGTAAAAACCGAAAAGACCAACAAAAAAGAGGCGTCAGGCCTCTTTTTTGTTGCGTTTACAGGCACTTATATTGTATAATCACTTGTTGAGCGTTTGGAAGACTCTCCCGGCATTGGCCGGGGCATGAAACAGGAGGCAGAACATGGAAGGCAGACACGCGGCGGGTACTGTGCAGCCGGCCCAGCCGGACACCGGCTCCGGGAAGAAGCAGAAGCAGCCCGTCGATCCCTATAAAGATACGTACGAATGGATACACTGCATCGTGATATCCGTGATCGCCTGTGTGCTGGTGTTCGTACTGGTGGCCCGGGTCATCCAGGTCCAGGGCCGGAGCATGCTCCCCAACCTGGAACAGGGGGACCGGATCATCATAACCCGCCTGGCCGGCGGCTATGAGCAGGGGGACATCGTGGTCCTCAAAGCGGACAAGTTCAAAAATGAGCCCCTGGTGAAGCGGGTCATCGGCACCGGCGGCCAGACCATCACCCTGGACTTCGCCACTGGCGACATCACCGTGGACGGCAAGGTGCTGGACGAGCCCTATATCTTTGAGCGGACCATCGACAGCTACAGCATCATGGACCCCCAGTATTATGACGTATACGGCATCGACCCGGAGAAGGACGTGACGGCCACATCCGTCACCATCACCGTGCCGGAGGGACACCTCTTCTGCATGGGCGACAACCGCAACAACTCCAGCGACAGCCGTGTGGCCACCATCGCCTATATCGACACCCGGGACGTGATGGGCAAGGCGGTGTTCCGCCTCTATCCCTTCCACAAGATCGGCGCCATCTACGGCGCAAAGCAGGCCTGATGGCCCAGGTGCAGTGGTTCCCCGGCCACATGAAAAAGGCCGAGCGGATGATGCAGGACAGCCTCAAGCTGGTGGACGCTGTGTGCGAGGTGGTAGACGCCCGCATACCCCGGTCCAGCCGGAACCCGGACCTGGACGGCATCATCGCGAGGCGAAAGCCAAGACTGCTCATCTTAAACCGCGCGGACCAGGCGGACCCCAGTGTCACCGCCCAGTGGCGGGCATGGTATAAGGCCCAGGGCGTGCCCTTCCTGGAATGCGACGCCAAGTCCGGCCGGGGGGTAAAGGACCTGCCCCGTGCCCTGCGTGCCCTCAGGGACAAGCAGGGACCTATGCGGGCCATGGTGGCGGGGGTGCCCAACGTGGGCAAATCCACGTTCATCAACAAGGTAAGCGGCCGGAAGACCGCCGCGGCCTCCGACAGGCCCGGCGTCACCCGGGGCAAGCAGTGGATAACGGTCGATGACCAATTGGAGCTCTTGGACACCCCGGGCATCCTGTGGCCTAAGTTCGATGACCCCGCCGTGGGGGACGCCCTGGCGTTCACCGGGGCGGTGAAGGACGAGGTGCTGGACGCCGAGGACCTGGCGGCCCGGCTTTTGGTGAAGCTGCGGACGCTATACCCGGCGGCGCTCACCGAGCGGTATAAGATAGACCCGGCCCCGGAGATGCAGGGCTGGGAGCTCCTGGAGGCCTGCGCCCGGAAGAGGGGCTTTCTCATGGCCGGCGGCAATGTGAACACCGAGCGGATGGCGGCGGTGCTGCTGGACGAATTCCGGGGCGGCAAGCTGGGGAGGATCAGCCTTGAAAGACCCTCTGACTGACCTTTGGGAGATGGAGCGCGCCCTCCATAAGGAAGGGTACGCCATCGTCTGCGGCGCGGACGAGGCGGGACGGGGCCCCCTGGCGGGGCCGGTGTGCGCCGCGGCAGTGATACTGCCCGAAGGGGCGGAACTGCCCGGGCTCAATGACTCCAAAAAGCTCACGGAGAAAAAGCGGGAGGCGCTGTTCCCGCTCATAAAAGAGACGGCCATATCCTACGGCATTGCCTTCGCCACGGTGGAGGAGATCGAGGAGATGAACATCCTCCGTGCGGCGCTGCTGGCTATGGACAGGGCCATCGCACAATTGGACCCACAGCCCGCCCTGGCCCTCATAGACGGCAACACGACGAAGGGCATATCCCTGCCTGCCCGCAGCGTCATAGGCGGGGACGGAAAGTGCGCCTGCATCGCGGCGGCGTCTGTATTGGCGAAGGTGACACGGGACCATCTCATGCTTAAGCTGGCGGAGCAGTATCCCCAGTACGGCTTTGAAAAGCACAAGGGCTACGGCACCAAGGCCCACTACGAAGCCATCGGCCAATATGGCCCCTGTCCCGCCCACCGGCCGTCCTTTTTGAAAAAGTACTATGCCAAGCGATAAAAAGCTCCTGGGTGCCTTCGGGGAGGACGCGGCCTGCGAATACCTGAGGCGGCGGGGCTATCGGCTGTTGGGCCGCAACTACGCCTGCCGGCAGGGCGAGGTGGACATCATCGCCCGCAAGGGGCGGTATATCGTGTTCGCAGAGGTCAAGCTGCGGAAAAACGCTGACTTCGGCGCGGCGGCGGAGTTTGTCACGGCCGCCAAGCAGCAGCGGGTCATATTCGCCGCCCGGCGGTGGCTGGCGGCCAACCCCACGGACCTGCAGCCCCGGTTCGACGTGATAGAGGTCTACGCCCCCCAGGGGCTGGACACCAAAAAGCCGGAGATACATCATTTGGAGGATGCGTACCAGACATGAAGTATGTGAGCACAAGAGGCCAGAGCGGGGCGGTCACCGCCTCCCAGGCCATCATCCGGGGCATCGCCCCCGACGGCGGGCTCTATGTGCCCGATACCATTCCCACCGTGGACGAGGCGTTCATAAGCGGCCTCTGCGCGGCCGATTACCGGGCCCGGGCCGTGGCGGTGCTGGGACTCTACCTGGAGGAGTTTTCCAAGGAAGAACTGGAGGCCATCGCTGAAGCGTCCTACGGGGACAACTTCGACCACCCCGCCGTGGCGCCCACCCATATCCTGGATGACGACACGGCCTATCTTGAGCTGTGGCATGGCCCAACCAGCGCCTTCAAGGACATGGCCCTGCAGATCATGCCCCGGCTTTTGACCGCGAGCCTTCGGAAAAACGGGGAAGAGCGGACCGTGAGCATTCTCGTCGCCACCAGCGGCGACACGGGAAAGGCCGCTTTGGAGGGCTTTAAGGACGTGCCCGGCACCCGCATCATGGTGTTCTACCCCCGGGACGGGGTCAGTCAGGTGCAGAAGCTGCAGATGGCGACCCAGGAGGGACAGAACGTCAACGTGACGGCCGTGAACGGCAACTTCGACGACGCCCAGACCGGCGTGAAGAAGATATTCGGCGACAAGGAATTTGAGAAGGTCCTGGACGGGCGGGGATATTTTTTGAGCTCCGCCAACTCCATCAACTGGGGCCGCCTGGCGCCCCAGATCGCCTATTATTTTTCCGCCTACTGCGACATGGTGAACGCGGGGAAGCTGAAGATGGGCGAGGCGCTGGACTTCGCCGTGCCCACCGGCAACTTCGGCGACATCCTGGCCGGGTGGTACGCTAAGCAGATGGGACTGCCCGTGGGCCGGCTCATATGCGCGTCCAACGACAATAACGTCCTCACGGACTTTATCGCCACGGGCGTATATGACAAGAACCGCCCCTTCCATCTGACCAGTTCGCCCTCCATGGACATCCTGGTGTCCTCTAACCTGGAGCGGCTGCTCTACTGCCGCACCGGGGACGCGGCAGCCGTGCGGGGCTTTATGGAAAAGCTCTCCGGCGAGGGGCGCTACGACGTGGGCAAAGTCCTGGGCGACGCGGTGCGGGCTGAGTTCACCGGCGGCTTCTGCCGGGACGGGGAGGCAAAGGCGGAGATAGGCAGGCTCTGGCAGGAGAGCGGCTATCTCATGGATACCCATACCGCCGTGGCCAGCCGGGTGCTCCGGGACCTGCGGGAAAAGGAGGGCGCGCGCCGCCCCACGGTGGTGGTGTCCACCGCCAGCCCCTTCAAGTTCGGCGCCGCCGTATTGGAGGCCCTGGGCGTGATTACCGACGAGACCGGACCCGCGTTGGTGGATGAGCTGGCCGCTGTCACCGGCCGGGCCGCGCCCAAGCCGTTGGCAGACCTCGGCAAAAAGCCGGTGCGCTTTGAGACTTGGGTAGAGAAAGAGGACATGGAACAGGCTGTGTCGGAGTTTTTGGCGTAACTTTCCAACTCCAAAGCCTCCCCTGTGCAAGGGGAGGGGGACCGCGCGAAGCGCGGTGGAAGGGTTGTTACCAGTGTTGAGGTGACTTCCAGCCTGGTAACAATCCCTCAGTCTCCGGCTGACGCCGGAGCCAGCTCCCTTTGCACAAGGGGGCCATATAAGGTGCCGCCTGCGGCGGCATATGTAGGAGCGGCTCAATGGCCGCCCCTGAGGTCACACATACTGCCAGGTGTCCACGGGCGCGAAGGTACCGCAGAAGGTCTCCGCCTTGGTGACGGCCTCCTCGCTCTTGACGTTGATATGGGTGGCAGTGCACTGGTCACTGAGCGTATGATGCTTGCAGTTGGCCACCGTGCAGCACACGCCGTTGATGCAATCCCGGCCGCCGCAGTTTTTCTTTTCGTCCATCCGTCTATCACCTCGGGGGATAGTATCTGCAATGGAGAGGCGGTTATGTAATGAATCTTTTTGCCATAGGCGATCTCCACCTGTCCTTCGGGGCGGATAAGCCCATGGATATATTCGGTCCCAGGTGGCAGGGCCACGTGGAAAAGCTCCGGGAGGGCTTTTCCCAGCTCTCCGACGGCGATGTGTGCGTCCTCTGCGGCGACACAAGCTGGGCGTCGGACCTGGAGGGCGCCTTACCGGACTTTCAGTTCATCGAGAGCCTGCCGGGGAAGAAGATCGTTTTAAAAGGCAACCACGACTACTGGTGGACCAGCGCCGCCAAGATGAACGCCTTTTTTGAAAAAAATTCCATCCAGTCCATCTCCATCCTCCACAACAACTTCTACCCCTATGGGGAGAACGCCGCCATATGCGGCACCAAGGGCTGGTTTTATGAGGAGTCCCGGGGCACGGAGCACGACAAAAAGCTGATCGCCCGGGAGATACTGCGGCTGGAGGCGTCCTTGAAAGCGGCGGGGGACAGAGAGAAGTACGTCTTCCTCCATTATCCCCCCAAGTACGGCGGCTATATGTGTCCGGAGATCCTGGCGCTGCTCAAAGACTACGGCGTGCGCACCTGCTGCAGCGGCCATCTTCACGCCGACAGCCTGCGCATGGCCTTCAACGGCCTGTGGGAGGGGACGAGGCATATATGCGTTTCCGCCGACGGGATAAACTTTAGGCCTTGCAAGATCCTGTAATATTTGGTAAAATATAAAAACTGTGTTTTAAGCTGTCAACAAATATATATCCATCCCCGCGTATTATTGGAAGGAGAAGTCACCCCATGATCGTAAAGAACGTAGAAAAACAGGAAAAGAGCACCGTGACCTTTGACGTGCTGTGCGACGCCGCCGAGTTCGAGAAGGCCGTCAATACCGCCTATCTGAAGAACCGCGGCAAGATATTCGTGCAGGGCTTCCGCAAGGGCAAGGCCCCCCGCATGGTCATCGAGGGCATGTACGGCAAGGACGTGTTCTACGACGACGCCGCCGACGTGCTGGCCCCCGAGGCGTTCAACTTCGCCGTGGACGAAAAGGGCCTGCGCACGGTGGGCACCCCCGCGGTGAAGGACATGAACGTGTCCGACGATAAGGAACTGACGCTCTCCTTCGTGACGGCTGTGTGGCCGGAGGTGACTTTGGGCGAGTACAAGGGCCTCAAAGCCCCCAAGGCCAAGGTGGACGTCACCGACGAGCAGGTGGCCGAGGAGATCGAGAAGATACGCAAGCGCAACAGCCGCATCGTGTCCGTGGAGCGGCCCGCCCAGCTGGACGACACCGCCGTCATCGACTACGAGGGCAGCGTGGACGGCGTGCCCTTTGACGGCGGCAAGGCCGAGGGCCACAACCTGGTCCTGGGCTCCGGCGCGTTCATCCCCGGCTTCGAGGACCAAGTGGTGGGCATGAGCGCCGGCGAGGAGCGGGACATCACCGTCACCTTCCCGGAGGATTACGCCGAGGCGTCCCTGGCCGGGAAAGAGGCTGTGTTCCACATCAAGTGCAACGAGGTGAAGGAGAACCAGATGCCGGAGCTTGACGACGAGTTCGCCAAGGAGGTATCCGAGTTCGACACTCTGGACGAGTACAAGGCGTCCGTGAGAGAGCGCCTGGAAAAGACCGCCGAGGAGGAGGCCGACGGGGCCTTCCACTCCGCCCTCATCGAGCAGGCCGGCGACAACATGACCGCCGACATCCCCGACGCCATGGTGGAGGAGCAGATCGACGGCATCATGCGCGAGCAGGATCAGGGCCTGCGCATGAGCGGGCTGAGCCTGGAGCTGTACTTAAAGTATGTGGGCCAGGACATGAACGCCTACCGCCAGTCCGTCCGTCCCCAGGCCGAGCGCCGGGCTAAGACCGACGTAGTCCTGGAGGCCATCGCCGACGCCGAGGGCATCAAGCCCACCGACGAAGAGGTGGAGACGGAGTACGCCGACGTGGCGAAGCAGTACAACATGTCCCTGGAGGACGTGAAGAAGGCCCTGGCCCGGGAGCTCATCGAGGCCAATCTGCGCACCCGCAAGGCCGCCGAGCTCATTTATGAAAACGCCGTGGCCACCGAGCCCGAGGAGGCTCCCGCCGAGGAGGATAAGCCCAAGAAGACGGCGAAGAAGCCCGCCGCGAAGAAGGCTGCGAAGAAGGCGGAGGAAGCCGGGGAGGCTCCCGCGGAGGAAAAGCCGAAGAAGACGACGAAGAAGCCCGCAAAGAAGGCGGAGGAGAAGACCCTGGACGAGGCCGCGCCCGAGGACGGCTGGGTCAAGGAGGACGCCCCCAAGGCGGAATAATACCGGCAGATTTTGGATAGGCTCTGAGTGCTTGGAAAGGAGCGATAAGCCATGAGTTTAGTTCCCTATGTAGTGGAGCAGACCTCCCGGGGCGAGCGGTCCTACGACATCTTCTCCCGGCTTTTGAACGACCGCATCATCATGCTGTCGGAGGAGGTCAACGACACCACCGCGTCTCTTGTGGTGGCCCAGATGCTCTACCTGGAGGGCCAGGACCCGGACAAGGACATCCAGTTTTACATCAACAGCCCCGGCGGCTCCGTCACCGCGGGCATGGCCATCTACGACACCATGCAGTATATCAAATGCGACGTTTCAACCATCTGCGTCGGCATGGCCGCCAGCATGGGGGCGTTCCTGCTCAGCAGCGGCGCCAAGGGCAAGCGCATCGCCCTGCCCAACGCGGAGATCATGATCCATCAGCCCTCCGCCGGCACCCAGGGACAGGTCACCGATATGGCCATCCACCTGAAGCACTTCGAGGCGACCAAGGAGAAGCTGAACCGCATCATGGCTGCCCAGACCGGCCGGACCTATGAGGAGATCGTGGCCGCCTGCGAGCGGGACAACTTCATGAACCCGGAGGAGGCCCAGCAGTTCGGCCTCATCGATAAGATCATCACGAAGAGGTAATAATCATATGCCGAGAGAGGGCGAAAGAAAAGTGCTCCGGTGCAGCTTCTGCGGCAAGCCCCAGGACACGGTCCGCCGGCTCATCGCGGGCAACGACGCCTATATATGCGACGAGTGCGTGCACCTGTGCCTGAATATCCTGGCCGACGAGCTGGACGAGGAGGATTACCCCGAGTTCATCCTGGAGGGCGAGGACGACGAAAAGCTCATGGAGCCGGAGGACGTGCCCGCGCCCCGGGAGATCAAAAAGGCCCTGGACCAGTATATCGTGGGGCAGGACCGGGCCAAGGTGGCCCTGTCCGTGGCGGTGTACAACCACTATAAGCGCATCCTCCACCGGGGGAAGGACGAGGCGGAGCTGCAGAAGTCCAACATCCTGCTGGTGGGTCCCACCGGCAGCGGCAAGACCCTCTTTGCCCAGACCCTGGCGAAGATGCTGAACGTGCCCTTCGCCATCGCCGACGCCACTACGCTGACCGAGGCGGGCTACGTGGGCGAGGACGTGGAGAACATCCTCCTGCGGCTTTTGCAGGCGGCGGACTTCGACGTGGAGCGGGCCCAGCAGGGCATCATCTACATCGACGAGATCGACAAGATCTCCCGCAAGAGCGAGAATACCTCCATCACCCGGGACGTATCCGGCGAGGGGGTACAGCAGGCCCTTTTGAAGATATTGGAGGGGACCGTCGCCGCCGTGCCGCCCCAGGGCGGGCGCAAGCACCCCCATCAGGAGTTCATCCACATCGACACCAGCAACATCCTGTTCATCTGCGGCGGCGCCTTCGACGGTCTGGAGAAGATCATCGAAAACCGCCTGGACAGGAAGAGCTTGGGCTTCGGCGCGGAAATAGCCTCCCGGAAGGAGAAGGATGTGGGCGCGGTATTGAGCAACGTCCAGTCCCACGACCTTCTGAAGTTCGGCATCATCCCCGAGCTCATCGGCAGGCTCCCCGTGGTCACTACCCTGGACAGCCTGAAGCGGGCGGACCTGGTGCGCATCCTCACAGAGCCGAAAAACGCCCTTGTGAAGCAGTACCAGGCCATGCTGGGCTATGACGGCGTGACGCTGGAGTTCGACCCCAAGGCGCTGGAAGCCGTGGCCGACAAGGCCATCGATATGGACATCGGCGCCCGGGGCCTCCGGAGCATCATGGAGAGCGTCATGACGGACATCATGTTCGAGGCTCCCTCCGACGACACCATCGACAAGGTCATCATCACCGCCGACAGCGTGAAAAACGGCTCCCGCCCGGTCATCTACCGCAAGCGAAAGTTGGAACAGGACGCATCATGACACACCGGGCCGCACATACCGTGCGGCCCTGGCTATATTCGAGGTTTTACCATGGATCATTCCGAAACGACAGCCGCCTCCCGCTATCAGGTCTATCCGCTGATCCCCCTGCGGGGCATCAGCGTGTTCCCGGGCATGCGGCTCATATTCGACGTGGAGCGGGAGGACAACATCGCCGCGGTGGACGCGGCCATGGAGAGCGACCAGATGCTCTTCCTCACCGGCCAGCGGGACCCCTCCGCGGACTCCGTGGCGGGGGAGGACGACCTTTTCCGCATGGGCACCGTCTGCCATATCCAGCAGGTCCTGCGTGTCCCCGACGAGGAGGGGGCCAAGGTCATGGCGGAGGGCGTGGCCCGGGCCTACCTTGTCTCCATCATGGGCACAAAGCCCTATATGGCCGCCCAGGTGGAGACCGTGGCGGCGGAGAGCAATCCCCGCATGGCGGTGAGGGCCGAGGCCCTCATCCGCCAGTGCTACGGACTTCTGGAGAAGTACGCTGAGACCGCCCAGGTGGACCTGAGCGACGTGCTCAGAGATATCATGGGCTCTTCCGACGCGGGCTATGTGTCGGACCGTGTGGCCCAGAGCATCTATATGCGTTTCGACCAGAAGCAGCTGGTGCTGGAGGAGCTGCGGCCCATGCGGCGCCTGGCGCTGGTGAACAGGCTTTTGCGCTGGGAGCTGGACATCTTGGACGTGGAGCAGTCCATCCACGAGGAGGCCGCCAAGCGCATGAAGCGGGTCCAGCGGGAGATGTTCCTGCGGGAACAGCTGCGCACCATCCAGGCGGAGCTGGGCGAGGAGGAGGGCTATGCCGACGACACGGAGGAGTACCGCGCCGCCGTGGCCCGGGCCCATCTGCCCAAGGAAGTGGAGACGAAGCTCTACAAGGAGATAACCCGCCTTGCCAAGCAGCCCTTCGGCAGCGCCGAGTCCGCCGTCATAAGAAGCTATCTGGATATATGCCTGGAAATACCCTGGACAAGGGAGACCGAGGACAACCTGGACACCGACGCGGTGCGCCAGGCCCTGGATGCGGACCACTTCGGCCTGGAAAAGATCAAGGACCGGGTGGTGGAATACCTGGCCGTGCGGAAGCTGGCCCCGGACCAAAAGGGCTCTATCCTGTGTCTGCTGGGCCCTCCGGGCACCGGCAAGACCAGCATAGCCCTGTCCATATCCCGGGCCATGGGGCGGAAGCTCTGCCGCATATCCCTGGGCGGCGTACATGACGAGGCGGAGATCCGGGGCCACCGGAAGACCTATGTGGGGGCCATGCCGGGCCGCATCATGGCGGGCATCCAGCAGGCGGGGAGCCGCAATCCCGTCATGGTCTTGGACGAGATCGATAAATTGGGCTCGGACTACCGGGGGGACCCCTCCGCGGCCCTGCTGGAGGCCCTGGACCCGGAGCAGAACAGCCAGTTCCGCGACCACTTCCTGGAGCTGCCCTTCGACCTGTCCGACGTCTTCTTCATCACCACCGCCAACGCCGCGGACACTATCCCGCCGGCTCTTTTGGACCGCATGGAGGTGGTGGAGTTCCCCGGCTACACGGATGAAGAGAAGCTGGCCATCGCCAAGGACCATTTGCTGCCCAAACAGCGAAAAAAGCACGGCCTCAACGGCAATCAGCTGCGCATCAACGACGCGGGCCTCCGGGAGATCATCGCCCGGTACACCCGGGAATCCGGCGTGCGCCGCCTGGAGCAGCTTCTCGCTACCGTCTGCCGCAAGACCGCGGCGGGCATCGTGGCGGGGGAATTCAAAAGCCGCTACGTCCGGGCCGGGGGCCTGGAGGAGCTGCTGGGCCCGGCCAAGTACCACGACCTGAGCGCCGCCGGGAAGGCTGAGGTGGGTCTGGTCCACGGGCTGGCCTGGACCCGCGTGGGCGGGGAGATGCTGGACGCCGAGGTGGGCGTCATGGACGGCTCCGGTAAGCTGGAGCTCACCGGCAACCTGGGCGACGTGATGAAGGAGTCCGCCCGGGCGGCCCTGACCTACATCCGGGGCCGGGCGAAGGAGCTGGGGGTGGACCCGGAGTTTTATAAGAACAAGGATATCCACATCCACTTCCCCGAGGGCGCCGTGCCCAAGGACGGGCCCTCCGCCGGTGTCACCATCTGCACAGGGCTGGTGTCCGCCCTCGCGGGCGTGCCGGTGCGGCAGGATGTGGCCATGACCGGGGAGATCACCCTGCGGGGCAGGGTGCTGCCCATCGGCGGCTTAAGGGAGAAGACCATGGCGGCCCTCCGGGCCGGCATCCACACGGTCATCATCCCCGCGGAGAACGAGCCGGACCTGGCGGACATAGATCCCACCGTCCGGGCGGCGCTGAACTTCATTACCGCCAGCCGCGTGGACACGGTGCTGGACGCGGCATTGTGCCGGGAAGACCATGATAAAGCTTGAGCCGGCGGTATATGTGAAGAGCGCCGGGAAGAGCACGGACTTCATACGGGACGACAGGCCCATGGTGGTGTTCGCGGGCAAGTCCAATGTGGGCAAGAGCTCCGTCATCAACTGCCTTCTGAACCGCAAAAACCTGGCCCGGGTGGGCTCCGCCCCCGGCAAGACCACCAACGTGAACTATTTTCTTGTCGGGGACGCGGTGTGGTTCGTGGACCTGCCCGGCTACGGCTACGCCAAAGTGCCCCAGGCGGAGCGGGACCGGTGGGGCAGGCTCATGGAGGCCTTCTTCGCCGAGCCGGAGCGTATCACCTGCGGCGTGCAGATACTGGACGGGCGGCACAAGCCCACCGCTCTGGACGAGCAGATGAACGGGCTCTTCGAGCGCTGCGGCTGCCCCAGAGTGGTCGTAGCCAACAAATGGGATAAGCTGAAAAAGTCCGAGATGGAGCCGAACCTGGCCCTGATACGCCAGACGCTTAAGCTGGGAGAGGACACGCCTTTGGTGCCCTTCTCCGCGGAAAAGCGCACCGGTCGGCTGGAGCTTCTGGGCATCCTCTCGGCATGGGTGTGAGATATGGCTACGATAGCGCATATATGGCGGAACCTGGACTGGTCCGTGCTGACGAACATCCTCTACAGCGTCCTCCCGGCCCTTTTGTGCATCACCCTCCATGAGCTGAGCCACGGGGCCGTGGCCTACGCCCTGGGGGACGACACGGCAAAGCGGGCGGGGCGGCTGACATTGAACCCCATCAAGCACATAGACCCCTGGGGCCTTGTGATGATGGTTGTGTTCCGCTTCGGCTGGGCAAAGCCCGTGCCGGTGAACATGTACAAGTTCAAAAAGCCCCGGCAGGGCATGGCCATCACGGCTCTCGCGGGCCCGTTGGCCAATCTCATTATCGCCGCGGTGTTCATCTTCCTCTACGGCCTCACCTACCGTTCCCTCTATATAGAGGGCGGGGCGGCGGCCAACGGCATCTTTCAGATGATATCAACCACGGGGTACCTGTCCCTGGCTCTCGCGGTATTCAACCTGCTGCCCATCTCGCCCCTGGACGGGTCCAAAATACTTTTCTCCTTCTTGAGCGACAGCGCCTACGATAAGCTTATGCGCTACGAGCGCTACGGCATGATACTGCTGATGCTGCTGGTGGTGACGGGTGCCACGTCGGGTGTGCTGTCCACCGTCACGGGGTGGCTTTACGACAAGCTCTTTTTCCTGGCCCAATTCGGATTCGATCTGGTGAACCGCTGATATGGAAAATCCCACCTTCCATCTGGAGGGCGTCATCAAAACGAAAGAGGAGATGCAGGACTTTGAAGGTCCGCTGACCCTCATCCTGATGCTCCTGTCCAAAAACAAAATAGAGATAAGGGACATAAAGATCGCCGACATTCTGGACCAGTACCTGGCCTGGCTCAGCAGGATGCAGGAGATGGACCTGGAGGTTGCCAGCGAGTTCGTGCAGATGGCGTCCCACCTGGTGTACATCAAGACCAAGACCCTGCTTGCCGGCACGGAGGAGGTCTCCGAGCTGGAGCTTCTCATGACCAGCCTGGAGCAGCTCAAGAGCCGGGACGCCTTCGCGGCGGTGAAGGAGAACGTCCCCGCCATGGCCCTGAGCCTGGAGGCGGGCGCGAGCCTGTTCTCCACGCCCCAGGAGCCCATGGCGAAGTACGGCGAGTACGATTACCGCCACGCCCCCTGGGAGCTGCTCAATGCCCTGGCCGGGATGCTGCAAAAGGGCGTCCCAGCGAAGGAGGATGAGCGGGTGGTGCCCATCCCCCGGCCCATCATTTACTCGGTGCAGGAGAAGAGCCGGGAACTCATAGGCTACCTCAGGAAAAACGGAACCGCCACGCTGCAGAGCCTGTACGCCATGGCATCCAGCCGCTCGGAGGTGGTGGCCACGTTCCTCTCCCTGCTTACCATGTGTTCCATGGGCAGCGTCACCATCGCCCGGGAGGGGGCGGACTACACCGTGAGCTTTACCGGCGGCGACACCGAGGCCATTTTGGAGAGCATGGATTATGGATAAAATAGAACTGAAAAGCGCCGTGGAGGCCATACTGTTCGCCTCCGGCGACCCGGTGAGCGCGGAGCGCCTGGCCCTGGTGCTGGATACGGACCCGGAGACCATATTGGACGTGGGCGCGGAAATGGCGGAGGAATACGAATCCGCCGGCCGGGGCATCCGCCTGGTGCGGCTCAACGACTCTCTGCAGCTGCACAGCGCTCCGGAGCACGCCGAGGCCATTACAAGAGCCCTGGAACAGCGCCGGGCGCCGAAGCTGTCCCAGTCCTCCCTGGAGGTGCTGGCCATCGTGGCCTACTTCCAGCCGGTGACAAGAGCCTACATCGAGCAGATGCGGGGCCTGGACAGTTCCTATACCGTGGGGGTGCTCACAGAGCGGGGGATGATCGAGCCATGCGGCCACCTGGAGAGCGTGGGCCGGCCCACGCTCTACAGGACCACCGACCTGTTTTTGCGGACCATGGGCATATCCTCTTTGGAGGAGCTGCCGCCCCTGCCGGAGCTGGCGGGGAGCGACGCGGCCCGGGAACTGCAGCAGAAGGTGGAGGCCCTGAAGGCGGCGGAAGACGACCAGCAGATCATGGCGGAGGTCATATCCGCCGGGAAGTAAAGGAGGGCGCTTTGCCCTGACAGCGTGTATCATCGCGGCGGCCGCCGCGTCTTTCGTGATGGCCCTGTGGCTTATGCCCGTGGGCTTGGAGGCGGCCTATGAGGGGGGCGTGTTCACCCTCACGGCCCGGCCTGTCCCCCTAAAGCTCCTGCCCCGGGAACGGGTACGGAAGCTGGAACGGCAAGGCGAGCGGGAGGCGAAGCATCTCTGGCAGAGGTGCCCTAAGCCCATACTGCGCCTGCTGGCGGAAAACGGCCTGCGGGCGGCGAAGAGCTTATGGCCTTATGTAGCGGTCAAAAAGCTGCGGCTGCATATCACCGCCGGGGGGCCGGACCCCTATGACGCCGTGATGGCCTATGGCCGGGCGGGGGCCCTTATGGAGGCCCTGGGGGCCCGGTATGAGGGCGCGGACCTCTCGGTCCGGGCGGACATGACCGGCGGACCGTCGACATATGAGGGCCGGGTGCTGGTCCAGGTGAGGTTCGGGAATCTTGTTGGCGCGGCGGCCTCGTTTGGAACGGGCTTTTTGCGGGGATACTTCCTCTATCGGCATGACGCCGGGAGGGAGTGATACAAAAAATGGCGGAACGCGCGGTGAACGAACTGATGGAGGGGGCCATGGAGAAGATACGCTCCATGGTGGACTCCAATACGGTGGTTGGCACACCCATCACCACCCTGGACGGTACGACCCTTATCCCCGTGTCCCGGCTGAGCTTCGGCTTCGCCTCGGGCGGGAGCGATAAACAGGACAGCCCAACCAAGCCCGGGATATGGGGCGGCGGGGGCGCGGCGGTGAAGGTGGAGCCCGTGGGGTTCCTGATCGGCAGGGATGGGGGCGCCCGGATGCTCTCTATCCAGCCGCCGGCCTTTTCTCCGGCGGACCGGCTCATCGACATGGCCCCGGAGCTGCTGGACAAGCTGGAGGGCTATATCGACAAGTACGGGAAGAGAAACGGGTAAACATCCCCGGGAAAGGTCATAATAAGCACGGCTGAAAGGCGGTGCTTATATGAAAAAACTATTGGCGGCCCTGCTGGCCGCTTCCTTTTTATCCCTCCCGCCCGTGATGGCCCACGGCGATGACGGCGCCCCGGCGATATCTGCCAAGGGGTCCGTGCTCATGGAGGCCCAGACCGGCGAGACGCTCTGGGAGCAGAACGCCGACGAGCCCATGCTCATCGCCAGCACCACCAAGATCATGACGGCCCTGGTTGTCCTGGAACGGTGCGAGCTGGATGAAGCAGTCACCGTGGACCCGGCCTGGACGGGCGTGGAGGGCTCCAGTATGTATCTGAAGCCTGGTCAGACGCTCACAGTGCGGGACCTTCTCTACGGGCTGATGCTTGCCTCCGGCAACGACGCGGCGGTGGCCCTGGCCTGTGTGACGGCGGGGTCCGTGGAGGCCTTCGCGGAACTTATGAACGAGAGGGCCGCGGCCCTGGGCTGTGAGAACACCCACTTTTCCAACGCCAACGGCCTGGACGCCCCGGACCACTATGCCAGCGCCCGGGACCTGGCCCTCATCGCCCGGGAGGCCATCAAGCGAGACGACTTCCGGCGCATCGTCTCTGCCCGGAGCGCGGCGGTGGGGGAGAACACCTACGTCAACCACAACCGGCTGCTCACAGAATGCAAGGGCGTGTTCGGCGTGAAGACCGGCTATACCATGGCTGCGGGCCGGACCCTGGTCACCTGCTGTGAGCGGGAGGGGCTGACGCTCATCTGCGTGACCCTTTCCGACCCCAACGACTGGGAGGACCACAAGACCCTTTACGACTGGGCCTACGGCGAGTATGCCCGGGACGACGTGCTGGCGGGGCTGAGCTGGTCCGTGCCCGTCATCGGCGGCACAGCGGAATATGTGACCGCGGCGTCGGTGGAGGGGCTGGCCGTATTCCATCGGGACGGCGATAAGATAGAGGTGCGCTGCGAGCTGCCCGCCTTTGTCTACGCGGACGTGGAGGCGGGGGACCGGGCCGGCCAGGCGGTGGCCTATGTGAACGGCAAGAAGGCCGGCCGGGCGGAGCTCATCTATATCCAGAACGTGCCCCGGGCGACCGCGGCGGAGCCCACCTTCTGGCAGCGGGTACGGGACTTTTTCGACAAAGCGGAGGAAAGCGGGGTCTTTTGAGCATGAAGCAGCGTTTGCAAAAGCTGTTGTCCGCGGCGGGGCTGGCCTCCCGCCGGGCGGCGGAGGAGATGATATCCGCCGGGCGGGTGACGGTGAACGGCGTGAAGGCGGAACTGGGCCAGAGCGCCGACCCGGATACGGATACCGTGGCCCTGGACGGAAAGCCTGTCCGCTTCGGCGCCCGGCGGCGGTACATAGTGCTCCACAAGCCCAGAGGGTACGTCACCACCATGAAGGACGACCGGGGTCGGCCCACCGTGGCGGACCTCACCGCCGGCGCAGGCGGGCGGCTCTATCCCGTTGGGCGGCTGGATATGGATTCGGAGGGACTTTTGATCCTCACCGATGACGGCGAGGCAGCCAACGCCCTCATGCATCCGTCTCATGAAGTGGATAAGGTCTACACCGTCTTCGTCCAGGGGGAGGATATCCCCGGGGCGATAGCGAAGCTGCGGGCCATGGAGAGCCTGGAGGGGGAGCCCATCGCCCGGCCAAAGGTGACGCTCATCGAGCGAAAAGGGGACAGCGCGGAGCTGCAGATGGTCATCCACGAGGGCAAGAACCGCCAGATACGGCGTATGTGCGCCGCGTGCGGCCTGCATGTGAGCCGCCTCATCCGCATTGCGGAGGGGCCGGTGACATTGGGCTCCTTGCCCGCCGGGAAGTGGCGGACCATGACAGCGGATGAAATTTCCTACCTGCAAAACCTTTAAATTTCTTGAAATATCCCGCTGATTTTTAGCGGATTTGCAAGAAATATAAATATTTGCCTGTAATACTTGCATTTTTAGCAAAATGCAAGTATTATTATGCCTGTACGCAAAATACCGCGTGTGGGAGATAGATATGGAAAAGGATATTTTGTCCCTTATGAACGCCGGCGACCGCAGGCTCTCCAAGGGCCAGCGGGCCATCGCCCGGTATATCACGGAAAATTACGACAAGGCCGCCTTCATGACCGCGGGGAAGCTGGGCCGGACCGTGGGCGTCAGCGAGTCCACGGTGGTCCGTTTCGCCACGGAGCTGGGCTTCGACGGCTATCCCGGCATGCGCCGGGCCATGCAGGAGATGGTCCGAAGCCGCCTCACCAGCGTGCAGCGCATCGCCGTGGCCAAGGACATGCTGGAGGGCGCGGATGTGCTGAAGGCCGTCATGACCTCCGACGTGGAAAAGCTCCAGGCCTCTTTGGAGGAGCTGGACCGGGAGAGCTTCGACCGGGCCGTGGCGGCCATCGGCGAGGCCAAAAACCTCTACATCGTGGGCATGCGCTCTTCCGCGTCTCTCGCCAGCTTCATGGGCTTTTACATGAACCTGCTGGTGGAGGACGTGCGCCTTATCCACAACACCACCGCCAATGAGGTCTACGAGCAGATCATGCACATCGGCCCGGGGGACGTGTACATGGGCATCAGCTACCCCCGGTATTCGGCCAGTTCCCTGAAGGCCATGGAATTTGCCAAGCGCCAGGGGGCCACGGTCATCGCCCTGACGGACAATGATAACTCCCCCTTCGCGGCCCTGGCCGATATCCGGCTGTACGCCAAGAGCGATATGGTGTCCTTCCTGGACTCCCTGGTGGCGCCCATGAGCGTCATCAACGCCCTGATCGTGGCCGTGGCCGCCCGGAAGAAGGACTCTCTGGACGATACCTTCGAGTATCTGGAGGGCCTTTGGAGCGAGTACGGCACCTTTACCGGCGTTGAGAGCTGACGTTGTTGTGATCGGCGGCGGGGCCGCCGGGATGATGGCCGCCATCGCGGCGGCGGAGCAGGGCCGGGACGCGGCGCTGCTGGAACCCAGCGAGAAGCTGGGCCGGAAGGTGCGAATCACGGGCAAGGGCCGGTGCAACCTGACCAACGCCTGTGACGTAAAGGCGTTTCTGGAGAACGTCCCCACTAATCCGAAGTTCCTCTACAGTGCCGTGACCGCCTTCCCGCCGGCGGCGGCCATGGAATGGTTCGAGAGCCTGGGCGTGCCATTGAAGACCGAGCGGGGGAATAGGGTGTTCCCGGTGTCCGACGACGCCAACGACGTGGCGGAGGCCCTTATCCGGCGGCTGAAGGCCCTGGGCGTGCGCCATGTGCGCAACAGGGCAATCGATATTGCCGTGGAAGACGGCGCGGTCCGGGCGGTGGTCACGGACAGGGGAGAGATACCCTGCGCCTCGGCCATTTTGTGCACAGGGGGGCTTTCCTATCCCGCTACCGGCTCCACCGGGGACGGGTATGCTCTCGCGGCAAAGCTGGGCCACACCGTTGTGCCCGCCCGGGCGTCGCTAGTGCCGCTGGAGAGTTCGGCGTCTTATTGCGCAGAGCTTTCCGGCTTTTCTCCCCGGAACGTGGACGTGCGGCTTTTGGAGGACAGCAAGGTCATCTACACCGAGCGGGGGGAGATGCTCTTCGCCCACTTCGGTGTGACGGGGCCGCTGGTCCTGTCGGCCAGCGCCCATATCCGCCATTGGGGTGAGCGGCGCTATGGCCTCGCCATCGACTTCAAGCCCGCCCTGAGCCCGGAGAAGCTGGACGAGCGCGTTTTGCGGGACTTTGAGAAGTTTCATAACCGGGACATCGCCAACGGCCTTGCCGAGCTGCTGCCGAAGTCCCTCATTCCGGTGGTCCTGTGCCTGGCGGACATACCGGGGGAGACGAAGGTACACTCGGTCACGCGGGAACAGCGCCTGCGGCTGGGGGGAGTCATCAAGGCCTTCCCCGTGCCCCTCACGGCCCCCCGGCCCGTGGCGGAGGCCATCGTCACCGGCGGCGGCGTGGACGTGCGCCAGGTGGACCCCCGGACTATGCGGTCCAAGCTGGTGAGGGACCTATATTTTGCCGGGGAGATCTTGGACGTGGACGCCTATACCGGCGGCTTCAATTTACACATCGCCTGGGCCACCGGACGGAAGGCCGGACTGGCGGCGGGAGAGGATACGCTATGAACGAGACAAGGTACGCCGTGGCCATCGACGGGCCCTCCGGCGCGGGCAAGAGCACCATCGCCAAGGCGGTGGCCGCCCGCTTTGGGTATATATACGTGGACACCGGCGCCATCTACCGGACCGTGGGCCTCGCGGTGCGCCGGGCGGACAAGGACCCCCACGACGGGGAGGCCGTGGCGGCGCTGCTGCCGGGGCTCTCCATCCGCTTCGACTACGGCCCCGACGGCGGCCAGCGGATGTACTTGAATGGCGAGGACGTGTCCGGCCTCATCCGCACGCCGGAGATGAGCATGTACGCCTCGGCGGTGTCCGCTATTCCCGCGGTGCGGGCGTTTTTGCTGGACATGCAGCGCCAAACCGCCCGGGAGCACCGGGCCGTCATGGACGGCCGGGACATCGGCACCGTGGTGCTGCCCGACGCGGGACTTAAAGTATTCCTCACCGCGTCCTTGGAGGCAAGAGCGAAGCGTCGGCTTTTGGAGCTGAACGCAAAGGGCGACCCCAGCACCTATGATGAGGTCCTGGCCGATATGGCCCGGCGGGACGAGCAGGACTCCAGCCGCGCCGCCGCGCCCCTGAAGGCGGCGGAGGATGCGGTGCCCGTGGACACGTCGGACATGACCCTGGATGAGAGCATAGAGCATATCTGCGCCCTGGTGCGGGAGCGCTTCGGCCCGGAGGGGACGGCGTGAAGGTCGTCGTGGCGGAGAACGCCGGGTTCTGCTTCGGCGTGGCCCGGGCGGTGGAGATGGCGGAGAAGGCGGCTACCCAAGGCGGCGAATGCTGGTGCCTGGGAGAGCTGACCCACAACCGGGACGTGGTGAGGCGGCTGGAGGCCATGGGCCTGAAGACCGCGGAGCGGCCGGAGGACATCCCCGACGGGGCCGCGGTGCTCATCCGGGCCCACGGGGAGACAAGAGCGGTGCGCCAGGCCCTGGAGGCGAAGGGCTGCGCCATCCTGGACGCCACATGCCCCAAGGTGGCCCATATCCATAAGATCGTGGAGAGGGCCGGGAAAGAGGGCCGGCAGGTGGTGGTGTTCGGCGAGCCCGCCCATCCCGAGGTCCGGGGCATATGCGGCTGGTGCGAAGGGGCCGTGGTGGTCCGGGACATGGAGGAGCTTCTGGAACGGTCGCGTCAGGCCGAATGGGCGCAAAACCCGTCGCTGACGGTGGTTTTCCAGACGACTTCCAACCGAAAAATTAGTGAACAAAGTATTAATTCGTTAAAAAAACTGTATACAAACGCCGAGATATTTGATACAATATGCAATGCTACGAGTATTAGGCAAAATGAGGCCCGAAAGCTGGCCGCGGCATCTGACGCCGTGGTAGTGGTGGGCGGCAGGCACAGCGCCAATTCCCTGCATCTGGCACAGATATGCGCCGAGAACTGCTCCGCCGTACTGTTCGTGGAAAATGCGGACGAGCTGGATCGGGCGGCCCTGCGGGGGTGCGATACCGTCGCGGTGACCGCCGGCGCCTCTACGCCATCGTGGATAATTAAGGAGGTAGTAAACAAAATGAACGAGCCCGAGATCCTGAAAGAAGAGACTGTCGCTGAGGAGACCCCTGTGGCCGAGGCCCCTGTGGAGGAAGCTCCCGCGGCCGAGACCCCCGCTGTCGAAGAAGCCCCTGTCGTGGAGGAAGCGCCTACCGCTGAGGAGGCTGCCGCCCCCGCCGCCGAGAACGGCGAGAAGAGCTTCGACCAGATGCTGGAGGACTCCATCCGCACCATCCATAACGGCGAGACCGTCACCGGCGTCGTGGCCGCTGTCGGCTCCACCGAGATCACCGTCGACCTGCCAACCAAGCACTCCGGATACATATCCGTATCCGAGTTCACCGACGACGCCCCCGGCGTGGACATCAACGACCTTGTGAAGGTCGGCGACGAGATCCAGGCCTCCGTGGTGCGTGTCAACGACGTGGAGGGCACCGTACAGCTTTCCAAGCGCCGTCTGGACGCCGCCAAGAACTGGACCGACGTGGAAGCCGCCTATGAGGACGGCACCGTCCTGGAGGGCAAGGTGTCCGAGGAGAACAAGGGCGGCGTGGTCATCAACATCAAGGGCATCCGGGTGTTCATCCCCGCCTCCCAGACCGGCCTTGGCCGGGACGAGCCCATGGCGAACCTGCTGGGCAAGACCGTCCGCTTCCGCATCACCGAGGTCAACCGCGCCCGCAAGCGTGTGGTGGGCTCCATCCGCAGCGTCACCGCCCGGGAGCGCAAGGAGAAGGCCGAGAAGGTATGGTCCGAGATCGAAAACGGCAAGGTCTATCACGGCGTGGTCAAGAGCATGACCAGCTATGGCGCTTTCGTGGACATCGGCGGTGTGGACGGCATGGTCCATGTGTCCGAGATCAGCTGGGAGCGCATCCGCAAGCCTGAGGACGCCCTGAGCGTGGGCCAGGAAGTGGACGTGCACGTCATCAGCTTTGACCCGGAGAAGAAAAAGATCTCCCTGGGCTACCGCAAGGCGGAGGACAACCCCTGGCTGAAGTTCACCGGGGCCTATAAGGTGGGCGACGTGGCGACCGTGAAGGTGGTCAAGCTCATGCCCTTCGGCGCCTTTGCCGAGGTCGTGCCCGGCGTGGACGGCCTGATCCACATCTCCCAGATCGCCAACCGGCGCATCGGCAAGCCCGAAGAGGTCCTGTCCGTGGGTCAGGAGGTGGAGGCGAAGATCACCGCCATCGACGAGGACAAGCAGAAGATCAGCCTCTCCATCCGCGCCCTCATCGAGCCGGAACCGGTCCGTGCCCGCGCCCCCAGAGAGCCGAAGCCCGAGCCCAAGCCCGAGGATGACGCGCTGGTCTATGAGATCTCCGCCACCGGCGAGGCCACCGGCGTCGCTCCCGAAGAGGACGAGCCCGCTGAGGAAGAATAAGATACAAACACAAAACGAGCTGTCAGCTTTGAACAGCACCCCATTTGTTAGACAGTATGGTATACTGATAACGAATGGGGTGTTGCTTATGCCAAAAGGGAAAC